>DASPLL010000080.1:0-79546 GCA_035627615.1 Clostridia bacterium
GAGACCTGTACCTTTTTCTTTAGTGGTAAAGAACGGAGTACCCAGCTTGGCAAGTACTTCAGCTCCCATTCCTGTCCCATTATCGGATATCCGTATAACACCTTCTCCGCTATCCGTATCATAATAGGTTGATACTATGAGCTCCGGCTGTTCAACATCTTCCATGGCTGCAATGGCATTTTCTGTTATATTCAGTATAACCTGCTTGATTTTTATTTCATCTGCAGTTATTTCCATAGTGCAGGAGGAATAATGGAATTGGATCCTTATATTCTTCGTATAACACTGTGTTTCAGTAATAAGCTGCATTGCTCTGACAATCCTGTTTATATCCGTCCTGGCTTTGACTATGGGCTTTGGCTTGGCAAAGCTCAGGAATTCATTGACTACTTTTGTGACATCATCAATTGAGACATTGATCACCGCAGAATACTCCTTGATCTTATCCACATCTGACCTGGCGGCAATCAACTGGCTCAAACCCTTTATAGTTGACAGGGGATTCTTTATTTCATGTATTATGCCGGCAGCCATCTGGCCTATAAGCGCCAGCTTTTCCTGCTGCTGCATGCTATGCTTCTGCTTATTCAGTTCGGTGATGTCGGTGAAAACACTGATAGCTCCGATTATCTCCTCCTCAATGTTTCTGATATGGTCTATATACGCCAGCAATTCTCTTTTATTTCCCTTCAATGTTGTAATGGAAACTTCATGAGGCTTATCGAACTCTTCATCCTGAGTGGACTCCTGAAGTTCCTTAACTTTGAGACCTATGCTTTCATAAAAGCTATCCAAAGACATCCCTATCAAATCGATTTCGTTTGTTTCAAATATCTTCTTAAAAGCCTCATTGCATAAAACTATCTTTTTATTCTGGTCTGTCATAAGCACACAGTTGTTCACTGCATTCAGTACTGTCTGTGTCTGCAGGTGGAAGTTCTTTATTTCCTGCTCTTTTTTCACCTCATAAAAATATACAATGATCCCGTTGTTTATATTCTGTGAAGTCAGAGAAAGCTTCACATACTCATTCTGCAAGGTCTTGTAGGTTCTAATCGTGCTTACTGAATTCTTTTTGCTCAAGCTGGTTAATTCAAAAATGCTCTTTTCTTCATTATCGGCTGTTGGGAAAACCTCAAGAAACTCCTCTGCCGTCAATCCGTACAGTTTGTTTCTATCACAGGCAAGTATCTCCTCCAGGCGCTTATTCATGTATTTTATTTTTCGGTCGGCCTCATAGTTCATGATCCCTATTGGAAGGGCATCTAATGTATCATTCAGGATGTCGCTTATCTCCTTGATTCTGGTATTTTTCTCCTCCAGCTTCTCATAGGCCTCCGCCAGCCTTTTATATGGATATTCAACACTACTCACATACACTGCCCTGTATAAATTATAGTAGCATATGATTTTCAAAATATGGCCATACAGATTATAAAAGCCATTCACTTCTGTATAAAGCGTAAAAGACAGCTCCGCAGGGATTATAAAAAGCAGCGACATAAAAATATATTTATACGAGATGCCATTTTCATTGTCAAGCTCATCCTTTAGTTTATACAGACTGAAAACAGCGAGAGCTATGACAGCATACTCCAGAAGTATTTTTACAGGAGTAAGCCCGGACTTACCAAGCATCACAGGCAGGAGTCCGGGAAAAAGCAATAGCAGCAAGGATAGGCCAGCTGAGCCGCCCAGTACGAATAATAAGCCTTTCCACTTGTTCAGCCGGTATTTGCCAAGCTTCATTGAGACGGCAGCCAATACCAGAGCCTCTGCAAGCCTTCCTATCATCCAGTATTTTGTTGTCAGATCCCTATATTCCGGTGTAGTAGTACCCGCTGCGATCCAATAATAGGTATGAAAGCAATCAAAAACAGCTACTGCAAGGAATCCAAAGCCTATTAAATGATATGTCTCTACTGTTTCCTTGTATGAATTCCATATTATAAAAAAGGAGGAAAGTGCAATGTATATACATAAAAGTTCTACAATAGTATGAATCAGGCTGTAATGCTTTTCCAATAATACAGGTGCTATTATAAAAGTTGCTGCATAGCTGACTGCAGTGATCAAAAAGCCTTTAACCAATATTTTTTTAAATATCTCCCTGTTTTCACCTGCTTTCAAGCCCATTCCAATCATAAATATTCCCCCCATTACAAAAATACAAACCTTCAGTATTTCTCCTTATATATATACTTCGCGAAAGTATTTTACTTTTATTGTACGTTTTTACATATTTGTGCTAAAAACCCATTTTTTCAGCTTGTATGCATATAGACAGAAAAACACCTGTTCGTTGTTAGATTACTTCCGACAAGCGAGCAGGTGATATATTGCTATATGCTAGTGATTATTAACACAACAACTTTCTTGTCTTTCATAATGTTAATCATCACATCCTTGATTCAGTGCCTCGTATGCTCAAGAAGGGATATACGTTACGAGGCACCATTTGGTATATGTTTTGCTGCTGCTTTGAATTTCGCGTTGGAGATTTTTATTGTAATGTTAGCTTATTTTCATCTCGATTCTTAATTTATCTGCAATCATAGCTATGAATTCACTATTCGTTGGTTTGCCTTTAACATTATGTATTGTGTAGCCAAACAGATTGTTTATAACATCGACTCTTCCCCTTCCCCAGGCTACCTCAATTGCGTGTCTTATCGCCCTTTCCACCCTGCTTGGTGTTGTACTGAACTTTCTAGATATTGAAGGATATAATTCCTTGGTAATCGCACTCAGAAGCTCCATATTGTTAACAACCATGGTTATTGCTTCTCTCAGATAAACATATCCCTTAATATGAGCGGGGACACCGATTTCATGGATAATATTTGTTATAGCTGATTCCAGCTCTCTTGGAGAAGCAGCTGCCGGAACTATGATATTAGCTGGCTGAATATAGTTCTTTCTTTCAACTTCATCATTGATCATTCCAAAGCACTCTCTTATCCTTTTAGCAAAAACCTCCATATCAAAAGGCTTTACAACATAATATTCTGCCCCAAGGGTAAGAGCCTTCTGTGTTATCTTATCCTGACCAACGGCTGAAAGCACTATAACCTTAGGCATTTTCTCCATCTGCATTGAATTCAGTCTTTCAAGTACTCCAAGTCCATCAAGATGAGGCATAATAATATCTAAGATTACAACATCCGGGAATTTGCTTTCTATCATATCTACTACCTCGAGGCCGTCCTTTGCTATCCCCACAACATCAAAGTCCGGCTGTGTGTTGAGGTATTCATTTAGAATAATACAGAAATCTTTGTTGTCATCCGCTATAAGGATCTTAATTTTTTGTAAGTTCATTGGTATTCCTCCCATAAATTGTTATTCTCTTGACTTGATATTCGACAAAGTAGTTTAGTTTCCTGCTTTTATCTGCCGTATAATCGTTAAACATTTTCGTACAAATTAATACAGCAACAAATTTCATTTTTCTACATATTTCGCCTTATTTTATTTTATACTATATAAACAATAAATCCAGTATATATTACAACATAGAAAAGGCTGTGAAATCACAGCCTTTAGACTATTCACCAGAGGCTCTTTTAAGGCGTTTTCCAAAATCAATATTTGCCTCTTTGAGCATCCATTCTATAGAAATACCGAAGCCTCTTGTCGGATCGTTTACAAGCACGTGGGTTATAGATCCGATTAATTTACCATCCTGAATAATGGGACTACCTGACATTCCCTGAACAATCCCGCCGGTTTTTTCAATAAGCTTCTTATCTGTTATTTTGATTATCATACTTTTGGATTCCGAACTGCTCTGTCTCATAACTTTCTGTATCTCTATACCAAACTCTTCCACCTTGTTACCTTCTATAGTTGTCAATATCTTTGCAGGTCCTTCCCTGATCTGACTGTTCAGGCCAACCGAAACCGGTTTGTTTCTGCCGGGATTCTGCTTATTGTTAAGCTTCCCATAAATTCCGAAGCTCGTATTCTTTTCTATAACTCCGTATGCATCATCACTATCGTAAAATATACCGACCAGTTCTCCCGGTACTGTTTTTCTCGCCTTTTGTATTGATGCAATTTTTGACTTTAGTATACTTCCACTATTAATATCCACCAACACTCCTGAGTCAATATCAGTTATTCCATGACCCAGGGCACCGAACACCCTGCTTTCGGGGTCGTAGAAAGTCATCGTCCCTACGCCTGCTATATTATCCCTTACCCATAAGCCGATCCTATATACGTTATCCTCTTCACCTTCACCTTTTTCACATTTTACAGGCTTGACACTAAAATCGTGCTTGATACCTTCTCTATCCACCATTACTTTAATCTTATCATCCTTGTTCTTCCTGTTGTTCAAATAATCTACTATATCCTTCTCCTTTTCCACCCTTCTCCCATCAATATTTATAATCTTGTCGCCGACCTCAAAGCCTGCATCTGCAGCAGGGCTGCATTTTCTGCCCTTTACATCAGTTATACTGGACAGCCCGACAATTAATACTCCTTTTGATTCTATTTTAACGCCTATAGCTTCTCCTGATGGTACTACTTTAATATCGGGAATAATATTCAGAGTAACCTTTTTTATTGGAAAAACTCCCAGAAGCTTCAGGCTGGCTTTCGCCTTTCCCTTTCCTTCTCCACCTGCCAATAGAAAAGAAGACATTACAGTATTCTTGCTAAGGTTTATACATTTTTCATAGTCTTCATCAAGCTCAAGGTTGAAAAGCTTGCTCTCGGTCAGCTTTCTGCTTTGTCCCTGTATAACATTTATTTCATCAGGAAAACTATATATAGTGAATATTATATTTGTCAGACAGACTACTGATATTATAAGAGTGGTGTATAAAAAAATTTTTTTGTGGTTTTTTCTATGCAATAGCATCACTCTCCTGATTCCCCAGAAGAGTCCACCTTCAATTCAGAAATCTCTCTTATTTAAGTTAACCTTTTTAAAGTCCTATTATTCTATTAATAACTACAACTCACGTCATTAATTACATTGGTCAAAATGTGAATTTTTATATAAAAAAATGGGAAAAAGTAATTTTTTGCATTACATTTTCCCGATCAGTTTCTTTGCATGTGCAATTGATGCTTCGATGTTCTCGTTTCCGCCAAGCATCCGGGCGATTTCCCCAATTCTTTCCTTATTATTCAGGATCTTTATTTTTGTGAAAGTTTTGTTACTTTCCACTACTTTGTCAACATAAATGTGATTGTCTGAGAGACTGGCAATCTGAGGCAAGTGTGTAATACAAAGGATCTGTGTGTTTTTTGATATTGCCTTGATCTTTTGCCCTACCATATTGGCTGTCTGACCGCCTACGCCTGCATCCACCTCATCAAATACGACACATGGAGCCTTCTCAATTTCAGAAAAAGCATTTTTTATAGCAAGCATCACTCTCGACATTTCTCCTCCTGAAGCAATTTTGCTGAGGGGCTTCTCAGGCTCTCCAGGGTTAGGTGACAGCAGGAATTCTATTCTGTCAAAGCCATTACTGCTTACCGTACCTTCATCACCTGTTATTCTGATAATAAATCTTGAACCGAGCATGTTAAGCTCCTGAAGCTCCTTTTCGATAAGCTTCTCGAGTTTACGCGCCATATCCTTTCTTCTGCCGGAAAGCAGCACTGCCTTTATCTGGTACTGTTCACACACTGCCTCAATCTCCCTTTCCGTATCCAATGCAAGCTTCTCGCTGTTTGTCAGCTCATCAAATTCCCTTGAGACTTTATCCATGTACTCCAGTACTTCCTCTATACTGCTTCCGTATTTTCTTTTCAGTTTGTTTATCTGATCCAGCCGTTCCTCAAGAATATCTATCTCATTGTCGTTAAACTCTATGCTGTCTCGGTATACCCTAAGCTCTCCCCTGATATCTTCCAGCTGATAGACCATATTCTCTACTACTGTTCTGAAGCTTTCTATTTTTTCGTCTATTCCAACTAATTCTCCAAGGCTGCTTACACCGTCGTTAAGGATATCTGTGGCGCTCCTGCTGCCACCGTCTCCCTTAAACAGATTAGTATATACATGAGTAATGCCTTTAAGCAGCTTTTCTGCATTTATCAGCAGGTGCCTTCTATTTTTTAATTCCTCATCTTCATTAAGCTTCAGCTTTGCGTTTTTGATCTCCTCCATCTGGAATTTCAGAAGGTCCAGCTTTCTTTCCCTTTCAGCAGCATTGCCGCTTATGCTGTCCAGTTTGAGCTTAAGACCGTCGAGCTTGTCCGTTAACAGCTTAATTTCATTTTTTATAACAGTTATGCCACTGCCTCCGAAATTATCTACGAACTCTCCGTGCTTCATGGTGTTGAAAAGTAGTTGATGCTCATTCTGTCCTACTATATCCACAAGATACTGTGTGACTTTCTTAAGCATAGACATTGTCACTACTCGTCCGTTCATCCTGCATACCGATTTACCTTGTATATTCACTTCCCTGGTGATAATCAGGCTTTTATCCTCATCCAACTCTATTCCGTATTCTTCCAGAATGCCTGCGATATACTCAGCACCATCAATAGAAAAAAGAGCTTCGATCGATGCCTTACCCTCACCGGCTCTTATATCTTCCTTGTTGAACCTTCCCCCGGTTATTGCGGATAGCGCATCAATAACAAGTGATTTTCCCGATCCCGTCTCTCCGGTTATAATGTTGAGTCCGGGCTCAAAGGCAATTACCTGCTGCTCAATTATTACAAAATTTCTTATTGTTATCTCAATAAGCATTATTGCATCACCTATTTCATCAACTTCTTCAGCTTGTCAATTACCACTTCAACATTATCCGGATTTCTTACCAACGCAAAAATTGTATCATCCCCTGCTATAGTACCGACCATTTCTTTGAAATCCAATACATCTATTGCCTCGCATGCTGCATTGGCAGCACCTGAGAATGTCTTGATGACTATTATATTCCCTGCATAGTCAATACTGAGGACTGATTCGGCGAATACTTTTACAAGGCGCTCGTTCAACATGCTGTCCTGTTCCTTCATCGTGGCATATTTATATATGCCGTTCTCATCCAGTACCTTTACCAGCTTCAGCTCCTTTATGTCTCTGGATACAGTGGCCTGAGTGATGTTGTAGCCGCTTTTTTTAAGCTCTTCTGCCAGCTCCTCCTGTGTCTCTGTCGGATGTCTTTCGATGATCTCCAAAATTTTTGCATGCCTGGATATTTTCATACTATACCTCCCTATTGAGTGATTATTAACACTTTTCACTAACGCTCAGAAATTTTTCTTCTCAATACATCAAAGAAGCTTCTCTGCTTTAGTTTGACCAGGTTGGTAACGCAGTTTGAGCTTCTGATCTTGACAACCTTTCCCGGTACTAATCTGTATGAATCCTGCCCATCAACAGAAAGCATTACCTCAGAGTTCTCTTCACAGATTTCGATTCTGACCTCGTCCTCTTCCGACACCACAATTGACCTGTTATAAAGGGTATGGGGGCATATAGGCGTTATTACCAGAACCTTGAGCTCAGGACTGACAATAGGGCCTCCTGCGGATAAGGAATAGGCTGTAGACCCTGTAGGACTGGATATTACAATGCCATCCGCAGAATACAGTTCAAAAAAGCTGTCATTTATAAATACAGAAAAGGTTATCATTCTTGAAAGCATACCTTTTGTTATACTTATATCATTAAGAGCAGTGAGCTCTTTCAGGTCTTCTTCGCTGCCATCGACAAAAGCCTCCAGCATCATTCTTTTTTCTATCAAATAATCACCATTCATAATTCTTTCAAGGGACAGATACATATCGCTTATTTCCGCCTCTGCAAGAAATCCAAGGTGTCCAAGGTTGATGCCGAACAAGGGTACCCCGTACTTTGAAGATTGTCTTGCTATGTTAAGTATTGTACCGTCTCCCCCAAGTACGATTATCACATCACTTTGAGAATAAAGCTCCTCACGGCTGAAACCGCTGTTTCTGTAATTCAGTCTTTCTGCAATGTCAGACTCAAGAAGCAGCTTTATATCTTTATTTGCATACCAGTATAAAATACTTCTGGTTACACTCAAATCATCATCTTTGCTCAAGTTTGGAATTATCCCCAGCTTCATCTGCCTAAAACACCATCCAATGTAAATTTATAGAATACTAATGCGGTATTTGTAAATATTTGCTATTACCCGGGACATAACTTCTATATCGGCTGTTTATCTCATAATTTCTGATATTATCTTTATTTTATATTAAGTATATAAAATTATCTACTAATTTTTACTATATATTCATTTAGCTAATTTAAAAGCTCATGGGCTTTTGATACGACACCCGGTATATCAGGCTCCCCGGCATTATTCACTGGAACTTTGCCGGAGGACAGGTAAAGCAGGTATTCGATGTTGCCCTCTGGCCCTCTCACAGGTGAGTAGCTTAAGCCTGATATGAAAAATCCCATTTCATCACGACAGAATGTGATTATTTTCTCAATTACCTCAATATGCACATGCTTTTCTCTTACTACACCCTTTTTCCCTACTTTTTCCCTGCCTGCTTCAAACTGTGGTTTTATGAGGCATACTACTCCGCTTTCTTCTTTCAGAAGCTGCTTTACAGCAGGTAGTACCTTTGTCAATGAAATAAAGGACACATCAATGGATGCAAAATCTGCATACTCGGAAACTATTTCATGAGTCAGATATCTTATGTTCGTCCGCTCCATGCATACTACCCTGCTGTCTGTCCTGAGCTTCCAGGCTAACTGTCCATAACCGACATCTATTGCATAGACCTTTTTTGCCCCATTCTGAAGCATACAGTCTGTAAAGCCCCCGGTGGATGCACCAATATCCAGAGCTACCTTGTCCTGAAGCTTCAGGTCAAATTCCTTAAGCGCCTTTTCCAGCTTCAGTCCTCCCCTGCTTACGTAAGGCAGTACGTTTCCTCTTATCTCTATTTTTGAATTCGACGGAAGCTTACTTCCCGGCTTGTCAACTTTAACACCATTTACATATACGATTCCGGACATAATCTGGCCGCTGGCCTTTTCCCGGCTTTCCGCCAGGCCGAGTCTATGAATCAGTACATCCAGTCTTTCCTTTTCTTCCAATGCACCTTACTCCTTCATGATTATGTTGAATATGCTATCACTGTCCAGCTTTTTGAGTGTATAAAGCTCTTCCTTTTCTCCATGAGGTATGAAGCTGTCCTCATAGCCTATGATTTTAACATCAGTATCAGCCTTTTCCCTGCTTAACAGCTCAAGAACACTGCTTCCAAAGCCACCGCTTATCATATTATCCTCAATAGTGTAAATTATTTCAAACTTCCTTGTCAGCTCCAGAAGGAGCTTCTCATCAAGAGGCTTTAAGAATCTTGCATTGATGACTGTGAAGCTTCTACCTGCCTGCCTAAGCTTCTCATATACCTCCAAAGCCCTGAATACCATATTTCCTTCTGAGATAATCACGCCGTCCTTCCCTTCAAAAATAGTTTCAGCTTTTCCCAGCTTCAGGGGAATATAGGGATATTCAAACTCTTTGGCATTTCCCCTTGGATATCTTATAGCTGCCGGTCCATCCAGGGATAAGGCAAGCCTCAACATATCTTTTAACTCTCTTCCATCCTTGGGACTCATAATTGTAATGTTGGGAATATGTCTTAAATAAGTAATATCAAATACTCCCTGGTGAGTCTCACCGTCAGAACCAACTATACCAGCTCTGTCTATAGCGAATACCACCGGAAGGTTCTGCATGCAGACATCATGCAGGATCTGGTCGTATGCTCTTTGCAGGAATGTTGAATATACTGCAAATACAGGCCTGAAGCCTCCCGCAGCCAAGCCTGCGCAGAAGGTGACCGCATGCTGCTCAGCAATACCAACATCAAAAAATCTGTCTTTGTATTTAGCTGCAAATTCGCCAAGACCTGTTCCCTCAGCCATAGCAGCCGAAACAGCCACTATCCTTTCATTTTGCACAGCAAGCTCCATCAGAGTATCACCGAATAACTCGGAATACGTCTTCTTAGTACTCTTTTTCTTAAGCTCTCCATTCTCAATAAAAAACGGACTTATGCTATGATACATCTGGGGTCTATCCTCAGATACGGAGTATCCCTTGCCTTTCACCGTAACAACATGTATAAGAACAGGATATCCATTATATGCTTTTGCTCTTCTTAACACATCCTCAAGCTTCCGTATATCATGACCATCTATCGGACCTAAATACTTGAAGCCCAGTTCTTCAAAAATAACTCCCGGGACAACAAGGTATTTGAACCAATCCCTTAAGCCTTCCGCCATCCTGAACATTGTCTTCCCTACAAGAGGGATCTTGTTCAATACAGTCTCAATCTGATTTTTCAGCTTGAAATATGCAGGTTCGGTTCTGAGTCTGCTTAGATAATTGGATAAGCCGCCTATATTCTGGGATATGGACATCTCATTGTCGTTTAGTATTACTATAAGATTTGTCGGAAAATCTCCGGCGTGGTTCAAGGCCTCAAAGGACATACCTCCCGTAAGCGCCCCATCGCCTATGACAGCAATCACAGAATAGTTTTCATGTGCCAGATCCCTTGCTTTTGCCATACCAAGTGCTGCCGATATCGATGTACTGCTGTGCCCTGTTTCAAAAGCATCATGCTCACTTTCCTCCCTCTTGGGAAAGCCGCTGATACCTCCCATTTTCCTTATACTGGAGAATTTTTCCCTTCTGCCTGTGATAATCTTATGGATGTATGATTGATGCCCTACATCCCACACTATTTTGTCCCTGGGTGTGCTAAAAACCCTGTGAAGGGCAAGAGTCAGCTCAACAACACCAAGATTTGATGCGAGGTGTCCCCCATTTTCAGAAACTACCGTGATAATATAATCCCTAAGCTCAGACGATAGGGTCTCCAACTCTTTGTAGCTCAGTTTCTTCAAATCATCAGGAGAATTTATTCCATCAAGAATTTTATACATTTATTACCCAACCTCATAATTCAAATTTTAAACCATTATATTTCCTATTACTATTCCCAATATAGCGCCTGCAAGTACTTCCTTCGGTGTATGCCCTATAAGCTCCTTGAGCCTTTCATTTGCAAGAGGCTTATTATGAGCCAGGTCTTCAATTATTATATTCAATATTTTCGCCTGGTTTCCTGCTGCCCGTCTGACTCCTGCAGCATCGTACATTACCACAAAAGCAAAGCACAGGGATACGGCAAAAATAGCCGAATCCCACCCGTGTATCCTTCCAATTGAAGTGGAAAGCGCCATCACAAAAGATGTATGGGAGCTTGGCATACCGCCCGAACCCACAAATCTTGTAAGATCAATTTTTTTACTGCTGTAGAAGGTCAGTATTATTTTCAGAATCTGTGCTATCAGCCAGGCTGTGAAGCATGCCAGAAGCACCTTGTTATTCAATATCTCTACATAAAAGCTCAAAGAATATCCTCTCCTCAGGTGTTTGTAAAAAAAATATATAATGTAAAACTAATTTTCCCTGTTAATAATATAATCTGCCAACTGGCTGAGATTATATCCCCTGTTTCCATAGCCTTCAAGCTTCGACTTAGCTTCAGAAACGAGTTCCTTTGCTATCTGTCCGGACTTCTCCAGTCCATAGAAGCTTATGAAATTTGATTTATGAATCCTGGCATCCTTATGGATACATTTGCCCAGCTTTTCTTCCGAGCCGGATATATCCAGAATATCATCAGCAACCTGAAAAGCAAGACCAATAAGCTCACCAAAATCCATAATATTTTTTATGTCTACTTCTTCAGCTTTGGATAGAATTGCGCCGGCAGCAAGGGAAGCCTTTATAAGTGCTCCGGTTTTTCTGACATGCATACTTTTCAGAGTATCAAGACCGATGCTCTTATTTTCCGAATACAGGTCTATGCACTGTCCCCCTATCATCCCTAAAATACCTGAAGCTCTGCAGATGACATCCATTGCCCTTATATATTCATATCTGGGGCTTTCAACTATGATACCCATCATAGTTTCAAACGCATGGTTCAGAAGGGCATCACCAGCCAGAACAGCATAACCCTCTCCAAATACTTTATGGTTGGTAGGCTTTCCTCTTCTAAGATCATCGTTGTCCATGGCAGGCAGGTCATCATGAATAAGAGAGTAGGTATGTATCATTTCAATACAGCATGCAAAAGGAAGCACTTCCTCTTCATTGCCAGAGAACAGCTCACAGGATAAAAGCGCAAGAATGGGCCTTAGCCTCTTACCCCCTGCAAACAGACTATATCTCATTGCTTCGGTAATAACAGGTATCTCCCTGTTTTCTGCTACTAACAAATCAAGCTTCTGATCCACCAACTGTTTTTTTTCCGACAAATACCGGTTTAAGTCCAATTTTATGCCTCCTTGATATAGTGCTTATTAACACAGCAAATTTTTTGTCATTCATAGTGTTAATAAGCACAACCTTGATTCAGTGCCTCGCATGCCCTAGAAGGGATATACGTTACGAGGCACTAACTTATGTTGAATTCCTCCATCGTTTCGCCGCGGTTCATTATAGCCATGACCTTCCCCTCTGCTTCTTCCAGCATACCGGAGCACTGCTTCGAAAGAGTTATGCCTTCCTGATAGATTTTTATTGATTCCTCCAGGGAAATGTTCCCTGCCTCCAGAGTCTCAACAATCTCTTCCAATCTCTTTAAAGCCTGTTCAAATGAAAAATTCTCATTCATAATATTTTCTCCAATCAAGATATTATTGTGAAATTATTACATATATATACCCTTAGGGTAAGTTGTGAAGCTCCTTCACTTCCATTACTGCTGTCCCATCCTTCAGCTTGATATCAAGCTCTTCATAAAGCTGCATTTCTTTTACAGAGGTCAGGAGCCTTCCATCCGATTTCCTTATTACTATACCATAACCCCTGCCGAGTGCGGCTTCAGGATTCAACAGACCGAGCTTTCCTGAAGCTTTATCAAGCTCATTCCTGCTTCCTTTCAATATATTCAGCATGTTATAATCCAGATACTTGTTCAGAGCGTCAAGAGTCTGATTCATATTGAGTATTTTCCTCTCCAGCTGTCTGAACACATTGTCCTTTGATATCCTCTCAACCCTGACTCTCTTATTGTTTATACAGTTTGTTATTGAAGAGTTCAGAACATATTGATACTGTTTTACCTTGCTCAGAAGATTATACTTGTCCGGTACTGCAAGCTCCGCTGCCGCCGAAGGAGTCGCCGCCCTGAGGTCCGCAGTAAAGTCTGCAATCGTATAATCCGTTTCATGACCTACCGCCGATATGACAGGTATCTCGGATTCATATATAGCCCTAGCCACCACTTCTTCATTGAAAGCCCAGAGCTCTTCTATGGAGCCCCCACCGCGGCCTGTAATCACAATATCAACCTTCCTGCCGGAATTGAAATATCTTATTCCCTCTGCAATTTCATTTTCCGCTCCTGCTCCCTGAACCTGCACCGGGTATAAATATATATCAACAAAAGAGCATCTTCTTTTTATAATTGAAATTATATCCCTTACTGCAGCCCCTGTTGGAGATGTGACAACACCAACAGCCCGGGGTAAAAAAGGAAGCTTCTTTTTTCTGGCTTCATCGAAGTAGCCCAGTGCGGAAAGCCTTTTCTTAAGCTGCTCGTAGGCCTTGTAAAGAGAGCCTGTCCCCTCGGGAATCATATCCTCAACATAAAGCTGATACTGACCGTCTCTCTCATATATTGAAAAATATCCTCTGAGTATCACAGCGCAGCCATCCTCCGGGACAAACTTCAACTTTGAGGCATTGCCCTTGAACATCACACATTTTATCCTTGAATCAGCATCCTTCAGTGTGAAGTATGCATGACCGGAGGTATGCAGCTTGAAATTGGATATTTCCCCCTTCACATGAAGATGGGAGAGAAGAACGTCGTTCTGAATCAGATATTTTATGTAGTTGTTTATCTCTGTTACTGTAAATATTCTCTCACTGCTCATTTCTTCCTCCACGTGCTTATAAAGCCTTCATCCCCAGCACTGCCGTACCTGCAGCATTGTCCGGGGAATAGCCCGGATCTGAAAACACCGGCTTGATTCCATATTTCTTCAGTTCAGTACTGCTATTCAAATAATCCCTTATAATGATATTTGATGCCACGCCACCTACCAGCAGCAGCTCATCAGCATCATACTTACTTTTTGCATTCAGCACAGTTTTTTCTATTGATCTTGCGATGCATAAGAACACACCCTTGCTGACAGCCGCAATTTCCTGGAGCTCCGGTGCTTTAGCCTTGATAAGCCTCTGAACATGGGTCTCAGGACCCGAAAGGCTCATAAAACATTCGTCTATACTAATGGGAACATCTATTCCCTTTATCTCAAAGTCACCGCACAGTTTGTCCATCTCCTGCCCGCAGGGAAATTTCATACCAAGGGTGACACCAATGCGGTCTATGAATTGACCGGCATTCAGATCACTGGTGCCTCCAATCTCTGTAACCTCCAGCTGGTCTTTTTTATGTATATGCAAAAGCTCGGTGGTTCCGCCGGAAATATGATATGCCAGAAAGTCTGACTTTATTTCGTACCCAGAGGACCATAACCCCGCCTGTATATGGCTGTCCTGATGGGTTACCTCAATTACCGGGAGCTTAAGTATGGAACTGATTGTTTTTGCAGTATGCAAGCCTGCCAAAAAAACAGGCATATATGAATCGGCTGCATTCCTGGGCTTTGAACTGACAGCTATACCTTTTATTGAATCAGCCTCAACTGTTTTCATACACTGCATAAGAAGCCGGCTCAGATTGCCGATATGCTGAAAAAAAGCATCAGACTGTCTGAGTCCCCTGCCTCCTGCCGAAACATCAAGTATGATCCTGCCGTCGTAACAAAGCTCAAAAGACTCATTTACAGCAGCAATTGATGTTGTATAGCAGCTGGTATCGATGCCAAGACAATACATCTCAGACACCCTTCACATCAGCTTCTCTGATTATCTTGCCCAACACACCGTTGACAAAGCCTCCGGATTCATCAGTACTGTACTTTTTTGCCAGTTCTATCGCTTCGTTTATGGCTACACTGTCCGGGATATCATCCCTGAACATGATCTCATACAACGCAAGCCTCAATATGGCAAGATCCACCTTTGCGATCCTTTCCTTCGTCCAACCGGTGGTATTGCTTTGGATCAACCGGTCTATACGCTCCTGTTTCTCTATTGTTCCTTTTATTATCTCTTCTGCAAATTTGATATCATTGCCGCTGATCGTGTCCTGAAACTTATCTTCACTCTGCTCTTCATCGATATCAAAAAATACCTTCAGCATTTCCTCAAGGTTTTCATTCCTGTTAAAATCCGTGCTATACAGGAATTTGATTGCAGATTCTCTGGCAAGTCTTCTACTCATATGTCCTCCTAATATATTGCGAAACAATCTTTTGCAAATATTTAAACTAACCCTCCTTCAGCGTAATGCCTGTATAAGAGGGTTAGTCTATAATTAGTCTATTTGGATTTTACCTCCGGATTTTCCTCTTCCTTTACCTCTTTTTCAAGGTTTACTCCCTGTATGTGAATGTTTACCTCCACCACGATGAGACCGGTCATTGTCTCTACAGCCTTCTTGACATTCTCCTGTATCTGCCAGGACACATCGGGTATCCGGACTCCATAGTCAACAATAATATAAAGGTCTATTGCAGCTTCCTTTTCGCCTACCTCCACCTTTACACCCTTTGAAGGGTTCCTCTTGCCGAGTATCTCAGTTATGCTGTCAGCTATTCCGCCGCTCATTGATGAGACTCCCTGCACTTCTCTGGCTGCTATTTCAGCAATGATTGCAACAACGTCATCTGCAATCTTGACATTACCGTACTTATCTAATTTTATCTCTTTTTCCAACTATTGCACCCCCTTGTATGTTGTAAGTGATCCATGAATTAATTATAACAAAACCCGAATATATTTACAAATATATGTAATGTTGTTTTACCCGACATTATTATATTATACAGTAATGTTATATTTATTCAAGCTTGCATTTCAGGGTTATGTACTGCAGCTCATTTTCAATTTTTCTTCATTATCTTGATATTCTTCGGATCCAGCTTTGTTTTTCTTACTACTATGTCTTGAATCTGTGCAATATTCGAAGGGGTCAATTCCTTTGCCTCTACGATCACTGTTGCCGTGTCATCCGTGAGAAAAACCAGCGCGTCGTTAAAACCCCTGGCAACTATGAGGTTTTCAATTATCATTTCTTTTTCAGTAAGGGCTACAATCTTTACCAGCTCTTGCTGTGCCATGGTCTTGAAATTTTCTTCCGCTTTCTCACTATTTATTATATCCTGCCACATTTCTACTTCCTTGCTCCTGTTCTTATCCCTCTCAAGCCTGTATTCCGAGAAGAAGGAGGCTCCTGCAGTCTCTATGGCCTCATTACTGTTGTCTTCTATCACAGCTGCTTCGCCTTCCAGTTCAGCACCAGTCATTTCCGCAGCTGCCTTATCCTCCTGTCCAACTGCCTCAGTCTCATTTGTATTCAGTACTTGCGCATCCAAGTCAAGCTCTGCATCCGCCAGCCTTTCCGAAGTAAAGCTGTTGTATGCATAACCGACAACAAACAGCAGTATTATCATTGAACATATTATAATGTTTTTTCTCCTCACTTGCATGACTATACCTCCTTGAATTTATATTTCATATCAATTTCTTTCATATACCGTTACTCTGTAAGCAGGAATGTCCAATACCGTTTGTACTGCCTGGGAAATCTTAAGTTTGACCTTTGAATCCTTTGCCCCTTCCGCAACTACAATTACCCCTTTAACCTCCGGATTTATCTCCTTTAATATCAAAGGCTTTGAACTGCCTCCCTGAGCGGCTGTAAATACGACCTTATCGTCTGTTGTTTTTTCATTTATTGTTCTGGTTCCGCCGCTTGTGTCCTTTTCATTGGTCACTTTGTCAGAGATTGATTCATCCTTTGCCGGAATTATCTCACTTCCGCTTTTCAGGGTAATCATAACCGAAACCCTTCCGGCATCCTGAATCTTACTGAGTATTGATGATAGCTCGTTCTCCAGTCCCCTTACATAATCAGGTGCTGTATTGTCGGCAGTTACTAGATCTGTCTGTGTATCTCCATTATTATCATCCTCTTCAGCTGTCCTATCAATTTTTAAATCCATGTAAAAATCAGCAATCAGAATGAGAGCCAAGCCCAGGCAGAATACAATTACTAAGTTTGTCATGGTTTTTTTAGATAAGTTAAGCATCAAAATATTGTCCTTCTTAAGTTTATCCTTTAACCACTCAAGTAATTTCATAAGATTTCCTCCTTGCATTATTACTGCTGTACATCAACGCTGACAACCGACCCGCTGATTCCTAAAGCTTTGCTTATTACATCCTTTATCTCGCTGCTTATCTTGCTATCATTCAAATTATATTCAGCTTTGTCTTCATTAATTACATTTTTATTTTTACCTGTACCCCCGCCAACATTGATTTTTATCCTGTCCACTTCAATCACTTCTTTTTCATCCCTGTTCAAAGTAACTTTTATTGACTTTATATTACCAAAGTCCTCATTTTCAAAATCCTTCTCCAGCTCCAGCTCTACCAGCACTCCGTTATAATCTGACCCTGTACTGTTTTTTACCAGCTTTAGAATCTGTCCTTTCAGATTGTCCTCGAAAATTTCCACTGCTTTTTGCTGCTGGTACTTGCTGATCTCGGTGATATTTTCCTGGCCTCCGCTATGTTCCATAAAGTTAGTTGTCTCAAGGAATTCACTGTTGAAGCTTTCAGCATAGTCCTTTACCAGTACAAAGGGCCTTATGACCACTATTATCACCAAAAGCCCGACTACTACATTTATGTATCTTTTCATCGAGCTGTTAGGCATTATAGTGTCCAGGAACATTATAAAAATGATTATCACAGTTATATTCAATATCCAGGTCCGTAAAAAGTCAGCCATCAAATCACCTACCTGACCATTACAGTCATATTGCCGACACCCATGATGACCGTAAGAGCCATAAAGAACATGACTGCAACTGACAATACACAGGTCAGAAGTGTGAGTATTGCATTGCTCATATCATTCAGGCACTGTACTATCTGGTTGTCGAGAATAGGCTGTATAAGAGCACTTGCTACCTTATATATCAAAACAATGGAGAACATCTTTATGAGCGGGAAGCTGCATATCAGAAGCAGCACTATGAAGCCGGCTATTCCTATTCCGTTCTTCAATATCATTGAACAGCTGACAACTGCATCAAAAGCGTCGGAAAGGAAGCTCCCCACAATAGGTATGAAGTTGTCCACCGCAAACTTCGCAGACCTTATCGTCGCTCCGTCTATTGAAGCAGAGGCTATGCCCTGCACAGTTATTATTCCCGTAAAAGCTGTAAGCATCAGGCCTAAAGCACCTACCGCAGCCTGTTTCAGCAGAGAAGCCAGCTTTGAAATATTTATCGAGTCTGAAAGATTGTTCAATATGCTGAGAACTGCAGAGAAAAGTATAAGCGGCATTACGAACACCTTGATAAGTGTTGTTATCAGTGTTATGGAGCCAAACAACAGCGGCTGGAACACAGCTGAGGAGGAAATCCCGCCTACTGCAGCCAGTAAGGCCAGCAATGTAGGCAGAAGCGCCTGCATGAAGCCGACCATTGTATCAATGGCATGCACTCCGATTTTCATAGCATCATTGAAGCTATTCACAGACATAATTATTATCAGTATGTAGCAAATTCCATAAGCCAGCCTGCCTATTGCATCCTCTTCGAAGGCATTATGCAGATTCTGCAGCATCGCGCAGAATATTGCCAATATCAGAAGCCTGCCCATAATGTTGAAATTATTTATTACTTCCTTGAAGAAAATGTTGACTATTCCTCTGCCTATTTCCTTCAGATTCTCAATGGTATTACCTTTGAACAGGCCAAATACCAGTTCCCTGACATTCACTTCCGGTACCATGCCTTCAGATTCCTTATTTATGCTGTCAACATACTTTTCTATCTCACTTATATCAAGATTATCAAGTTGATCCTGCAGAATATCACCGGTGTCATCACAATATACGGCACATATGGAGAGCATGATCATTATCATAAGGAAAGTTATGCCTTTTCTCATGTTTATCCCCCTTTTACAGACGTACATCAATTTTATGTGCCTCTTTACTGAAGAATCTGTAATCCAGCAGAGTCACAATACTAAAGTTGTGCTTATTAACACTATGGTATGATCTTTATCATTATATCCATCAGTGCCGCAAGAATAGGTATAGCTGTAACCATGATAAGCACCTTCCCGGCAAGCTCAACCTTCGAGGCTATGGTACCCTCACCTGCATCCCTGCATATCTGTGCGCCGAATTCAGTTATATACGCTATTGCGATGACTTTCAGAATTGTAGAAAAATATAATACGTCAATATTAGCTTTGCTGGCAAAGTATTTCAGCACCGACATCACGGAGTTAAGCTTGGTTATCAGAAACATGAATATGACAAGACCGGTAACAATACTTATCACAACAGCTATCTCAGGCCTTTCCTCCTTCAGGAGCACTGCCAGTACTGCCGCAATGATCCCTACCATAACAATTCTCATGATATCCATAATATCACCTTACAGACGGAACATGGTTCTTACACTGTCAAATAAATTGCTGATCAGGCTTATCACCATCATAAGGACAACCACAACCCCGGCCAAAGTGGTCATCATGGCCATTTCCTCCCTGCCGGACTGGTTGAGCACCCTGTTTAGTACTGCCACTACAATGCCTATCGCTGCTATTCTGAATATCAGGTTGACATCCATTTTACTGCCCCCTTCTACTGATTGTTTTATTTATACTAGAACAACAAATACTGCAATTCCCAATAAAAAACCCAGGCTTCTGTACATTTTTGAGCTTCTCTTTATTTCTTCCAGCGCAGCATCCTCCTGATGCTTCAATTGCAGATAAAATAGCTCAAAGTGCTTTTTCTGATCCGCTCTGTCGGAACCGCCAAGTATGCTTCCAAAGCTCTTAACAAGCTCAATATCGCTCCTCTGCAGGGATGAATCCGCGAGTGCAGTATCCGCTGCAAATACCCACGCGTCCCATAGGGTATAAAAGCGTCTATCTGTCAGGCTGTCTGAAATGCAAACAAAAAAACTGCTTATAAGACCTTCTGCTTTGTTTGAAATATTCCTCAGAGCAGCCGGCAGAGGTGTGGCGCCATAAGTCACTTCAGTCTCCAGCATTTGCATGAACCTTCTTAAGTTTTTCAGTTCATTATATCTTGATGACAGTCTGTTGGAAAAAAGTATCCCCAATAAACCGCTTGCTGTAATGATCAACAAGCCCCCCATAATCTTTAACAACAATCCGATCCCCTCATTTTTGATTTATATCAAACAACAGGTTAAAGCTTCCATCCAGTACAGCTTCAATTGTTCCAACACCATTCCTCCTGCTCAGGACCACATATCTTTCAAAGACTCCTCTCTGTATCCGGCTAAGATCCTGTTTTTTCAGGAAGTCTCCTATACTGCTGCCGTGTATTGTAGTAACAACCTTCACCCCTGCATTGACAGCATCGATTATTGCATCAGCATCTTCCCTTCTTCCGATTTCATCCGTTGCTATGATCTCCGGAGACATCGACCTTATCATCATCAATATGCCCTCCGCTTTGGGGCAGCCATCCAGGACATCCGTCCTTATCCCCACATCGTTTCTTGGTATTCCTAGGCTGCAGGCAGCTATTTCAGAGCGTTCATCTATCAAAGATATCTTCATGCCCTGAAACAGGTGTGCTTCGCTTCCGCTGCTGAGTTTTCTGGTAAGATCTCTTAAAAGTGTTGTCTTGCCGCATTGGGGAGGTGATATGATAAGTGTATTGTATATACAGTCAGGTGACCGTATCAAATAGCCTATTACTTTATCTGAAGCACCTATTATCTGTTTCGCAATTCTAAAATTCATGTAGCTTATATCCTTCATGGTCCTGACTTTGCTGTTTTCCGCCACTACCCGTCCGCATACTCCTACCCTGTGGCCGCCGCATACAGTGACAAAGCCGTTCTTGAGCTCCTCCTCCACAGAATACATGGAAAAATTGCATACCAGCTGAAGCGAGCTTTTCAGATCATCCCCACTTACCAGATAAGCCTTTCCCGCGTCTGCTGTATCTTTCCCGTCGGCAGTAATAAACAGCTCCAGGTCACAGCCTGAAACGCATAGGGGCTTTCCCAGCCTCAAGCGTATTTCTTCGATACCCGCCAAGGTCTCCTCAGGAAGCTTTCTTATCATCTGCCTGATATGCTTCGGTAAATAATCCAGTACCTCCAGTATTTTAATATCATTGCTCATAGCCATATCCTGTCCTTTGTACAAATTTTGATTTGTACTATAGATATGACAGCTTATCTGAAATAATTACTATAACAAAAAAAAGACTCAATTGAATCATAGGTTCAATTGAGTCTTTCTATTTGCTGTTATCTGCTATTCGTGGTCATGACCGCAGCCGCAGCCGCATTCGAATTCAAATTCTATAGGCTCATGACAGTTGGGGCATACAACCTGCTCACCGCTTTCTACCAGGTCCTCGTCCAGATAAACAAATTCCTTGCAGTGCGGGCACTCTACTTCAACATAGTCATAATCATCGTCATCTTCAAACTCGTCATCATCTTCTTCATCATCAAAGCACAGGTCATCCTCCAAAGCTGAAAGGTCCTCATCTATCGCTTCTACATACTCATCAAGCTCGCTCTGGGATTCATTGAGCTCATTGATGGCATCTGCAAAATCACTTAATACATCTATTATTTTAGAGATTAATTTGCCCTGATCTGTTGACTCGTCTACCTTCATCCCTTCTGCCAGTCCCTTAAGGTAGGCTACTCTTTCGTATAGATATTCCATATTTACTCCTCCTTTATTTTTGCTACTCTCAGTATTCTCTCCAGTATTGACTACTATATGCATTACATGGACTGCATATTATCCAGAAATTCCCTGAGTTTCTTACATTCTTTCCATGTATTCGCCTGTTCTTGTATCTATCCTGATTCTATCACCTATGTTGATGAATAAAGGAACCATTACAGTTGCGCCTGTTTCAACAGTTGCAGGCTTTGTTGCGCCTGTTGCGGTATCGCCCTTGAAGCCGGGCTCTGTTTCTGTTACTTCCATTTCCACAAAGTTTTCAGGCTCTACGGAAAAAGCTTCACCCTTGTAAAATTTTATATTGGCTGTATCATTAGGCTTAAGATACATTATCGCATCCTCTACCTGGTCGTGGTTAAGAGGTATCTGCTCATAGGTTTCGTTATCCATGAAATAATACAGGCCGCCGTCTTCATATAAGAATTGCATGCTTTTTCTCTCAATGTGAGCCTTCGGATACTTATCCGTCGGATTAAAGGTTCTTTCTGTCACTGCTCCGGTTATTATGTTTTTAAGCTTTGTTCTGACAAAAGCAGCACCTTTGCCTGGCTTAACATGCTGAAAATCAACAATCGTATAAATATTTCCATCCATTTCAAATGTCAAACCTTTTCTAAATTCACCAGCTGATAACATTAATCCTATCCCTCCATATGTTTATTTGTTAATATTAATCGCAAAAATCCTTCTATAGTAATTGTTTAATATTTTGCGAAATGATATACGTTAATTGCGCTATTTGGTATTCCTATTGGGTCCTGCCACGTGGCTCGTGGCTCGTGCGAAGCCTGGGTATTCCTATTGGGTATGGTTGCGCGTTACGCGTTTCGTGTTGCGCGATTTAGGTAAAGCCTTCGAAGTTTTTCAGACGACCGGTGGTCGCCCCTACAGCGTAACGTATACAATGCGTTCCCTACGCCCCGCAGCCTCGAAACCCCGTAACCCCGAAACCTATAATTCTATTAATTCCTTCGGAGATTTGCTCAGGGTTTCTGCTCCTGCTTCTGTTACAAGGACCAGATCCTCTATTCTTACACCGCCGAAGTCCGGAATGTATATGCCCGGTTCGTCGGTCACTATCATGCCTGCTTCAAGTATGTTCTCTCCCAATACACTGAGTCTCGGATCCTCATGTACTGCAAGTCCTACTCCGTGACCCAGGCCGTGACCGAAATATTCTCCATAGCCTTCTGCTGTTATTATATCTCTTGCTATCTTGTCTATCGACCTGCCGGTCACACCGGGCTTTATGCCCTTTAACGCCTCTATCTGCGCTTTCAGTACTATGTCATATATCTTCCTGTGCTTTTCTTCTGCCTTACCAATAAATACTGTTCTTGTCATATCTGAACAATATCCATTATAAACACAACCGAAATCAAGTGTCAAGAACTCTCCATTTTCGATTGTCTTTTCAGACGCAATTCCATGAGGCAGTGACGACCTGACTCCTGAAGCCACAATGGAATCGAAGGATGTACCTGACGCACCTTTTTTCTTCATGAAATATTCAAGCTCCAGACCTACTTCCGCTTCGCTCATACCTGGCTTCAAATAGCCCAGTATATGTCTGAAGGCTTCATCTGCAATAGCTGCCGCCTTTCTGATATTATCCACCTCTGCAGCGTCCTTTGTTACCCTTAACCTTGAAAAAATACTTCTTGCGGGTAAAAGCTCTATTCCCGGCAAGGCCATTTTCAGATCCTCGCAAAAGCCTACCGTCATAAAGTCCTCTTCTATACCCAGCCTTCTAATACCATCCTTTTTCAGAGCCTCTGCTATCTTTTCCATAAGGTTGTTGCTCTGTATTACTATTTCAAAGCCTTCGCACTGCTTGGCCGACTGTTCCTTATATCTGAAATCGGTAATAAACCGGGTAATATTTTTTCCTATAACAACAAAGCCCGTTGAGCCTGTAAAGCCGCTTAAATACCTTCTGTTCTCACCGGAATAGGCAAACACTCCGTCAAGCTTCTTTTCCAGCATTAACTTTCTTAAACCGTCAATTCTTTTATTCACAAGCATAAACCCCTTTCAAATAATATATACATAAGTTGCAATAAAATTCTTACATTGTATCGAGCAAACAGCCCTGCGCAGCTGGTTCGACCTGAGGATGTTTGCGAAGATAGAATGTAATAGAATTTTTGCAACTTATATGGCTTCATAAAAAGCCAAAAAATATTAATACTTTGACCAATATAATATTATCATAAATTTTCCAGACCGGACAAGTGTTCTCCTGCTATTCTGTTATATATTTTTTTCACCTTGAGGGAATCCTCTGCCATGGTACCACGGGATTCACTGATAACAGTAGCAGAAACTCCATATTCTATCAAGCACTCCGCCAGAGGCTCAAACTCCGGCCCATACTCCAGGTCATCATAGGACCAGTGCTTTTTCTCCCCGCCCTTTTCCGTAAACTCGATCCTGCTGTAATGAATATGTATCGTTCTTCCTCTTTCCTCACCCAAGACGGTAAAAAGCCGGTCAAACACCTTTTCATAATCGCTTTTCTT
Organism: Clostridia bacterium; assembly: GCA_035627615.1. Classification (GTDB taxonomy): domain Bacteria; phylum Bacillota; class Clostridia; order Lutisporales; family Lutisporaceae; genus BRH-c25. The sequence continues at coordinate 24,443 of DASPLL010000080.1, forward strand.
CTTCAGGGCTCCTGCATTAAGTGCATGAAGATGCCCGAAATCCAGTGTGGGTATAAGGGATTCGTCAAGGAGGCACAGCTCCAGTATTTCGTCCAGGGTTCCCATCTGGTTCTTCTTTCCAAGTGTCTCAGGGCATAAGGATACTGTAATGCCTTTGTCCTTCAATAACTTCACTGCTTTGTCCAAATTGGTCTTTATATTTTCATAAGCCCTGCTTCTTGACAGCTTCCCCAATGAGCCCGTATGCAGCACCACCCTCTTTGCTCCCATAAGCTCTGCTGTCCTTGATGTATCAACAATGTACCCGAAGGATTTCTCAATTGCCTGTGGATCCTCAGAGGCGAGATTGATATAGTACGGGGCATGTACGCTCATGGAAATCCCGTTCTCCTTAGCTATGCCCCCCAGCTTTTCCGCCATTTCAGGCTGCAGCCTCACACCCCGGGCACAGGAGTATTCGTAAGCGTCCAGCCCCATGTTCTTAAGCCAGGCCGGCATCTCCAGGGAGCTTTTGTAGCCCTGCTCATAAAAAATATCTGAATTTCCAGATGGACCGAAAAGTATCATATTATGCTCCTTATTTTCTTACTGATAGCTTTCATCAAAAGGCAATTCGGCATAACGCTTGAATGTCAGAGTACCACCATTGTTCAAGGTTGTACAATTGCTAATGCACATACCTGTAAAATTAAAACTGCCGGACGATGATATTGTCCCATTTGGCGCAAATAATATACCGCTTCCTTCGAATTTGGCGTTAAAACCAATATTTCCTTTACCTACTATTGTTACATCCTGTAGCCCTTTGATAGGATTATCAAAACTGTAGTCTATTTCATAATAATACTTCCCATTATCTACAAGCTCCACTTTAGGCCAATAACTGTTGACAACAGTATATCCATTATTTATATACCATTGTTTTGATTTAAGCTCAGGAATAGTTAATGGTGGAATTTCCACAGGCCTATGTTCTTTTACGCCGGTTACGGTCAGATTGCTTTCTTGCTGCAATTGGTTACTATAGTATAAGTCACCATTTATTGTTGTATTGCTATTGAAATTAGCAGACCCCTTAACAAATACCTTGACGGGTTTATCTTCTTTTCCGACTATGAACCTTTCATTCACATTAAGCTTACCATCAATATATACATATCCGTAAATATCAGTCCGATCATTCATGTTTATGTCACTTTTCCCATCGCCGATTACAACATCACCAGTAATCGTAACCCTGCCGCTCTTATTTATTTTGTTTGTATACATTAAATTTCGCTCTGGAGAAGGAGATGCGGATCCGGGCAATATGAATACCTTAATTGGTTCCGAATTTAAAGCCGATGTCTCATCAACACCGGAATTTTTTATTATTATACCTATAGGTTTAACTGAAGTAATGGGTGTCGACACCGTACCTGATAGTGTAACCACTATCTTGTTTTCACCTTCAAGCTTTGCCGCCTCAGCATTGATTCCTTGCGGTAGGCCTGAAACAACAAGGTCATCTATGTTTATATCCTCTGCTACTGTACCATTTGTGACAGTCAGTGTCCATTTATTATCCCCAGGGTCTATATCCAGATTCCCCGGAAAGTTCATCCTGACAAGGTCATCAGTCAGGGAATTGCCCTCTATTTTTATTTGTGAGCTTGTATCTTTTATTTCAACAGTCAATACAGGGTCCAGTCCAATATTGACATCAAAAATTATTTCAATAGTCCCAACTAATTGTTTTTTCAGATATTCTCTCTTTATTGTCACTACATCTCCACTGCCCGAGACTGAGTAATCTGTATCCAATGTCAGTATATCCCCGCCGTTCCGAAGGTCAATAAACTCATTACCGTTCAAATAAAGAGTAATATCTATGTCCTGCTGTTGATGAATGTTTTTATCAAAAACCTCCGATGTAGGTGAAATAGAACTGATGACAGCATCTGACTTTAAAGTGATGTTTCTTCTCTTATCAACCTTAAAGTCATATACCTTTCCTTCTTTCGAAGTCTTTATATGAATGTTGAACAGCCGGTTGTTTATTTCCGTGATCCTGAACTCGTCCACCGACTCCATCAGCCTGTACGGTGTGCCATCGACAACCTTATTCACATTTTTATCGCTTAACTTATATTCTATTATCTCTCCTGTCGGCATTCCAAATTTCAGATCCGGCTGAAAAATATCTTTTGCACTCTGTATAGTACCGGTGATTTCCGACAATGCCCTCCTGACATATGCCCTCTCACTGAATTGGCCTGATTCTGATTTTTCAAATTTTGTCACATAGTTAATAATGTTGAAGGTCATGACTAATAAAATTCCGAAAATAGAAACAGCAATTAAGAGCTCCAGTAATGTGAAGCCCTTCTTATTTAGATAATGATTCCCTCTCATGCATATCACCAAGCCTTATCAGTTCATCTGAGTTTCGTTCCATTCGATTATTATGTCATCCTCTACACTGCACTCAATCTTGATCTTCTTTTCATTTTCCAGGTATCCGTAGCAGGTTATGTCTATTGTGCTCCCTGATACAGAGTATGAATACTCATATAGAATATTTCCTTCTTCATCACGTATGGTCTCTGAACCAGCAGTACTATCCCCAAGCATTGCATGCTCGATACCCGCCTCTGCCAGATATTTGGCTTCTATACGCTTCTCAGTAATCTTGTTTACGCGGATTTCATAAGTGAGTAGATTTATAGCCATTCCACCCATCAGAACCACAAAAAAGACTACCAAAACCACATATAAAAAGGCAGAGCCTTTTTTTTCCTTTATCAGCTTTATATTCATATCGCTACCTCTGATCACAGTTAAAATTCCCTGAGCCTGGTCTGAAGCTTCACGGACCGCACTTTGTTCTTATCCATCTGGTCTTTATAGCTGACCTCCACATATACCGGTATAAGCTTTTCCGGGATACCAGTATCAGAGTCTATGAGAGTCAGGACAATATTATCCTTTTCATAAACTCCGTCACTGCTTTCTTCATAGTCCATTTCACCCACAAGCCATTCTTCCAGTTCTTCAAGCTCCGTCCATTCACCGTTATCGTCAGGCTCACCCCGGGAGCCTCTGAGCTCCTCCAGGCAGGTCTGGGCTTTAAGCATTGCCTGCAGTCTGTTCTGGCTGTTGACCCTTAAATTCACGCTATAATAAAATGCATTGATAAAGCCTGTAAAAACAAGCAGTATAAGTGCAGACGACAACAAAACCTCTACCAGGGTGAGGCCTTTTTTATTATGGATGCATTTTTTAATCATATGAACCACATCCGTACCTTTATTCTTAAATATCATGCTTTGGATTTTTACCTACAAATATGGCGGCTTTTACAATTGCAGTCTCCACGTCCACCTCAAACTGCTGCTCTAGCTCCCTTACCTTTGTGTAAAGCTCCCCTTTGTCGGTCACCACATATTTTGCAGGAAGCTCGTTCAAGGCCAGCGCCATTATATCCAGCCTGCATTTCTCGCATTTGCATATGTTGAGGAGCTTTAAAATATCGTCTGATTTCTTTACGACCAACTCTTCCATGTAGTTTTTTAACCTGTACATAGCATGTCCCCCTTTATATTTATACGAGTATAAGATTAAGGTATATATTTATAATACTTTCTCCGAAAGTAAATGAAAGCAATGCTCCTGCGGATAGAAAAGGCGAAAAGGGTATTACATCCTTCCTGCCCTTAAGCTTCAGCATAATAAGCAGCAGACTTATAAGAGCCCCGGCTGTAAAAGCTATGAGTAGTGACAGTACTGTAAGCTTCAGTCCCAGTATGAGCCCATACACAGCATTCAGCTTGATGTCCGCCCCTCCCATGCCTCCTTTTGTCAGGACAGCGATCAAAAGCAGGGTTCCGCCTCCTGCCAGCAGTCCAAGCAGAGAATCCAGCGGGCTGAAACCTTTTATAACAAGTCCTATCAGGGCTGCTGCAAGGGAAATAATATGGATTTCATCCTCAATCTCCTTGTATTTCAGATCCTGGTAAAAGGATACCACTGCAGTCAGCAGCAAGGTATTCAGCAGCAGGAAATATCCGGGCGCTGCTTTTATGTATGACAGATATATGTTTGCAGCCAGAATGAATATAAACACAAAAACCGCAAAGCCCAAACCTGTTTTATTTTCAGCAGCGCTGACACCTGCTCTTTTTTCTATAATCCTGACAGACTGCAAGACAAGTGCAGTCAATATAAAGCTCGCTGCTGCAGCTAAGATGTACATACTAGTCTTCCTCTCCTGTTCCATTCAAATCAGGGACTACCCCTTTAAACCCATCCAGTATATTATCCAGTTTATCATATTTCTTTTCCATGTCCTCTATATCATCAGTAATACCCTTGGCAGGCTCATAGGTTTTTTTGCCGCCTTCAAGGAAAGGATAGGCTTTTCCATTGTTATGCCTGAAGAAGTAATAGTCCTGGGGTTCAGGGATCGCTGCCGCTTCAGAGTCCTTCAGCACAAAGGTTCTCATTGAAATATCGAAAGGTACTGCTTCAGCTCTGTTTACCGGAGCCAATGTGAAGCTGTCTATTATGAACTTCCTTTCATTATCCTCTATGTATTTTATAAAGGCGATTAAACTGTCATAGTTGCCGCTCATTGTTACATTGACAGGTACTATATCGTACTCCTTGTTGGCTGTATCAGGTTCTCCGACGCCAATGGACTGTATATCCATATCAAGTGCGGAGATCTTGCTGTCGATATTCACAATTATTTCCGGCAGCTTTACATTGTACGGTATCATCTTCTCTATATCCGCAAGCTCGGCCTTGTTCTTTTCCAGTACGCTGTCCATCAGCTCCAGCTTCTCCCGGGCTTCATCCCTGTCTACAGCTATCTGCCTCTTCTGTGCAAGCTCGCTATTCAGCTCTTCTATCCTTGCATAGCTTGGGAATATAAGATAATTCAGATATCCATATATGAATGCTGCAACGGCAAGGACCGATAAAAGCAGCACTTCTCTTTTATTTAGCTTTATTTTCATTATCCTCTTCACTTCCTGTGCTTAATGAGAACTGAATCGTAAAATTGTAGCCGTCCCCATCTACTGTAATTGTACTGAGTCTTATATCTTCAAAGCCATCCTTTTTACTGAGCTCAATATAGAATTCTGTTGCACCGGAAGCGCTTTCCGCCACTGCTGTCAGACTCACATCAGTAAATGTGTAGCTCAGTTCAGTAAGCCATACGTCTGCAGGCAGCGAACTCAGCACCATTTCAAATACTTTTGTCGGCTTTATCTCCCCGGCACTTATTCTACCCAGTACCTCCAGCTTTTTCTGAATTAGCTCCTCACTTTCCTGCATTTTGTCAATCTTATTTTTCAGGATATTATAATCAAGTATTATCTCATCGTATTCTTTAATATCCTGCTCCAGGTTTTTTATTGCAGTTAAAGGAACAATATACAGATAAACAAGCAGAGCTGCTGTCAGTACTGCAATAACAGCTCCTAAAGCAAAAACCTTCGGTCTGCTTTTCTTCTTCAGATATTCTTCTGGAATAAGATTTATGTCTCTCATCGGCTCTTACCCCTCAACATCATTCCCAATATGCCGTAATAGCCCAGCTGCTCCCTCAGGAATGCCCTGTCAACAATTGAATACCGCATGTCAAAAGCTTCCAGGCCTATAGTGACCTTTGTATTGAAGCTTACGCCCAGTACATCCTTCAATCCCTTCAACATTCCATTTTCCCCTATTATATATACATTATCGACAGTTTTACCAAAATGTCTTGAGTTGAAATAATCCAGATATCTGGTAATTTGTCTGAGGGTTCCCGAAAGGTTTTCTCTTAGCTTCTCTTCCATTTCTGTTTCATCCTGATTTATATAAACGAAGCTATAGCTTCCGTAAAAATATTCCTGCAGAAACTCATCCTTAATAATTCCGTTATCTTTTATGTACTCATCAAACAGAGCTTCAAAATTCACCGGCAGGTATGAATGCATATAAAACTTCCTGTCCTCAAATATTGTTATGTTGACGTTGTTTCTTCTCATGTCCACTACGGCATAATCGTTTTCCTCCGGTTGCCTGAGCAGCCTGCATATATTGTTTGGGTAAACATCCATTAATTTTACATTAAGCTTGCAGCTGTCAAAGCACTTCAATATATTGCTGATGCTTTCCCTTGGGCCTGCAGAGACCATGACGCTGTTTCCCGGTTCCTCATCCTTTGTATTCCTTCCGATTGTCCGGAAGCTCATCTGGAAGTCACTGCTGTTTATAGGCAGGTACTGTTCTGCTTCCATAGATAGGTGTTTCTCTATATCCTTGTCCTTCATAACAGGCAGCTCTACAGGACGGGTGATGAAGCTCCCGTCATTCACCGTCAGATGCACTGACCCCCGTATCTTCCCTATTTCCTTTTTCAATTCAGTCAGTGCTCTTGTAAATTCAGCCTCATCTGCTACTTTGCCATTTACAAAGCACCCGGGCATCAGATGCTTCATGCCCCAATTCCTAATATTTATTTTTCCACCCGCAATAGATCCATAAATATATCTCACTGTATCATTCTCAAGTTCAATGTGCAATCTGTTAAACATTATCATTCCTCCTACCGGACCTTGAATGCCTGTCATAGGCTATGAAGCCCGCAATCAGCCCGATACTCAATGTTGTGACTAATAACAGTGACTTAAAAGATATGAAATAAAAGTGAAAAACAAATGTGAACATTATACCGCAGATTATCTCAACCATTATGTATCTCATAGATACATCCGATTTGCAGTACCTGCACCTCCCTTTTAGTGCCAAATAACTGAACACCGGGATCAGATCCAGAACACCCAGGGTATGACCGCAGCCTGTGCAGTGGGACCGAGGCCTGACCAGGGACTCGCCTCTTGGAAGCCTGTATATGCATACATTATAAAAGCTTCCCATGCAGCAGCCCACAAAGAAAATATAAGAATAAACAATTATAATATCAGAATTCATATATTATTATACCCTTCAATTTTTCTCCTAAATATTCAGGTTATTCAGCATACCATACATCGGCAGCAGCATTGCCACTACAATTACACCGACTATAGTCCCCATAAGTATGAGCATGATAGGCTCAATAAGCAGCATAAGCTGAGTGAGCCCTGCTTCCACTTCAGTATCGAAGAAATCCGCTGTCTTAATTAACATTTCATCTAAAGATCCGGTATCCTCACCTATTTGTATCATTTTAACTACCATCGTATCAAAAATAGGCGTTGCCTCAAGAGAAGCTGCCAGCCCCTCCCCATTTTTCACCGCAGTCAATGCATTCTCTATTGCTTCCTCAGCAACTGCATTGCCAACGACATTCCTGACAGACTCCAGGGAGGACAGCAGCGAAATTCCGCTTGCCAACAATATGCCAAGGGTCCTTGTAAATTTTGAAGCGACTATCCTTTTGATTACCTTACCCAAAACAGGTACCCTGAGAAGAATTCCGTGATATAGCCTCCTGCCTTTCTTTCTTGTTGTGAAATACCTGAAGGCCACAGCAGCTGCAACAAATACCGCTATGACGACATACCATCTGGTACGGACAAATTCCGTAGCATTCATGACTGTTCTTGTAAGTGCGGGAATCTCGCCGCCGGAGGTATCTATAAGGGTCATGAAATTAGGCAGTATGAAATATACCAGGAATATCACCATAAGCAACGATACAGAAAGGAGGATCAGAGGATATGTCATGGCAGCCTTTACCTTGCCGGTTATCCAGCTTTCCTTCTCGTAGTGTGCTGCCATCCTGACCATAGTATTATCCAGGGTGCCGCTAAGCTCCCCTGCTTCTATCATGCTGACGAGAAGCTCCGGAAATATGCCTTCTCTGGCTCTTAAGCTCTGGGACAGGGTCCTGCCCTTCTGAAGATCCTCAAAGGCAGCGTCGACAGCATTGCGGAGCCTTTTATTGGAGGTCTGCTTCCTCAGCATGTCCATTGCAGAAAGAACGGTGACTCCTGCAGTAAGTATTGCAGCAAACTGCCTGCATAAAATTGCGATATCCTTCACAGGTATCCTGTTATAGTTCACTTTTCTCAACCAATGGGTAAAGTCTTTATCAACATTTACCTCAAGAGGAATCAGGCCTTTTTGCTTTATGATATACAAGGCAGCAGCCTTATCAATTGCCTCCACATTGCCTTTAACTATTTTCCCTTTCGGATCGACCGATCTGTATATAAAATAGGCCATCGCCTTCACTCCTTATGTGCCCTGTAACATTATTTATTTATAGCAGCAGAACACAATATCAATGAGATGCATTGATATGTTAATAGTCATGTTATCCCAGTTTAAGCACCAATTCGGGATCCAGGGCACAGGTCAGCGCATCTGCTTCTGTAATGAGACCTCTTCTATACAGACCGTTTATTGACGAATCCATGGACTGCATCCCGTACTTGCTCCCGGTCTGTATACTGGAAGCTATCTGATGGCTTTTACCTTCACGTATAAGGTTTCTGATTGCATTATTGACTACCATTACTTCAACCGCAGCTACTCTACCCTTTCCGTCCGCCCTGGGTATAAGCTGCTGAGATACTACTGCCTGCAGTACGGTTGACAGCTGAACCCTTATCTGTGACTGCTGGTGCGGCGGGAATACATCTATTATCCTGTCTATTGTCTTGGCGGCACCTATAGTATGAAGGGTGGACAGTACCAGGTGGCCTGTTTCTGCAGCTGTAAGCGCTGTGGCTATAGTATCCAGGTCCCGCATTTCACCTACGAGTATTATGTCCGGATCCTGCCTCAGGGATGATCTCAATGCAGCCGCGAAGCTTTTGGTATCACAGCCTATTTCCCTCTGGTTTATTATGCTCCTTCTGTGCCTGTGAAGAAATTCTATCGGATCCTCAAGTGTTATAATATGCTCGTTCCTCTCATTGTTTATCTTGTCAAGCATTGCCGCAAGAGTAGTTGATTTGCCGCTTCCCGTAGGACCGGTCACCAGAATCATGCCCTTTGAAATATTTGCAAGCTCCCCGATAACAGGAGGAAGCCCCAATTGTGTTAAGTCCGGCACTGAAAACGGTATCGCCCTTGCTACAAAGGCATAAGTTCCCCTCTGCTTGTAAATATTGAATCTGAACCTTCCCAGTCCATCAACGGAATAGGAAGTATCCATATCCCCGCTTTCATCAAGTATTTTCAGCTGCCTGTCCTCCAGAATCTCTTCCAGCAGCCTCAAAACATCCTGTGGAAGCATCTTTAGATCCCCGTATGGGCATATTGCCCCATTTATCCGAAGCATTGGCGGGACTCCAACCGTCACATGCAGGTCTGAGGCTTTTTTTTCTATTGTTGCACCAAGAAGCTCCTTTAATCCCATAAATACCGCACTCCTTTATGTCTGTTCATATGTGACCCTGAGCAACTCCTCAATACTTGTAGTTCCGTCCAGAACACGCTTTATCGCATTCTGTCTCAGGGTAATCATGCCCTCTTCTCTTACAGAATATTCTCTCAGCTCATCTGTTGTGGCTCTCCTGTCAATAAGCGCCCTGTGCTTTTTTGTTATCGGCATTATTTCAAAAATTGCCGTCCTGCCTTTATAACCGCTGCCTCCGCAGAATTGGCAGCCTTTACCTCTATGCAGCACCAGCTTTTCTTCCATATTGTAATTGTACATGAGAATCCTTTTCTCCCAATCCTCAGCCAGGTATTCCTCCTTGCAGCTGCTGCAGACCTTTCTTACAAGTCTCTGGGCTATTACACCGACAAGCGAGGAGGATACAAGGAAAGGCTCGACGCTCATGTCTACAAGCCTTGTAATTGCGCCCGGGGCATCATTGGTATGAAGGGTGGACAATACAAGATGTCCGGTGAGAGAGGATCTTACTGCTATTTCTGCTGTCTCATTATCTCTTATTTCTCCGACCATTATTATATTGGGGTCCTGCCTGAGAATGGACCTCAACCCGTTGGCAAAGGTCAGTCCGGCCTTGACGTTGACCTGGACCTGGTTTACGCCTGCTATGGTATATTCCACCGGGTCCTCCACAGTTATTATGTTCTTTTTTGCATCGTTAAGCTCGGTCAATATGCTGTAAAGGGTTGTGGATTTGCCGCTTCCCGTAGGGCCTGTAACCAATATTATCCCATAAGGATTTGATACTATCCTGTTGAATTTCTTAATATCTTCAGGGTTTAACCCCAGCTCCTCCTTTGATAAAAGGAAGGAGGACTTGTTCAATATCCTTATTACAACCTTCTCGCCATAGATTGTGGGTAGGGTTGATACTCTCAGGTCAATATCCTTGCCGTCCACCTGCGTTTCTATCCTGCCGTCCTGAGGAATTCTTTTCTCGGCTATATTCATCTGGGACAGTATCTTTACCCTGGTAACGATGGCAGGAAGAGTCTGCTTGTTCATTTTCATCATCTCCTGCAAAACACCGTCAACCCTGAACCTTACTCTGACTTCCTTCTCAAAGGGTTCAATGTGTATGTCGCTGGAACCGATCCTTACCGCCTGCTCAATTATCGAATTAACAAGCCGCACCGTCGGTGCACTGTTTATATCACTATCGCTTATAACCTCAGCTTCCTTTTCAAGAAAACGGTATTCCCTCTTGAAATCCTCTACAGCCCTTTCCGCTGCTCTTCCTCCGTAATATCTCTCTATTGCAGCCAGAATATCCTCTGAGGCTGCAATTACAGTCTTTACCTCCATACCTGACGCCATTTTGACATCATCCAGTGCAAAATAGTTAAGAGGGTCGCTCATGGCAACGGTCAGGAATACTCCGTCATTGTGGACGGCAATAAGCTCATGCTTCCTGGCGATATTCTCGGGCACCAGCTTAACAGATTTGTGATCTATCATGTACTTTTTCAGGTCGATCTGTGGAATTCCCAGCTGGGTCTCCAGAAGCTTTATGATTTCCTTCTGCGCTATGAAGCCTTCTGATACCAGCACTTCACCCAGCCTTTTCCCTGTGCTCTTCTGCAGATTCAGGGCATCAGAAAGCTGCTCAGAACTGATCTTCTGAGCATCGATAAGCATATCCCCCAGCCTTTTTCTTCTGTTCATATCCATTTATATCCCCCTAAAAAAACCAAACGATTAATTCGAAAAAAGGCTTCATTTTATTGAAGCCTTTTTCTTTTCTATAGAATTATCTTACTATTGTTCTTTGCGTATTCTTAATCTCTTTTCCTTCAACGTCAAAACCATTTATATACGCTGCAGTATTAGTATCATTGAGTACTACATATATAGTCCCCGGAGTTGGACTTTCTTCTGCGTAGTAACCTTCTCCAGCATCAACTACGATATTTAGATCTTCTGCAGTACCTGCAGTTCCTGTGTATGGGTCCGTTAAAGGATTAGAGGTAAAATAACCTTCTATTGCTGCTTTCATATCATCTGTTGCACCTTCATCACCTATTGCAGTTCCATTTGGGTAATTGTCTATTATTGATGCAACATAAACTTCCACCATCTTTGCGTTTGTAAGCATCCCTGCATTCCTTGCAGTATCCTTTACTCCACCGAACTGCGGCACCAGCACTGACGCAAGTATTCCTATCAAGGCGACAACTACCATTATCTCTATGATAGTAAAACCTTTTTTATTTTTTACTCTCTCAACCATTTCCAATCCCCCTTATTTCTATATTTAGAACTGAATATAAAATATTCTCCAAAATAAATAAAAATTCCTGCCGTTTTGCAGGAATTTTGAAAATTATTTTTACTATTTTATTTTTTTAAGAATCAATCTTTCAAGCAATCTGACAAGCCTGGTCCAGATGAATTCCTTACTGCTTATTGGTGATACCAGAATTGTGAAAAGTCCAAGCCGGTTGCCGCCTAATACATCGGTGAAAAGTTGGTCGCCTATTACTGCCGTATTCTTCACTTTTGAATCCATAAGCTTCATCGCTCTTTTAAATGCCATTTTGCTTGGTTTTACTGCCTTGTGTATTGCAGGCAGCTTCAGGTCCTTATTGAACTCTTCAACTCTTTTTTTAGTATTGTTGGATAGTATGCAAATTTTAAAGTCTTCCGATGCCAGTCTGCATACAAGCCCTGTTACCTTCTCGTCAGGCAGCTTTGTATCCCAGGAAACTAGAGTATTGTCAATATCTACAATAATTGCCTCTATTCCCTCTCTTTTCAATACTCCTGTATCCAGTTCATATACAGTATTTAAAAACAAATCCGGTTTTAATCTGTTCTTCATAGTTGTACCTCTAGTGTATATTTTGGGCACGCTGCTTCGAATTCCCGGAACGGTTTGGAACCCTTCCCTACACGTGCCCGGAACCATGTACGGGCGATTCATGAATCGCCCCTACTCCACGTATCTCGTATCTCGTATCTCGTATCTCGTATCTATATATTATCCTTACATATTCTCATTGTAAAGCTCTTTGTACAGCTTCCTTATTGCTCTGTTCTCAATCCTTGATACATATGACCTTGAGATTCCCAGCATATCGGCTATTTCCCGCTGTGTCTTGCTGATGCCGTTCTGCAGGCCGTATCTGAGCTCTATAACCAGCTTCTCCCTCTTCTTAAGGGCTGTCTCCATCCTCTGATAAAGCTTTTTTATCTGGATCTTAAGCTCCACCTCGTCCAGTATGATATCCGAATCACTCCCCAGAATATCAATTAGACTTATTTCATTGCCTTCTTTGTCTACACCTATGGGATCATGAAGCGACACCTCTGTTTTTGTTTTTTTCGAGGCTCTTATGGTCATAAGTATTTCATTCTCTATGCATCTGGCAGCATAGGTTGCAAGCCTTGTACCCTTGTCTTCATCAAAGGTTATTATTGCCTTAATGAGCCCTATGGTGCCTATGGATATCAGATCGTCTATTTCTCTCCCTGTATTCACATATTTTTTCACAATATGGGCCACAAGCCTGAGATTTCTCTCCACCAGTATATTTTTAGCATCCTCATTACCTTTTCTGTATTCTTCCAGGTAGTATTGCTCTTCATCAGCGGACAGGGGCTGTGGAAATGAATTGACATTCTGGATATAACCGAAAAGCAGACATATGTCCTTTATTGTGGATATAATGATAGAGGCAACAAAGAGCAGCAAAGAAGCACACCTCCAAATTTCAGGAAGTTTGCCGGCATAAACTCTTTTACCTCAATTGAACAAGGGTTTATGCAGCGGAAAACTTCGCCTACTGAAATTATATGATAATCTCTTTGAAAGTGTGCCTGTATTTATATGGAACATAAAAATTTTTATGTAAATAAATTCTACCTTTTTACAACCTTCATTATCTCTGTCGCCACTTCCTTGAATATTGGTGCTGCTGCACCTCCTCCGGACTGTCCGTTGTAGATGAATACCGTTATGGCATATTGAGGCTGTTCATATGGCACAAAACCCGAGAACCACCCATGGACTACCTCTCCTTCAGCTATTCCCGTCTCAGCTGAGCTGGTCTTTCCGCAGCTGCCGCCGTATTCATCCATGTTGGCCTGCTTTCCCGTGCCTATCACAGTGACTTCATGAAGCATTTCCTTCAGAAGCCTTGAGGTAAAAGGATTCAGTACTATCTGCGGTCTTGACCTTTCAAGCTTCTTCACCGTCAGGCCCTTCTCAGTGATAAGTGATTCAACCAGCTGAGGGTCATTTCTTATACCATTGTTTGCTATAGTAGCCATCATGGAGGTTATCTGCAGCGGCGTGACCTGTATCTTCCCCTGCCCTATGGAGATATTCCCTATTCCGTCCTCCTGGACCTCCGGTATATAGCCTGCCTTTTCCTCAGGAATGGTAAAGCACAGCTTCTGGCCAAAACCAAGCTTTTCAGCCATTTCAAGGATTTCCCCGGCACCTGTTTCCATTCCTATTTTTATATATGTGCTGTTGCAGGACAGGGCAAAAGCTTCCTTCATATCAATCTCCCTGTCTTCATGGGTTTTATGGGTCGAGCACTTCATCCTGTTGTTGCCTACATCAATATAACCTTCACACTTGTATTTCGAATATGGATTTACGAACCCACCTTCTATTGCGGCAGCAGCCACCACAGTTTTGAATATCGAACCAAGGTCAAACTGCCATATGGATTTATTTATCAGTTCGTTACCGCTGCTTTTTAAATATCTGTCCACATTGTCCTGGTCAAAATCCGGCTTGCTGGCCATTCCCAATATATCTCCGTTGTTTACATCCATAACCACAATGGAGCCTTGAATACCGTTATCCTTCATTATCCTTTCGATTATATCCTGTATGTGATAATCGAGGGTAAGCTTTATACTGTAGCTGAGTCCGTCCTTCGGAGCATCCACCTTTCTGAAACCGAGCCCCCGTATAATGTTCTTGCCGCTGTCCACTACCGCTGCGATGCTGTCGCTGCCGCTGGCCTGCAGATAGCTGTTCATACTCTTTTCGATACCCATCTGCCCTATCTTGTCTGTTTTGCCTATATACCCGATAACATGCCTTGCAATATCATTATCAGAGTATCTCAGTCTTTTTTCTACTGCAATGACTCCCTTCAGCCTGCCGCTGTCAATCAAGGCCAGGTAATCATTATCCTCTATTCCACAGATGAACTCCACCGTATCCAGCGAACCGTCCATCTTCTTCTCCACAGTATCCTTCGGAATACCACAGGCTTTTGAGATAGTATCTATTGCTGCTTTCTTGTCAAATACAAAAGCAGGATATGCAATGACGACTTTTTTTATCTCCCTGTCTGTAATGGGGATCATGTTCCTGTCATATATTATTCCCCTGTTGGTGGAAATGGGTATGTATACCATCCTCTGCTTTACTGCCCTCTCACTGTAGTCCTTACCCATGTATACCTGGATATAGAAAAGCCGGCACAGCATCAGCATATACAGTACTACAAAGAAAAGCCCTATTATCTGCAGCCTTTTCTTATGAATGATAATATAGTTGTTCTTCCTGTACAGTCTTGTTCCCGGCAGGGTAATAAGCTCAGCCCTTTTGCTTTCTTCCTCCCCCATATGCTGCACTTCAGGGGACCTCCTAAGAAATCTCATAATTCCGGACAAAATAAAACCTCCCTCTATCTTATTGTTGTCAGATTGTGGGAGGTTATTCATTCTATTTCTCGTCAATAATTGATTTGACCTTTGTAACCATTATATCCACTGCCACTTTATTGTAGCCGCCCTCTGGTATTATTATATCCGCATACCTTTTTGTAGGCTCACAGAACTCATTGTGAGCAGGTTTTACAATGTTCAGGTACTGGTTGATTACAGACTCAAGGGACCTGCCCCTTTCCCTCATGTCTCTCACTATTCTCCTGATGATTCTTACATCAGCGTCGGTATCTACAAATATCTTTATATCCATAAGGTCTCTGAGCTTTGGTGAATCAAGTATCAGAATACCCTCCAGAAGAATTATGTCCCTGGATTCAACAGTAACTGTCTGCTTTTTCCGGTTATGCACCGTGAAGTCATACTGCGGTTTTTCTATTGCTTGTCCACTTATAAGCTTTTCCACGTGCTCTATCATAAGCTCCATATCAAAGGCCAGAGGATGGTCATAGTTGACATTTACCCGCTCCGCTGCCGGCAGATGGCTCTGATCCTTGTAATAACAGTCCTGCTCAATTATTGCTGCGTTCTTCCTTGGTATACTCTCCAGAATAGCTCTTGTAACAGTGCTCTTGCCTGAACCCGTACCACCTGCTATCCCGATTACAAGCGGTTTCTTTTTCTTTACCTCACTCACCATCTTTTCGCTCCCTTCTTAATATATCATGCTTTTCAACAGGTTTTTCCATCTTCATGGTTATGATCTGCTGCGGGTGTGGGGCGGCTGCTATTTCCTCCCCTTCCTCATTCCACATTTTTTCTATCCTTTGAGAAAACAGCTGTCTATGTGGTCCGATTACTTCTATTTCATCACCCACCAGCATCCTGTTCCTCTGTTCAATGGTAGCCATGCCGGTGGCACTGTCATAATCCAGTACCATACCGACAAAGGCATAATCCCTGACATAGGCGCTGGATTCATAGATCTGCCCTTTTGTATCCGGCTTTCCGAAAAAGAAGCCTGTACCGAATTCCCTGTGACTGGCCTTTGAAAGCTCATCAAACCATTCCTTTTTGAATTCATATCCCTCGGGGTTCTGGAGGTAGCTGTCTAAAGCCAGCCTGTAAGCTCTTACCACTGATGCCACATAATATGAACTTTTCATTCTTCCTTCTATTTTAAGGCTTTTTATTCCCGACTGTACAAGCTCAGGTATATGCTCTATCATGCAGAGATCCCTGGAATTGAATATATATGTGCCTCTTTCATCCTCAAATACCGGCATATATTGCCCGGGACGCTTCTCTTCCACCAGATAGTACTTATACCTGCAGGGCTGTGCGCATTCACCCCTGTTTGCATCCCTGCCCACCATATAATTGCTGAGCAGACATCTGCCTGAGTAGGACATGCACATTGCCCCATGAACAAACACCTCATATTCCAGGCTCTCAGGAGATCTGGCTATGGTTTCCCTTATCTCCTCAAAGCTCAATTCTCTTGCCAGTACTATCCTTTTTATACCGAGGCTGTGCCAGAACTCAGCACTCTTGTAATTGGTATTACTTGCCTGGGTGCTTAAATGCAGCTCCATTCCAGGCAATACTTCCTTTGCAGTCATTATTATGCTGGGATCTGATACAATAAGGGCATCCGCTCCTGTAGACCCAAGCTCCTTCAAATATTCAGGGAGTCCTTCCAGATCTTCATTATGTGGAATTATATTCACAGTGACATAAAGCTTTTTCCCATTCTCATGGGCAAAGTCCACGCCCTCTTTTATTTCTGCCATGGTGAAATTTCCTGCAGCTGCCCTGAGCCCGTATTTATCACCACCTATATATACAGCATCTGCTCCGTAGATAAACGCCATCTTCAGCTTTTCCAGATTGCCCGCCGGGGCAAGTATCTCGGGTCTATTCACTGAACTCCACCTCCTTGAGCTTGCAGCTTATTGATATGCCGTCTCCCATTGGAATTATTGTAGTCTGAAGGCTTTCACAGGAAGATATGAAGCTTAGGAACTTTTTGAGTCTTTTCACAATAGTTATCTTCCTTCTGATAAGCAGGCTCCTCTCGGCTACCATACCCCTGAAAAGCACATTATCGCATACGAATAGTCCGCCGGTCCTGAGCTTTCCTATGCTGGCCTTCATGAATTCCATATACTGGCCTTTAGCTGCATCTACAAATATCATGTCGAAGCTGCCGGGAACAGTCTTAAGCAGTTCTTCGGCATCCCCTGTCATTATTTTTATATTGTTTTCCATTCCCGCCCGCTTTATAAATCCTGCCGCCATGGCTGCCGATTCTTCATTTCTTTCTATTGTTGTGATGGAAAAGCCATCACCGGCACATATCCCCATGTGGATAGCCGAATAGCCTATTGCCGTACCGACCTCCAGAATGGACTTTATGTTTGCAGACTTTATAAGCACTGCCAATAAACCCGCAATATCCTGAGTTATAATGGGCACATGGTTTTCTTCAGCGTACTTTTCCATTTCCTTTAGTATTCCGCAGCGGTCAGGTATCATACCAAGCAGAAATCTGTCAATATACTCATGGTTGATGTTTGCCACTTTATCACCTCATATGTCTCAAAAAAATACATGGATCAGGCCATGTATTTCTGTGACTTTAGTTTTTGAGTTATTTCTTCAATTTATTCTGAGCATTAAGATGCTCGTTATAGGTTTTTGTAAAAACATGTGAGCCGTCATCCTTTGCCACGAAGTACAGGTAGTCCACGTCTTCAGGATAAAGAGCGGCTTCTATTGCCTTAAGCCCCGGTGATGCAATAGGTCCCGGAGGCAGGCCTGCATGCTTGTACGTATTGTATGGTGACTCTATTTCCAGATCCTTATATGTCAATACTTCCTTCTGTTCCTTCAAAAGATACTGAACAGTTGCACAGCTTTGAAGCAGCATGTTCTTTTTCAACCGGTTGTGGAATACCGCTGAAATAGTCTTCCTCTCCGTATCCAGCCTGGCTTCCCTCTCAATAATAGATGCAAGGGTAATTATCTGGTCTATTGACATATTGAGCTCTTCAGCCCTATTCCTGTATTCTTCCGTAAATACATCATCAAAACGCGCCAGCAGCTTTTCTATAATGGTCTCAGCCGTTGTGTCCTTATAAATCTCATATGTATCAGGGAACAGATAACCTTCAAGCTTATTTTCCCTATCCGGTATTTGTCCGATAAACTCATACTGGTATTTGTTGGAACCCAGGGCAGCCTGAATATTCTCAGGACTTACCACCTCCAGACTGCTTATTCTCTCAACTATCTGGGCCAGATTATAGCCTTCGGGAATGGTAAACTTAATAGTATCTATAAGGGCTTTTCCGGAGACAATGAACTCAACTATTTCCGGTACCTCCAGAGAATTGTCTATGCTGTATTTCCCTGCCTTTATCTTGTCTGACTTATTATTAAACTTGCAATATAATTCAAATACAAGGCTATTTTTGATTATATCCTTTTCCTTTAATAATTTTGATATTGTCCTGACATTGCTGCCCTTAGGTATAACTATTTCTATGGCAGCACCTTCCTGCTCACTGACGGCACCCAGACCGGAGTTGTAGTAGAAATATGAAGCAGCCATTGATAATAATAAACAAAAAAATAAGAATCTGAATATGTTAAATTTTATTTTGACCCTCATGCAAAACACTTCTTTCATATATTAAATGCTGAATTCAAAGAAATTGCTTTCAAACTTTTACAATATATATATCCTGAAAAAACAATGTAAAATGTTTAATGCGAAACATATAATATAATTTATTATATAATGTGCGGCAGCTTTTGACAAGGCACAAGAAAAAGCTATGTCTTATATAAAACATAGCTTCAGTCGCTAGTCACCGGTCACCAGTCTCTAGATGCAACCAAGTTCCATAGCCCTATTCTAAATCTAGCGACTAGTGACTGAAAAATGCGACAGTGTCGCGTTTTTCTTATTTGTTCCTGCTGGCTTTTGCCCTTAAGCTGCTGTCCAGAATCCTCTTACGAAGCCTTATTGATTCCGGTGTTATCTCAACTAATTCATCTGCCGCTATGAATTCCAGGCACTCCTCAAGGCTCATTTCTTTATACGGGGTGAGTCTCAGTGCTTCGTCCGAGCCTGATGCCCTCATATTTGACACATGCTTTTTCTTGCATACATTGACTTCAATATCATCTGACTTTGCATTCTCTCCCACTATCATGCCCTCATATACCTGCACTCCGGGGCCGATGAACAGTTCGCCTCTCTCCTGTGCATTGAACAATCCGTAAGTAGTAGTCTCACCGCTTTCAAAGGCAACAAGAGAACCTCTCGATCTTTCCGGAACTTCTCCCTTGAACTCCTCGTAACCGTGGAAAATGTGATGCATGATGCCATTGCCCTTTGTGTCGGTCATAAACTGTGATCTATACCCTATGAGACCTCTTGCAGGTATTTTGAACTCAAGCCTCAGATAACCGTCGCTGTTGTTGCTCATATTCATCATTTCAGCTTTTCTTGGTCCCAGTCTGTCCATTACAACTCCCATGAAGTCTTCAGGCACATCGATTATCAGGTGCTCCATAGGTTCATGGGTCACTCCGTTTATTTCCTTCATTATTACAGTCGGCTTTGATACCTGGAACTCGTACCCCTGCCTTCTCATTGTCTCTATAAGTATTGAAAGGTGCAGCTCCCCCCTGCCTGCTACATCAAAGGTATCCGGAGAATCCGTCTCTGTCAGCCTCATAGCTACATTAGTCTCAAGCTCCTTGAAAAGTCTTGCTCTCAAGTGTCTTGATGTGACATAATCACCTTCGCGTCCTGCGAAGGGACTGTTGTTTACAGAGAAGGTCATTGATATTGTCGGCTCCTCAATATTAACAAAGGGTATTGCTTCAGGATTATCTGTATCACAGATGGTTTCCCCGATATTTATATCTTCAATACCTGAAACGGCCACAATATCACCAAGTGATGCCTCTTCCACCTCTGCTCTTTTCAACCCCATGAAGCTGTATACTCTTCCAAGCCTGACGCTTTGAAAGGTACCATCTCTTCTGCAAAGGACAGCGCTCTGCCCGTATCTGATTTTCCCCCTTGACACCTTGCCTATTGCAATCCTGCCTACATAATCGTCATATTCTATAGTCGTGACAAGCATCTGCAGGGACTCGTCCTGATAACCCTTCGGCGGTTCCACATAAGCTACGATAGTATCAAAAAGCGGCTTCAGGTCCTGGGACTCATCTTCAAGCTTCAACTTCGCCACACCCTGCTTAGCCGATACATATATCACGGGGAATTCCAACTGATGATCATCCGCGCCAAGCTCAATAAACAAATCTATTATTTCATCAATGACTTCCTCAATCCTTGAATCAGGCCTGTCTATCTTGTTAATTACCACAATAGGCTTCAAATGAAGCTCCAGAGCTTTTTTAAGGACGAAACGGGTCTGCGGCATGGGGCCTTCGGCTGCGTCAACGATGAGCAGCACGCTATCCACCATTTTCAGGACTCTTTCCACTTCACCGCCAAAATCTGCATGTCCCGGGGTGTCTATTATATTTATTTTGATACCGTTATATAATACAGCAGTATTTTTAGCGAGTATTGTAATACCCCGCTCTCTTTCCAGGTCATTGGAATCCATGACCCTCTCCATGATGTTCTCATTGCTCCTGAAGGTTCCGCTCTGCCTTAAGAGCCCATCCACCAGAGTGGTCTTTCCGTGGTCTACGTGCGCAATTATTGCAACATTTCTTATATCTTTTCTGATTGTCTTTTCCATTTTATCTACTCCAATACACGAATTAAGGTGTGATACACTTCGGTAATTCACACCTAAACAATTATACGCTAATATTTATTTTTCTACAATATTTTTATTAGCATACTATATATTTCTCAAAAACATTCTACATTACAAATTCAATATAATATATTTAAAGCCTTAGGCAGGATCTCAAATTCCGCGTCGTCACTTCCGGGTATTTCACCATCCACTTCAATAAGCCCTTTTCCCCCGCTTTTGACCTTTACCTTGCTGCCCCTATAAGACCATACCTTTGGATGATTCAGATGCGTTCCATCATATATCATCGGCATGCTCTTCATGCGGTCCGGCTTGCTCAGGTCCCCCAGAATAACAATATCAAAGACTCCGTCATCGATCAAAGCTTCAGGCGCTACTTTCATTCCACCTCCGAAATACTTCCCATTGGCGATAATGACACTATTCAATCTTTTCTTCAGTATGGGCTCATCATCTATAATCAATTCAAAATCCTTATTCTTGTACAACAGTATAGTGCTGATTGCACCAATCGCAAAGGACATAAAGCCCTTCAAAAGCTTTGAATTTTTATTCACCCTGTTTGCTGCCTCAGCACCCATACCTATGTCTGCAACATTCATAAAATATCTGGTAACCGTTGCTCCTGATGAGCTTGTAAAACTGACCCGTCCTACATCTATCTGCCTGGTCCGCCTTCTTTCCAGAACTGCCAGCATATCTTCCATTCCTTTTTTTATCCCAAGGGTCTTTATGAAGTCACAGCCTGTCCCTCTGGAGAATACAACCAGTACAGAATCCTCAGACACAGGCCGCCCTTCCTCAAAGAATCCATTTACCACTTCATTCATTGTCCCATCCCCACCTACGGACATTATCGTCCTGTAGCCTGCTTTCAGGGCTTGCGCTGCAAGCTGGGACGCATGTCCCGGATACTCTGTCAAGGCTGCTTCATATTCATAGCCGGAAGCCCGCAGTATTCTGTCAAATTGAGGCCATTCCTTTGCAGTTGATTTATTAGCCGATACCGGATTCACTACAACGAACATTTTCTCCATAATTGCGTCACCCCCTGTAGCAAAATGCGACACAGTCGCATTTTGCAGTCACTAGTCGCTAGATTCTAGTCACTAGATTAGGGTTGAGCTTCGAAGACTGGGCTAAGCTTATACCCATAAGGAATACCAAGGAATCTAGAGACTAATGACCAGTGACTAGTGACTAAAAACTCATGTTTTTTGTAAGAAGCATTATTATATTTCCATTATTATCGGGAGAATCATCGGATTTCTCTTTGTCTTTTCATATATGAACTCCCTGAGGCTGTCCTTTACCTGTGATTTTATGGTGCCCCATTCTGTTATCTGCTTCTCCTCGCATTTTGCCAGAGCATCCTTTATGACATTCTTGGCATCCTCCATAAGGTCCTCAGACTCCCTGACATATACAAAACCTCTTGATATTATATCCGGACCTGCCACTACCTGCCCGTTTTCCTTGCTTATAGTGACAACAACCACAATAAGTCCATCCTGTGAAAGATGTTTCCTGTCCCTGAGAACGATATTCCCTACATCACCCACTCCAAGCCCATCCACAAGCACCTTCCCCGCAACTACGGTTCCGGCTACCCGGCCTGAATCTCTGTTAAACTCCAATACGTTTCCTATATCTGCAACAAATATATTTTCCTTATCCACACCCATCTTCTCTGCCAGTTGCGCGTGCTGCTTAAGGTGTCTGTACTCCCCGTGAACAGGCACGAAGAACTTTGGTTTTACAAGAGCCTGCAGAAGCTTCAGTTCCTCCTGGTATGCATGACCGGATACATGGATGTCTGCAAGAGACTCATATATGACATCAGCACCCTTTTTGAAGAGCTGATTTATTACACGGGATACAAGCTTTTCATTACCAGGTATCGGTGTCGCTGAAATCACGACCCTGTCTCCAGGAATTATGGATACCTTCCGATGCTCAGAGGTAGACATCCTGGCTAAAGCCGATAAAGGCTCTCCCTGGCTGCCCGTTGTAAGTATCATTATTCTTTCATTAGGATATTTTTCTATATGCTCAACATCTATCATGACTCCCTCAGGCATAGTAATATAACCCAGATCGCTTGCTACGCCTATGACGTTCACCATGCTCCTGCCGACTACCGCAACCTTCCTGTTGAACATTACCGCAGCGTTTATTGCCTGCTGTATCCTGTGGATGTTTGAAGCAAAGGTGGCAAGTATGACCCTGCCGCTTGCATTCCTGAAAAGCTCTATAAATGTAGTCCCTACAGTACTTTCAGACATTGTATAGCCCGGCCTTTCAACATTGGTGCTGTCAGCCATCAGAACCAGCACACCCTGCTTGCCAAGCTCTGCAAACCTGTGCAGATCCATCAGCTCACCATCGATAGGCTGGTAATCGATTTTGAAATCTCCCGAGTGGACTACTATGCCCACAGGAGTATGAATTGCCAAAGCAACAGAATCGGCTATGCTATGGCTGGTCTTTATGAACTCTGCTTCAATCTCTCCGATTTTCACAGTATCCTTGGGCTTTATTATCTTCAGCTCTACTGTCTGCAGCAGGCCGAATTCACGGAGCTTATTCTCCACAAGCCCCAGGGTCAGCTTTGTTCCATATACCGGAACATTGATCTGTGGAAGTATGTACGGCAGAGCTCCAATGTGGTCCTCATGACCGTGAGTCAGCAGTATAGCCTTGACCTTCTCCTTATTTTTCACCAGATATGTAACGTCCGGTATTACCAGGTCTATTCCGAGCATTTCTTCATCAGGGAATGCCAGGCCGCAGTCTATAACTACTATGGTATCCTTGTACTCGATTGCTGTCATGTTTTTTCCGATCTCATGCAGCCCTCCGAGTGGTATCAGTTTTAATTTTGCCTTACTTTTTGACACTTTCTATATCAGTCCTTTCAATTATTATCCGATCCCGATCAATAGAATTATTATACTTTATTTTGTTGTTTATGAAAAGTAAGAAATGGACTCTTCTTATCATAGCTCTCTTTATTCTATTATTCGTCAATTCCGGATGTTTTAATCTCCCGCTTCTTTCGTTTACATTTAAAAAGGTATTGCATATTCTATGCAATACCGTAAATTACTTCCTACACTTTTCACAGTAACCGAAAAATTTTACGTTATGATTATTAATTTTAAAATTGTATTTTTTC
This sequence comes from Clostridia bacterium, assembly GCA_035627615.1. Classification (GTDB taxonomy): domain Bacteria; phylum Bacillota; class Clostridia; order Lutisporales; family Lutisporaceae; genus BRH-c25. The sequence continues at coordinate 48,459 of DASPLL010000080.1, forward strand.
TCTATACCGGCTTCAAGCTGCTCAAGCAGATCCTCTTCGACCTCGATCACCGTATTGCAGCCGACACAGATAAGATGATGGTGCTGGTGATCCTCATTATGGTGGTTAAGCTCATATCTGCTTCTTCCGTCATCAAAATTATGCTTGTATACAAGCCCAACTTCGTCAAACATCTGCATCGTCCTGTACACAGTAGCCAAACCTATGTCGGGACACTTGTTCTTAACCAGCTCATAAATTTCTTCAGCACTCAAGTGCCTCCCCTCGGTCTCCAATATGATATCGAGTATAGACCTTCTCTGGGGAGTCAATTTATATCCTTTCTCCTTAAGCTTTTGCCTCAAATACTCGAATTCTCGCATCAAAGCATCCATCTTCCTTCATTTATACTCATTACCATATTATTATCATTTACACATTTTGTCAACTAGTTATTTTTTTTTAGCTTCAGCAGAACACTTAAGACAATTACCAGTACAAGACATGCTGCACTGCACAACAGCTCCGCATCTTGGGCATTTTCCCTTTTCCTTCAATATATATCCGCATCTGCTGCATTTCAAAGTTTGTTTTATAACAGCCATGCTACTATACCCCCCGTAATAAATGCTGCTGCAAAGCTTCCAAGCCATATCGCAAGCGCATCCCTGGTTCCCCTTTCCTTAAAAATGACCATAATTGCGGCTATACAGGGTACAAACAATGTCATTACTATCAAGGAAACGAGTACCTGCTGCTGCGACATCACTATCGAAGTGAGCCCCGCTGCACCGAAATCTCTTCTTATAATACCCATTATAAAGGCTGTCGCAGTCTCGGGCGGAAGCCTTAGCAGGCTCTCTGTCACCGGTGACATCCACCGCTCTATATATGTCAACGAATCTGTATACTGCAAAGCACTGATGAATATTGCTCCATATATGAATAATGGAACTGCCTCCTTCAGGAACATCACTGTCTTCTGGAAGGTCTTTTTCAATACATTCCCGAGAAGCGGCAGCCTTATTGCCGGAAGGTCAATGAGAAGCTGCGAGCTTTCACCCGGCATTACCTTGTTCAGAACTGTTCCTGCAAGTACAAAAATAGTAATTATTGCTACCGCATAAATAAGTACATATACAGCATCCAGTTCAGATATAAGTCCCATAATAACGCCCAGCTGAGCGGAACATGGTATTGCAAGCCCCAGAAGCATTGTAGCGATTATTTTTTCTCTTTTTGTGCCAAGTATTCTTGTAGTCATAGTTGCCATTGTGACACATCCAAAGCCCAGTATGATAGGTATTATAGCCTTTCCATTAAGGCCGAGGGATACAAGCATCCTGTCCACAAGCGCCGCTATCCTTGGAAGGTAGCCGCTGTCCTCAAGAAAGGCCATGAGCATGTAGAAGCCTATGATAAGCGGCAATAAAAGTCCTAATATATACACAGGCACCATAGTGAATATCCCGAATTCTCCAATCAGTAGGTTGCCTATGAAGCTGCTTTCGCTCATATACGGTGACAGCAAGGACAAAATAAAAGGCTTGTAAATGCCTTCCATAACTGTTTCTTCAGTAAAGCCTACAACTGTACCGGCTACAAAAATACCTATAATTTTGTACATCAGGTACAAAGTAGCTGCAAGCATAGGTATCCCTGTAACAGGCTTCAGCATCCATCTGCCCAGCTGCACTCCCAGGGATGCTCCTTTGCTGGTCTCCTTCAGGACCTCACTTACTATATCCTCAACAGCCCTGCGTCTCTCTATGTAAATCTCATCACGCAGACCTGCAGTTTTCATGTCATGTCTCTGTGCAATTATCTCGTCGTCCTCCAGTATCATTAAGGCTTCTGCTTCATTATCCGTATTTTCTGCCATCTGCTTTATCAAGCCGATCAGCTTAGGTTCCCTGTTTCCCTGCTTTGCACGGGGCAATGCCTTAAGTAAGGCTTCCATACCGGTTTTTTTGGCTGCTGCTGTAGGAATCACCGGAACGCCCAACAGCTCTTCAAGCATCCTGTCATCGATGCTTATACCGTTTTGTTTAAGCTCGTCCATCATATTCAAAGCTACTATAATCGGTTTACCCATATCAATAAGCTGTTTTGTCAGAAACAGGTCCCTGTCAAGATGAACACTGTCAACAATGTTAAGTATCAGATCAGCACCCAGTATTACATCTCTTGCGACAGTTTCCTCTTCATTAAAGGAAGAAACACCATAGACCCCCGGAGTGTCCATTACCAGATAGTCCTTGTACTTACCTACGCTTATGTCCACTGTAGTACCGGGAAAATTTGATACATCCACATAAACACCAGTCAGATAATTGAAAAAAACCGACTTGCCCACATTGGGGTTTCCGGCAAGAACCAGCTTCCTGCCTTTCATGCCTTTATAATCTATTTTATTGGTATCATGACAATTATTCATTTTTGTATTCCTTTCTGCGTATTAATACTCTGCTCTATGAAAAAACATACTGAAGCTGCGTATACATCAGACCCCTTCTACTTCAATATCCTCAGCCAGACCTCTGCCGACTGCAACCTCCTGAAGCCTGTTCTGCAGTATTATAGGTCCGCCGGGGAGCTTCTCACTGCATAGGAAGACTGCACCCTCATATATTCCTATTCTTATGGCCTGGGTCTTCAAACTGCCGTTATCAATTTTTATTATTCTTACCTTGTTTCCCCTTTTTACCTTGTCCAGTGTCATAATCATCGCCTCCGTATAATTGACAATCATTCTCATTAATCTATAATTTAATAATATACTTATTGAGAATGATTGTCAATAGCATTTACATATACATGGATAGAATATTTTTTTTTGAGAAATCTTATATTAGTGAATAATGTTATATACGGGTATAGCACAATACACCAATACTATAAAATTGGCATAATGTGCCATTAGTATTTTCTTTGTGCTATTATGTACTTGTATAATTACTAATTATCAGGAGGTAATCCAATTGATTCGTTTATCAAAAAGAGCGGAACAAATGCCTTCATCACCAATACGGAAGCTTGTTCCATTTGCACAGGCTGCTAAGAAAAGCGGAACCAAAGTATATCACCTTAACATAGGACAGCCGGACATTAAAACTCCGGATCTGTTTTTCGATGCTATCAGAAATTTCTCTGCTCCTGTATTGGAGTATGCATTATCCCAGGGGAATCTCGACCTTATTAACTCCTTCAGAGAATATTATAAGAAATGGGATATCGATTTTGAAGAAGATGAAGTAATTATCACAAACGGCGGAAGCGAAGCTTTGATACTTGCTTACTCTGCCATAGGCGACTACGATGACGAGGTTCTAGTTCCGGAACCTTTCTACGCCAATTACAACGGGTTTGCCGTTCAGGCAGGGATGCATGTCAAGCCTATAACTACCAAAGCAGAAGAAGGCTTCCACCTTCCCCAAAAAGAAGAAATCGAAAAGCTGATCACTCCAAAGACTAAAGCAATAGCAATCTCCAATCCAGGCAATCCTACAGGTGCCATTTATACAAGAGAAGAGCTTGAGATGCTGGGGGAGTTTGCAAAGAAGCACGATCTCTTCCTTATTGGAGATGAAGTATATAGAGAGTTTGTATATGATGGTCTGAAATATACAAGTCTCATGCATATAGAAGGTATCGAAGACAGAGTTATAGTAATCGACAGTATATCCAAAAGGTACAGCGCTTGCGGAGCAAGAATCGGCTGCCTGTGCTCAAAGAATAAGGAGCTTATGCAGGCAATAATGAAGTTCGCACAGGCAAGGCTCTGTGTTCCTACACTTGAAATGATCGGCGCTACATATCTGGCCAATACTGCCAGGGAATATTTCGTTGAAGTAAACCAGGAGTATCAGAAGAGAAGAGATATCGTATACAAGGCTTTAAAGGAAATACCCGGCGTTGTATGTGAAAAACCTACCGGAGCATTTTATGTAATGGCCAAGCTCCCAATAGATGATGCAGATGAGTTTGCTAAATGGATGCTTACAGACTTCAGTCTGGACAAGGAAACTACAATGGTTGCACCCGGAGCCGGCTTCTATGCTACACCCGGACTTGGTAAGAATGAAATAAGAATTGCATACGTACTTAATGAAAAAGACCTTGCCAGAGCAATGCACCTGCTGGCTGAGGGAATCAAGAGTTACAGGAAAGTAAAAGGATTATGAAATCAAAGGGACTGCATCAAAGATGCAGCCCCTTTACTTTTTAATTTGATTCTTCTTTCACCAATTCCTCATAAGCTTCTATTACCATGTTGAGTTCTTCCTCATCATCAATTCCTATGAGTATGTCCTCTCCGTTTTCATCCTGTTCGATCCTTAAAACGTATGCCTCGTCCACTTCCTCAGCTTCTGGGTCCCTTGTGTCATCTCTCGGCAGAAGTATTGCATATTCATTTTCATCTACTTCCAAAGTAGCGACAACCTCAAACTCAGTCTCATTTCCGTCTTCATCATAAAGCAGGATCAGATCCATTTCATCACTCATTCTAAATCACCTCAAATCTTACTAATTAAGGCTATTTTATCCTACCGACAATGTTGTGTCAATAAGACTAAAGCCTAATACTTTTCAACTGATTTCTCTGATTATCTTTTCATATTATCCAGATAACCCTGCAATATCAACACCGCTGCTAACTTATCAATTACTTTTTTTCTGTTTTCCCTTCTTACACTGGCTTCAATAAGCGTCCTTTCAGCAGCACAGGTAGTAAGCCTTTCGTCCCACATCTCGATCTCAATTCCGGGGAATTTTTCTCTCAAAATATCAGAAAACTCTAATGACTTCTCTCCTCTTGGTCCAATGGTGTTATTCATATTCTTGGGTAATCCGATTACAATTCTTTTAATATCTTTCTCACAAATAATGTTTTTTAAACTATCAATATCATAATTTAAGCTTTTTCTTCTTATTGTGGTTATACCATGAGCTATCATGCCCAATTCATCACTTACTGCGACACCTATAGTGGCATCTCCCAGATCCAGCCCCATTATTCTCATATTTTTGCTCCTTTGTATAATTATTATATCACTTTTATGCAGAAATCGGGACAATATGCGCTGCAGTAGCCGCATAGCACACATTTTTGGGGATCGACGACCGCTTTGCCCTCTGCAATGGTTATCGCTTTTTGGGTACATTTTTTACTGCAGCTTCCACAGCCGGTGCACCAGGAATCGATATGCAGCCTTCTCTTTTTTTCCCTCAACCGCAGGCTTATATCCTCCGGTACCCGCTTTCCTTCAAATATCATGACATTGTTTTTTACTTCCTCGACACTTTGCATGCCTACTGCAATGGAATGAAGATTATCATTTGCCAATACAAATTTAAAGCACTCCGCGCTTTCATTTATCATATTGCCCCCGCCTAAAGGCTTCATGGAAAATATGCCTTTGCCTCCTCGGGAAGCCACGGCAACCGCATCCAGCATCTCATCTATACTTCCATCTATTATGCCCAGTCCTCTTTTGTTGACTATCGGATGCAGCACCTCGATCTCCTTATATTTCATCGAAGCTTTCACTGCGGCTACAGCATGGGTGGATATACCGAAGCACCTTATATATCCCTTTTCCTTTGCTTCAAGGAAGTATTCCATCGCTTCCTGATGCCCTTTCAAGGTAAGCTCGCTTTCCTGCTCATGCAGTGAAAATATGTCGATATAGTCGGTACCAAGCTCCCTCAATGCTTTCTCAAGGCTTTTCTCAGCACCGTCCCTGGTATAGGCATAACATTTTGTTGATATTATTATATCCCCTCTTCTGCCCTTTACAGCGCTTCTTATATAATCATATGTTTCATAAAGCTCGGCCGTGTCTATGAAATTTACTCCCATATCAAAAGCGCACTTTATGACTGATGCTCCCTCCTCCAATCCGAGCCTGGATTGAAGAGGACCGATCGTGAGGCTGCCGAAACAGAGTCTCGAAACCCTGAGCTTTGTATTACCTAACATCCTGTAGTCCATTTCAGCTTTCATTCCTTTCATCTATGCACATGAGCAGCATGGTAAATGCTGTATATATCATTGCAGTAGCAGCTACCACAATTCCGGAGTCATTCACTGCAAAACCGGTAATCGCTGCTGCAGCTATGCTTATCCACGAATACCTGAGATATTTGTATCTGTCAAACAGCTTCTGCAGTAATCTGGCAGGTCTCCAGAACATGAAGGCTATTATCGCAATTATACTGAGCAGCACCTTTGTCCATATGGTATATCTGATAAGCCTCAGGTTCATTGAGACTTTCCTCTGTATTGTGGAAAATATGACTCCAGGCCCGTTGGCTCCTGCTTCCTTTACAAGGCTGCCCATATGCGACGGGCTTTTTATACCCAGGGAGTCTGAAATTAACAAGGCTGCCGGTGCTGCGCACAATATGATCATACCTATACAGGCATTCCTTATATTAAATTTTATACCAAAAACCAGGAAATAGGCAAGCAAATAACCCACAGCTCCTGCCAGTGCACCCCCGAAGTTGGCACCCAGGAAGGTCAGACCCATGAGCAAGGTGCACGCAGTAAAGTATAAGAGCCCTGCGGCTTTATTGGGTCTCGCTCCTGTAAGCTCCTGAATACAACCGTTCACCATGAGTGAGCAGCCTATAAACATTCCTGCATATTCATTACCGATTCCATAGAACCTTGCGCCTATTACAGGATCATATCCCAATACCGACTGTTTTATCAAAGTGCTTCCTGTGACAACATCAGCAGATATTCCTGTTAACAACAGCAGGCACATTGCGAGCATCACTTTGATTTTATCCTTCAGCAGCCACTGCAGAATAATCGATAATAAAGCTGAAGCTGCAATTGTAATAGCTATATAACCGGATTGACTGCCTCCTGTGGATGAGGCCGGCAAATAAAGAAGTACTATTGGAAATGCAAGAATAATATATGCTGTAAGGCTTATAAGCCATGAAACGATATTTCCATATTCTTTTCTTAGAAAAATCACACCGGCAAATAACACACACAAGGCTGCCATCACCATGACAGCGTAGGTTGTAAGCACAGGAGACCGAAATACAGATGTTATAACAATGCTTTTGTTCATGGCTTCTAGAAAATATAACGCTTTATCCCTTTTGACTTCCGTAATTGCACTGGTTCCAGCGTAGCCCAGCTTGCAGAGTATGTAATCTGCAATGTCCGTATTCAGAACAATTCCCTCTCTCCTGGTGCTGCTGGAACAAAGAAGCCCCTCCTCACCTGTTTCGTAAGAAATAACAGGGGTAAGTCTATTGTTCCTTTCCGAGGAGGACCTGGAGGGATAAGTCGACATGAATATCAGCGTTCTAAAGCCGTTGTAGCTGACAAGCTCCTCAATAAAGCTGTCAATATCCTTCAGTATTGCTTGCTTATAAAGCTCGCAGGAATCATTTGACATAGATGTGCCATAGGCTTCCAGCCTCTCCATATCTCCTGTTTCTATCACCATAAATGAAGAAGCCGGCAGATATTGCTTGTACAATTCTGCCAGCCTGTTATAATCAGTTCTCCTTCCAAAAGGGAACAATTCATCTTCTATAAGAATATTTTCTGTCTCACCCAGGTCAACCATACCGCTGCTGTCCATGGCCACCAGCATAGAGCTTCTGTCCTTTTCTGAAGTATCGGCATTTCCAAGATAGCAGGCAGTGCCGTTGTTCTCATTGACAGCATCACCCAGATAACCGATATAGTTCAAAAACTCGCTTCCGCTGTTCCGGTCCCTGAGCTTGTGCAAATCCATATATGCAAGTCTGCCTGTCACAGCTTTCCTTCCGCTTGCAATACGGTAGCCGTTAAGATATTCTTCTCCGCTGCCTCCCAGCACCATGTTGTCATTAAGCTCAAGCCTTTTTCCCGAACCGATGATCAGCTTTGATTTTTCAGCACCGGCTTTTCCAGGCTGCCTGTTGTTCATAAGTGACACATGGCTTCGTCCTGCCAGTCTGCCAAGGTACTCCATTTCACTGATGTCCTCGATATCCAGGTAATCTGCAATAACAACTATTACTTTACCCTCTGCCGTTCCGGGAGCTGCAAGCTCCTCAGCTTCTGCACCTGCAAAAACAGCTCCAATGATTGCTGCTGCCGAAACAACCGCAGAAAAAAAAGCAAATTTAATTTTGCTCAATTTAATCTCCCCTGAATATTAGTGGGGCTACTTCCCATCAACATATGCTCTTACAAGCTCCTCCAGAAGCTCGTCTCTTTCAAGCTTCTTAATAAGGCTCCTTGCATTGTTGTGGCTTGTTATGTAGGTCGGGTCACCGGAAAGTATATATCCTACTATCTGGTTAATGGGGTTATAGCCTTTTTCTTTCAATGCGCTATATACGGACAAAAGTATCTCCGGCGCTTCATATTTTTTATCCGTTTCAACCTTGAACTTCATTGTATCTTCAAATCTTTCGCTCATTTTTCCACCCCCAGCTTCATAACTTCTTTTGTATATATTATAATATAATATAGTTAATGATGCATTTCAAGGAAATGTTTGCATATGTAATGAGATTGTCATATGGAGGGCGCCATCCCGGCACCCTCTTTAATTCATCTCATGCTTACTTCCACTTTGTGTTCCATCCCGTCATCAACAAGCATTATCTCTCTACCTTCAAGCTTTGTTCCATCCTGCACAATAGTTACTTCTCCCTTACTTACCCTGTCAGGGTTCCTTATTATTATACTGTAGGTCGTATTCCTGCCGTGCATATACTTAATATTGTACTCAGACCAATCCTTTGGTATGCAAGGTTCAAACACAATTCTGTCACCTTTTTTCTTAAATCCCAATATCTGCTGCATTCCTACATTGTACATCCAGCCTGAAGCACCTGTGTACCAGGTCCAGCCGCCGCGTCCCGTATGCGGAGGCACCGCATATACATCCGCTGCCATTACATAAGGCTCCACCTTGTACCTGGATGCTTCCAGCATAGTATTGGCATGGTTTATGGGATTAAGCATGTTGAACAGCTCCCAGGCTTTGTCGCCATTGCCCATAATCGCATAAGCCATGACTACCCAGACAGCCGCATGGGTATACTGTCCTCCGTTTTCTCTTACTCCCGGGAGATACCCTTTTATATAGCCGGGCTCCATATCTCCTTCTTCAAAGGGCGGTGTGAGAAGCATAATCAGACCGTCATCCTTCTTTATAAGGTACTGCTCAACTGCACCCATAGCTTCCCGGATCCTTTCAGGATTTGCCGCTCCTGAAATCACGGCCCAGGATTGTGCGATTGAATCTATTTTACACTCTGTATTCTCAGCTGAGCCAAGAGGAAGGCCATTATCAAAATAAGCCCTTCTATACCAGTTTCCATCCCATGCATTTTCCTCCTGGGCTTTTGCTATTTCTTTTGCAATATTCATGTATCTGTCGGCTTTATTCATATCCTTTTTCAGCCTGCAGAGCTCGGAGAAATTGATCAGTATATCGTACAGGAACCAGCCCAGCCATACACTTTCACCCTTTCCCTTGTTGCCCACCGTGCTCATCCCGTCATTCCAGTCTCCCGAGCCCATCAACGGTATACCGTGGTGTCCGAACTTCAGGGCTCTTTCGATTGCCCTTATGCAGTGGTCATATAACGAAGTCCTTACGTCAGATACATATGGAATGTTGTACCTCTCATCCTCGCCCTCCTTAAGCTGCTCATCCTCCAGAAACTCAGCCCTGTTCTCAAGTATACCGATATCTCCTGTTCTGTTTATATAGTTGATCGTTACATAGGGCAGCCATAAAAGATCATCTGAAAACCTTGTCCTTATACCCTTATTTGAGCCCGGATGCCACCAATGCTGCACATCTCCTTCAAGGAACTGATGCGCAGCATGGAACAGTATCTGATTTTTCGTAAGCTCAGGAAGGGCATTAAGCACTGCCAATGAATCCTGAAGCTGATCTCTGAAGCCGTAAGCTCCGCCCGACTGGTAAAACGCAGTTCTCGCCCACATCCTGCAGTTTATTGTCTGGTAAAGGAGCCAGCCATTCAGCATGATATCCATATTCTTATCGGGAGTAGTTACCTCCACCTTTCTCAGAATCCCTTCCCAGAAGGCTTTTACCTCGGCCAGAGCTTTGTATACTTCCTTTATATTCCTGTATTTTTCCGTACAGGTACTCACAGCTTTGTGACTGTCATATTGTCCCAGCATGAATACCAGTTCTTTCTGTTCCCTGGGCTTTAATTCGACTATGGCCTGAATGCAGGCACAGGGATCAAATCCTGCACCCAGAGTATTCGGGAGCCTATCTTTCCGTAAAGCTTCGGGATGCTTCAGGCTGCCCATATTCCCCAGGAATTCCCGTCTGTCTCCTGTATAATATCTTTCCTCGGCATTTGTATCAAGGAATGCAATTCTATCCGGAAAATCAGTGTTATAGTTGTTTCTTATCAGAATTGCACCATTACCGTGCAGTTCCGTATAAACATGCTGTGCCGTGCTTTGATCGGAAACACCCAATACAGTTCTTGCATAATAGGTTGCAGAAAGCTGCTTTCTGGAGGCAGTTGTATTTTTTAATTTCAGCACGCACAGCTTCACACTGTCAGATACCGGTGCGAATTCCGTAAGCTCATGCTCAATTCCATTCCAGCCATGCTCAAAAACCGAATAACCGAAGCCGTGTCTGATTATATATGGCGCTGCCGTCCTTATGGGTCGTGGGGTCACAGACCATATTTCACCGGTATTTTCATCCCTCATATATATTATCTCACCGGAGGGATCCAGCACCGGGTCATTGGACCAGGTAGTAAGCTTGTTCTCTCTGCTGTTCTCTGCCCAGGTTGTAGATGCGCCCGATTCCGTAACAAGGAAGCCTATGCTTTTATTCGCAACTATGTTGCTCCATGGTACAGGTGTATTCATACCTTCAGTAAGCTTTATAACATATTCCCTTCCCTCTTTGTCAAAGCCTCCATAACCATTAAAGCCCTGAAGTGCAATTGGTTTAACGTCATTTTTGTTGTGCCCCTTGCCTTTGTCCTTCCAACGCTTATACTCAAATACATTTTCTCCGTTTCTTACTTTTGTCTGGACTGACAGTGCACCATTCCTTCCCCTTACCACTATTCTTGCTGCTGCGGAAAGAAGCTGCTTATCTTCTTCAGGAATCGATCTTCCCTGTTTTATGAACACACCGCCTGCCTTTTCCCTTATATCTCTGGCATGACTGACAGATACCATATCCTGCAGCAGGTTGTACAGAGGCTGCGAATAGCTGCCTTCCTCCTCGTTTACTATCACTATATCGACAATCAGACCTTTGAGCCTCCAGTATTCATGTGCCTTCAACAGCTCCTTGATGAAATCTATCTCTTCTGCCTTTTCAATATACGCCAGCACTATCGGAAGATCTCCGGAAATTCCATAGCTCCAGAGTCCTGGCTGCCCTTTCCTGTTATCTCTTATCGCATTTTCCTGCCTTCTCCGGAGAGGACTAAGGTATATAATCTGGGACATAAGCTGCCTGTACAGCTCAATTTCCTCTTTCCTGAGATTCAGATACCTCATCTCAACCTGGCTTCTGGTCCATGCAAGCTCGAAGGCTCTGTCTATAGAGGAGCAGTCATGGTATTTTTCCGCTGCCAGCATAATCTTCTCCTTGTCATCAGAAATACCTGTGATATAGTTAAGCTTTACTGTCTGCCCCGGCTGCAGCCTTACTCTGCACCTCAGGCTCATTATCGGATCCAGGACCGGCCCTACGGTATTGGATAAAGGATGGCTTCCCTCAACTGCAGCAGGTTTTTCAACAGAGTTCCCCCTGCCTATGAACCTTGCCCTGTCCGTTTCATATTGTATCCCACCAAGTACTTCTTCCTTCACTGTCAGCTCATGGAATGCATATACCGGAGATTTTTTCTCCTCCCTTGGCCTTCTTACCGCAAGTAATGTATTGTATCTGTGCAGATACTCCGTCCTTATGAACAGATTGCTGAAGGCAGGATGTGCCAGATCAGCGGATTGCGGTGTAATCGTAACTTCAAAATAACTGGTTACTTCCAGTATCCTCGGCTGCTGACTGTGATTGGTCAGGGTAAGCCTCCTGATCTCTACATCATCCTCCGGTGATACAATGATCTCGGTACCGGTATCAATATCTCCATCAGTTCTGGCAATAGAAATCTTATCCTGGGAGAACACAACCTTATACCTGTTAGGCAGTACCCCGCACGGATTGAGGGAATTTGACCACACTGAACTGCCGTCTATATCCTGAATATAGAAGAACATGCCTGAATTATTCAGTATACTATCCTCTCTCCATCTGGTCACGGCTAGATCACGGTATTTGCTGAATCCGGAACCATTGTCGGTCACCATTACGGAATAATCACCATTAGACAGCATATGGACCTCCGGAAGTATGTTGTTGTTCAGTCCCAATACCTTGGTGTATTCAATATCTTCCTTGGTAGCCTCATCGAAGGGCTCGATCTTCTCTTTGTAATCCTTTGCGAATATCACTCTGGAAGGTATCTTTTCCTGCATGAGTATATCTACTGCTTTTATAACAGGCTCCCTGTGGAATCTTTCCTGCATCACATAATCATTTATTATATTATTGAGAGCCAGCAGGCTCATACCCTGGTGGTGTGCCATGAAGCTTCTTACTATGCTGCTCTTCTTACCTTTTTTCAACCTTTCCGGTGTATAATCTATAGCCTCATAAAATCCATAGCGGCTGTCCAAGCCTTCTTCTTTAAGCTGCATAATATTTTTCGCTGCTTCTCCAGGATCTACCATCAATGCCAAAACAGTGGCATACGGCGCTATCACAGTATCGTTGATAAGCCCCCGCTTTAGCCCGAGACTCGGTATTCCAAAAGCTTTATACTGATAGTTAAGCCTGAAGTCAAAGGCATAATAGCCTGACTCCGATACGCCCCAGGGAACCTTCCTTTTACGTCCGTAATCTTTCTGACATTCGATAACAAAATCATAGGTCTCATGGAGCAGAGTATTGGGATAATCCTTCATAATAAGCAGCGGCATAAGATATTCGAACATTGTACCGGTCCAGGAAAGCAACCCCTTATATCCATTGACCGAAGTCAGTGTCCTGTTGAGCATAAACCAATGCTCTTTCTTGACTTCACCCCGGGCAATTGCAATAAGACTTGCCTGTCTCGCCTCTGAAGCCAGCAGATCATAATAGGACTTTGTAAGCTGTTCTTCTTCCTCATTGTAGCCGATGGAAAAGAGCTTCCGTTTATTGTCAAAGAGAGGAAGGAAGGATGTATCCTCAATCAGCCTGTCAATCCTGGCAATCAAATCATTCAGCTTACCGTCTATCTCTCCGGTATCCTCCTTTATTCCTTCGTGATTGATATCCTTAAGAAAAGTACTGGCAGCCTTATGAAGCTTTATGCCCCAATTGAGCCTTTTCAGATCACTCTTTCTTATGATCTCCTCAAGCAGCTCCCGAAATCTGGAATACTCCAGTTCCTCACCCTCCAAAGCATTCTTAAAAAACCTGGCGGGTATATGGAGCTGTTCGTCTTCATGCCTGACCAGCTCAGAGGTATCCTGCAGTCCTAACACCATGCTCTTATCAATGTTATCCCTCTTCTGATATTCAAGCAGACCTTGCCTCAAGGTCATAAGATAGGCTATGAAGTTACCGCTGTCTACTGTTGAAATATAGCTGGGTCTCAATACCTCCAGTGTAATAGTGTCATACCAGTTATAGAGATGGCCTCTCCACTTTTTCAGCTTTTCTATTGTTGTTATTGTATTATCCAGTCTTTCAAGCATTTCCCTGGTGCTAATGTAGCCCATATCCCTAGCAGACATGATTGAGGCCAGAAGCAATCCGATATTTGTGGGAGAAGTCCTGTGAGCTACACCATTGGGAGGGTTCTCCTGGTAGTTGTCCGGAGGGAGGTAATTATCCAGGGCACTTACAAAATCCTCAAAGAAGCCCCATGTCTTCCTTGTTAACTCTCTCAGCTCCATTACTTCCTTTTCTCCAAGGATGTTCTTTTCTCTTGGTCTGGGCTTGCTTATCCAATGGGCCAGTGAAGGAGCAGCAGTCCAAAGTACAGCCAGGACTAGTACTCCGAAAAAGGCCTCAGGTGTATTGAAAATACTTAATACAACTGCAACTGCGGCTGCTGCCGGACATATCCACATACGTCTCCAGTAGCTGGCAATATCATTTTTTAATGCCAGCTCCATATCTGCTGCAGTTATCCATTCAAGCATATTTTTCTTTGTAATAAGCACCCGTACCAGTGTTTTAACTATGGCATCCAGCATAAGCTGTGCCTGATGCGGGAGAAACGTCAATACAAGCATAGATTGTATAAATTGTGTTCTTACTCTGTCCAGGGCACCATAGCCGTTTTTATCGCTCAGCTTCTCATTATACTTGATAAGTATAGCCTCAGCAAAGTTTATGAATATGGGAAATACCGCTGCGGCTAAAGTAAACAAAAACCACACCAATGCATTACCAGGCATTATGCTGAGGGAAAGCAGGAAAAGCAATATCTCACTTGGCGCAACAAGGCTTCTCCTCATATTGTCAAGAATTTTCCACCTGTTTATTGCAGATAACGGATTTTTTATGCTCTGACCCTTTGCATTACTTACCCTGCCAAAAAGCCACCTCAGAAGCTGCCAGTCTCCCCTGACCCACCTGTGCTGCCGCATTGAATGTGCATTGTAGCCTGAAGGATATCCGTCAATAAGCTCTATATCTGTGACAAGGCCTACTCTGACATGGGAGCCTTCAATAAGGTCATGGCTGAGTACTGTATTCTCGGGTATCATATTCCTGAGAATCCCCTGGAATACTGCAAGTTCATATATTCCTTTACCTGTAAAAATACCTTCTCCAAAGTAATCCTGATATACATCCGATACAGCATTGGTATAAATATCTATACCTCCCTGTCCTGCAAAAATCCGTGCGAATCTGGAGGCATTTGCGCTTGTAATATTTACACTGATCCTCGGCTGCAATAATCCGTAGCCTTCCCTTACTATACCCCTGCTTTCATCTACAACAGCCTTATTCAACGGATGAGTTACCGTCCCCAGTAATCTTCTGGCTGTTTCAATACTGAGCTTGGTATCGGCATCAATTGTAATAACATATTTTATATCCTTCAGTACACTTATGTTCCCCTCAATATGTTCAAAGGACAAGGGTCTGCTTCCCAACAGAAGCTCATTGAATTCATACAAGGCGCCCCTCTTGCGTTCCCAACCCATCCATCTGTTCTGTGCTTTGTTGAATATCCTTTTCCTGTGGAAAAAAAAGAACCTATCCGCATCCTTCCCATATTTCTTATTAAGCTCTCTTACCTTCATAATGGCTGCCGTTATGATTTCCTGATCCCCTTCGGCATTTTCCCGGTCATGATCCTTATAATCCCCGAGTAATGCAAAATACAGATTTTCCTCTCTGTTGGCAAGGTAGTATTCCTCAAGGTTCAGGAGCAGCTTCACTGCAGTACTTCCCTTTGTGAGCAAAGTAGGTACCACAACAATTGCAGCTGCACTCCCGGGGATCCCTTCCCTGAGTTCAAGCTTCGGTAAGAATGCAGGAATCTTTATATGCACAAGTATCCAATTTATCAGTGAAACGGCAACGTCACTTGCCGGAATCAATACTGCCAGAGTTATCAATATCAGTTTTCCAAGCCCTGTCACTCCTGAATTATAAGCATAGTTAAGCAGTATAAGTACAATAAAGGCTGTTATTGTACTTATAGAAAAAAAATACATAGCTGAAACAGAGAAGCCTGATGCACCGGGATGGCCTATTTTATTAAGAAGCTGTTCTTTTTCATCTCTGAAAAGATAATAGCCTATATGCTTATTATCCTCCACTGCACATTCAATAAGCTTCTTGGCCACCTGTATCTCCGATACCTTCAGTTTTTTTGAAAGCTTCTCCACTTCATGCCGGTAACTGTCCCTTGAAGGAAAGTCCATTTTTGAATATATATCCACCGGATCTTGCCGTAAGATCTGCTCAACCCGGCTGAGTTCCTCAAATATCAGCTTCCAGTCCAGGGTTGAAATGAATCTCAGGCTGGTTATGGAGTTGCCCATAGAAACCTGCCTGGAGGCCTGCTCCTTGTGTTCCAGATGAGTAATGCTTTCTGATGTGGTGTGCTGCTCTGACAGCCTCTCATCTATGTAGTATATTATGGGTGCAATTTCTATACCATGCTTTTTTAGCCTGTTCAGCAGGTGTTCTCCATAGGAGGGGTTGATGGCCTCAAGGTGCTTCATGCTTTCCTTTGCAAGGGCAAGCAGCTCCTCGGGCTTTCTATCCTTGTATGAGAGCAGCTGTTCTGCAAGCTTTTCAGCCTTATACCACTGCTGCTGCGATAACGCAATACTTTCGCACACGTGTCTTATATGTTCGATAAGCGCCATCCTTACCATCATCGGTATAGTCCAGAGCTCACCGCTTGACAGCAGTGACTGGGTCTGGTAGGCAGTTACAAAACCTACCAGCTGTTTGTCGTCAAATCTGCCGTCAGTATGTGAAACCAGCTCCAACGCTATCGCATAGACTCTCGGATACCCTTTCAGAGCACCCGATTTCAGTCTTGGCAGCTGGGAATAATATTTTTTTGACAGGTTCTGCCTTATTTCCTTTACCTGTTCTTCAACAATATAAAAGTTGTCCAATAGCCATTCTGCAGCTGGAGTGACACTGCTCCTCACATTTGAGTATTCATTCAGATCCTTGTAAACAGAGGTTATGAACCTGAAGTTCTTGTTCATTCTCGTTTCAAGACTGTAATACATCCTTGAGCTTTTGCCCACGACATGCTTCCGGGCTATTTCCAATGCGTGCCTTTCCAGCTCTTCAGCATTCAGTATGGCATCGTATACCTCCGGTTCATCCCTGTCTATGACATATAACAATTTGCTGAGCAATATTATCAGAACAACAGCAAGTACACCTGCTGCCATATATAAGTAGTAATATCCGGCACTCAATATAATCCTCACCATTCCTTAGTATTTGATACAATACTTTTTATTCTGTCGGTGTATAAAGCGGCAAGCTCTTTCGCATATTCCTCAGATGCTCCTTCTGCATAGATATTACATACGGGTCTTTCACTATCAGGAAGTATGAGAACCCACCCATTTTCACTGTTTATTCTTACTCCTTCAAAGAGTTCAAGCTCTCTGTTCTTGTTTTCCTCTATGATTTCCCTTATTACCCTGCCTTTATGCTGCCAGTCACATTGCACCTCGTTTTTCTCAATGTGAAAATGCGGAAGTTCATTTACAAGATCATACAGTATCACGGAATTGGCTGCCATAAAATCCAGCAGGCTGCCTAAGCCCCATATCCCGTCAAAATTGAGTATATACTGGAACAGAGCATCTTCCAGCCCTGCTTTATGATCAAACATTTCCTTCATAATGGCTGCAGGAGTGTTTTTAGTCCTGACAACCTCTATACTGTAGCATTCCGCCATCTTCTCAATGACCCTTGAAGCAGTGTGCGGTACTATAAGCCTTTTGTCCATGCCGGTTTTCAATATGATCAATGAGGTCAGGGCGAGCTGCTTATCCTTGTCAAGTATCCTGCCCTTGTGGTCAATAAGCACTGCGCTTTCCCCATCCTCATTCAAAACCACTCCCATACATGCCCCATGCCTGACAGTAAGCTCTGCTATCCGGCTGTTGTATGCGTTGGTCAGTCTTGTTACTCCGGAAAGCTTACGTTTCCCATTGAATGTGTTTACTTCCACAGTACAGCCGAGATTCCTGAAGTATGCTGCAGCCAGATCTGATAACTGCCCGGATATGGAGCCGACCACCAGTTTAAGCTTCAGAGCCTTTATTTTTTCGAAGTTCTTAAGCATGTTGGCTCCACTTTGTATATAGTAATGTGCAAAATCATCTATCCTGACTATATCCTTTATCCTATCTGCATTACACCTTTTGAAATCCTCCCTGATGAAGCTGTTTTCAATCTTCCTTTCGGAAGCCCTGTCTATGTTGATGCCTTCGCTGTTTGAGAATTCCACATGTACCTTGTTCTCCAGATTATGATCCTTCCAGATATGTACGCCGCCTTCAGCCCTGTAGAATCTTACTGCAAACCTCGTAATGGGCATGACTGCATTTTCAATACAAATGACTCCTATACCCGTAGACAGTATTCCTGATATAAAAGCTTCCCTTATTATTTCAGAAGCATTTGATCCGTCACTGCTAACTATGATCCTTGAGCCTTCCTTGATTGTGGAACCAAAGGCCGAGCCAAGCCGGGATGCAAATTCCGGCGTCAGATTGGTATTGACATCACCGCTTACATCTCTGAAGCCGAAAAGGGTTTTTGATACTTTTGTCCCCCACACAAGATTCTCTGAAACAACGGCATCTTCTCCTATGACCTTTTCTGGCCATATTTTTATATCCGGCTTTATTATCGCTCCGGTTTCCAGGGTGGAATTACTTCCTATAATAGTATTTTCAAAAAGATGGACACCATTCTTCAATGATACGCCGCTGCAGATTACAGAGCCTCTGCTTTGAACATTTCTGCCTATAAGTGAGTTTTTCCATATTATGCTCTTTTTTATGGAGGTAGCTTCTCCTATTTCGGTGTTGTTTCCTATTATTGCAGCCTCTAATACAGCTTTGCCCTTCAGCCTGCAGTTATCTCCGATAAGTATCGGAGCTACAAGCAAACTGCTTTCATGGATATTTGTATTTTCACCTATCCATATCCCTTTGTCGTACTCTTTATATTTAATATCTGTCTTCACTTTTCCGTTTAATATGTCAAAATTGACTTCCTTATATACCTTGAGATCGCCTATATCATTCCAATAATCTCTTGTAATATATCCGTACATGGGAATATTGTCCCTCAGTAGCTTTGGAAACAAATCCTTGCTGAAGTCGAAATTATCACCCTTTTTGTAGTAGTCCAGCACCTCCGGCTCAAGAATATATATTCCCGTGTTTATCGTATCGCTGAATACTTCCCCCCAGCTTGGCTTCTCAAGGAAGCTTGTAATCTTTCCGTTTTCGTCGGTGATCACAACTCCATATTCCAGTGGGATCGGTACTCTTTTTAATACCAGTGTAGCTTTGGAGCTATTGGATTTATGGAATTCCACCGCTTTCATAATATCTATGTCGGTCAGAGCGTCACCACTTATAATTACAAAGGTGCTGTCAAGAAAATTCTCTGCGTTTTTTACACTACCACCGGTTCCTAACGGAGTATGCTCAATATAGTATGTGAGCTTTACCCCATATTCCGCTCCATCTCCGAAATAATCGGTAACAACAGCAGGAAAGTATGCCAATGTTGCTGCAATATCTGTAATATTGTGCTTTTTCAGCAGCTCTATCGTATACTCCATTACCGGCTTATTCAACACAGGCACCATAGGTTTTGGTATGCCGCAGGTCACCGGCCTCAGCCTGGTACCTTCCCCGCCGGCCATTATTACAGCTTTCATTCCGTCACCCCATAGTCATATTTTTATTTAAATGCCTTATATTCCATCCACTGTAAACGGCACTATGCGATATTTTTCCCTAATGGCTGGATTTTATTATGGGTACATACAAAAAAAGTGAGAAGCCGGAACGATTTATGAATCGCTCTGGCTTCTCACCTTTATGTTTATATTATTTTATCATATTTTTCAGTATCCCCGGCACTGCTTCCATTGCAGCACTTACTTTGTCCTTATCCTTTATTCCGCCTTGGGCCATGTCAGGTCTTCCTCCGCCGCTTCCTCCTGCGAGCTTTGCAGCTTCCTTAATTACATTTCCGGAGTGTATACCCTTTGCAACTGCATCCTTTGAAGCCATTGCAAGCAGAGTTGTCTTTTCTCCGTCAAAGGAGCTGAGTAAAACAAAGGAGGTTCCTAGCTTATCCCTTAACTTGTCTCCCATTTCCCTCAAGCTGTCAATATCCATATTATCCATCGATGTTACAAGGTATCTGATGCCTTTCTCGTCCTTTGCTGAAGCAGCAAGCTCATCAAGCATCCCTACTGCCAGCTGGGATTTGAGAATGGATACTTCCTTTTCTGATTCCTTTAGCTGCTTAAGTACTGTGTCCATTCTCTTTATGCTCTCGCTTGGATGTGCTTTAAGTCTGTCACACAGTTCGTTCATCAGCCTTTCTTCTTCCTTCACATATTCATAGGCCTTTTCACCTGTGACAGCCTCTATTCTCCTTACCCCTGCCGCTATACCGCCTTCACTTATTATCTTGAAGAAACCGGCCTGGCTCGTAGTCTTCAGATGAGTGCCGCCGCATAGCTCGACACTGTAGTCTCCCATTGTAACTACCCTTACGACCTCACCGTACTTCTCACCGAACAGCGCCATAGCACCCAGCTTTTTAGCTTCTGCAATCGGAGTTTCCCTTACATTTATATCATAGCTTCCAAGAATAGCTTCATTTACTTCCTTTTCAATAGTATCAAGCTCTTCCTTTGTCATACCCTTGAAGTGCGAGAAGTCGAATCTTAACCGGTCGGGAGTAACAAGGGAACCCGCTTGTTCAACATGGGTCCCAAGATATTTTCTTAAAGCCTTATGAAGCAAATGTGTTGTTGAATGGTTCCTGGCTATTGCCATTCTTCTCCTGGTATCAATTTCTGCAAAGCAGAAGTCACCTACCCTGACCTGTCCGCTTACTACCTTGCACAGGTGTGCAAATCTGTCGCCCGTGACTTTTTTGCAATCCTTTACCTCCAATTCAAAGCCTTCTCCGGCTATTCTTCCGGTATCGGCTGCCTGACCGCCGCTTTCTGCATAGAAAGGTGTCATATCAAGCACTACATTGACTTCCTCCCCTTCCTTGGCACTGTCGGTCAATCCATTTTCCCCAACAATTGCTTTTACTGCAGCTTTTGCAGCATAGCTTTCATAACCAACGAATTTGGTTTTTATGTTCCAGTCAATCTTCGCATATACGTCTTCCTTCCAGCTCTCTGCACTGCTGTCCGCCCTTGCAGCCCTTGCTCTTTCCCTCTGGCTCTGCATTTCCTTCTGGAAGGTCTCCTCATCAACAGCTAAGCCCTGCTCCTCCAGTATGTCCTTTGTAAGATCCAGCGGAAAACCGTAAGTATCATAAAGCCTGAAGGCGTTTTCTCCGGATAACGTACCAGTCTTGGTCAGCTTCAATTCGTCAATATAACCCTGGAGAATTGAAAGTCCCTGGTCCAGTGTTTCATAAAACCTGTTTTCTTCTATATCAATAATATTTAATATATAATCCTTCTTTTCAAGCAGCTCGGAATATGCATCCCCGCTGACTTCAATAACCTTTAAAGCCAGATTGCTGAGGAAGGGTTCAGTGAGTCCCAGCAGTCTGCCATGTCTTGCAGCCCTTCTTAACAATCTCCGGAGTACATAGCCTCTTCCTTCGTTGCTTGGCAATATCCCATCGGATATCATGAAGGTGACACCTCTTATGTGGTCGGTGATTACCCTTATGGAGACATCCTTCCTTGGGTCTTTGCCGTACTCCACCTTTGCAAGACTGCAGATACTGTCCAATATATACCTTATGGTATCAACCTCAAATATATTGTCTACCTCCTGCATTACTGCAGCCATTCGCTCCAGCCCCATACCTGTGTCTATATTGGGCTTTGCCAGCCTGTTGTAATTGCCCTCTTCATCCTTATCGAACTGTGTGAATACAAGGTTCCAGAATTCCATATACCTGTCACAGTCGCAGCCCATTTTGCAGTCTTCCTTGCCGCAGCCTGTCCCCGGTCCCCTGTCATAATATATCTCTGAACATGGTCCGCAGGGACCAAGGCCTATTTCCCAGAAGTTGTCCTCCTTGCCCATTCTCACAATCCTGTCGGCAGGCAGCCCTATCTTATTATGCCATATATCAAAGGCTTCATCATCATCCAGATATATTGTCACCCAAAGTCTGTCTACCGGCAGCTTGAATACCTCAGTGCACAGCTCCCATGCCCAGGCAATGGCTTCATCCTTGAAGTATTCACCAAAAGAGAAATTACCCAGCATCTCAAAAAAGGTTCCATGTCTTGCAGTCTTCCCCACCCTCTCAATATCAGGGGTTCTGATGCACTTCTGGCAGGTTGTCGCCCTTAAGCTCGGAGGTACGGCCTGCCCTGTAAAAAATGGCTTTAGGGGCGCCATACCTGAGTTTATGATAAGCAGGCTCTTGTCACTCTGGGGGACAAGAGACGCGCTTTTCATCCTCAAATGCCCTTTGCTTTCAAAGAAGCTGAGGAATTTTTCCCTGACTTCATTCAGTCCTAACTTTTCCATGTTAAATCCTCCTAAGTATATATTTAAATAAAAAAATAAACCCTCCATCCCTGTTAGGGACGAAGAGATCTTCGCGGTACCACCCTAGTTGCCCAAATAGGCCACTTTACTGGCTTTTGCCATGCAGTATAACGCCTGCAGCGTCTTATAGAAGCTCAGCAGCAGCTTCAGCAGCCTTCTCCGGGGATTCTCACCAGCCATCCCTTCTCTTGCTTATGCTGTTTCTATATAGGTTGCATCAAAGAAGTTTCAAGGAAGAATTGGGCAACCTATGAAATCAAGGTAAATGTTTTGCAATATTTGAATTTCGATGTAAGATGTTTATTGCAAAGCATATAGTACAGCATATTGGAATCAGTCTGTTTACTCCTCTGCGTCTACGCATTATGAATATATACGAAAATTATATATTAGTCTGGCAGCTTTGTCAATAATTCTCATTATGCCTGCCTGTCTCTCAATATGTGCCTCAGTGTAAGCTTTACAGCCGCCAGAACCGGAACAGCCATTATAAGCCCTATTACTCCCAGCAGCTTACCTCCCACTATTAAGGACATTATTACATAGACCGGATGTATCCCCACACTATTTCCTATTATCCTGGGCGTCAGAAATCCGCTTTCTATCTGCTGAATCACTATAAAAGCGCCTGCTGCATACAATGCCTTTCCTGTCGAATCCAACAGCGCAAAAAGTATAGTCGGCACAATTCCTATAAAAGGCCCGAAGTATGGAATAATATTTGCTATTCCGGCGAATATGCCCAGAATAAATGCATATTTGACCTTTATCACAATAAGCGCTATTGTGGTGAATACACCCACAAAGCTGCCAACGATTATCTGCCCTCTTATATATTTACCAAAAACATTATCTATATCCCTGAGAAGCACTATAAATTTCGTACGCTTTGCCTTTGGCAGCAAAAGAATGAACTGGTTCTTGAAGTACTCACTATCCTTAAGCATATAAAAGGCTATGACAGGCACTATTATAATGTTGAAAAGCTGTGAGAAAACCTCTATTATACCGTTGGCTATATTTTGAAGCACTGTTAGAATCATGCTCTGAAGCATGTATATATTTTCATCCAGTACGTTTTTAAAGCTCTCAGGAAGCCCGCTGTTCATATAACCCTCCTGAAACCTTTTCAGAAGCTCCTGCATTTGCCTTGTATACTGCGGTATGTTCTGTGCAAGCACGCTAATTTCTTTGATAAGCTTGGGTACAAGCACAAAGGACAGCAGCAATATTATTGATATGAATATCAAGTATACTATAAGTACCCCGTATATCCTCCTGATCCCTTCCTTTTCAAAGACTTTCACTATAGGATTAAGTAAATAGGAAATAACTGCCGCAATTATAAAAGGCTTCAACATGGTACTGATCTTAATGCCATATCTCAGCACTATAAAAAGCAGCACGGCCAGTATAAAGATATTTATGAATTTGATATTGACCTTCCTTGAACCCCAGATACTATTCATAAAGCTCATCCCATTAATATTTTTATTATATAATTATATGTACTGTGAAAAAGATATATCATAAAAAAATCAGTTGAAGCCTGTGTTTGAAAATTCCTGGTTACTTACTGTCAAACCAGCATTGTGCATTATAATCCTTAAGAATAATGCTTGCTCCTGACAGCATATGCCCACAGTCCAATTTCATTATGCGTCTGCCCTTCAGTATATCGTCCAGATAGCCTTCCGACAGCTCAAAAGCGTTTATTATTCCACTATCTGTATCGATAAGCAGGTCTCTTGTTATTCCCAAAGCCTCCCCCTTTGGACTCAGCACCATCTTTCCCAGCATATTCCTATAGCTTTGAAAACGCCTGTGCTTCATACTCAACTCTCTCACGCTGATCTTATTAATATTGCCAACTATTGCTATGCTGTTCTGTGTAATTGCAGTTATGTTGCTGAAGAGTATCGCCTCCAGAGACCTTCTGAAGATTCTTTCCCTGCACACCAGGGCATATACCCTGGCCTCCCTCATGTCAATGATAACATCCCGTATCGTGCACAGCCTTTTTGATGACATGCTCTGTACTACCGGCAAATCGATAATATCATTTATTCTGAACATTCCAATCACCCCTCTTCGGGTTCGAGGTTCCAGGTTCGGGGTGCGGGAAGATTTTCCTGTTCTCCCCGCACCTCGTACCCCGCACCTCGCACCTAAGCTCCATTCTATCCAATACAAACACTTATCTTATTTTTAGCAAATAAGCAATAATCATTAAAGAAAGCGATTAGAATATTAAAGAAAAAAGACCGGATTTCGGTCTTTTTCACTTTTTCTGGTTATCATACTGGTTAAAAAGCTCTCTTAAATTGTGTGCCATCATGCCCTGCTCTTCAGCCATCTTTTTGAAGGTCCCTGAAACCTTCCCGTCATTTATATTCTTTGAATACATTTCAAAATCCCTGACCAGCTCCATGGTATTATTCCAGGCTCTTTGAAGACAATCCCTGGTATTCATCATGCCATTGCTGTCCAAACTGTTCTTATCCATTACAACACCTCCACTGCTCATATTCTCTCATTATTTTAGCTAAATCAGCCAATATTATTCATAACAGTAGAAGAATGTGTAATAAATAAGACGTTGATTTTCAGTCACTAGTCTCTGGTCACTGGTCTCTAGATTCCTTGGTATTCCTTATAAGTACAGATATAGGCCAGCCTTCGAAGCACTACTCAAATCTAGTGACTAGTGTCTAGCGACTTTCTATCGTGCCCCCGCCGACCAGTACATCGTCCTGGTAGAACACTACTGCCTGCCCGGGGGTTATTGCCCTCTGAGGCTCTTCGAATACGACCCTTGCTTTGCTATCGTCAATTGGAGTTACAATAGCATCCGCTTCCTTTGCGCTGTACCGTATCTTCGCCTTTACTTCAATAGGTCCTTCAAGCTTTTCAAAGGTGATATAATTCATCTGTGAAGCGATCAATTCCCTGCTGAATACCTCGGTCTCATCTCCAAGTACCACAAGGTTTTTTTCAGGTATTATTTCAACTACAAACATCGGCTTACCCATGGCTATCCCAAGGCCTTTCCGCTGTCCTACGGTATAATGGGCTATGCCTTTATGGGTGCCGAGTCTTCTTCCCTGTGTGTCAACAAAAAATCCCGGCTTTATTTCATCGCCTCTTCTTTCACTTATGAAGCGACTATAATCATTATCTTCCACAAAGCAGATTTCCTGGCTCTCCGGTTTGTTTGCCGTTCTAAGGTCCAGTTCCCTTGCAATCTCTCTTACCTGTTCCTTGTTGTAATCCCCCAGTGGCATCAGTATATGGCTCAGCTGGTCCTGGGTCAGGTTGTACAGCACATAGGTCTGATCCTTCTTTGGAGCAGCTGACTTTTTAATGATATGCCTCTTATAGCCCTCATCATACATGATCCTCGCATAATGTCCGGTAGCAACATATTCAGCCTCCAGAGCCTTTGATCTCTCCAGCAGCGCATCGAACTTAATGAATTTGTTACAGGCTATACATGGATTGGGAGTTCTCCCTACAAGATACTCATCGACAAAATAATCAATAACCATCTTTTCGAATATCTGTTTGAAGTTCATAACGTAAAAGGGTATGTCAAGCTTATTGCATACCCTTCTGGCATCCTCCACAGCAGATAAAGAGCAGCAGCCGCCTTCCCTGATAATGGCGTCCTTGCTCTGATCCTGCCAGATCTGCATTGTTACTCCTATCACATCATAACCTTGCTGCTTCAAAAGATAAGCAGCGACAGAGCTGTCAACTCCGCCGCTCATACCTATAACAACACGTTTTTTCATCGGCATTCAACTCCAAATTCAGCGTTTAGTGCCTCGTAACGTATATCCTTCTTGAGCACGCGAGGCACTGAATCAAGGTAGTGATTATTAACACTATGAAAGACAAGAAAACTGTTGTGTTAATAATCACTAGCTATTTACACTTCCGCTCACACTTACTGCAACATTCTTCTTCATCAGGTTCAACTCCTATAGCTTCAGAGGATTTGAATTCCTTCCCCTGCTTTTTCATATAATCTTCTATCGCAGCCTTTACAGCTTCCTCTGCAAGCACTGAGCAATGTATCTTTGCTGGCGGCAGCCCGTCCAGAGCCTCAATTACAGCCTTGTTTGTAAGCTGGAGGGCTTCTTCTACTGTCCTGCCTTTTATCATCTCAGTGGCAATACTGCTTGTTGCTATTGCGGCTCCACAGCCGAAGGTCTTGAACTTAACATTCTTTATGATGTTGTCTTCTATCTGCAGATATATCTTCATGATATCTCCGCATTTTGCATTGCCTACTTCACCAATGCCACTGGCGCCGGCTATCTCACCAACATTCCTCGGACTTGAAAAATGATCCATTACTTTTTCACTATACATTAGTATTTCCCCCTTTAACCTTCTCATACAACGGCGACATTTGCCTCAATCTTTCCACTATTTCCGGCAGTACCTCCAGAACATAATCCACATCCTCTTCCGTATTGACATCTCCAAGAGACAATCTCAGGGATCCATGAGCTATTTCATGGGGCAGTCCTATTGCCAGAAGCACATGTGAGGGATCCAGCGACCCTGAGGTACATGCTGAGCCGCTTGAACCTGCTATACCCTTCATATCCAGATTAAGAAGCAGCGACTCTCCTTCTATATATTGAAAACTGAAGTTTGTATTTCCCGGCAGCCTTTTTTCCGGATGCCCGTTCAACCTGGTATATGGTATCTTTTCCATAACGCCTTTTATAAGCTTATCTCTCAGAGCCATTATCCTGCTGCTGTGCTCTTCAAGATTATTAGTTGCAAGCTCAATAGCTTTTGCGAGTCCTATAATACCCGGAGTGTTTTCTGTTCCAGCTCTTTTTCCTCTTTCCTGTGCACCGCCGTGAACAAAGTTCAGGACTTTTACTCCCTTTCTCACATAAAGAACGCCTATCCCTTTAGGCCCGTAGAACTTATGTGCTGAAAGTGAGAGCATATCTATGTTCTGTTCCTTTACGTCGATCCTTATGCTTCCTGCTGCCTGCACTGCATCGGTGTGGAAGTATATCCCCTTTTCCCTTGAGAGCTTTCCAATGGCTGCTATGGGCTGCACAGTACCTATTTCATTATTGGCATACATGATTGAAATAAGTATCGTCTTATCAGTTATTGCATTTTCAACATCCTCAATACTTACCAGTCCGTACTCGTCTACAGGGAGGTATGTAACTTCAAAGCCTTCCTTCTCAAGGTATTCACAAGTGTGTAAAAGGGCATGATGCTCAATGCTGCTGGTTATTATATGATTGCCTTTGCTTCTGTTCGCATAGGCAGCACCTTTGATAGCCCAGTTGTCTGCCTCGGAGCCTCCGGCTGTAAAATATATCTCCTCCGGTAGAGCGCCCAGTGCTTTTGCAACTTTTTCCCTGGCTATATCAACATGCTTCCGGACATCTCTTCCAAACTTATGAATACTTGACGGATTGCCGTACTGTTCGGTAAAGAATGGCAGCATTTCTTCCAGCACTTCTTTTTTTGTATAGGTCGTAGCTGCATGATCCAGATAAATAGCCTTGTTACTGTTCATTTGCTTTCTCTCCTTCTTTCTTTTGCTTAAGCTTATAGTAGTCATTTACCATATCATTCAAAGTAATAGAATCTATCACATTATTAATACTTTCCATTATTTTTTCCCAAATCAGCCTGGTTACGCAGTAATCAGCCCTTGTGCACTCCGGTACATCATCCAGAACACATTCGGACGGCGCCAGGGGACCTTCGAGAAGTCTTATTATTTCACCTACAGTAATCTCCTCAGGCTTTCTGCTCAATTCATATCCGCCCTGGGCACCTCTTACACTGGTCACCATACCCGCTTTTTTAAGATGGGCTATCAGCTGTTCCAGATAGGTTTCAGAAAGCTGCTGCTTCTGAGCCACTTCCTTCAGAGACATCGGACCTGATCCATAGCTCAGTGCAAGCTCATACATCATTTTAAGCCCGTATCTTCCCTTAGTTGACAGTATCATTTTACCAGCTCCTTATTAATTCCTACCTTTTAACTCGGATTTCAATATAAGATTACCATAGCATAAAAATAATGTCAATATTAAATTCTACTTTTTTAGTCGGAATTAATTATATTATATTTATATTGGCTGTTTATATTCATATACATAACATTAAAAGGTGCGGCCAAGGCCGCACCCTTTTATATAAATTGCCCTCCAATATATTGCTATATTGAAAAGCAACGACTAATCTATAATATATACTATGCAACTGTCTGCAAAATGTTAATACTGTGTTTTTTTAGGATAAGCCAATGCCCATATATTTTATGCCTGACCCAATGATTTTATTCTTCTGAAGCGCTCTGCAGCAGTCGAACAGTATGGTTTCCTTCAAGGTTCCACTTGAGCAGTCATTTAGTAATTCCAGGTATTCCTGTCAGCCTTTGCATAAAGCAAGGCGCTGTCATAAACTTCTACCTCTTTAATACTCAGACACACTGCGTTCTGCAGATTCAAGGCATCAAATACCTGCTTTGCAATATCATATAAAATAATTAAAGGTTAGAATTTCTTCTAACCTTTTTTTCTGATGTTAAGTGTTTTCAAAATTGTATCAACTTCTAAGCCCTTTGCTTCGGCAGCCTGCCTTACTGTCCTATCCTGGAAACCGCCTCAGCCGCAGCCTGATGTAAGCAGATCATAGTGCTTCAGAATTCTTTTTACACCTGGATATTTTCTTATGATTTCTTTTATTTTCATATCCTCGTTAATCATACTGCACTATTAGGCCGGAGGGTGCGGAGGAATAGGCATTCCTAATTGTGGAGGGTTGAAGGAAGGAATATCTTCATATTCAAATTCTTCACAGAAGTCAACATCAATAGGTGAGATATCCTCTTCAATCGCACAATAACCCAACACCGGCACACACAGCTGTACTTCGGCATCAAACTTGACAGCGACGAATATACCTAAGCTGGTAACCAATATTTCATTGTTTGTCGTATTATTTTCATCATCAATTATCGCTTCTCCAAGGCACTGAAGCTCAAACCTTCCCTGATCCAGGAAGTGCAGCAAGCTTTCAAAATTCTCTTCACAGGCATTAGGGTAAGTCCTTCTTACACTGAAGGAGAAGCAGAGTTCTCCGCAAGGCCCTGCCGATAAATTAGTTCCTTCCGGTACATCAAGCACTTCGAGTCTTATAAGATTTCCTTTGATGTCCTTTCCAAATACGTCACAGCAGCATTTACCTGAGAATTTAAGCCTCTTGTCGCCGCCTGCGGATACATTCTTTATCTCTACATTGCTGAGCTTGCAGTTCTTCAGTATCAATGCCGGCAGTATGGTATCCCCGAAGGGTTTTCCGCATACCTGGAACTTTATTCCTTCTACGCAGTCCTTTAATACAAATTCGTCAAATATCTTCTTAACCTTAATGCATTCAAATACCAGGTTTCTCCATTCGCTTTTCCCGTCTACACATACCTCTACTCTAGTAGTCCCTGCACATAATACAGTTTGTAATGAAACATTACTGTTTGTCACATTCTCACCTTCCTTATATATTTATTACTTTGCTGCCTAGTTTATAATATGGAGGGATACTTGTTTTGGTGAACAAGTTTACATTAAAATTTGTAATTTTCCATTGCAATAACATATAAGCACTGCCAAATCCATATATATTACATAAAGCCCTTAGGTGGTGATTGCAAGGTGGATATCAGACCGTCAATATTACTGGAGGATTCCAAAGGGATCAGACTCTTCTTCTATTACAGGGATTCTTCCATATATTACAGGGAAGTTTCCGTTACAGGAGATACAAAGGATACCATGCTTATCAGTCAGGCGAATGGAGATTTTTCTGCTGCAGCAGGTTCCGACGATACCATATACCTGACCTGCAACAGCAGGTATAAAGGGGTCCTGCTATTTACTTACAGCAACAACGGCTGGAAGTTTGAACCTGTTATGAGCCTGCACAACAGCTCAAATATGTATATAATGGACACAATCGTGCTGAATGGCTCTGTACACATATTTTTTTCCAAAAAACTTCCCATCGCCAATCTATACAACGTGTATCACATTCAGAAGAATATCAGTGAGCATATGCCCTACCTGGAATATTCCTGGAGGAAAAACAGCCTTTCTGAAATATATTCTCAGAATATAGAGACCTCTTACTCCATTCTCCCATCAAAAGGAGATATAATACACTATGCCAGTGTATGGTATGATGGGATCCACTATTTTATCAACTACTACTGCTACGATGATTCCATCAAGTCCTGGATCCAGAAAAACCTTAATATATCATACAAGAACCAGGTATTCGTCAAGCTCATATACCATAATAAAAGAATAAACCTGTTTTGTTTTTCCAATGATAAAGATGGGGGTCACATTAACCATTTTCAGATAAAATCCTCAGGGGCAAGTGAAATAGAATTCAAAGAGCTCAGCAATACCCTGATCAATACCGGCGGGGCAGTTCCCCTGTTTTATTCCGACGAAAAATCCATACAGCTGGCCTGGGTAAAAGATAATATCTTTCATCAGTATGCTTTTGATGACTCTTCTGCCAAATGGAAGAAGATTATTGACCTGCCGGTAACAGCGGATGATAATTTACATGTAATCAAAACAATCAGGAGCTCAGTTGCCAATTCCGCTTCAAAAGGATACTTCTTTCTGGATAAGGACTACAATATCGCAAGACCTGTTGAGCATAAAACAAGAAGTATCACAGAAGATAAACCGAAGGAGAAGCC
>DASPLL010000081.1:0-19124 GCA_035627615.1 Clostridia bacterium
AAAATAACCAGACGGACCTGCAGAGATGGGACCCCCGCCAGTGATTTTGCTGGCTTTGGAAGGTGAGGAGGACATACTTCCCCTACAGTCGGAGTCTTTTACGAACTATGTCGCATCCTTCTAAAAAAGCACTACATCCGAAATGCAGTGCTCTTTTAACATCATACTATTCATTGAATTTTGACTTGATTAACTCAATAAGCTTGCTTAAAGCTTCCTTCTCATCCGGTCCGTTTGCAGAGATGGTTATTTCAGTTCCTTTTGTAACACCCAGAGCCAATACTGAAAGTATTGATTTTGCGTTAGCCTGCTTTTCACCCTTATGCAGCAGCAGCTCTGATTTGAATTTTGCTGCCGTACTCACAAAAAGCGCAGCAGGCCTTGCATGTAATCCAGTCTCATTCAGTATAGTCACTTTTTCCGATACCATAATGTCACTCCTTTAAATATATTATAAATTCAATCGCCTCAGAACATCTCTTGAATACTCCACAACCTCTTCGGGCGTATCCATTTCAAGTGCTTTACATGCAATTTCCCTTGCTTTTTCATAGGATACATTTCTTATTATATCCTTTATCGCAGGTATTGACCTGGCACTCATGCTGAACTCGTCAAGTCCAAGTCCCAGAAGTATGATGCAGGCCTCTATACTTCCTGCCATCTCCCCGCACATGCCTGTGAACTTCCCGGCTTTATGGGATGCATCTATGACGTTCTTTATAAGCATCAGTATTCCCGGATGCAGCGGCTGATACAGCTTTGACACCTTTGGGTTCATCCTGTCCACAGCCATTGCATATTGACATAGGTCATTGGTGCCTATACTGAAAAAATCCACTTCTTTGGCTATTGTATCTGCAGTCATGGCGGCTGATGGTATTTCCACCATTATTCCGACCTTTAGATTCCCATCGAATTCCAAATTCTCGGACCTCAATTCCGCCTTTGCCTCTTCAAGTACTTTTTTTGCCTCCCTTACCTCTGCTACCCCCGATATCATGGGAAACATTATAAGTATGTTGCCCGATGCACCAGCTCTCAGTATAGCCCTCAGCTGAGTCATGAATATGTCCTTCCTCTCAAGGCAGATCCTTATGGCCCTCCACCCCAGGAAGGGGTTCATCTCCTCAGGCAGCTTGAGATAGGGGAGCTTCTTGTCTCCCCCTATATCCAGGGTCCTTATAATGAGAGGCTTTCCCCCAAGCTTCACGGCAGCTTTCCTGTATTCCCCATATTGTTCTTCCTCGGTAGGAAGTTCATCTCTGTTCATATACAAGAATTCTGTCCTGAAAAGTCCTACTCCGTCCCCGCCGTTTATGACAACATCATCAATGTCCTCCGGGGTTCCAATATTGCCTGAGATCTCCACACTTCTTCCATCTGTTGTCACTGCCGGCAAACAGGCCGAGCCCTCAAGCTTCTCACGCATTCTTCTGTATTCCGCTATTTTTCCGGCATACTCAGTCTGCTGCTCATTACTGGGATTTATTATGACCTTGCCTTCCAGCCCGTCAATTATGATATAATCATCGTCCCTTATTCTTTCGCTTATGTCCCCCAAGCCAAGTACAGCCGGAATGCCCAGACTTCTGGCCATTATGGCAGTATGTGAGGTAGCACCTCCAATATCCGTGGTAAAACCCAGTACTAGCGCCTTGTCCATAGATGCCGTGTCAGAGGGGGTCAGATCGTGAGCCACTATTATAACCGGGCTTTCTATGCCTCTCAGATCCTTTGAGGTCAAGCCGGCGATATTCCTTATCAGTCTGCTGCTTACATCCTTGATGTCCGCAGCTCTTTCCCTCATATAAGCATCCTCAATCTGCTCGAACATGGATATATAATGATCTGCTGTCTTCTTTACGGCATATTCGGCGTTTGCCCTGTCATTTCTGATGGCTTCCCGGATAGTCCCTATAAACTCCGGATCCTCAAGCATCATCATATGTGCCTCGAATATCTGAGCTTTATCCTCATCAAGCTCAAGAGATATCTTCTCTTTAAGCGACCTAAGCTGAATCCTGCTCTGCTTCATCCCTTCCTCCAGCCTGCTGAGCTCACCGGCTACATCCTCAGAGGCAACGGTTCTCATCTCTATTCCAGCTTGTTTGTTTTTATATACATAAGCCCTCCCGGCTGCAAATCCTTCAGAACCGGCAATACCATCGTATATCAAGGATATCCCTCCATAATAATATTATCTGTCAGGCTATAGCATTCCTTTTTATTTCCAGTTTTCAAGCAGATATTTCTCTGCCTCCGTACACCAAAGTCCTTTATTTCTGCATGTTATCTCAGCTAACCTTGCAAAACGCGGATCGGTTTTGCCTTTCTTCTCAAAATCACTTATAGCAGTAAGCTCCATATCAATATGGGTATAAATAAGCTTCTTGCCCCCCGGAATTTTGGGAAGGTTCAAAACAGTATCTGCTACCGAATCCAGGCCGCCAATATGAGTAACCATTACAGCAGGATTTATGAGCCTCTTCTCCGTCAGCTTCAGGGATTCAAGGAGATCGTCGGTATTTCCTCCGGTGGTACCCATTACATGTGTTGAGCCATAATGAACGTTATAAAGGTTCAGCTCAGCTCTAAAACCTGTGTCTGTCGGTCCTGCAAAGAAATTAAGACAACCGTCCCTGGCAAGGATATTGTCACCCTGCTCAAAAACACTCTTCACAGGTGCAAATACAAATACATCATCGTATCCCTCTCCACCGGTCAGGGCTTTAAGGCAGCCTGCAGCATCCGCTGTTTTTGCAGTATTCACAAATACCAGCTCTATCCCGCATTTTTCTGCTTCTTCCCGGGTAAATATCTTCTTTGCCCTCTCTATTCTGTCATCATCTATGTCTGTAACCACCAAAAGTCCCGGTCTCCTGTCGCAGTGCAGGGCGTAGTCCACAGCCCCCAGTCCCATTGGTCCGGCCGCCGCCAGCAATGCCATCCTGCCCCCTTTAACTATCCCCATTTTATGCACGTAATCACCCATCCCTGTATGGTAATTGGCATGAAAAGCTCCGATTATACAGGACATGGGCTCTGCCAGGGACGCCTCATAATAAGCCTCACCCTCGTAATTCAACAAGCAGCCGATTTCCATTACTTCCCTGGGTATAATATTGTATGTGGCGTCTCCGCCGAAATACATATATGAGTATCCCGGAGACCACATGGTTCCCTTGTAGTTCAATGCCGGCTGCTGTGCAAATTTACTTCCTTCCTTGAATTGATCCTTCCATTTTAAGCCCACTTTTACTATATTGCCGGAAAACTCATGCCCGACAATTATCGGATTCTCCGAGACATCCTTCGGTACCCTTTTATGCTTATTCCCCAGTATGGCTGCCTTATAAGTCGACATGCATACACTATCGGAAATTATCTCAACCAGTATTTCGTCATCTTTTATCCCAGGAAGCTCAAAGGCTTCCAGCCGCAGATCTTTTTCTCCGTATAACCTGACCGCTTTTGTTTTCATTATTGAAACCTCCAAACCATCACTTCAAATTATGTATACGTACCAGCTCCTCATACCGGAGTACATCCTCAAGCTGCGGGGGTTGTGTGCCTTCCGTTGCAACATTTGCAGCACCGGCTGCAATCGAAAGGGTAACTGCCCTTTCAAAAGCATAACCTCTGTAAAGTGCAA
Organism: Clostridia bacterium; assembly: GCA_035627615.1. GTDB lineage: Bacteria > Bacillota > Clostridia > Lutisporales > Lutisporaceae > BRH-c25. Next base: position 3,656 of record DASPLL010000081.1, read on the forward strand.
GTGCCAGAGCCGCGACCATTGCATCCCCCGCCCCTACCGTGCTCCTAACCTCCATCGAAGGTCCTTCCGCATGAACAGCTCTATTCCACCCGACAAATACAGCTCCCTCTGCCCCAAGAGATATTGCTGCTATTTCAACACCCATATCCAGTAAGCTCTGTGACGCTTCAACAACCTTTCCGATACTGTCAAGCTTCCTTCCGAACAGCCTTTCCAGCTCACCGATATTGGGTTTTACCATATAAGGACCTGATTTTATACCTTCTCTGAGAAGCTCTCCATCCGAATCAAGCAGCACCTTCGTGCCAAGCTTTTGTGCCCGCTCCGTCCACTCCCTGTATATGCCGGAGAATACGCCGGACGGCACACTTCCGGATAAAACAAGTATACTGTCCTTGTTCAGGCCTGAAAAAACCTTCCTTTCAACAAGGCTCAGATCCTCAACAGTAACATTAAAGCCCGGTTCATTTATATCTGTATTTGTGCGGTTAACCTTATCGACCACCTTAACATTTGTTCTTGTTTCTCCTTTTATGAAAAGAAAATCATTGTCTATACCTATATGGTCAAGATAGTTTTTTATGTATTCACCATTCCCGCCTGCCAGGATCCCTGTCGCCAGGCTGCTGCCCCCCAGCGCTTTTATTGTCTTTGAGACATTGATGCCCTTTCCTCCGGCGTCAAGCCTTATTGAAGATATCCTGTTTACAGCACCGACCCTGAAATTGTCCACTTCCACAGTTTTATCTATAGCAGGGTTCATAGTTACAGTCTTTATCATCTACATTTCACCCTCTGTCAGTATTGATATGATTTCCTCCTTGGTAACTGCATTCCTGAGCTTCAGAACATTTTGCTCATCCTGACATACTAGAGCGATAGCGGAGAGTATCTCCAAGTGCTCATCATTCCTTCCCGCTATACCGATAACTATATACGCAACATTTCCTGCTCCGAAATCCACACCTCCCGGGTACTGCAAAACCACAAGCCCGGAATTTCTGATATGCTTAATATACTCTGAAGTCCCATGAGGTATGGCGATTCCATTTCCTATGTATGTAGTAATATCGTCTTCCCTTTTTTTCATGCCCCGGATATATTCCGGCTCCACGTACCCATTGTCCGCCAAAAGCCTGCCTGCCCTTTCGATAGCCTCGTACTTGCCCTCCGGCGCCATGTTCAGCAGTATGTTTTTTTCATTTAATATAATACTGTTCATCAGCTTTCCTCCCTGTTGATTATTTCTACAAGTTCATTTCGTATATCTTTTATATCTCCGAATCTCAAAACATTAATAAAGCTTTTTCCTTCCACAAGGGATGCGCTGATCTTTCCCAGCAGCTCCAATATGTAGTTGCTTTCATTCTTCCTGGCAAGCATGACCAGTATGGTATCCACATTTTCCATGGAAAAACCGGCACTTTTCATTTCTATAAAATGCTCCAGCCTGAATACTCCTACAAAAGGTACATCAATTTCTTCCGTCCGGATATGGATTAAGGCCACGTGGCTGTCCGGAATAACAACGCTTCCCTTTTCCTCCCTTATCCTTATCTGATCCTCTACTGTATTTCTTTCTGTTATCAAACCGGCTTCAGAAAGCTCCTGCACAATATTCTTAATTGTGCTTTCAATATTGTCTGTGGAAATACACCTTAGCCTGAAGTTCTTCAGCATATTGTCCGCAGCGGTGAAATCCGCTTCCGTGTCCAACCCATCATTTCCATAATCCGCTGGTACATTATTCTTCAGATTGCCACCCTCTCTGGTCTTACCTTTTATCAAGGCTCTTACCCTTTCAATATCCCTGTTTGGAAGAAATGGTGATATGACAATTATATCATTAACCGGTTTCTTATTGATCTCAACGGTGGAAAGAATTATATCATAGTCCTCCTTGAGCTTTTCATCCATTTCCCGCAAAGAACATACGCATATAGTGTCTATCTCCTGGAATTTGCTTTTAAGCTTGCCCAGCAGTATCTTTGCGGTACTGATACCGTTAGGACATATAATCAATACCCGCAGTCTGCATAAAATGCCCTGCTGCCTTTCTACGGCTGCGCCGATATGCATGGTTATATAGCCTACCTCATTGGCGGGAATAACCAGATTATATTTTGAGAATACATGCCTGCAGGCATAATCCACAGCGTCGAACAGGTCTGTATAGTATTCCTTTATCTCATGTATTATCGGATTCCTCACATCCAGGCCCATCGTCAGCCTGTAAAGGGCAGGGGTCATGTGCTGTCTGAGCCCCGTCACAATCTGACTGTCGCACTGTATTCCTATATTCAATCTCCTGCCAATCAGATTTATTATCTCATGAATCGAATCATCAAGATCAAAGCTCAGCTCCTTTGGGACCTTGTCATCCTTATATATACTGTTATCTCCCGTCAGATGGATTGCAAGATATGCAAGCTCATTATCCGGAAGTTTGATTTCATTATCATCAAGTATTCTTTGCAAATCCTTTATAAAGGAAGCTTCATTTGAAGCCAGAATATCTTTTACTATGTAATCCGGAAGCTCTATCGGCATTCCGCTCCTGCTTCTCTCAATTGCCAGGAGCATATGGATAAAAGCACTGAAATAGTCCACATCATTGGCCTTCAGCATATTGTTTTCCGAAAACAGCCTTTTCAGCATGGCTTTAACATCTGCAACCAGTTCTTTTCCGAAGGTGACACTGAAAAAAGCCTGAAGAGAGTAATCATTACTATCCTCATATAAAAATTCCAGAAGCTCGCTTATGGACTTATAGCTGTAAAGCAGCTCCGCAAAGGCATTTCTCTTATTCCAGGAGGAACCTATCACTTCCAGGCCGTAGCCTCTCCTCCTGATAAGCTTCAGATTTTTTGTCCTGAGCCAGCTTTCGATCTTATCCAGATAAAAAATCACGGTGCCTTCCACCACATTGAACTGGCAGCTGAAATACGCCGCTTTTACAGGTTCTTTGGAGAGCAGAAGCTGTGCTGTGATCAGCACCTGCCTTTGCTCCTGGGTAAGCAGCCATAAAAGCGGCACTCCATCAAAAAACTCCCGTATCATGTTGATATCCTTACGGCTTCCGTTTATACTGAGCTGTCCTCCGCTGTCAGCTATCCGCAGCCTGTGCTGCTTAAGCCAGGCATTGATAGAGGATACCTCCCTCATTATCGTGCGCTCACTGACATCTATCTGCTGAGACAGGCCCTTGGTGGTTAAAGGGCCTGTCTCAATCAGACTATTCAATATGAACTTTTGTCTAACAGTAAAGCTATCCATTCAGTTCACAACCTTATTTTTATTATGAACACCGTACTATTTCTTTAATCTGCTCAGATACTCGTCATAAGCGCTCTGTTCCAGGAAGTTCTTTATCGTCACAATCTCTGCACCGGGAGCTACCTGAGCCGCTCTGCCTGCCAGGCTTTCCTGTGTGAATATGACGTCTGTATCCGGAGGTATCTGATTGATCGCAGAATGTTTTACCTCAATATTGAGGCCTACTTCCTTTATCTTCTTCTTCAGTATGGATTCTCCCATAGCTGACGAGCCCATACCCGCCTCACAAGCAAATACAATTACTTTTGGAAGCATTGCAGCTACCGGCTTTTGCCCCTTGCTTTCAGCCTTCATCTGCGAAACCATATTTTGTGCCATATTCAAAGAGTCTGAATCCATATCTACTTCTGACTTATCCCCCTTGACTATTACGGAAGCGATAAGGAAGGATACAGCCGCGCCTACCGTAATACCAAGCAGTACCGGCAGTAAGCCCCCTTTAGGAGCCATTGCCATCTCTGCAAATATGCTTCCGGGCGAAGGTGGAGCAACAAGGCCGGCTTTGAATAATACGAAGGTAAAGTCAGCTGCTAATCCGCCGCCTATTGCTGCAAGTATGAGCAGCGGCTTCATAAGTAAATATGGGAAATATACTTCATGAATACCGCCAAGGAAATGTATAATCACTGCACCTGGGGCTGACTGCTTCGCAGCTCCCTTGCCAAAGAGACTGAATGCAAGCAGGATACCAAGTCCGGGGCCAGGATTACTCTCCAGCAGGAAGAATATTGATTTTCCCGTATCTGCAACCTGTTGAATTCCCAGAGGTCCCATTACACCGTGGTTTATTGCATTGTTAAGGAACAATACCTTCCCGGGTTCAATAACTATTGCTATAAGCGGAAGCAGTCCTGCATTTGTTACCATTGAAGCAAAGCCGCCCAATGTTGTTGAGATAGCTGTTACTATAGGCTCAGCTATAACAAAAGCAAATATGGAAAGAAGTGCTCCTAAAATGCCTGTTGAGAAGGTATCAACAAGCATTTCGAAACCTGTTGGAATCTTGCCTTCAACGAGCTTGTCAAATTTCTTTATTACCCACCCGCCTAAAGGACCCATCATCATAGCACCAAGAATCATTGGGATTGAAGCACCTACAATAATACCATAAGTTGCTATTGCGCCTACTACACCGCCTCTTACACCATGTACCAGTTTTCCACCAGTGTATCCTACAATAATCGGTATCAACCATTTGATCATCGGATCGACCATTTTTAAAAGTGTTTCATTAGGTGCCCACCCTGTCGGGATAACGAACACGGTAATAAAACCCCATGCCAAGATAACACCGATATTCGGAATAATCATTCCAGCCATAAAGCCCCCGAACTTCTGGACACTGGCTTTGATATTAGTCCCTCGATTAGTAGTGGCATATGCTTTTTCAGTACTCATAATCATACCTCCCTTTATATTTTACCTTAATAGTAACCTCAAAGGAAAGGTTTTACAATTTAAAGAAAACCAATATTGTCATCATAATCAACTGACAATTTTGATAATTCAGATATCGTAATGCTTGCAGGTGATATTTGCTAAATACATTTTTTAGATGCGTAACGCTTTTCACTAAACAGCTATATGTTTCGCACTAAAACAATTACATAAATGTGCCCTGTAACAGTATTCGTTTATAGCCGCAGGGCACAACATCAAGGTAGTACATTATTAACATTCTGGATTGTCTATAAATCAGTAATGCTAATAATGTACTTGTTCAATAGTGCGAAACATTTTCATTTATATATCCCTTGAAGAAATATTTTTATACTAAATATATTTTTTGTCGAATTATGGAAGGAATATGGATAATTATGTCGAATTATATTAATGTCAGATAATTCTATAAGTTCAAAAAATATGGGGGGGTGCTTCTATGAGATTAAGAATTCAAACCAAAATCCTTCTTGTTTCATTTATCCTTATAGCAATAACCAGTTCAGTATTGACTTTCCAGAACATTAACGAAGTGAGGAAGTCAATGTTTGGCGAAATGGAAGCTCAGGGTATCGAAATAGCAGAGAGTGTAATTGAAAAAATCACTATTTCCAATAACTTTGCAGATCAAGTGGATAAATTTATGGCAGAAAAGATTCTTCTTGCCTGTGAAGGCATAAATCAGATTCCCTTAGAAGAGATGTCCAATGAGAAGATAATAGAATTTGTTAGCAAAGATACAGTAGATGATATTTTTGTAATAGGTCCCGACCGCAAGATAACATACTCCAATGTTCTGGATTATATTGGATGGGAATATCCTCAGGGCCACCCAATGGACCCGGTTTTCAACGGCTCCAGCAGAACTTATATGGAGGCTGTCCGTGGAGACTTGATATCGGGAAAGCTGCTTAAATACGGCGGAATTTCTCTCGATAACGGGTATTTTGTTCAGATAGGTATTGATGCAGCCAGTATAGCCCGGATAAAAAACGAATTCAGTGCCGGGAAGCTGCTGAAACAAGTTGAAGAACGTGATGAAGTGCTTAAAGCATATATGATTACCACAGAGCTGACTGTTGAAGAACAAAAAAAGAAGAATGCTCTTGAGAATTACGATGATACAAAGAGAGTCCCTGTGGTCAATGCAGACATAGCTGAACTGGAAAACCGCCAGGAATATACAGATGCATTCGGGCTGGAGGTATTTAAAACCGGAATAGAGAAGAACCGTATTATAAAAGGCACAGAGGGCGGATCAGATGCTTACGAAATGCTGGTACCTTACAAGGTCGCCGATAAAGTAGCCGGGGTAATAGTTATAGATATTTCACTGGAACGGATGAATAGTATAATTTCAGAATATCTTATAAAAACAGTTGTGATTACTGCTGTGATTCTTGCAATTGCGTTGATTGTCGGCTTATTTGTAATAAAGTCGGTACTGAAGCCTCTGAGAGTATTGAGTACGCAAATCTCTTCTATTGCATCAGGGGATTTTACAGTCAAGCAGGACAGAAAAATCCTTGGCAGCAAGGATGAGCTGGGGCATATTGCCAGAGCGGTTGAAAGCATGGGAAATGAATTAGGCACTATAATAGCAGATACAAAAAACATATCGGATATAATAGAAAATAATGCAGGGCAGCTTAATGCCATAATGACTGAAACAACCCATGCGGTTGAGGAAAACTCAAAAGCGATTGAGGCACTTGCAGTGTCGGCAACCGAGCAATCTAATGAAAGTGAAAAAGTAGCAAAATGTGCAGCCGACCTGGGTGCAGCAATTGAGCAGGGGAAGCACAGCATTTCCGAAGCAAACGGTCAGGTACAGGCTGTCGAGCTTAAGAATCATGAAGGTGAGAAAATCATATTAAGCCTGGCAGAGGTTATTAAGGAGAATATTGCGAGGACAGATGATGTATCTGTCGGTATCAGTGAAGTCGAAAATACTGTCAATGCTATGAGGGAATTCATGGACAGAATCCGTTCAATATCTTCCCAGACAAATCTTCTGGCTCTTAATGCATCGATTGAAGCAGCAAGGGCAGGAGAAGCGGGCAGGGGCTTTGCTGTCGTAGCCGATGAAATCAGAAAGCTTGCCGAAGAAACAAACCAGACCACAGCCCAGGTTGAGGAGATAATCGGTCAGATCAGCAGCAAAACAAATATTGCGGCAGGCGAAATACACTCAATCAGCGAAATCAGTGAAAGGCAGAAAGATTCACTGCAAAACACATTGACTGTATTTGAAGAGATAAAGGCTGCAACAAAAAAACTGGCGGACTCAATGTCATCGGTTGTTGAAACAACAGATGCGATATCAGGAAGTAAAGATACTATCCAGGAAGCAATTAATGTCCTTATAGGCCTCACAGAAAACCTATCAGCCACCTGTCAGGAAATATCAGCCTCAACAGAAGAACAGGTTGCTTCGATACTGGAAATCAATACGCTTACAGAAAAGAACCGTGATTCTGCAAGAACATTAAAAGAAGAGCTCAAGAAATTCAAGGTATAGACTGTCAAGGGGACGGACTCTGCTGTCAGAGCAGAATCCGTCCCCTTATTTGATCTCTAATTTAACTACACTGCCTCTGTTTTTGTCACAGATCCCGACTTCTTCCTGCGGAACCTTACTGCAATGTCATCGAACACGCTGTATATGACCGGTACAATTACAAGGGTCAATATTGTTGAAGTGGTAAGCCCTCCAATAACAACCGTAGCCATAGGCGCCTGAGCTTCCGCTCCCTCTCCTATACCCAGAGCCAGCGGTATAAGACCCAATATGGTTGTCAGGGTAGTCATCAGAATAGGCCTCAGTCTTGTCGGGCCTGCCTTGAGTATTGCCTCCTGTCTTTCCATTCCCCTGCTCCTAAGGGTGTTTATATAGTCTACAAGCACTATGGCGTTATTTACAACAATACCCGCAAGCATTATGACCCCTATAAAGGCCGGAACGCTGAAGGCTCTTCGCGTAATTGCAAGTCCCAGAGCCGAACCCGTAAATGCGAGGGGCACTGAGAACATAATCGTAAAGGGATGCAGAAGCGACTCAAACTGTGCCGCCATTACCATATATACGAGGACAATTGCAAGAAGAAGCGCAAGAATCAGGCTTGAAAAGGCTTCCATCATTTGTTCCTGTTCTCCGCCGTACTTTATGGAGTATCCTGAAGGCAGCGGCATCTTATTCAGCTCTGTGCTTATTTCTCTGTTGACGCTTCCTATATCTCTGCCGAACACACCTGACGAAACAGTCACATATCTTTCCTGATCTTCACGGGTTATTGTTATCGGTCCCTCCTCTATCCTGATATCGGCAACTTCAATTAGCGGAATTTCAACTCCCAGCGGCGACATAATGCTGACACTCTTCAGCTGTGCATAGGATTTTTTTGATTCTCCATTATATCCTACTCTTACATCTATTTCATCACCACCTACCTTGTAGGTTGTCGCCACCTTTCCTTCCACTGCAGTTCTTACTGCCGATGCCACCTGTGCGGTGCCGAGGCCGTAATATGAAGCCTTGTCCCTGTTGACATATATCTGGGCTTCCGGTCTTCCTTCAGAAATACTTGTTTTGACCTGCCTCGTACCCTCAATCTTACTGATTTTTTCTTCAACGCTGCCTGCTATTTCAGAAAGCTTATCCAGGTCAGGCCCTGATATTGCGATAGAAATCGGAGAACCTCCTCCTCCTCCAAAGGTAGAACTTACTTCATTCACGTTTATTTTAGCTCCAGGGATCAGACTCACCTGCCTTCTCAGCTCATCCACAATCCGGGCAGTACTTTTTTCCCTCTCCTTTAAAGGCTTAAGGGTAACGTTCATATTCGCCCTGTTTGACTGCCCTCCCTGTGCTCCCATGTCATTTCCCGACGAGCCTATCGAAGCGAATACCTTTTGAATTTCAGGCACTTTTGAAAGCTGCTCCTCGACCTTCAGAGTGATCTCATTGGTATTCTCAAGCAAAGCACCCTGAGGAAGCTCTATGTCAACTGTAAACTGTCCCTGATCCATTGCAGGGAAAAATTCTGCACCCACAAAAGGAATCAAAAACAGACTTCCGATAAAAATCAATACCACTGTAATAACCGTTCTCCTCCTGTGAGCCAGAACCCAGCTAAGAATCCTTCTGTAGAAATTGTCCACGGCTGTCAGGCCGTCATCCCATTTATCAAATATTCTGTTCAGTTTTTCGTTTCCGGACGCTTCATGATACTTTACCAGCTTCAGGAACTTGGAACTGAGCATGGGTATCAGCGTCAACGACACCACCAGGGATGCAATCAGCGAAAAGGTTACTGCAAGAGCCATCTGCTTGAAGATTTCTGCAGCTATTCCCTCTGTGAATACTATTGGAAGGAATACGACGACGGTTGTCAGTGTTGAGGCAAGTACTGCCGAACCGACTTCCTGAGTCCCCAACAAAGCGGCTTCCACCCTGCTATGGCCGTCATTCCTGTAACGGTATATATTCTCCAGAACAACTATGGCGTTGTCAACCAGCATACCTACCCCAAGGGCCAGCCCCCCCAGAGATACAAGGTTCAGAGTTAATCCCGAAAAATATATCAGAACAAAGGTAGCTATTATTGAAATAGGTATGGCTGTCCCTATGATCAGTGTTGTCCTGATGTTCTTAAGGAATACAAACAGTACCAGTACGGCAAGTATAGCTCCAACAACGGCATTTTTGGTAACGTTGTTTATTGAAGTCTCTATGTACTGTGCCTGATCGAAAACCAGATCGATTTTTATACCGGAATTCTCATCCAATATGCTTCCAATCTCTTTTTTTACCAGATTGACCACTTTTACGGTATTGGAATTTGTCTGCTTCTGAACTACAAGCCCAATGCCGTTTTTACCGTTCATCCTGTTATACGTATTGGTATCCTTATAGCCTTCCCTTAACTCCGCCATATCGCGCAGATAAACAACTGCACCTGTGGGAAGGATAATAGGGATATTCCTGATCTGATCAAGGCTTTTAAATTCTCCCGTACTCCTGATCAGCAGGTTTTTATCCCCATACTCCACTGTTCCGCCTGGCTGGTTCAGATTTTCCGATTGAAGCGCATTGATTATACTATTGAAGGATAGTCCATAACCGGACATTTTTCTCGAATCAATATTAACCTTGATCTCTTTTGTCTTCCCCCCGTAGATTTCTACTGATGCAATTCCGTCAAGCTTTTCAATTTCCGGCTTGATCTTATCCTCAACAAACTTCTTGAGCTCAGCCTCATCCTTTCCGCCCGTCACTCCCATAACCACCGCCGGGATCATGCTCGGATCCATTTTAATAACCATCGGAGCTTCAACTTCATCAGGCATAAATCCCTTAACAAGGTCTATCTTCTCCCTCATCTGCAAGGTTGCGAAGTTCATGTCCGTCCCTGAGTTGAACTCCGCAATAACAACGGACTGGCCTTCAGAGGACTGGGATTGTATCGTCTTTATATTGTTTACCGTAGCGACCGCACTTTCTATGTTCTTAGATACTATGCTTTCTATTTCCTGGGATCCGACTCCCGGATAGCTTGTCAATACTATTGCTATCGGAAAATCTATATTCGGCATCAGGTCTATGGGAAGCCTCATAAGGGATACTCCACCCAAAACCAGAATCATAAGTACGCACATAAAAACCGTTACAGGCCGCCGTACTGATATTTCATGCAATCTCATACATACACCCCTACTCTGCAGTAACTGTAACTTTGGAGCCGTCCATAATCATATCCTGGCCCCTGACTATTACAGCTTCATTCTCTGAAAGTCCTTTTGTTATCACAATAAGCTTGTCGTCAAACAGGCCTGTTGACACTTCCCGCTTTTCTGCACTATCACCCTTCAAAACATACACAAATCTCTTTTCACCCTCATCCAATACTGCAGAGATTGGAACTGCAACGGTATTCTGCGCCTTATCCAGCGTCAGCCTGATTTCTGCAAACATACCGCCCTTAAGAAGCCCTCCCTCATTTGCTATTCTTATTCTTACGGGATAGCTCTGGGTTTTTGCATCCGCAGCCGGGGCAATATTGATGATCTCTCCAGTAAGCACTTTATCTCCCGCAGCGTTGATTACTGCTTCAACCTTATCACCGAGCATGATTTTATTCACCATATCTTCTGTTGCATTTATATCAATCAAGACAGAGGATAAATCTATTACACTCATTGCAATACTTGTGCTTCCGACAAGCTCGCCAACCTCAATATTCCTTGAGGCAATTACTCCGTTTATGGGAGATTTCACAACAGTATTATCCAGCTGTGATTGTGCCATCTCAAGAGCTGCTGCTGCCTGATTCACCTGAGCCTGCATTGAAGCGGCATTTTCCGGGTTTACCTTTGTTACTGCAAGCTCATAATTTGCTTTTGCCGAATCATGTTGCTGCACGGCAAGCCCTAACTGGGTCTCAGCCTGCTCCATACCCGACTTTGATACGGCGCCTGATTCAAAAAGCTGCTTTGTTCTCTCATAGGAGAGTTTCGCATTGTTGTAGTTAATCTCTGCAGTAGCCAGTGCCGCCTTAAGCTGCTTCTCCTGCAGTTCGGCAGCCTCTCCCGTTACCTTTGCAAGCCCTGAATTTGCCATATCAAGTCCTGCCTGGGCTTGTTTTACCTGAAGCCTTGCATCCCTATCCTCAAGGGTAAACAGAATATCCCCGGCATTAACACTTTGTCCGATGTCATAATTAACACTGCTCACTTTTCCCGGCATCTTCGGAATTATATTAATCTCCTGCAGAGGCTTTAGCTTTCCGTTTAAAGCTACTGTTGAACTGACATCTGTTTTTACTGTTTTTTCAACACTTACTGCCACAGCGGCATCAGAAACTACATTTACAGGGCCGGCAGCCCTGCCTCTTGCAAAATTCAGAGCGGCAATCCCAAGTAAAGCCACTGCTGCCAGAACTATTATCACTTTTACATACCTTTTTCTCACAATTTAATCCCCCAAATCCGATAGTTTATAATTTTCTTTGATTTCAAAGACTTAGTATATTCCGGGCAAGTCTTTCCGTAATGCCGAAATAACTGTCAATCTCTTCGTCACTTAAATTTGAAAAGACCTTCTCGAATAACCTGATCCTGTTTTCGTCAATGTACTTTAAAAACTTTTCCCCCTCCTCCGTAAGCTTCATAAAGACAACTCTTCTGTCCTCCTCACTCCTGTGCCTTATTACCAGGCCAGTATCGCACAGCTTGTCAACCAGGCTTGTTACAGCGCTGAGTGTAATTCCAAGATGATTTGCCATTTCCGTGACTTTGCAGCTGCCTTTGCACCTTATATACGTAAGAAGGTATATATGCGACATGGAAAGAGCCGGTTTTATATTCACGAGAATTCTATCTGAAAGCCTCTTATGTAAATCAATAGTAAGTTTCTCAATCATCTCAATTTTTTGTCTGATTTCCAACAGTACACCTCCTTAATTATTAAGTCGCTTAAATATAAAACATTTTAATTATAATTCATTGATTTACCAATTACAATAGGTCTATGTAATATTTTCCTGAAAAATTAATATAATCTACCGAAATATTCTTTAAGGGGGATTATATAGTGGGCGTGGAGACAGTCAGCTTTTCTTATGAAGGTGATGGAGTATTCAATAATACCCAATATGTGATAAAAGCAAGACAAAAGGATTTATTCTCAAAAGTCGAAGTGGTTGTTGAGGATTTTAATGATACCAGACAGAGGTTCGGAAGGGAATTTGACAATATATTCGAATTCTTTGAGTGGCTCAAGAACAGATAATATTGGAAGGATATGAAAAGGTACCCGGAAAAGCAGTCCTTACTACCTATCCGGATACCTCCTTTTTTATTATGTATTTAGTTTGTCCCAGAGGGACTATTCATACAGTTCTTGTTATTAGTAAGCTATCTGTACCGGGAGAGTGATCTCTATACGGTTTTCATAAGCTTTCTTAAGAGCACCTACGAAATCGCCGTGTGCATCTTTTAGGCTCATTGTTGCTCCTGATACTACATCAGCAAGCACTGCCTTTTCTTCTGCAGTCAATTTCTCATATTTTGCCCTATCTTCCGGCTTTGTTGTTTCTGTAGGAACCTTCAGGGGGCGGAAATTTGAATCAGAAGTGTTCTTTGCAACCCACTGTTCCAGCTCAGCAATAGTCTTTCCCTTGAAGAAATTCTGATAGTGATCAGTCTGCTTATACCAGTCATTAGCAGGGTTCATCCCGTAGTTGTCTCCGCGTTCACGCTTTGTCTTCCAGCCTGTAACTTCAGCTGCTATAGTCTCGTCTGTATTTTTTGACTTGCCGATAACTTTACCCTCTTCCTTGTGCTCCGATACATTGTAGCCTGGTGTTCCCGGCCATCCGGAGAAATGAGGCATGCTTGCACCGTCATAGTTAGGAGTGGAAATTTCCAGAGCATCAAAGTATGAATTGAGGACTTTTCCATTCTGATCAAATAATGCGTCTACCATTACAACAGTCATGGTATAAACCTGAACTCCATTTGCATCTTTTCCAGGCCCTACACGGAATACCGGAACTTGAGCAAACCCCTGGTAAACCTTGGCCGGAGCTGCAAAACTGCTGGCATCCCCTACAACGGACAGCGCCATTATCAGAACCAGAACAACTGATAACACCTTGAGTTTTTTCATGATAATCCCCCTTTATTATTTTGTTTTTGTATAATAATTATCATTCTATTTACATTATAAGTCCTTGTTAATTATTAGTCAACCATATTTACCCAATATTTGATAAAGTATTATCATTCTCCATAACTAATTATAATCATCATTAATATGCTAATATTGTATATAACTTCTGTGTTATAATAATATTACAATTTTTGTATAATACTTTTCCTGGAGGTATAAACATGCAGTATATAAAGAATGAAAGTACAAACCCATATTTCAATCTGGCTTTGGAAGAATACCTGTTCAACCTGGATGACAATAACAACTACGTACTTCTCTGGCAAAACGAGCCTACTATTGTCATAGGAAAAAACCAGAATACGGCAGAAGAAATAAACAGTGAATACGTAAAAGAAAAGGGTATCCATGTTGTAAGGAGAATAACCGGAGGAGGCGCAGTCTATCATGACCTGGGCAACCTCAACTTTACCTTCATAAACAAGGGAACGGAAAAGAAGGAATTTGATTTCAAAAAGTTCACCATGCCTATAGTAAGAGCTCTTGAGAGGTTAGGCGTCAAGGCAGAGCTTTCAGGCAGAAACGACATCACTATCGACCGGAAGAAGTTTTCCGGCAATGCCCAGTATGTAAAGCTAGGAAAGGTCCTGCATCATGGGACCCTGCTTTTCAATTCCAGGATGGAGGAACTGACGAAAGCATTGAAGGTATCGGAGGATAAATTTCAATCAAAAGGTATTAAGTCAGTAAGATCCCGGGTTACAAATATTGCAGATCACCTCCCCATCAATATCACTGTTTCAGAATTTAAAGAGCTTCTCTTGAAATATATGTTCGATGAGGCTAATGAATTAATTGAAGGTAAGCTTTCACAGAGCGACCTTGATGAGATCGATTCCCTTATGAATGGCAAATATATGAGCTGGGACTGGAACTACGGCATTTCTCCCGAGTTCAACGTCAGGCAGGGAAAGAGATTCGAGAATGGTAAAATTGAAGTATTGATCAATGTAAAGCAAGGTATTGTGCAAAGCATCAAGTTCTACGGTGATTTCTTCGGCAGTGGGAATCTGGATGAAGCCGAAGCTTTATTGACAGGAAAACGCTACGATGAGGAAGAAATAAGAAGCGCCCTTGCACAAATAAATGTAAGTGACTATTTTAAGGGTATAACAGAAGATGAATTGCTTAGCTGTATAATATGAAAAATGCGACATTAGGCTGCGAGGAAAGCTGTGTATTCCTTACGGGTCCAGAAACGGTTAACACGGTTCCGTTCCTGCCCTGTTAAGGAATACCCCGACTCCCCGCAGCCCCGCAGCCCCGAAACCTAGCAGCCTGCGCCCATGGGGCGCATTTTTCTACATATTCTCATAATAAATGAAAATAATAAGAATAGTAATTCATTATTTGAATATAGGAGAAATGATATGAGTAACGTTCATAATAACAGTAATGATCCTGAGAATTATAAAATGCCTTTATGGTTTTTAAGGACCAGGCATGCAATCTATTATATCCTTGGCATCATCGAGGTACTGCTTGGATTCCGGTTTGTTTTCAAGCTTCTCGGCGCCAATCCGCAGAACGGATTTGTTGCTTTCCTTTACTCCATATCAGGTATTTTTGCAGCGCCCTTTTCCGGAATATTCGATCCGTTTGTGACCTCCGGACTTGCTGCTAAGTCTGTTCTGGAGCCTGCTGTCATAATCGGAATGGCTGTCTATGCAGTGGCAGCCTGGGCTCTGGTAGGCCTTATAAAACTGAAGGTCACCAGATAAGGGTATTAAGTTGTATAAAAGCACTGCATTCTTATGGAATACAGTGCTTTTATACAACTCACAATATTATTATATCAACCCGGACAGTATCAGCAGTCTTCGCACAATTGCCGCGGATTCAGCTCTTGTGATTGTATCCTTGGGCGCAATACGCTCACCGGCTCTGCCAAATATGATACCTGCCTTTATGCAGGCCGCTGCCGGGTCTTTTGAAAAGCCTGACAGCTCCTCTGCATCACAA
>DASPLL010000082.1:0-3777 GCA_035627615.1 Clostridia bacterium
CTTGAGCTTTATCTCCGACAGCAGCTTGACAAAATGAGCTTCGTAATTCTCAGTTATGCCCCAGCTTATGCACATTTCCACCGCTTTCTGTGCATACTCCGACGCTTTTTCATATTCTCCCATGGTATAAAAGAACTCTGCTCTGCACTGGTTGAACTGATCCATGAGATTGACTGAATGCTTGGATTTCTTGAACTCATCCTCCATCCCGTTAAGAGTCAGGGCAGCCTTATTAAAATCTTCTATCGCAATATTTGTAGAGGTTATGTTCAAATATATTGTAAACTCAGTAAACTTATCCTTTATCCGGGTGATGTTCTCCAGAGAATTATAGTAATACACAAGAGCCTCAGAATACCTGTCCTCTCTTCTATACTGCTCCGCAAGATTATTATAACTGATCCCGATGTAATAAATTTCATTGACTTTTTGACTTATACTCAGACATTTTTCATGATACTCTCTGGCTTTTTGTATATCGTTATAGTTGATATAATATATCCGACCCATAGAGTTCAAGGGATACAGCATTTTCCTGTAATTACCCATGCCTTCAAGGATCTGCAAGCTCTCTGTCAATGCATTCAGGCCTTCCTCATACCTGCCCCTAAATGCCATGAACCTGCCATAAATACCAAGCATCCTTGCATATAAGAATTCATATTCATTTTTGTCTATACTTTTCAGGGCATTTTCCAGTATTTTCAGATAAATACCATACTTTCTCTTATGCAGCATCATCCTGTTTATAACAACAATATGCTCATACATGCCTTTCCTGTAATTGGCCGCTTTTATCAGCCTTTTAGCCCAGGCAAGATACTTCAGGGAATTTGTTCTATCACTCATTTTATATAGGAGTGCATATTTTTTTATATATACATCCACTATTTGATAAGAATCATCTGAATTTTTTACTTCATTCTCAATGATATCGTAATAAAAAACAGCCTTGGAATATTCACCTATCCTCTCGTATAGCTCGCCTAATTTATTACAGACTAATATTCTTTCTTCTGTGACATTCTCCTTTGAAAACAGGTTGTAAGCATGTCCAAGGAACTGTATCGCCTGTTCCAACGAATTATTCTCTATCATCTCTTTGACGGAATCCAGTAAATATTCCTTTACTTCAATATGCCAGTTTGCGCAAAGCATCTGGTGCAGAAGTTCATCTTCATTCTCCCTGTTTTCCCGCTTGAACTTGCTTTTTAAAGCATAAGAAGCTTTTTCATGGTATTTCTGCCTCACTTCAACATGTATACTTTCATACATTGCTTTTTTCAGATCAGATGAGCTGAAACAATAAGATACTCCCCAATCGTTCTGCTTCCTTACAAGTATATTTATGTAGGAAAGATAGTTCAATTGGCTGACCAGTTTTTCTCCTTTGATATCTACATAATTCTCCAATATATCCGCTGACACAGCTATATTGAAAACTGATACTGCCTTTAAAATATCCTGATAGATGGAATCAAGCTTGCAGATGATATTCAGCGCACCTATATCATCAGCATATGAGAAATTCAATGCCTCGTAATCCACCTTGTCAAGCACCCAGTTCCCTTTATCGTCTATAAAAATACTATTATTTGAAAAAAGCATATATACAGTATCATAAATATACTCCGGACTGCCGTTTGTCTTATTATATATTCTCTTTGCAAATTCATAAGGCGTCCTGTTCATACCTAAAATCAGCCTTATAAACTCTGACGCATCCTCAATATCTAGATTTTTGAGTGCAATGGTATCCAGAAATCCCATTTCCTTGAGCTCTTTACAACATTCCTTTATTCTCAGATTCTTTGAGTGCAATTCCTTGTTTATGGCAAAAACAAAATAGGTTTTTGAACTATTCTGAGACTTTATTATCTCGTCTATAAGAACCAGCGAATCCTTATCTATCAACTGGAAATTATCAATAACAAAAATGAAATGAGACTTTTTTGATGCTTCTATAGTAAAACTGCTGAATCTTTGTATAAGCTTTGCTCTGTTGTCTTCCCAGGAAGCAGCTGTCTCCTTGTTCAGCGACGTGGCTCTGTGCCTGGATATCTGAGATGTGACATTGCTCATATCCCCGATATACTTGTCTATAAGCTCTTTATCCACATATTTTATGATACTCCTGATCAAAATTTCAGAAGCACTGAAGCGCGAAAGTTCTGATTCATTAAGCGCTATCTGGACAGGTATGAATCCTTCATGCTCCGCCTTAATACTCAGGACATCCAAAAAATTATCTTTCCCTGAGCCTTCCTGGCACACCATCAATGATGCCTTATTCGGCCGTCCAACAAAAAAATGTCCTTTTGCATTATTCAGTATCCTGTCAATAAGATTATACCTTCCAACAGGCTTCATTCTATAATGGGGCATGGTCTGAATATACTGCTTTTCAATTATGTTATAATTTTTATTAAAATAATCATTTATACTTGAAACAATATCTTCAACAGATTGAAATCTATTTTGAGGCTCAACTGCCGTGCATTTTCGAATTATGTCCATTACAGGCTTATATTGATCGCTGACTTCATCCGTAGAAAAAGAGGACATGGAATTCTCCAACTTTTCTTCATAATTATTGAACCCACTTAGCATATAAAAAACAGCCGCGCCAATAATATATATATCTGATAATACCGAGTGTCCAACACCATTATGTATTTCTGGAGCTTTAAAGCATAAGTTTTCCTTATTGATCACGATTTTACAGCCTGATTTTTCCGGATATGGTATTGAAACTATTTTCAAGTGATCGCCGCTGTCATCATTAATGATCTGCACAGCATTCATATCAATGCTGTGCAGCAAAAAACCCCTTAAATGCAGATATTTAACGGCAGAACAAAGCTCTGCAGTCAGATTCAAAATAACGTCCGTATCTTTACCCTTGCAGTACTTAAATGCATTAACGCTTTCAAAATAGTTATATGTATAATAATACTGATTTACAGCAACCTGCTTGTAATTAATGAACTTGATCCTATTGAAATAACAAAAATCCATGAGATTAGGATGAAAATATGTAGAATAATCATAGAAGTTGTTTTTCATATATTCAATGAAATCCCTGGTCTCTTTTTGGAGGTTTATGATTCTCAAATGCTTGAACTGATCGCCATTCTGAATATCTTTCACTACATAAGTCGTACCATATGAATCAACACTTTTTGCCTTTACAATCTTGTACTGTTCATTAATAAACTGCATTTGAGCTCACCTCCCCAAAAATATTTTACACTTAGAAATTCCCCGAATAATATTAACCCTAGAATATCTATTTCGACAAACTTCCCCAATTAATTTAGTATCTGTCTCTTAATTTTATCACAAATTTCAAATATATAAATAAAAAAATAACATACTTAATTATTATTTAATATACTCAAGAGCAAAACTACAGTCATACTGCTTCCTCGGCGGCGATCCCGCTTTTTACTTGACTCGCCCATAAGCATCACTGCGTAGAAAGCATTCCTTAATATACCGACATCAACAAACCAGCGGTTTGTTGATGTCGGGTAAAAAGAAAAGAAACAACAGCTTTCGCGTTGTTTCTTTTCTTTTTACCCGGCGGCGATCTACTCTCCCAGGACCCTGCGGTCCAAGTACCATCGACACTGAAGAGCTTAACTTCTGTGTTCGGGATGGGAACAGGTGTGACCTCTCCGTCATTGCCACCAGATCTTCAGTCTCTAGTCACTAGATTCTAGTCTCTAGAAAACTGATATATAAAATTTTCCGGTACTCCTCCAGCGACTAGTG
>DASPLL010000083.1:0-57875 GCA_035627615.1 Clostridia bacterium
CAAGTACATGGAATACATCAATGTTGAAAGTGCTGAAGATACAACCTACGCATGGGAGATCAACTGGGGAACAGGCTATGCTACTGAAACCATTACCATTAATGTAGTAGATGTAGCTGGATTAGACGGAAGACCAATCACAAATGTAAGTAATCTTACAGAGTTAACTATAGCATTGGGTAATGCTGAAAAAACAACCATTAACATAACAGCAGACATTGAAACAGGAGAAAAAATACTTGTAAACCGTGCAGTAACAATAAACGGTGGAAACCATAGAATTACATTTACAGGTGATGCGGTAAATTGGCAAGGGAACTATGTACTCCATGTTTACAATACAACAGGAGTTACAATCAGCAACCTGAAGCTGAATGGAGGAGATGCAGGCCTGTTGGTCAACGGATCAACAGTGACAGTGGCGAATATAAAAACCGAAGGTAACGAATTCGGCGGAGTAGAAGTATCCAAGGGTGCAGCTACGGGGCTGAACGACCCGAAACTGACAGTAAGCGGAACAAACGAACATATTAGTCCGGAAGCAGCAGTGACGCCGGCAATCTGGATAGACGGAAAGACAATTAATGACGGATGGGTAGAGGGTGATTTATCGTCTTATGTAGTTGGCCCATATACCGAAGGAGGCAAAACACAATACTTCTTTGTGAATAAAACGGTGAATATATCAACAGTGAATGAGTTACTCAAAGCTGTAAAGTATCAGCTTGACGGCCAGGAATGGGTTATCCAGTCAGGGACATATGATGTTCCGAGAGATATGGTTACATTACGTGATTATCACGCTGACGGTCAGATTGTAGCCAGCGTCGGGCAGGCCGGCTGGTACCTGCCGATCACGGCTGATAATTTAACTGTTACCGGTGTGGGGAATCCGGTCATTACAAGCTCGGTAACTGTGGATAACGGCGCCCTGGCATCCCAGAACCTGATCACCGTCTGGGGCGACAATGTTACCTTCAGAGGCCTGACGATCACTCCCAAGGTTGAGGTCAATAAGTCGGTTGAAGTAGTTGGAGACAAGAAGTTTACTATTGAAGAATGCACGTTTACACCCAATACTATAGTACCGGGTGCTCCTGCCAACAAGGGAGGTTCCCTGTATTTCAACGGCGCTGGTACAAAAGGTACAAAACCCATATTGGTCAGAAATAATACCTTTAACTACGCGACTGTTGCATTTGACGGCGTAGAAGGCAGCGACATCACCGTAACGGGCAATACCTTTGAAAACGTAGAAAGATATGCAGTAGGAAACACCTATTGGGGAAGCGCTGCAAGAATGACGGTGCAATATGCGGATGTAAAGGTGAACGGCAATAACTTCAATAATGTAACCGATTCAACTAAAATAATAGCTGCAAGATTGAACCAGACCTTTATTCTTAATGCGGAAAACAAGATCAACGGCAGTCCCATCGACAAGGATGGTTTTGCAGGATATATAAACTTCAACAATCTGGCCTACTGGCCCGCATGCAAGGACAATAAAGCAGTTGTTGACGGAGTGGAATATGAAAGCCCGTATAAGGAAGCCGGAGAAGTTGTCAGCAATGAAACAGAATTGAGCGCGGCACTGGCAGATGCGTATATTGAAAAAATTTACTTCAGTGAGGATATCGAACTGGACGGAACATTGGTGATTAAAAGAGCTATCACAATTGACGGCGCGGGCTATTCCGTCAATAAAGCCATCAATATTGCTACAAGCAATGTAACTCTGAAGAACCTGAAAGGCGCCGTGGTGGACAAAGCCTCCCACAACCTGACGGGAATCGGAGGGGGCAATGCATTCTATGTAAACGGCAAGAACATACTCCTTGAAAATATATCGGCAGACGGAGATGATGTGACCGATCCGACTTGCAGGGCAGTTATAGGCCATACAGGTTCAAAGTTCACAGTCAGGAACTCAAGCTTTATAAATGTAACCACAGGTATATTTGCGCACAGCGGCAACACTGAACCTACAGCCAGACAAGTGTCTTTGACTGCAACCGACAATACCTTTGAGAATGTGTTGGCAGGTATAGGCGGTACTGAAAAAACCGATCTGATTGCTACCGGCAACACCTTTGTTTCAATACAAGCAGGAGGAGAAGGTATCGGACTAGGCAAGGGATCGGTAGTCTTAGGGGATTATACGGGCGATGATGAGGACTATTTGCAGAACAACAATACATTCAACTATACCGAAGGTAATAAAGTTAAGGATTATAGGGCAGTAATAAACGTAGCCGCTGGAGCTGACTTGAAACTGATAATTGAAGGAGCAGCTGACAATGCTTTAGTTTATCTTGCCGCAGGAAATTATACACTGAATACAAGCATAGTGCCAAACAAAAACATAACGGTCATAGGAGCAGGCAAGAACTCAACAGTAGTAAAAACGTCATTTAAAGGGTCATACGGCTCGTTCCAGGCGACCAACAACCACAGACTGGTATTGAAGAATCTGACTTTCGAAACAATTGAACCTACATCTGCTACCGCCAGAAACGGACACTATGTTGTTGCAACGAGCCCGCATACCGGAAATACCGATATCCTTGTAGACAACTGTATAATAAACGGCTATTACACTGCTGTTTATTTGAATAATGTAAACACAAACAATAACAGATTGACTATTACGAATAATATTATAGATAATTGTGACTGGGCATACAGCATAGACAATATCACGCCCGGAGCCCAGGATATTAAGTCGGAGAACCTGTTATTCTCAGGGAATACCGGCAATAGTGTCAATAAGGGCAGAGAAGTATTTGCCAGTGCAAAAGTTCTCCTGGTAGGATCCGACGGCGGTTCAAAGGGCGTCTATGGAACAATCCAGGCAGCAATCGGCACTGCTGTAAATGGAGATACAATTATGATCAACGGGATATTTGGCGATCCCGGAACAAATACTAATTATGATGTGACGAAATCGGTTAATATTATAGGATATAAGGGAAACAAAGTCTATGGTTCATTTATTGTAACAGCTGACAATGTAACTCTGGAGGGGCTGAATATCGAAGTATCGGCAGGCAGTGCCATAATTGCACTTAGCTCGGCCAATATATCAATTTTGAATAACACACTGAAAGGTATTGGTTCAGAAGGGAAAGGCATAAACCAAAGAGCACAAAAATCACCTGGGAATGTAACCATATCAGGTAATACTATAAGTGATTTTGACATAGGTATTTCAATTGACCAGTCAAAAATCGCATCAGGTGCAATCAATAACAATATTACCGGCAATACTGTTTCTAATACCAGAAAGGGTATTATTGTCGGAAGCGAGTCAAAAGCAACCGTTACAGCCAACACTGTGCAGAATGCTTCAGCGGTAGGCATTGAAATCAGTAGCGAATTTGAGGGTAACTTGATAGAAAACAATATATTCCATGGTAATACTAAAGATATGGATCTGGCAGGAGACTAATGCACTGAATAATTGAGATACCCCAGCGGACAAGGTTATAATTCCAAGTCCCTGGGGTTCTTTTTTGCAACCGGAACAGAAATATAGTTATTAATATCAATAAGTGACTTAAAAGCTTTACCTGTGTCATTCCGAGTGTGCGAGGAATCTTATGCCTAAGAGCACGACTCAGACAAATGTTTACCGGTAATCCTTAAGTGCAAAGATTCTACACTGTGTTCAGAATGACAGCCATAATAATTTTATATTACATAGCAGTTACTATACTACTATTTTTAAAAGCAGACATTAAGGTTGTATATATGGGGCAATAGACAATAGTCATGCGAACATTGTTCGTCCCCACTCGTATCTCGCATCTCGTGTCTCGTGTCTCGCAAATGTATACATTTACCTCTAAACAGAGTATAATATCTATAGTAACCGCAAGGTTGCCATAGATATTTTTTATAAATGGCAAAGTCATATCTGGCATGAGGTCTGGGACGCAGGGGCGATTCATGAATCGCCCGTACATTCTTCGAAGCAATGCTTAAAACCTGTTGCCCATTGCCCATAGTCTATTGCCGGAACATTTTTGGAGGTTAACAAATGCTTAAATTTAATACTGAATGCGCTGAAGAAACGTCAAAGATAGGTGAACAACTGGGAAGACTGCTGAGTAAGGGAAGCATAGTATGCCTGTCAGGAGACCTGGGCGCAGGGAAAACAGCCTTTACCAAGGGAATAGCAATAGGCCTGGGAGTGACGGACTATGTGACCAGCCCGACCTATACAATTATCAATGAATATGAAGGCAGATTGCCTCTTTACCATTTTGATGTATATAGACTCAATGATGTTGAAGAAATGCACGAATTGGGCTATGAAGAGTATTTCTTCGGTGACGGGGTGGTGGTATTGGAATGGGCGGATATAGTAAAGGAAGTGATCCCCGGGGAGAGACTCTGGATCACAATATTGAATACAAAGGGAGACAATTCCCGTGAAATAATAATTGAACCGACAGGAGAGGTTTATGACAATATGGTGAAAGGAATGGAAAGCAATGAAAATCCTGGCTGTTGATACATCCACTTCTGCTGCAACAGCGTCAATAATGGAAGACGGCAGACTCATTTCGGAGTACATATTGAATATAAGCAGAGCCCATTCCCAGAGAATAATGGGTATAATAGATGATCTTTTCAATAAGTCGGGAATCAGGCCCTCAGAGATCGACCTTTATGCATGCTCTGCCGGTCCGGGCTCTTTTACCGGCCTCCGCATAGGAGCATCGATAATAAAGGGTATGGCTCAAACCTTTGAAAAGCCGGTTGCGGCAGTACCGACCCTTGATGCATTGGCTTACAACCTTTACAATTGTACAGGCCTGGTTTGTCCAATACTGGATGCCCAGAGGAATATGGTATACAGCAGCCTTTACACGTGGGAAAAGGGAAGCCTCATTAAGCTGGAGGATCTCGAGGTTATTCCGGTAGAGGATCTTATAAAGCATATAAAAAAGAAATCTGTTCCTGTTACTTTTCTCGGAGACGGAGTTTTACTTTTCGAAGAGGATTTGAAAAAAGGCCTTGAGGAATATTATGCAGCACAAGCGGACAGCTTGCTGCCAAGAGCTTCTTCCTGTGCAAGAATCGCTATGGAGATGTATGAAAAAGGCTCTTTAGATACTTACAGCTCCTTCAGGCTCACATATATAAGGAAATCCCAGGCAGAAGTGGAATATGAGAAAAAGCAGAATGTGGAGCTTCAGAATATGAGCATGAAAGATATTGAGCAGGTCTGTGAAATAGAAAACCTGAGCTTTAGAGTGCCCTGGTCCCGTGAATCCTTTGAATCGGAGCTTTCGCAGAACAGTCTGGCCAGATATACTGTGGCAAAAGTGGATGGAAAGGTTGCGGCTTACGGAGGTATGTGGATCGTGCTTGACGAAGCACATATAACCAATATTGCAGTACATCCTGATTATCGGGGTCGGAAGCTTGGAGAAAAGCTGGTACAGGCGCTGCTGCAGACAGCAAAGGACAGCAAAGCTGCCCGCATCACTCTTGAGGTAAGAGCCTCAAACGATATTGCGCGAAAGCTTTATAGGAAGCTGGGTTTCGTAGATTACGGCTTAAGAAAAGGCTATTATGCCGATACCGGTGAAGATGCGGTAATAATGTGGAAGGAATTGACGTAAATACTTTTGTGCGTTTAATATTGCATTACGTCAGACAATTATTTTTTGAATACGTATATTAATATAGATACGAGATACGAGATACGAGATACAAGATGCGAGATACGGGGTTTCGAGGTGCAGGGAGCGGTCTTGACCGTTCCGTTGTAGGGGCGAACAGTGTTCGCCCGCACCATAGACACAGGATCATGGGGTGGGGATGTATTTGATTGCCTCTGACATTGAAATAGTGAATAAGTGCCTGGCTGGAGATGTGAATGCTTTTGAGTTGCTCATCGGGAGGTATAAGAAGGCTGTATTCAATACGGCATACAGAATGATGGGAAACAGGGAAGAAGCTGAGGATGTCTCACAGGAGGCATTTATCAGAATGTTTAACTCCCTGTCCAGATATAATCCTGAATACAAATTCATGACCTGGGCGCTTAAAGTCACTACAAACCTTTGCTTGGACAGCTTACGGAAAAGGAAAGCAGAAACGGTGCCAATAGATGAGGGTTTTGAGATAAAAGATGGAAAAGACACTCCTGAGGAAGAATATATAAGGAAAGAAAACCAAAAGCTGGTGCAGGATGCAATAATGAAGCTGCCGGATAAATACAGGGAATTCCTTATACTGTTTCACCACAGGAACCTATCTTATCAGGAGATAATGGATATAACCGGTGAATCGCTCACCATTGTTAAGAATAGACTGTATAGAGCCCGACAGATGCTTAAGGAAGAATTGATCAGCAGGGAAAAGGAGCGTGAGAAGCATGCAATGCAAGGAAATAAATGATCTGGTTATGAAATATTTCGATGGTAATATCAGTGAACTGGAACGCGAAATGATAATAAAGCATAACGAGAGCTGTGACCGCTGCGCAGAAGAATTTGCAGTGCTCAGAGAAGCTTTGGATACCCTGGAGGAGTTCCCTGAAATAGAAGCGCCTGTTGGATTTGAGGCAAGGGTAATAGACGGAATAAGGAGCAGGGCAGCATATTCCTTAAGCCCTCAGATGGTTGCCTTTTGGTTGATTTCGGTACTGGGCCTCATAATTTTCGCATGGAACATGGTGATTTTTGTGGCAGTACCCTTTATAAGAGAAAGCGGGCTGCTGATTGCAGTTCAAAATGTGATCATATATGGTGCTACGATAGTTTCCGGTATTTTGAGAGAGATGCTTGTTACCGTTTCAGTGCTTTTGGGAAAGGTCCTTGTTCTGAGAAACGTTTTACTGAGGGATTATTTCATAAGCTTAACAATGCTTGTATTGGCATTTATGGGTATTAACCTATTCCTGATACACAGGCGTAAATTGCAGGAAAATTAGGAGGTTTTGATATGATGATGAAAAAGGGAATAGTGGTGTTGGCTGGCTTGCTGCTGGCTGTTCTGATG
Source organism: Clostridia bacterium (assembly GCA_035627615.1). GTDB lineage: Bacteria > Bacillota > Clostridia > Lutisporales > Lutisporaceae > BRH-c25. The sequence continues at coordinate 7,021 of DASPLL010000083.1, forward strand.
CTTTGCGCCTTTGCACTGGATGTAGACAATAAGGATAGAGTAGCTTTATTTAATGATATAGAGGTCCCTGACGGAGTTACGGTAAATGGTGATGCGGTTTCGATATTCGGTAATATTACGGTCAATGGAGATATGACAGGAGATGCAGTTGCGATATTTGGGAATGTGACGGTTTCCGGTACGATTTCAGGTGATGCTGTAGCGGTATTCGGAGAAATATCAGTAAAGAACAATGGTATGATCAATGGAGATGCAGCCGGAATTTTAGGTGGTGTGGATAAATCCCCCAATGGGACGATCAGAGGGGAAGTAGCTGATGTGACTGCTCCTTTCAACTTCAGGAAGAACCATGACGGCTTGATTCCCAGAGTGTCCTATGGAGATATGATCGGTTTGTTTGCGGTATATGCATTCTCTTGTCTAGCATTGCTAATCGCACCTGACAGGGTGAAGCTGATGGCGGAGGAGAGCAGGCTGAGGTTTGGCAGGCGCTTGGGAATAGGGTTCTTGATAATGATAATGTTCATACCTGCATCTGTGATACTTACGGTGCTACTGGCGATAACCCTGATAGGAATTGTGTTCATACCGTTTATATTTATAGGATTCTTTCTGGCTGGTTTTGTCGGAATGATAGCCGTTGAGATTGCCATAGGCTTCAGGATCACAGGCTACCTGGAAGGCAGGAATTCGGTATATATACATCTTTTAGTCGGAGTTGTGCTTGTATATGTGTTGAGGATAATTCCTGTTCTGGGATGGCTGGCATACTTCACTCTGGTCACTTACGCCATAGGAGTTGCTGCGGATACAAGGCTTGGAGCCCCTAAAGTCAGGAGGCAGGCTTCAAATGTATAAAAAGGGATTACTTATGGTATTGGCTGCTTTGATGTTACTACTGCCAACAGCTTGTGTAATGGAGTTTGATAACGCTGGGAGCATGCTTGCAGGGGCATTGAAGGAGCATAAGGAAACAGTTGAAATGAGTGACAAATATCAAAAGGGACAGCCAATTAAGCTGGATATTGATATGAAGCTGGCAAAAGCGGTGGTCGATAGTACGGAGAATCTACTTGCGGAAGTAGAATTTGAGTATAATTCGGAGGCACTTAAGCCAGAATTCAGAGTAGACGAGGATGAAATAAGCATCAAGAACAAGCTGGAGAAATTCAACTTCGGCAAGCCGGTAAACAGATGGGATGTAAAGGTTACAGAAGAGCTTCCTCTTGACGTGGAAGTGAGGGCTGATGCCTCAAATGCGAAGCTTGATATGGGCGGTATGATGATAAACAGTATGGATGCCGTACTGAATGCTTCGGAGGCCAAGCTGTATTTTGATGAGCCGAACAAGGCGCCCTTTGATAAATTCAGGCTGGATGCAGCCGCCAGCAGCGTTGACATATACGGAGCAGGGAATGTGGGTTTTGAGGTTCTGGATATAAATGCAGATGCATCAAAGATAACGGTTAATCTTACAGGAGAGAATGAAAAGGACGGAGAAATAAGGATAAATGCCGATGCTTCTTCTGTGAAGCTTAAGCTGCCTGAGAACACGGGCATACGGATTATGGTGGATAAATATGAGATATCCTCGGTAAGGATCAATAACAGTGAAATACTGAGCCGCTCTGAAAAGGAGTATGTTTCAAGAAACTATGAAGATGCTGGGAATACTCTTAAGATATATGCCGACTTGAATGTAACCACTTTGACGATAGAATAGATATGGGGCTGCGAGGTTTTGAGGCTGCGAGGCTGCGGTGGTTGGAGATACGGGACTGGGATCCCGTATCTTTTATCTTTGGCTAATAATATTGGGAATCCGGGATATAATAGAAAAATCGAATACTTCTATTTAATTGCCCCATGTGATATAATGTCCTTATCATGTTTCCACAAATGATTTATGGGAGGAATATAATGCTGCTCAGAGAATTTTCTATAGAGAATCATGTAATAAGCCTGATACAGGAGAATGACCTCTATATAGCCAAGGTTACAAACAAGTACGGAAAAAAGATCATATACCAGGAGCATAAGAATTATGAGAAGATCAAAGGTTGTTTTGATGAAATTGTACAAGCTATAGATAATGATAAAATCGGTATAAAGGACGTTATTGCAATACTTGAGAGAAATCCGGTCTAATAAAAATGTTTTTCGCAGACGATATGGAAACGGTTACAGAATATAGATCAGGGAAACATAAGTACATATTTACATTATATATGGAGTGTTGGCTATGGATAAGGACATTCTGATACTGGCGATTGAGACTTCATGTGATGAGACTTCTGCTGCAGTTGTTAGAAACGGCAGGGTAGTTTTATCGAATATTATATCCAGTCAGATAGACATACATAAGAGATACGGCGGAGTAGTGCCGGAGGTTGCGTCCAGAAAGCATCTGGAAAGCATCAGCCCTGTGATCGATGAAGCATTGTCAGAGGCAGAAATAACGCTGAAAAATCTGGATGCCGTTGCAGTCACTTGTGGGCCAGGGCTTGTCGGAGCACTGCTTATTGGTCTCTCAACAGCTAAAGCTATTGCTTACAGCAGCAATTTGCCTTTCATAGGTGTGAATCATATTGAAGGTCATATTGCTGCAAATTATATAGAGCACAAGGAACTGGAGCCGCCTTTCACCTGTCTGGTTGCATCAGGAGGCCACAGCCATATTGTATATGTTATGGATTATAACAAGTATGAGATTATGGGCAGAACAAGAGATGATGCTGCAGGAGAAGCCTTTGACAAGATTGCACGGGCCCTTGGTCTCGGCTATCCGGGAGGGCCTTTGATAGACAGACTGGCTGCTTCAGGCAACCGTGAGGCCATTGATTTTCCCAGAGCCTTTCTGGAGGAAGGAAGTTTCGACTTCAGCTTCAGCGGTCTGAAATCCGCAGCACTTAATTATATGAACTCAAAGCGTATGAAGGGTGAAGAGATCAGCACGGCAGATGTTGCAGCAAGCTTTCAGGAGGCTGTAGCGGATGTATTGTCTGCCAAGCTTGTAAGAGCCGCACTTGACAAGAAATCAGAGTTTGTGGTGCTTGCCGGCGGAGTAGCCTCAAACAGCAGATTAAGGGAACTATTGAAGCAAAGAGGGGAGCAGGCCGGCATCAAGGTGCTCTATCCTTCCCCGGTACTGTGCACGGACAATGCCGCAATGATTGGCTGTGCTGCCTATTATAGATTCATCAGGGGTATAAGGTCTGATTTTACCATTAACGCAATGCCAAATCTATCATTGGAATGAAAAGGGGGTGGGTGTATTTTGAAGCCGGCTCCTTTTAATTTATTGCTCGAAACTGCAAGCAGGGATAACATATTGGTGCTTACAACCAGCTGCAGTACCGCCTGTATATTCTGCAGCCATCTGCAGAATCCTGAAGAGATAAACGCATATTATGTTGATAAGCTCTCAAGGGAGCAGATTGATACACTGATAGAGTTCCTGGATGAGGCAAGGAAAATAATCATTGGAGAATCTGCTACCCGAATATGTGAGGGGGAACCTTTTCTCTGTGATGATATAATTGAGATACTGCAGAGCATCAGGCTCAAGTATCGCAATACCCCGATACAGATTACCACCAGCGGGATACATCTCTCTGAAGGTATTTTAGCTGAGCTTAACCAGATAGGCAATATAGAACTGAATGTTTCACTGAATAGCAGCAGCATACAGGGCAGAAAAGAGCTATACAGGGGAAAGGCACATATGGAAGCTGTGAAGGCGGTAAAGCTGTTAAGACATTACGGGATCGGCTACAGCGGCAGTATAGTTGCAATGCCCCATCTGGTGGGTTGGGAGGATATAAAGGCTGCAGCAGAGTTTCTCAGTGAGTATGGAGCTTCAACTATAAGAATTTTTATGCCGGGTTATACAAGGTTCACAAAGGGGGCATTACCACCTTCTGATATCAGGAGCAGCCTGGAGGCTTTTACAGCTGAACTGGGAGAATCGATAGACATACCACTGATTATGGAGCCTTCTGCATTAATGGATCTTCATGCTGTTGTTCTGGGAGTGCTAAGGGATTCACCTGCATGGAACTCAGGAATATCCAGAGGTGACAGGATAACAGGAATAAATGGCAAAGAGCCTTTGTCGAGAGTGGATGCGTATTATAAACTGCTCAGAGCCCGGGACCCTATGCTCGAAGTTCTGAGAAACGGGGAATCACGGGAAGTGATTGTCCATAAGCCTGCAAAAACTCCTTCAGGGATGGTATTCAGCTATGATATACATCCTGATACAATAAGCGGTGTTGAAAGGGGAATACTAAGGAATAAAGAAAAAAGCTGCCTTATTCTGACCTCGGAACTGGCTTACGGTATATTGACAGGCTGTATTACACAGAGAGACAGGGTGGAAATTGAAATCGCCAGGAACAGGTATTACGGTGGGAATATAATGTGTGCAGGCCTTCTTACCCTGAGTGACATAGAAATCCATATGGCGGAAAGAATACGGCAGCCGGAAGTGCTGCTTCTGCCCGGTATAATGTTCGACACATCAGGCAGGGACCTTTTGGGAAGGCACTTTAAAGAATTGGAAGAAAACCTTGGAATTAAAGTGGAAGTGATATAAAATAAGATTAGATTCGAGGTACGAGATGCGAGATTCGAGAGCTAAGGCAGGGCTTCGGAGACTTTTCTTAATACTCGAATCTAGAATCTCGTATCTCGAATCTGACTAATTTTTACGGAGGTGAAGGTAATGTATAGGGCGACACTTATACCGGGGGATGGAATAGGACCCGAGGTAACAAATGCGGCTATTAAGGTAATTGAAGCTGCAGGAGTTGATATCCAATGGGAATCAAGATGTATGGGACAGATTGCGTTGGAGCGGTTTGGAAATCCTTTACCCGAAGACACGGTAAAATCCATTGAGAATAACAAGATAGCTTTGAAGGGTCCGGTAATGACTCAGATAGGTGGAGGCTTCAGAAGTGTAAATGTAAGTCTCAGACAGCAGCTTAACCTGTATGCGAATATCAGACCGATCAAATCCTTTGAAGGTGTAAAATCAAAATATAGCAATGTTGATCTTGTGGTTTTCAGGGAGAATACTGAAGATTTATATATGGGAATTGAGCATATGGTGGGAACCGATGCCGCAGAAAGCATCAAGCTGATCACCAGGCACGCATCAGAGAGGATAGCTTCCTTTGCCTTTAACTATGCGGTCAAGGAAAAGAGAAGGAAGGTCACCTGTGTGCACAAGGCAAACATAATGCAGCTTTCAGACGGACTTTTCCTTTCAAGTGTAAGGTATATAGCCAGCAAATATCCTGATATAGAATATGATGAAATGACGGCAGAAAACCTGTGCATGAAGCTGGTAATGTGTCCTGAAAACTTTGATATACTTGTAATGCCGAATCTCTACGGCGATCTGGTGGCGGAGCTTGGTGCAGGACTCGTAGGCGGACTTGGTGTGGTACCGGGCGTCAATATAGGCGCTGAAGCTGCAGTATATGAAGCAACCCACGGTACTGCTCCGGATCTGGTGGGCAAAGGTATTGCGAATCCTACCGCAAGCATACTCTGCGGGGCAATGATGCTTAAAAGGCTGGGAGAGAGATCAGCATCAGAAAGGATACACAATTCAGTTGTAAAAGTACTAAAAGAGGGCAAATACATAACTCCCGACCAGGGAGGATCGGCTACCACCGATGATATGGTGAAAGCCATCATAAACAACCTGTAAACATGTAGGGGCGATTCACGAATCGCCCTTTAACATTATTCACTAAGCTCGCCCCATTCCTCATACAGCAGATCAAGTCCTTCCTTGAGCCTTACCTGCTCATCGTGGAGTTCCCGGCATCTTACATGATCGGTGAATACCTCAGGAGTCTCCAGCAAAGAAGCGATCTCCGTTATCCGATCCTCGGACAGTGCAATTTCAGCTTCAACAGTCTCAAGTCTTTTTTGCTGCCTTCTGAGATTTGATTTTTCCTCCTTCTGTTTCAACCAATCGTTCTTATTGGGTGTGGCTGTTTCAGGAAGCTCAGCCTGTTGATCAGCCATACTGCTCTCCAGCTTGCTTTTCTTATAGACATAATAGGAGTAATTGCCGTTATATTGTACGCAGTCATCCTGCTTGAGCTCGATTATTTTTGTAGCCACCTTGTTCAGGAAATACCTGTCATGGGATATCAGCAGCACTGTGCCTGAATAGTTTGCCAATGCGCTTTCCAGCACTTCCTTGGACAGAATATCCAGATGATTTGTTGGCTCATCCATAAGAAGAAAGTTTGATTTGGAAAGCATGAGCTTGAGAAGGGCAATCCTGCTTCTTTCGCCTCCGCTGAGCTTACTGATTTCCTTAAATATGTCTTCTCCCGGAAACAAGAATGTGGCCAGCTTTGTACGAAGCTCAGTCTGATTCAGCTGGGGGTATTCGTCCCATATCTCATCAACTATGGTATTAGTGTAATTCAAGCTTTCCTGCTCCTGGTCATAGTAACCGATAATGACATTTGTACCAAGGCGTACATGACCGGAATCTGCCTCAGTCAAACCGGCTATTATCTTAAGCATTGTAGTTTTACCGATCCCATTTGGTCCAAGCAGTGCGACTTTTTCACCCCTCTTAACCTCGAAGCTGGCATCGGAAAAAAGCTGTCTGTCAAAGGCTTTGGACAGGTTTTCCACCTTCAGGACATCATTCCCGCTTCTGATTGCAGGCTCGAATTTCACAGCAATATTCCTGGGAAGAGCGTCGGGCTTCTCAATCCTTTCAATACGGTCAAGGGCTTTCTCCCGGCTTTCAGCCTGCTTTATACTCTTTTCTCTGTTATATTGCCTGAACCTGGCTATTATTGCCTCCTGGCGGGCTATTTCCTTTTGCTGCTCTGTATAATCCTTTAATAGGATTTCTCTTTGCTGCTGCTTTTTCTCAATATATTTCGAGTAATTGCCGTTATATTCTCTAAGCGATCTGTTTTCTATCTCAAAGGTCCTGTTGGTAACCATATCAAGAAAGTAGCGGTCATGAGACACAATAAGAGCCGAGCACTTAAGATCCCTGAGGTATTCCTCAAGCCACTCCACAGATTGAATATCAAGATAATTGGTCGGCTCATCCAACAGCAGTATATTGAAATTCTGCAAAAGAACCTTTCCCAGGGCAACTCTTGTCTTCTGACCACCACTCAGTATCGAAACAGGTTTATCATAATCCTCGGAGGAAAAACCAAGCCCCTTAAGCACGCCTTTTATCTGGCTTTTATAACCAAATCCATTGCTGTTCTTATATTCCTCCTGCAGATTTGCATAGGTTCCCAGCAGTGCTTCCACAGCGACCCTATCTTTTGAAGCACTCATGCTGCTGATTTTCTGCTCCAAATCCTGGATGGTACCTTCCAGCTTAGTAAGATGGGTGAAAACAGACATCATTTCATCCCATATCGTATTGTCCGACTCATAGTTGAAATCCTGGGACATGTAGCCTATTTTTATATTTTTGCTGATAAACAGATCCCCTTCATCCCTGTCGAGATCACCGGTAATTATTTTGAAAAGGGTTGACTTTCCTGCTCCATTTACTCCGACAATACCAATCTTGTCATTTTCTTGTACAGTAAAGGTAACACCCTCAATAATCACATCTATGCCATAGCTTTTCTTTATATCCTTACCTGAAAGAATTATCATCGGTTTGCCTCCAACTGTATATTGTATAAAAGTTTGATAACAATAACAATATCACACATTAATTATTTTAACAAAATTTCTGCTGTTTTGTACATATTTGATAATAATCAATGAAATCATTTTGCGGAATTTGAACAAAAATCACATATATTTTCCACAAAATGTTGAAATAGTTCTCTGATTTATATATAATGATTATTAATATCATACATAGTATTTATAATGAATATTAATATCATATAATGCTTTGCAATGGCATAACAATGTTGACATGTTGGTATTGCTGTAATGAGGCGCCTAAGAAATTATCTGCCATAAAAAATTATGATAGATGTAATTTATTGACAAGAAATTAAGAATATAATAAAATGAATTAACGAAATAATTTAATGGTGCCACATGTGTTAAATTTTTAACAAAATGGATATTAATGTAAATTACATTAAATACTAAAAACATGATATAGTTAGGAGTAGATCAGATGGAAAGATTCAGCAACATATCTATGGCGGTAGTTAGAAGACTTCCTAAATATCACAGGTATTTGGGTGATTTATTGCACAATGACATCAGAAGGGTATCCTCTCAAGAACTAAGCCGTATTACAGGCTTTACGGCATCGCAGATAAGACAGGACTTGAATTGCTTCGGCGGTTTCGGACAGCAGGGATATGGCTACAATGTTGATGAGCTTCACAGGGAGATAGGTAAAATCCTTGGCCTGGATAAAACCTACAGGACTATTATCATTGGTGCAGGTAATGTGGGAAGGGCTATAGCCAACTATACCTTCTTTGAAGAAAGCGGCTTCAAGCTGTACGGAATGTTTGACAACAGCCCCAAAAAAATAGGCGAGCTTGTAAAAGATATTAAGGTTTTACCGGTTGAAGAGGTTGAAGGCTTTATTAAAGAGAACGGTATAGAGATCGGTATCCTTTGCACACCAAAGGACGGCACACAGAAAATTGCTGAAGTATTGGTAAATTGCGGAATAAAAGGCATATGGAATTTTGCCCCTGTTGATCTTAAGCTGGATAGTAATGTAATTGTAGAAAACGTTCACCTGAGCGAAAGCTTATTTACAATATCCTATCTGCTAAAGGAGCAGGACGAGGTAAGAAGGAAGAAAAAATAGATGCTTTGAAGCGCTCAATAGAGCTTTAATGCGATTGAAGAGTATATTGTGCCGGGGCATTAAAAATCAATAGTTTGAAAGCTAAAACTCACAAATGTAATGTTTTACATTTGTGAGTTTTTAAGTTAAACTGAAAAATGTACGTAAATTTACATAAATTCTAAGAATTTCACTATTATTAGCAGCAGTTTCAACACAACATATTTTTAGATAATATTTATATTAATAAAGATTGTATTGAACTGATTCACCTTTGGAAGGAGTAATGTTATGGAGAGTTTGTTAGTGGGGATAAAATCAGTTGAGCTTGGTAATATCATTATGCTTGTAATAGCAGGCATACTTATTTACCTGGCAATTGCAAAAGAATATGAGCCGGTGCTCCTTTTACCTATAGGCTTTGGAGCAATAATGGCAAATATTCCTTTGGTTTTTGAAACAGAGGGTATGAAGCCTCTTATTGAGCTTTATGAAGCTGGTATCAGATCAGAATTGTTTCCGCTTCTGATATTTGTAGCAGTTGGTGCAATGATAGATTTCGGGCCGCTTTTGAAAAATCCCAAAATGCTGCTCTTTGGTGGAGCGGCACAGTTCGGAATATTTTTTACCATGTCAATGGCAGCCTTGATGGGTTATAGCCTTAAAGAAGCGGCGTCAATAGGTATAATCGGTGCAGCAGATGGCCCGACTTCCATATATGTGGCGTCACAGTTTGCTGAGCACCTGCTGGCTCCAATATCAGTTGCGGCATACTCATATATGTCCCTGGTGCCGATCATACAGCCTCCTGTCATACGGGCCCTTACTACAGTGGAGGAGAGAAGAATAAGGATGCCTTATGAGGAGCACTCGGTATCCAAGAAAGTAAAGGTATTGTTCCCGATAGTTGTTACAATTATTGCAGGTCTGGTTGCTCCTGTAAGCGTGGCTTTGGTAGGCTTTCTGATGTTCGGAAACCTTCTGCGGGAGTCAGGGGTTACCGACAGGCTTTCAAAATCAGCACAGAATGAACTTGCAAATCTGGTTACTATACTTCTTGGTATTACAATAGGTTCAACAATGTCTGCCGACAAATTTCTCAATCTTGATACTATCAAGATAATTGCTATGGGTCTTATTGCATTTATATTTGATACAGCCGGTGGGGTAATGTTCGCCAAATTCCTTAACCTGTTTTCAAAGAATAAGATCAACCCTATGGTTGGGGCTGCAGGTATATCAGCTTTCCCAATGTCATCCAGGGTCATACAGAGAGAGGCACAAAAAGCAGATCCGACAAACTTCATACTTATGCAGGCGGTCAGCGCTAATGTCGCAGGGCAGATAGGCTCGATAATTGCCGGTGGTCTGATACTTGCACTGGTTAAATAGAGCTTTCATAATGAGGGAATAAAAAAGGAAAGGGATATGAATATGGATGTATTTTACGAGAGCATCAGGGTCATGGGCTTTGGGATGCTTGGGATATTTATAGTCATTTCAGTGTTTTACGGAACAATAGTATTACTGGGTAAGGTTTTTCCGGAGAAGGGAAAATAATTAAAGGAACGACGTGTGGTTAACATGTCGTTCCTTTAATTAATTCAGGTTACGGGGCTGCGGGGTTGCGAGGTTTCGAGGGGAACGAGAGAATGGGTAACACTGAACACACGGATGTTACAATGTCCGTATACATCCGTGCGGTTTCCGTGTCTTTCCTCGTATCCCGTATCTCGTATCTTATTCATTTTCCTGTTTCAAAAATTGTGAAATGTGATAGAATATAACGTATACAGCAGTTTACATTAGTGGTACTGGGGGTATGATCTTGAAGGTTTATGCACTTATAGGACAGAGCGGTACGGGAAAAAGCTATAAGGCTTTTATGGTGGCAAGAGACAGGGACATAGGATATATAATCGATGACGGTCTTTTAATAGGTGGTACGAGAGTTATTGCAGGACAGTCTGCAAAGCGGGAGAGCACCCGGATAGCATCGGTAAGAAGGGCACTTTTCAATGATCCTGAACACCGGGAGAAGGTAAAGAATGCTTTGGAAGAAATTAAACCGGAAAAGCTTCTGGTAATCGGCACTTCACTCAAAATGGTGCAGGAAATCAGTCAGGCTCTTGGGTTTCCGGAATTCCATGAGATACTTCATATAGAAGATGTTTCGACAGAAAAGGAGATTGAGCAAGCCAGAAAATCGCGTCGTGAAGATGGGAAGCATGTTATACCGGTGCCTACTTTTGAGGTTAAAAAGGATTTTTCCGGTTATTTCATAGATTCCCTTAAGATATTCAGTAAAAAGGACCGTTTCTCGGACATAGTAGAAAAAACAATAATAAGGCCCACCTTCAGCTATCTGGGGAAGTATGAGCTCACAAAGGCTGCGCTTGTACAGATTATCGGAATATGTGTGTCAAAGGTGGAGCGGGTAAACAAAATTATGAGGGTCAGGATAGAGAACAGGCCTGATGGTGTGATTATTGACCTTGATTTATCAATCAAGCTTATTACCAGAATAGACCTTATGGTAGTGGATCTTCAGAAAAAATTGGTGGAAGAGATAGAATACATGACAGGTCTGAATGTACTGAGCATAAATGTGACAGTTAAGGCGATAACGACATAGTTTAGATACGAGATGCGAGATGCGAGGTTTCGGGGATAGGGGCGATTCATGAATCGCCTGTACAGGTTTGTAGGCAGGTAACGCATTGCATGCGTTCCTCTGTAGGGGCGGCCATTGGCCGTCCGTAATAGGTTCTTACGATAGGGGATTGTAAATTTGAAGATCACAGAAGTAGAAAATGGCTTGATTCTAGAGGGCGTATCAGATTTCGATGCCAGGCATATATTTGAATGCGGTCAATGCTTCCGGTGGGCAAAGGAAGAAGACGGAAGCTACACAGGAGTTGCTTTCGGCAAAGTACTAAATGTGAAGTCTGACTGCGATAAGGGTATAGTGGTGCTGGACAATACCAATCTGAAAGAATTCCAGGATATATGGTTTGATTATTTTGACCTTGGGCGGGATTATGGAGCCATAAAGGAAGTACTCTCACGGGATCCTGTGCTTGACATGGCCATTAAGTATGGAAAGGGTATCAGAATACTGAAGCAGGAGCCCTGGGAACTACTGATATCCTATATTATATCAGCCAACAACAGTATACCGATGATAGCGAGAAGTATAAATCTGTTGTCGGAAATGTACGGCAGTAAAGTCCGTTACAAAGGGAAAACATATTATGCCTTTCCGACGCCTGAGGAGCTTCAACCGGTTGATATAGAGGGGATATCCCTGTGCAGGGCCGGATTCAGATGCAAATACATATACCGGGCTGTAGAGATGGTGAATAATGGAGAAACAAGCCTTGCAGAGATTGCCGGGCTGGATGCTGACAATGCAAGGAAAGAGCTTATGAAGGTCCCTGGAGTGGGGCCTAAGGTAGCAGATTGCATAATGCTTTTTTCTATGCAAAAGTATAAGGCTTATCCTGTGGATGTATGGGTAAAAAGGGTAACAGAATATTTCTTTCTTGGAAGAGATGTCAAAATGAAAGAAATTCAGCGTTTTGCGGAAGATAAATTCGGAGATATGGCAGGCTTTGCGCAGGAGTATCTTTTCTATTATGCGAGGGAATTAAAAATAAACCCGGATAAAAGGGAGTTGATATTATGATTTTGTTAGGTTCTATAGTAAATGCAGCGGCAATTATTATTGGAGGAGTAACTGGAAGCATTCTTAAGAAGGGACTTTCAGAGCGTTTCAGCAGCTTGATCATATCATCTTTAGGGCTGCTTACTGTGGCATTGGGCATGATGTTTGCGGTTAAGTCCCAGAATATTATGGTTGTTGTATTCAGTTTGGTATTCGGTGCGATACTTGGGGAATGGATCAACATTGAGAAAAAGATGAATGATTTGGGCGACTTTGTTCAGGACAAGCTTGGAACAAAGGAAGGCAATTTTTCACAAGGCTTTGTTACAGCCAGTCTTCTTTTCTGCGTAGGTTCCATGGCAATAATGGGAGCACTGCAGAGCGGACTCATGAATGATCATAGCATATTATATGCAAAAGCCATAATGGACGGAGTGATTGGAGTAGTGTTTGCTTCTACTATGGGGATTGGGGTGGTTTTATCCTTCATTCCGGTGTTAGTATATCAGGGTACTATTTCTTTACTTGCTTCTTTTGTAGCTCCATATCTCAGCGAGGTTGTAATGACTGAAATGACGGCAACAGGTGGGATTCTCCTTATGGGGGTTGGTATTAATATACTGGAAATCAAAAAGATAAAGGTCGGGAATATGCTCCCGGCAATATTCCTTCCGATCCTGTTCATGCTGTTTTTAAAACTTTGAGAAAATAGTATAAAAATAGAGGATTATTAATATAATACTAAATATTGGCTAGATTCAGATGTAATAGGCTGAATTTGGCCTGTATGGGAATTTGATTATGTAATTCCCATTAATTATTATAATAAGTGTAATTAGCACTCAACTTAAGTGAGTGCTAATAAGAAAAGAGTACATAATAATTTTAATAAGAACTTTTAAGGAGGGTAACGTATGAATATCAAACCACTAGGCGACAGAGTCATTATCAGAGTTATCGAGAGTGAAGAAACAACAAAGAGCGGTATAGTACTTCCTGGTACTGCAAAGGAAAAACCGATGCAGGGTGAAGTGCTTGCCGTAGGTTCCGGAGAAATGGTGGATGGTAAGAAAGTTCCGTTGGAATTAAAGGTTGGAGATAAGGTCATATACTCAAAATACGCCGGAACAGAAGTGAAGATGGATGGTAATGAGTATCTGATCGTAAGACAGAGCGACATTCTGGCAGTAATTGAATAAATAGGAGGGAACAGTAATGGCAAAACAGATCAAATATGCAGAAGATGCAAGACGCGCACTGGAAAGTGGTGTAAACCAGCTTGCAAATACAGTGAAAATTACATTGGGACCAAAGGGCAGAAATGTAGTTCTGGATAAGAAATTCGGCTCACCCCTTATTACCAATGATGGTGTTACAATAGCAAAGGAAATTGAGCTGGAAGACCCATTTGAAAATATGGGAGCACAGCTTGTTAAAGAAGTTGCTACAAAGACAAATGATGTAGCCGGTGATGGAACAACGACTGCAACTCTTCTTGCACAGGCAATAATAAGAGAAGGTCTCAAGAATGTTGCAGCAGGTGCAAACCCGATGATATTGAAGAGGGGTATAAGCAAGGCTGTTGATACAGCAGTTGATGAACTCAAGAAAACTTCAAGGCCGATCGAAAGCAAAGCTGCTATAGCACAGGTTGCTTCCATTTCTGCTGCTGACGAAACAATAGGCGAGCTTATAGCAGAAGCTATGGAAAAGGTAGGCAAGGACGGCGTTATTACAGTTGAGGAATCAAATACCTTCGGAACCACTCTTGATGTTGTTGAAGGTATGCAGTTTGACAGAGGCTGCATCTCACTGTACATGGTTACTGATACAGAGAAGATGGAAGCTGTTCTTGATGATCCGTATATACTCATCACGGATAAGAAGATTTCCAACATACAGGAATTGCTTCCGGTTCTTGAGCAGATAGTTCAGCAGGGTAAAAAGCTCCTCATCATTGCCGAAGATGTTGAAGGTGAAGCATTATCAACATTGATAATCAATAAACTCAAAGGTACCTTTATGTGTGTGGCTGTTAAGGCACCTGGCTTTGGCGACAGAAGAAAGGCAATGCTTGAAGATATAGCTATACTTACAAATGGACAGGTAATATCCGAAGAATTGGGCCTGGATCTTAAAGAAACAAAGCTTAGCCAGTTAGGTAGAGCAAGACAGGTCAAGGTTCAGAAAGAAAACACAATCATCGTAGACGGTGCAGGAGATGCCAAGGCAATTAAAGACAGAATAAAAATGCTGAAAGCACAGATTGAAGATACAACCTCCGACTTCGACAGGGAAAAGCTCCAGGAGAGACTTGCAAAGCTTTCCGGCGGTGTAGCGGTAATCAAGGTTGGCGCTGCTACAGAGACAGAACTGAAGGAAAGAAAGCACAGGATAGAGGATGCACTTGCAGCAACAAGAGCAGCAGTTGAGGAAGGTATAGTACCTGGCGGCGGAACTGCACTTGCAAATACAATTAAAGCTGTTGATGCGCTGATTGATGGAACAGAAGGCGATGAAAAGACAGGCGTTAAGATAGTGAAGAGAGCCTTGGAAGAGCCGGTAAGGCAGATTGCAGAAAATGCGGGCTTAGAGGGTTCGGTAGTAATAGAAAAAGTTATGGCAAGCAAGCCTGGAATCGGCTTCGATGCTTTACGTGAAGAATATATAGATATGATCAAAGCCGGTATAGTTGACCCGACAAAGGTTACAAGATCTGCACTCCAGAATGCGGCTTCTGTTGCAGCGCTGCTGCTTACTACAGAAAGCGTAGTTGCAGACCTTCCGGAAAAAGAAAAGCCAATGATGCCAGGCGGCGGCATGGGCGGAGACATGATGTACTAAGAAAGACAAAAAAGGTATACAGGGTTTAAAAAAGCTGTGGCTATTGTTTTAGCCACAGCTTTTCAAATTCATTTTGAGGTAAGGGCTTACTGAAGTAATAGCCCTGTATTATTTTACAGCCTTTGTCCGTTAAGGCTTCAAACTGTTCTTTGGTTTCTACACCCTCTGCAGTAACATTCAGCTTTAGATTGCGGCCCATTGCCAGTATGGTTGAGACAATTGCCGCATTTTTAGGATTTTCATTTATATCACATATAAAGCTGCGGTCTATTTTCAAGGTGGTAATTGCAAAATTCTTCAGATAGTTCAGAGAAGAATAACCGGTTCCAAAATCATCAAGTGCAAGTCGAATCCCCATTTTCTTGAGCTTTTCCAGAATAGTGGTGATGTACTCGTGATTTTTCACTGCAACACTTTCTGTGATCTCAAGCTCCAGATATTCCGGCGAAAGGCCTGTTTCCTCAAGGATTCCCGAAACCATATCTATGAAATCCTTTTGTATAAGCTGCACAGCAGATAAGTTAACCGATACGTATATCGGCTTGAAGCCTGAAGCCTGCCACAGCTTGTTCTGCATGCAGGCAGTATAGAGGACCCATCTTCCTATCAGTATTATCAATCCATTAGCTTCGGAAATCGGAATGAATTTAATCGGGCTTATCATGCCAAGCTCAGGATGGTTCCACCTGAGGAGGGCTTCACAACCAACTATTTCTCCGGATCCGGCATCTATCTGAGGCTGATAGTGTATTGAAAACTCGCCGTTATCCAATGCATGATGCATACTGCTGTCCAGATTCAACTGCTCCAGAAGCCATGAATTCGCTGACGGATCATACAGCTCATAATTATCCCGGCCCCGGCCCTTTGCTTTCTGCATTGCAGAAAATGCATTCTTGAATAGACTGTCGCTGTTTTCTCCATCTTCAGGGTAGAAAGCCATTCCTATGCAGGCAGTAATATAGAATCTATGCTCATCTACAACCCAGGGCTGCTTGATAACATCCCTGACTTCATTGGACAGCTTTACAACATCCTCCTTCTGTTTGAAGTTCTTGAACAAGATTGCAAACCTGTCCTCTCCCATATGGGAAACGATATAATCATGGTTTGTAAGATAGCCGATCTTTTCAGCCAGGCTCTTAAGCAGCTTGTCACCCGCAGTGTGGCCTAAGGTATTATTTATACTCTCAAATTTATCAATATCAAATATCATTATAGCCAGCTTGCTGTTTTCACGTGCAGCCTTTTCCAGTTCCATATCGAGGCTCGCATTGAACAGCATTCTGTTGGGAAGCAGTGTAAGAGCATCGTAATAGGTCAGCTTGGTTATAGTATCCATCATCTTATTGAAGCTTTTTGCTGCGTCTCCGATTTCATCATCAGCATCAATCTCCGATCTGACAGTAAGATCTCCGGCTGTTGCCTTGGTAAATACCTCTCTTAATCTGATAATAGGATTTGATATGCTGCTGGCGACGAAAAATCCGAAAACAGAAGCTGATACAAGTCCGAACAGCCCTATCAGTATATGTCGTGTTGAAGCATATTTGATGGGTGTTTGCCAGTAGTCGACAGGTATTTTTATGACCAGCTTCCAGCCGTCGGTATTTGGTATTAAATGATAGTAATTCATTGAGTTAATATTTTCATAAGAATATTTATTGGTACCTTCGTTATTTGACAGTATTTCTGCAGATGCGAGGACCATTTGTTTACTGAATGAATCAGATTCAACTGTTATGTTTTCTTTTAATATGTATTTTTCATTGGGATGGGCTATTACAAGACCGTCTTTGTCTACTATGTAGGAGTACGAATTGGGGTAGTTATATTTTAGATCGTCAATGATCCTTGAAAGCTTTATAAGATTTATAGTACCGGCCATGACACCTATAACCGTGCCATTGCTGTCTTTAATCGGTGCAGCAACAGCAGTGACCGGTTTTCCATTGGCTCTGGAGAAAACAGGATCTGACACAACAACCCTGCCTTCCATGGCAGCTTTGAAATAACTTCTGTCAGTGGCATTTCCTACATTTCTCTTTAATGTAGTATTATAGTTTCCATTTAGTTCTGCAATCATGAAATGATCATATATATCAAGTTTTTTTGAAACTTCATTTCTCAGATATGGCTCTATACTATCCCAGTCCATCGTTCTTACCAATGGTGTGTTTGAATAGACCTCAATTTCGCTCATTCTTTCTTCAAGCCAGTTACCGATGAATTCTGAGTACAATTCTGTATTTTTTCTGCTGTTTTCGGTTATTATGCTTTGCAGGGTCGCTTCAGTAATATTTTCAGACATGATAGTAAAAAGCAAGGATTCCAGTAAACAGATAGTCAATATCATTACCAGAATTTTGAAAGTGATGCTTCTGCTCTTGATTTTGAACATTCCAGTGCCCCCCTTGATACAAATAAAAAATAATATGCGGTGCAGTGAATATTTATAAAAGAGACTTTATATAAATGCCATCCATGACAAATTATATCAAATAATGACAGCAATGGCTATACGGAAATCTTTTTTGCTACATATAAATAGAAATATCATTTATCCGCGCAACAAGAGTTATATTTATTATATGGACAACAATAATAGTAGAGAGTAAAATTAATACGAGGTGATACCATGAATGAAAAGAATAAAAAGGAAGCCCAGGGTGTGGGAGAATTTACCCATATAAATGAAAAAGGCTATGCCAGAATGGTGGATGTTTCAGAAAAAGAAGAAAGCATCAGGGAAGCGGTGGCAAGAGGCTCGGTGTACATGAAAAGAGAGACTCTGAAGGCTATAGCGGAGGGCAGGATTAAAAAGGGTGATGTGCTGTCGGTAGCTCAGGTAGGAGGTATTATGGGTGCCAAGTCGACTTCGGATATAATACCCATGTGCCACAATGTGAACATATATGGCGCTGATATAGAATTTCAGGCCGATATTGAAAATTCCAAGCTCGATATTGAAGCTGTGGTCAAGACCGTAGGTGTTACGGGAGTTGAAATGGAGGCATTGACGGCAGTATCTGTTGCAGCACTGACCATATACGATATGTGCAAGGCCATTGATAAGTTCATGGTGATCAGCGACATTCACCTTGTACATAAAAGAGGCGGTAAATCAGGAGAATTCAATTTCAGCGGGAAACTCCGCGAGAGTATCAACAACACAAAATGCTGATACAGAAATATATGCAGGAGATGGGAAGCGATGGATACAATCAGTGTAGGAATAATAACAGTAAGTGATAAGGGCTCCAGGGGGGAAAGAGTGGATGCCTCAGGCCCGGTTATTGAGGAAATGATCAGGCAGATTGGGGGCAGGATGGAGAAATATGTTATAGTACCTGATGAAAAGCCGGATATCAAGAATGCGATAATAGATATGTCGGATAAGCTTGGACTGAACCTGGTGCTGACAACGGGGGGGACGGGCTTTTCACAAAGGGATGTAACTCCCGAAGCAACATTGGAAGTGATAGAAAGGCATGTGCCGGGTATACCTGAAGCCATGAGGGCAAGAAGCCTGCTGGTTACTCCAAAGGCGATGCTTTCAAGGGCTCAGGCGGGTATCAGGAAGCAGACGCTTATTATAAATCTTCCTGGAAGCCCTAAGGGAGTAAGGGAAAATCTTGAAGTAATTCTGCCGGCTTTGAGGCATGGGATTGAGATATTGAAAGGCCAGGCGTCGGAATGCGGCGGGAAATAGCAGGAAGCAGTAAATTGGCACTTATACCTGCTTATTTGCCATTAATCACAGGCTCCACAACCCTCTCGAGTATTCCGTTTATATATGCAATCAGCATCCCGTAGTTAACAACGGGTACTCCTGCCTTTGTGCATTTGTCCAGTCTGTCAAGGACTTCTGCCCTGTTGATCATACAGGCTCCGCAGTGTACCACCAGCTTGTAGCTGGCCAGGTCCTCAGGAAAATCCCCTCCGACTGCCCATTTGAAGCCAAGCTTGCCGCCAACCTTTTTTTCAAGCCAGTTGGGTATTTTGACTCTTCCGATATCCTCATGGCTTGGGTAATGGGTGCAGGCTTCTGCAATAAGGACCTTATCCCCCGGATTCAGAAGCTCAATGGCCTTTATTCCATTCAGAAACTCCCGCAGATTCCCTTTATACCGGGCGTAGAGTATTGAAAAAGATGTAAGAGGTATTTCGGGCGGCACTAGCTTTGATACTGCTCCGAACACCTGGGAATCGGTGATAACCAGCCTTGGGGGAGTTATAAAATTCTTGAGGGCAGCTTCCAGTTCATGTTCCCGTACTACTGTCACACATGCTCCGGCATCCAGTGCATCCCTGATGACCTGGACCTGGGGAAGGATCAGCCGGGACTTGGGAGCACCTGCATCAACAGGTGCAACAAGTACTACTGCATCCTCCGGTTTTACAAGATCACCAATGATGGTATCGGGCATAAAATCCCCGGGAGAGTATTTTATAATTAAGGCTTTCAAATGTTCTATTCCCTCGCGGGTAAGGGAGTTTACACTGCAATAAGGTATGTTGTGACCGCTGAACCATTCTGAGATACCGTAAACAGTGTTATTCACATCCTGCTTGGTAATCACTCCTATAACAGGAATGCAGCGTTTCTTAGCTTCGGCTGTAATTGTTCCTTCCCATTCCCCTGCGATATCGGTGGAAGCCACTGTGAGTACAAGCAAGTCGGTTTTTGCAAGCACCTGCATGGTTTTTTTTACGCGAAGCTCTCCCAGCTCACCCTCATCATCAATCCCGGCAGTATCTATAAGTGTTACCGGCCCTATGGGGGATATCTCCATGGATTTGTACACAGGGTCTGTTGTTGTACCTGGAACCTTTGAGACTACAGCAAGCTCCTGGTTGGTTATTGCATTTATCAGGCTGGATTTGCCCGCATTCCTTTTTCCGAATATTGCTATGTGAAGTCTTACGCTTCTTGGTGCATTCAACATTTAACCACCTCCTACAGGTACAGATCCCTTTTGCCCTTCTTTATTTCTTCAAGTCTTTCTTTTGTGAGCTCCTTAACCGTTTCATTCTTTATCTCTTCCAGATGCTTTGCTATCGTTTTTTCTCCCAGCCTCCTGGTTTCCTCTGAGGCATAGTCCTGAAGGTATTCTTCAAAGGTCAGTATTGCATTTGGCTGACATATGTTCTGGATGTTACCGCTCTTTGCCAGCTGCATGAACCTGTCCCCTACCCGGCCCTGCCTGTAGCATGCTGTACAGTAGCTGGGTATATAGCCGGAGCTGCAGAGGCTTTGTATTATTTCATCGGTGGACCTGTGGTCCCCAACGATAAACTGTGCAGTATTATCCGGTACTTCACAGGAGTGTTCATCCTTGTAGCCTCCGACTCCTGTACAGGAGCCTGCACTGATTTGTGAGACCCCATAATTGATCACTTCATCACGTATGTCAGGGTTTTCCCGTGTGGATAGTATGATCCCGGTGTATGGTACTGCAAGTCTCAGAATTGCAACGATCTTTTTAAAGTCATTATCACTGACCATGTAAGGATAGTCGGAAAGCTTCATACCTGAGGCGGGCTTAAGCCTTGGTACTGATATGGTGTGAGGGCCGCAGCCGAACTTCTCTTCAAGATAAAGGGAATGAAACAGCAGTGCCAGTACTTCGAATTTATAGTCATAAAGTCCGAAGAGCACACCTGCGCCTACATCATCTATGCCGGCTTCCATAGCCCTGTTGAAGGCGGTGGTATGGTAATCGTAATCATGTTTGGGTCCTTTTGGGTGCATAGCTTCGTAGGTTTTTCTATGATATGTTTCCTGAAATAAAATATATGTTCCGATGGAGGCGCCTTTCAGCTTTTTATAATCTTCAACGGTAGTAGCGGCTATGTTTACATTTATCCTTCTGATGCTGCCGTTTTCAAAACTAATACCATATATCGTCCTGATTGCATCGATCACATAGTCGATACCGCAATTTACCGGATCCTCTCCTACCTCAAGGGCAATTCTTTTATGCCCCATGGATTCAAGTATTTTCACCTCTTCAACTATACCCTCCAGGTTAAGCTTTCGGCGTTCTATTGAGTTGTTCAGACTGTATCCGCAATACTTGCAAGAATTAACACAGTAATTGCTTATATACAACGGGGCAAATATTACCACCCTCTTGCCGTATATTTTATCTTTGATTTTATGTGCAGCTTCAAACATCCTGGCAAGTACGGCAGGATCTTCTGAATTCAAGAGCTTTGCTGCTTCAACAGGGGAGAGGCCTTCAGCCCTTTCAGCCTTCTCAATAATGCCCATCAGCTCATTTCTACCGGTATTGACCGTCTGCTCCAATAACGCTTGTATATTTTTCTCATCAATGAAATCAGCCGTTTGTTTTATATTATTCAAACTCATTTCTTTATCTCCTTAAATTAAGGTTCATTTCTTTTTTAGTGTATGCCCGTGATCTGTGGCAACTGACCTGCCAAGGGAATGGATGATGCCTGTTATGCAATTTCTGCAGTGGCCGGGATCATCAGTAAGGCATATTTTGTTGGGATATAATTGATACATTTCTCTATATTGCATTGGTGTCACATTCGGCATTACTACATTGGCCCCTGCTTTTAAAGCCTTCTGCCTGCCCTGAGGATCCAGGGTGCCCATGGCGGTTGTAGCGGGAATATGGGCATTTCTCAAAATCAGCCTGGCCAGTGCAATTGCTTTGAGTGCTTGCAGCAAGGTACCGCCCTTCTCACTGGAGAGTGGAGTCTGAGGATTAGGTATAAATGGTCCGATGCCTGCCATATCCACATCGAATTCCTTGAGCAGGAGAAGATTTTCTGCCATTATTTCAGGAGTTTCTCCCGGCAGTCCAACCATAAAGCCGGTGCCTATCTGATATTCCAAATCCTTCAAATATTGAAGGCATTCAAGGCGTTTATCCAATTCTGAATCAGGATGGAGGAAGCGGTATAATTTGCTGTCTGCTGTTTCAAATCTCAATAAATACCTGTCCGCTCCTGAAGCTTTTATTTGCTTGTAATCCCTATGGCTGAATTCACCGCAGGATAATGTCACTGCAAGGTCGGAGGCCGTTTTTATCCTGTATACCAGTTCAGCAAGCTTATCGGCAGTATAGAAAGGGTCTTCTCCGGACTGGAGTACTACACTTCTATAGCCTAAAGCTTCAGCGGTTAGTGCACTGTCTACAATCTCACCGATACTCATCCTGTATCTGTTTAGCGGCTTTATTTCACTTCTAAGCCCGCAGTACAGACATTTCCGGATGCAATAGTTTGAAAACTCTATTAAGCCCCTTAAATGGACCTGGTTGCCCATTTCCTGTTCCCTGACTCTGTCTGCCTCTTCAAAAATTATTTTTGCCTGATCTTCATCGATGTTGATCAAGCTGATAAGATCGTCAATGTCCCAAGGAGCATTTTCACTTATGAGCCTGCATATTTCTTTTATCTTTAAAATACTATCGTTCATTGCCATTCTCCTAAATTGTTTTTCAATATTATTGTTCAGTGAATCACCTATATATATAACTGCTGACCAAATTTTGTTCATGGTTGTTTTATATAACCAGTGCTTTTAGCGAATAGAGGTTAATATATTGTTACAAAAGTTTGTTAAAGTATTGACAAACTTATGTATATTATATATCATAATCATTGAGAAGTAAATAATAATATAAGACATTCTCTGAATTTACCATAAAGTTGATAAATTATTGACAATGGTAAGTAAATATTGTAAATTGGTTATTGTATATTTTATAAAACAAGAATTATGTTAATTGAAACGGATGAATTCTAATGGAGGTATGAGCTATGGAAATGATTAACATTACGATTGACGGTATAAAAACCCAAGTGCCCGGGAATTATACCATACTTGAAGCAGCAAGGACTTTAAACATAAACATACCCACCCTGTGCTTTCTGAAAGGACTTAATGAGGTCGGAGCATGCAGAATGTGCATAGTAGAGGTTCAAGGAGCAAGAACATTGCAGGCCTCATGTGTACAGCCGGTGGCGGAGGGAATGGTTGTCAGAACCAATTCTCCCGATGTTCTGGAGGCAAGAAAAGTCATACTGGACCTTATTCTGGCAAGACATGAGAGAGAGTGCCTCACCTGCTCAAGAAATTTGAATTGTGAGCTTCAGAAGCTTTGCGAAGAAATGGGTATAGACAGGGTGAGCTATGAAGGCAACACGATAAGGTATGAATTGGATGAGGCATCGCCTGCCATTGTAAGGGATCAGAATAAATGTATATTATGCGGAAGATGCGTGGCTGTATGCAAGAAGGTACAGGATACAGGCGCTATCGATTTTGCAAATCGAGGAGTAAAAACTACTGTTACTACCTCTTACAGCAAGGGACTTTCAGAAGTAAACTGCATAAACTGCGGTCAGTGCATAAAGATATGTCCTGTGGGAGCATTAAGAGAAAAAGACGATACAGCGAAGGTATGGAAGGCCCTCGGCGACCAGAACAGGCATGTTGTGGTGCAGACTGCTCCGGCGGTAAGGGTTGCACTGGGTGAGGAGTATGGAATGCCGGTCGGCACAAATGTAGAGGGTAAGATGATTACAGCCTTGAAGAGATTGGGCTTTGACAAGGTATTTGATACGAATTTTGCGGCTGACCTTACAATACTTGAAGAGGGTACAGAGCTTCTTAACAGGATCAACAACGGCGGGAAGCTGCCTCTTATAACATCCTGCTCACCAGGCTGGATAAAGTATTGCGAGCATAACTACCACGAGTTCCTTGATAATCTTTCCTCCTGCAAGTCACCGCAGCAGATGTTCGGAGCAGTGGCAAAATCTTATTATGCAAAGAAGGCCGGTATCGATCCCAAGGATATATTTGTTGTATCAATCATGCCATGTACAGCCAAGAAGTATGAAGCGGAGAGGGAAGAGCTCGAGGTGGACGGCCTGCAGGATGTCGATGCAGTTCTCACTACAAGGGAGCTTGCGAAGATGATAAAGCAGGCAAGGATAGATTTTAAAGCAATAGAGGATGGGGAATATGACAGTATACTAGGTGATTCCACAGGGGCGGGTGTAATATTCGGAGCAACCGGCGGAGTTATGGAAGCAGCGCTCAGAACAGTAGCGGACATATTGACACGACAGGATCTTAAGGAGATTGAGTACACCCCTGTAAGAGGGATGGAAGGCATAAAGGAAGCTTCGGTAAATATAAACGGTATGGATATAAAGGTTGCTGTTGCGCACGGTACAGGTAATGCAGCAAAGCTTTTGAGCAGTGTGAAGAGCGGAGAAGCAAATTACCACTTCATCGAAGTTATGGGATGCCCGGGAGGCTGCATAAACGGCGGCGGACAGCCGATAATTATGGACAAGGAGAAGACTGAAGAGGTAAAGAGGCTCAGAGCACAGGGACTGTACTCCATCGACAGGGAGAGGAAGCTCAGAAAGTCCCATGAGAATCCGGAAGTGAAAAAGCTTTATGAGGAATACCTGGAGAAGCCTAACAGCCATGAAGCCCACCATTTGCTCCACACTCACTATACCAGGAGAAGCAGGGCATAGAGATTATAGACCGGTGTAAACAGAATATCATACAGATAAAAGTCAGTTGTAGCAGTGAAACGGTTACAACAGGCTTTTCTTTTTTTAGGCAAAATTGATTGACGATATTTTAACAATCATGTATTATAGTATTGGAAGTCTATTGTCTATATTTTTATAAATTACCAATTATAAGATTTACTTATTATTTATAATATAGGGGGAGAGCTTATGAAAATGCTTAATGTTACCATCGACGGAATCAGCACAAAAGTGCCTGAAGGCACCACCGTCATGGAAGCTGCGGCCCAGCTTGGCATTGATATTCCCGCGCTGTGTTATCTTAAAGGCATCAATGAAGTCGGAGCATGCAGAATTTGTGTAGTCGAAGTCAAAGGGGCAAGAGCTTTGCAGGCATCATGTGTACTTCCTGTTTCGGAGGGAATGGAGCTGCAGACTGAAAGTCCTGCTGTTGTGGCTGCAAGAAAGGAAATATTGAAGCTTATTCTTGCGAATCATCCGAATGATTGTCTTACATGCGACAAAGCCGGTGAATGTAAGCTTCAGGAATATGCTTACAGATATGACGTCAAATTTGTTGAGCATAAGGGAATGCGCAAGAACTATGAGATAGACAAGACAAATCCTTATATTTACAGGGATAATAACAAATGTATTCTCTGCGGAAGATGTGTCAGCACATGCTCCAAAGTACCTGAGAGGGCTGTCTTGGCATTTGGCAACAGAGGCTTCAAGACTACGGTAATAGCAGACAATGCCAGGACAATGGGTGAATCCAGCTGCGTATCCTGCGGAAGGTGCATCAGTGTGTGTCCTGTTGGAGCGCTATTGGACAGCAGGGCTATGAATACCTCAAGGACCTGGGAGCTTCAGAAGGAAGATGTCAAGTGTGCGGTCTGTGAACATGGCTGCAATTTCCAGCTGCTGAAAAAGGAAGGAAAGGTTGTGGCTGTCAGAGCACTGCAGGCTGGTGAAGGCAGGCCATTATGCCTGAAAGGCAGATTGACTGTGGATCTTACTTATAATGATAATCCCAAGACTCCATATGTCAAGAAGGATGGAGAGTTTGTCGAAGCCTCATGGGCAGAAGTATTGGGGCTTGATAAAATATTGGCGAAGATTTGATATATGAAAACAACTGCTATTAAAGTAAAATAGCTATTAAGAAGTTAATTGTGTGACTATTTATTAATATTATTATGTAAAGGGTGGTTTATATGGTGAACTTGACTATTAACGGCCAGCAAGTGCAGGTTGAGAATAACACCACCTTGCTTCAGGCAGCGGAAAAGCTGGGTATAGCTATACCTACGTTTTGCTATGATAAGCGTCTTATAGGTCATGGCGCTTGCAGGATCTGCGTTGTTGAAGTAAAGGGTGCAAGAGCTCTCCAGACTGCATGTACTGTACCTGCTGCAGAGGGAATGGTGGTGGAAACTCATTCGCCAGACGTAGTTGCAGCACGAAGAGAGACACTGAAGCTTATGATTGAGAATCATCCTCTTGATTGTCTGACCTGTGAAAAATCAGGAAAGTGTAAGCTCCAGGATTATTGCTACGAATATGATGTAAAAGAAGGCGGCTACAACGGACAGAAAAAGAACTATCCTATCGATGACAGCAATCCGTTCTTCACTTTGGATAGAAACAAGTGCATAATGTGCGGTAAATGCATAAGGGTAGACAATGAACTCCAGTGTACCGGGGCTATAAATTTCAATGAAAGAGGCTTTGACACCCATGTGGGGATTCCATATGAAAGGGATTTTGAACATTCAACCTGTGTATCCTGTGGTAACTGTGTTTCGGTTTGCCCTGTCGGCGCATTGATGCCGAAGCATCCGGAAAAGTTCAGGACATGGGAGCTAAAAAGAGTGAAGACTACTTGCTCCTACTGTGGTGTAGGCTGCCAGATGGAGCTGCTCGTTAAGGGCAATAAGGTTGTAGGGGTTGAACCGGTGGATGCAGATCCCAACAACGGGCTTCTCTGTGTAAAGGGCAAGTTTGGCTATAAATTCATAGACCATCCGGACAGACTTAAAACTCCGCTTGTCAGGAAAGATGGAAAATTTGTCGAAGCAACCTGGGAAGAGGCATATCATCTCATTGCGGATAAAATGCTCGAAACAAGGGAAAAGCATGGCGCTGATGCGTTGGGAGCGTTTTCATCTGCAAGGTGTACAAATGAGGAGAATTATCTGCTTCAGAAGCTGATGAGAGGGGTGATCGGCACAAATAATATCGACCATTGTGCCCGTCTCTGACATGCCGCAACGGTTGCAGGTCTTGCAGCCACATTAGGAAGCGGCGCTATGACAAACAGCATCAATGAAGTGATTGATGCCGACACTATATTTGTAATAGGCTCCAATACGACAGAAAACCATCCTGTTATCGGAGCAAAGATAAAGCAGGCCGGAAGAAAGGGAGCAAATATCATTGTTGCCGACCCGAGAGAAGTTGATCTTGCTAAAGATGCAGACGTTTTCCTCAGGATAAATCCTGGAACAAATATTGCCCTTATTAACGGTATGATGAATGTAATACTTGAAGAAGGTCTTCAGGATAAGGAATTTATTGCTGAAAGGACAGAAAACTTCGAGGAACTGGAGAAGGTAGTAAAGAACTACACTCCTGATAAAGCAGCCGCCATATGCGGAGTTGAAGCGGAGGACATCAGGAAAGCCGCCAGACTGTATGCAAAGGCTGACAAAGCAAGTATCATATACTGCATGGGTATAACACAGCATACAACCGGGACCAACAATGTAATGTCAACCTCCAACCTTGCTATGCTCTGCGGGAATTTCGGCAAGGATTCAACAGGAGTAAATCCTCTCAGAGGTCAGAACAATGTTCAGGGTGCATGCGATATGGGCGCGCTGCCGGCAACCTATCCCGGATACCAGCCGGTAATAAAGCCTGAAGTAGCAGAAAAATTTGAAAAAGCATGGGGAGTCAAGCTTTCAGCGAAACCCGGACTGACAGTGCCGGAAATGATGGAAGCAGCAGGAAAGGGAGATATCAAATTCCTGTACATTATGGGAGAGAACCCAATGGTTTCCGACCCGGATACCAACCATGTGAAACACTCTCTGGAGCATACAGGTTTCCTGGTGGTCCAGGACATATTCATGACAGAGACAGCCGAACTGGCAGATGTTGTGCTTCCGGCAGCAGTATTTGCTGAAAAGGACGGTACCTTCTCCAATACCGAAAGAAGAGTGCAGAGAGTCAGAAAGGCAGTTGAAGCTCCGGGAAGCGCAAAACCTGACTGGGTAATAATCATGGAGCTTATGAACGTTCTGGGCTATGCAAAGAAATATAAGCATCCTTCAGAGATAATGGATGAGATCGGAACTGTGACACCTTCCTATGCGGGAATTGACTACGACAGGCTGGAGAATGAAGGAATACAGTGGCCATGCCCTACAAAGGAGCATCCAGGTACCAAATACCTGCATAAGGGTACCTTCTCAAGGGGTAAGGGCCTGTTCAAGGGTATAGAGCATAAGGCTCCTGCCGAGCAGGTTGATGAGGAGTATCCGTTTGTGCTTACAACAGGCCGTGTACTGTACCACTACCATACAGGTACAATGACAAGAAAGGTCAAAGGCCTGAATGAGAAGGTTCCGGGCAGCTATATAGAAATAAACCCGGCAACTGCAGCAAAGTTTGGAGTGAGTGACGGAGAAATGCTCAAGGTGTCTTCAAGAAGAGGAAGCATCAAGGTGAAAGCGAAGATAAGCAGCAGAGTAAAAGGAAATATAGTATTCGTACCTTTCCACTTTGCTGAAGCAGCAGCAAATACCCTGACGAACGGAGCACTTGATCCGACCTGCAAAACTCCGGAACTGAAGGTATGTGCAGTAGCAATCAGCAAATAACTGAATAAGTATTGAATCCCATATCTTATTATGATATGGGATTTTATTTTGCCCCCTAAAAGTAATAAAAGCATAAAGGTGAAAGTATATTTAAGTAAATGCAAGTAGAGGGGTAGTATAATGGAGGCAATTATTAAGAGCAAAGCGGTGAAAGCGGCAATAGGGCTGGTGATATTGGCGCTGTTTCTATTTGTATTCATAGAGCAGCCGGGAATGGTCAAGGGAGTTTTTTTTGGTGAAAATGAGGTTGAGGATATGACCGATTCGATAATCCAGATATTCCGCAATAGAAATAATGCAATTATTAGCGGAGACTTGAAGCTTATCGAAGCCTTATATGACAGAAGCACCAAGTATGGAGTCTGGGCTCATCAGCACGAATTGACAAAGGTAAAATACATTCATAACTGGGAAAAGAGGCAGGGTGTGAAGTTTACCGATATTATACCGACAGTGAAAATAAGAAGTATTAAACCAAAGGGTGAGAAATATGCCATCAATCTTATGTGCGGAACGGAGTACAGATACGTATATGAGAATGAGCCCGGCGCAGTAAACAGCTTCAGGATAGGGACCTACCACGTGCTTGACCTGTTATACAAGGATGAGACCTGGATTATAACAAGGGAGTGGTACAAGGACCCTTTTGAAGACTCTCTGAACCTGAACGGTACAAAGCTTGACTCAATGAACCAGTACATATCCACTCATGCAGCAAGGGACCTATCCAACATAAATGACAGAAGAAAGAAGGCAGTGGAGTATGCGGACAGATACTGCGGCACTGCAAGCGAGGAAAAGTATGGATTCAAATATAATAAAAAATACAGGAACTATAATTCTCAGGGCGGTGACTGCGCAAACTTTGCGTCCCAAATATTATATGAGGGAGGAAAGTTCAGGAAAACACATATGTGGAATTATAACAGCGGGGGAGCGACCCGGGCATGGGTCAATGCGGATGGTTTCAAGAGCTATATGCTTCACAGCGGCAGGGCTTCACTTATTGCCTACGGGAATTATGAAAAGGTGTATAAAGCCTCCTACAAGCTTCTGCCAGGGGACTTTGTGGCCTATGAGAAAAATGGAGATATTACACATATATCTGTAGTAACAGGCGCCGATTCAAAGGGGTACTCACTGGTGACCTGCCACAATACCGACAGGAACAGAGTGCCCTGGGATCTGGGCTGGAACAGTAAAAAGATCAGGTTCTGGCTGGTTCGTGTGCATTTTTAGTCTGCAACATTTTTTCCTCCCTTTCATAATCTGTATTAATTATATGATAATAAAACCTAAATAGGAGGAGAATTATGTGCGGATTTGTTGGATGGGTAAACATGGAAAGAAACCTTGCCGACGAGAGGGAAACCATAGGGAAAATGACAGCAACATTAAGCAGGAGAGGGCCTGATGACTCGGGAATATACTTGTCGGGGAATGCACTTTTAGGTCACAGGCGACTGGTGGTTGTCGATCCGGAAGGGGGGGGACAGCCAATGACGCGTTGGGCAGGGGGCAACAGCTATACATTGGTATATAACGGCGAACTATATAATACTGATGAGCTGAGGTCTTCCCTTATTGCCAGAGGTTACAGCTTCAATTCATATTCAGATACGGAGGTATTGCTTGTATCCTATATGGAATGGGGTGAAGACTGTTTAAAAAGGTTTAATGGGATCTATGCCTTCGGAATATGGGATAACAATAACAGAACATTATTTGCGGCCAGAGACCCATTGGGGGTAAAGCCACTATTCTATACATTGGTAAACGGTTCTTTAATATTCGGTTCTGAAATAAAAGCCCTGATGGCATACCCTGAGGTGGAGCCGGTACTTGATGAGACCGGTATAATGGAAATATTCGGCCTGGGACCTGCAAGGTCTCCCGGCTGCGGTGTATTCAGAGGGATCAAAGAGATACCGCCGGCCCACTGTTTGACATATAACTCTGATGGAATAAGGCTGAAGCAATACTGGCAGCTTACAGCAGCGCCCCATACCGATGATCTGGCTGCGACGGTGGAGAAGACCAGGACATTGTTGATAGATGCTATTGAAAGACAAATGGTATCCGATGTCCCTGTATGTACTTTCCTTTCAGGGGGCCTTGATTCAAGTGCAATTTCTGCAGTAGCTGCAGGCCATTTCAAAAATCGTGGGAAGGGTGTATTGAATACCTATGCTATTGACTATGTAGATAATGAGCTTTACTTTAAAGCAGATGACTATCAGCCCAATTCAGACAGCTATTGGGCTGATAAAATGGCGGAGTTCATAGGAAGCAATCACAGGACCATATATATTGACACTCGGGATCTGACATCCGCACTTAAAGAAGCGGTACTTGCCAATGATCTTCCAGGAATGGCCGACATTGATTCTTCTCTATATCTTTTCTGCAAAGAGGTACGGAAGGATGCAACAGTGGCTATTTCCGGTGAATGTGCAGATGAGATATTCGGGGGCTATCCCTGGTATACGAGGCAGGAGCTTATTAACAGCAATACTTTTCCCTGGTCTGAAGCAGTACAGGAGCGGAAGAGCATATTGTCAGGCGAGTTTCAAGGCATTCCATTAGAGGACTATATTCAGGAAAAATACCTCGGTACATTGGGGGAAGTGCCAAAACTTGAAGGAGAAAGCAAAGAGGAGAGCAGGATGAGGGAAATGTTCTACCTTAACCTCAAATGGCAGATGATAACCTTATTGAACAGAAAGGACCGTATGAGCATGTCCAATAGCCTTGAGGTAAGGGTTCCTTTTGCTGATTACAGAATAGTAGAATACGCTTACAATATACCCTGGAGCATAAAATACTGTGACCAGAGGGAAAAAGGCCTTTTAAGGAGGGCACTGAAAGGGATACTGCCCGATGATATCCTGGAAAGAAAAAAGAGTCCCTATCCAAAGACTCATAATCCTGAATATCTGAGAGCAGTTCGGGAAAAAATGACTGAAATAATGGCTGATAAGAGGTCGCCGCTCCTCCAACTGGTAAATCCCAGAGTAGTTGAGGAGATTGTAAAGAGCGGTGGTATAGCATTCGGAAAGCCCTGGTACGGACAGCTGATGCGAGGACCTCAGCTCCTGGCTTATCTTATACAGATAGACACATGGATGAGGGAGTACAAGGTGAGGGTCATAATATAGTATAATTTGGGATAAAGTATTATTACCTGTGGACATGTTTCAACACCCTTTTTTCTTCAACACATCTATAATATACATGTGTTGAATTTGGGGGTGAGGATATTGAAAGCGGTAGCAGCGGTTATTACATGTATTTTCCTTGTATCAATGCCTTTAAAGCCGGTGGATCCAGGATATGAGGACTTGCAGGAGCATAGAGAAGAACTGAAAGACTATATTGGTACACTGAAAACAGAAATTGCCGGCAAAAAGGCCAGACTGGCAAGCCTTGATGAGGAGCTTGACAGGCTGGAAAAGGAGTATGAAAGACTCCTCGCGGAGAGGACTCGAATTAATGAGCGTATTAACAGCCTGAAAAAGGCGGAACAAGAATAGCTGACATGGGGACGTTTCTGCTGTCAGACTCGAAGATCTGACAGCAGAAACGTCCCCATGTCAGCAGTCCTTAAATAAACAGCTGCATATCCGATTCCAGTGCATCCTTGAGATAATCCTTGGCTTCCACGATCTCCAGCTCGGGTATCATCTCCTCCTGCTTAAGGCCCATTACCTCCATTGACAGCTTGCAGCCGTAGAACTTCACGTCTTTTTTTCTCGCTGCCTTTAAAAAGTCTATTACATGCGGAGTCTTATCATCATCCATCATTTCGAGGAGCATTTTTTTTCCTATGCCTGCCATATTCATTTTGGAAAGAGGCAGTGCTTCGGGACCCTTCGGAGTGACTGCTCCGAACATTTTCTCATACGTGCTCTTGTCCTCAGTAGATATTTTTTCAGGATCCCTGACCAGGAAAAGTCCCCAAAATGCAAAGAACAATGTCACATCGACCTGCATTTCCCTTGCAGTATTTGCAAGGAGCAGTGCAGCCAGAGCTTTATCATATTCACCACTGAACATGAGTATGTTCATCCGTCTGTTCAATAAAATAGTACCTCCCTATTACCAGTTCAGATACATGTATTTTAGCCTAAAGGCCAAATAATCATGCATATAACACAACGGGAAGTATTAAGTCGCTAGTCTCTAGACTCTGGTCGCTATTTCCTCCGGAGCCCGGCTTTGATTTTAGTGACTCGTGACTAGCGACTATTAATTGTATCTTTCAAGATACAGCTCCTTGTCCGCCGATATCTCACATAGCTTTTGTACCAGTACATCAATCTCGTCATAGTTGTTGTAAAGCCCGAAGCTGAGCCGGACCATTCCGGGATGCGGAAGGGATGGATTTTTTATACGCTTCCTTATTTCGTTTCTGGGTAACTTCATGAGCTTTTGAACGTAAGGCTGTGCGCAGAAGCAGCCGCTCCTTACCGATATACCCGACTCGGCAGACAGGGCTGCAGCCACGGTTTGATGATGCAAGCCGTTAATATTGAAGGGTATTATTCCAACCCTGTCTCTAATTTCACTATCACAGTACAGGTGTATTCCGGGCACCTCTGAAAGCTTGGCGAGAGCATATTCAACCAGGCTGAGCTCATAAGACTCAAGATTCTCCATTCCTACGGAAGAAAGTATTCTTATCGCTTCGGAAAGTGCGACAACACCCATAATATTGGGAGTGCCGGCTTCATCCTTGTGAGGCGGCTCCGCCCACCTTACCAGATCATGGGTGACAATGTCTATCGTGCCGCCGCCCCTGTATTCAGGCTCTCCTTTTTCAAAATCATGCTGAGGTCCTATAAGCACTCCTGTCCCAAAGGGTGCATACATTTTGTGGGCTGAAAATGCAAGATAGTCAATATGCCTGCTTCCGCTGCCGGGTTTCATATCCACACAGGAATGACCTATAAGCTGAGCTGCATCCACCATGAGCTTTGCATCATATTTATGGACGAGTTCGGCAATATCATGTACAGGATTTTTGTAGCCTGTGACATTTGAAGCTCCCGTAACAGTAACCAATGCAATATTCTTTTTATATTTCCGGAGCTTTTTTTCCAGATCATGCATTGAGAGTCTTCCATTCTCGTCTACCTTGATATAATCTACATCGTATCTGCTCCTCCAGGGCAGATCATTGGAATGATGCTCCATATGGGTGGAAAGTATGACACTGTGCTTATTTCTGTGATATAGCCTGTAAGAGAGCTTATTTATTGCTTCTGAGGTATTTTTTACGAAAATTACCGTATTGTCTGCATCAGCTTTGACAAAATCCCTGATAATATCTCTGGACTTTTCATATATCTCTGAAGAGTATTGAGATTTGTAGCCTGTTCCTCTATGTATGGAGGAATACCAGGGTGCAAAGCTCACTACCGACTGGAGTACAGATGAAAAGGGCGGAGTTGTGGCGGCATTGTCAAAATTAATTGAAGTGACCATCTGACCATTGGAAAGAGGTATTTGGGTTTCTGCTCCGGCAATCAGTTCTCTGTAGCTTGTATTATATTTCATAAACATTTGGTTCACCCGCCAAAAAAGTATTTCAATCCATATTATTCAGCTGCTTAGAAATATGTGTAAGGCCGAGAATAATTCCATATTTATGCATGGCATATAGTTCCATTGAAAATTTGGCATTAATTATGTAAACTAAAGTCATGCTGTACTGCAATCAATACTACATAAACAAATCAGGCTTAATCCTGAAGCTTTTCAGGAACGGGGGATCATTATGGGGTGAATAGGATATAACAATACTGTTTTTCCTTAGGGCACACTCTCTGCCCGAATCCGTCAACCAGGCATTTCGCGGAAAACATTTATGGATTCAGTCAAAATCCGCGAAACGGTTACCTTGGTTGTTATTGAATTCGCACAATACCCAATAGGAATGCTTTAGTGCGTTCAATACTTCGTAAGCCGGGAGAGGAGAGTAATGAAGAGGAGTAAGCTTTTTATTTTTTTGCTGGTGTTAACTCTTTCTATAACATCAGTTGTCTTTGCTGATACATTACAATATGGAAGCAAAGGACAGGCGGTAGGTAAGCTCCAGGCACAGCTGAAAAGCCTGGGTTATTTCAAAGCAAACGTAACAAATTATTATGGTAGTGCAACAAAGGCTGCCGTAAAGAAGTTTCAGGCAGGTAAGGGTATCGCAGCCGATGGTATCGCAGGACCACAGACATCCAAACTTTTATTTGGAAACGGGACAAGCAGTAGGAGCTCCGCAAGCAATACGAATAGCGCTGCTGCAAGGGAAAGTCTTAAGAAGAGTCAGTCGGTACTGAAGCAAATGGGTCTGTACAAAGGAAAGATCGATGGACTGAACGGCAAACTGACAATAGCGGCAGTAAAAGAGTTTCAGAAAAAATATGGTCTGAAAACAACAGGAGCTATTGACAAAGAAACGGAGACTAAAATTCTCAGTCATTATGCCGCAAAAACTGCAAGCAGCAGAGGCGGCAGCACTGCAACAGACAGCCCGGCTTCAAGGAAAGAGGCAGTTAATGCAGAAAAGGGAGAAGCACTATTGCTAAAAGCAGATACAGGTGCGACTTTAGATACATCAGAAGCAGCTGAGACAGTTGAGACGGTCGAAGCAGCGGAAGCAGATAGCACAGCAGCTTCTGAAGGAGAAAAAGAAAGCCGGGAGCCGGAAGCGGATGAAGACAAAGAGCCGGCTAAAAAGGAAGAAAAAGGTAAAATAGAAGTGTTGGACTGGTGGACCGGGGCCAATAAGGTTTTTGCAAGGGGAAGCAATGCGAAGGTTATTGATGTCAGGACCGGCAAAAGCTTTAACATAAAAAGGACTTACGGCGGCAATCATGCCGATTGCGAAACCCTCACAAAAGAGGATACCAAGGTCATGAAGGAAATATGGGGCGGCACCTTTAACTGGAGCAGACGTCCGGTGATAGTTGAAATCAATGGAAGGCGTCTGGCTGCCTCAATGTCAGGAATGCCCCATGCCGGCCTCGACAATAAGCCGATAAATGTAACGGTAAGCAGCAGGAGTGGGGGCTTTGGACGAGGAACCAATCTTGATACTGTTAAGAAAAACGATATGGACGGACACTTTGACATACACTTCAAAAACAGCAGGACTCATGGTACTAACAGAGTAGATGCAGCACATCAGAAAGCCATAAAGGAGGCTGCTGCGGCAAAGCTTTAACGGAATGGCAGGTCATTGCAGTACAGTATAGTCGGATACACTTGATTGTATCCGACTTTTCATTGTCTTTGTTATTTTAGACCTTCTAAGCTCATATAAATATATAGAGCATTATGGAGGGATTTCATTGAAAAGATTTATCTGGATTACCATAATATTTGTTTTTGCAGCCGTAGTATGCTTACTTGTGAACTCAAGTATAAGACAGGCTGTTCAGATTGGTCATATACATCCTGATGAGGAATGCATGACAGAATATAGCAGAAGTAAAGAGCTTTATATTTTCATAGACCTTACAGAACGTACATTGTATCTTTTCAAGGATGGAAAGCAGATAAGAAATTATAGTGTTGCAATAGGTACGAAAAAAAATCCTTCTCCAATAGGCGTGTTCAAGATAGTTGAGAAGGGTTATTGGGGCAAAAGCTTCGGAGGCAGGTGGATGGGGCTTAATGTACCCTGGGGGACTTATGGGATTCACGGAACTACAAAGCCGGACAGTATAGGAAGGGCGGCCTCTCATGGCTGTATAAGGATGCGCAATAAGGATGCAGCGGAATTATATAAGCTTGTAAAGAAAGGTACTGTGGTAGAAATATACGGAGGGCCTTTCGGACCATTTGGCAAGGGTTTCAGAGTGCTGCACCCCGGTGATGCAGGAGCCGATGTCCTGGAGGTGCAGAAGAGACTGAGGATAAAGGGCTATTATAAGGGCTATTTAAGCGGCTTTTACGGAATAGATATGGAAAAGGCCCTCAACAGGTTCCAAAAGGCAAAAAAACTCCCGATCAGTAACGTCATAGATATAAAAATGTATAAAAAGCTCGGTATAATACTGGAAGAATAAGTCGATTTGTGTCATGGAATTTTATGTCGTTTATTGTATGACGAAGTTCATTGAAATAACTCAGTTGCTGTGGAATAATATTAGTAGTCGTTGTATTACTATAGCATCATATTTGTACCTATTAATATTTTTATTATGCCATAATCTACATATTTTATATAACCATTGATTTGTTTTTTTTCGGGAGTGTTAAGAATGAACAGAAAATTGTTATTTTTGATAGTTGCGTCAGCCTTTGCCATTTGCTTCTTACCTCTATTCTTGTCAGTTTGTGGAGGCAGCCAGGTAAAGGCCTTTTTTGATAATCCCACTTTATTGTATCAGATTAAGAAATGCATGATTTGGGCGGTTGTAATAGCCTTCTCCCTCATATTGGTGATAGCCAGAATAATACTGGCAGTAGATGTAAATAAAATAATAGATGAAGAAATATCTTTGTTGGGGTGTGAAGAAATACTAAGGATACTCGTAAACAGCACACCCGACTTGGTTTTTTTAAAGGATGCGGAAGGAAGGTATCTTGAGATAAATGACTCAACAATGGAATTGTTTCATTTAGATAAGAAAAGCTTTAATGGGATGAAGAAAAACCACCTCGACAAATTGAGTCCACTTTATAAGGAATTGAGCGAAAAATGTAATGCTCTTGATAATAAGGCATGGGAGACGGGTACAATATATAGAACAACTGATATAATCTGCATGCCTGATGGAACAGAAAAAACCTATGACATAATAAAAACTCCTGTTTTTCATAAGAATGGGAGACGCAAAGGAATTGTAACACTGGCAAGAGATATAACAACATACAGGGAAGCGGAAGAAAAGCTTGAAAAAAAGGAAAGAATACTCAGAGCAACACTGAATGCGACAGATGATGGTATATTGGTGGTTGATAACAACAGACAGGTTATGGAAGCAAATGATCTGTATTTCAATATGTGGAATATTCCATGGGATGTATACAGCTTGAACAATGAGACGGCAAACCTGAAATTTGTCAAAAAACAGCTTGTTGATCCTGATACTTTTGAAGCCTGGGTAAACTTTACATATGAGCTTCCTGTAACTGAACACTATAAGGCTCAACTATTGGATGGAAGAATTTATGATGTGTTCTCCACACCTCTCATGGATAAGGGTTATATGATCGGCAGAGTTTGGAGCTTCAGGGATATTACGGCACGGATCAAAGCGGAGAGTGAGCTTTTGATGAGTGAGGAAAGGTACAGGACTCTGGTTGAGCTTAGTCCTGATGCAATTTTTGTCAGCATGAACGGAAGAAACGTCTTTACCAATATGGCAGGAGTAAAAATAATGGGAGCCTGCAGCAGAGATGAAATATATAAAAGGGATATTCTGGATTTTATAGATATTGACATAAAGGCTTTGACGGAGCAGCATATCGATGGTATCATTAACAGCGAAGAGGTGCTCTCCATGACTGAACAGAAAATAATGCGGCTGGATGGCAAAAGCATTGACATAGAAGCAGTTTGCTCAATGGTGCCGTATAGGGGCGAAAATGCTGTGATGAGCGTGGTCAGGGATATATCTGAGCGCAAACGCAACGAGGAACTGAGGCACAAGATTGATGAAAATATGAAGCTTGTCAGGGAAACCCTTGAGTATGACAAGATCAAGACTCAGTTTTTCGCCAATATCTCTCATGAAGTCAAGACTCCGCTGAATATAATCATTGGGACACTTCAGCTTTTCGAGCTTATCATGAATGATCAGAATATAGAAGAGAGCTTTGACAAGCTGATGAAGTATACTTCCATTATGAGGCAAAATTGCTTCAGACTGTTAAGGATGCTCAGTAATTTAATATATATCACCGAAATAGATTCGGGTTTTGTAGAGATGCATGTTCATAATTATGATCTGGTTCAGATTGTAAAGGATATTACAGCTGCTTCACGTAGATTCATAGAGAGTAAAGGGGTGAAGCTTGAAGTAAGCATAGACCCTGCTAGTCTTGAGATTGCCTGTGATTCTGAAAAAATGAAAAGAGTGCTTTTAAACCTGCTTTCCAATGCAGTGAAGTTTACAGAAGAGGGAGATATGATCAGTATCTCCTTATACAATATCAAGGATTATGCGTATATATCGGTGAAAGATACGGGAATTGGCATTCCCGATGAGATGAAGGAGATTATCTTTCAGAGATTCAGACAGGTGGACAAGTCGTTCACGCGTAAATGCGAGGGCAGCGGCATAGGGCTTTCGCTGGTAAAATCCCTTGTTGAAATGCATGGAGGTTCGATTACGGTAAAAAGCGAATATGGCAAAGGAAGTGAATTTATAGTAAAGCTTCCCTTATGGCTGATGGAGAATGATGAAATAGCACTGACTTCTGAAGAAACGGCAAATTCATATATGGATATGGTTAGTATAGAATTTTCGGATATATATTAGTGATTATTATATAACAAAGGTGATATTGCATGACTGAAACGTGGGATGGGAAAAGGTACCATACGCTGAATTATTTTCTTAGGGAAAAATTTGGTGATAAGGTATTCAAGATATCATTGGATGCGGGATTTACCTGCCCCAACAGAGATGGGAGGGTATCAGCAGGGGGATGCGTTTTCTGCAGTCCAAGGGGCTCCGGAGATTTTGCAGGAACTGCTGATAGCCTTGTAGAGCAATTTTACGAAGTAAAAAGGATGATGAACAGAAAATGGAAGGCTGGAAGGTATATCGCTTATTTCCAGGCGTATACCAATACTTATGCAGATGTTGAAACCTTAAGGGAGAGGTACTATTCCATACTTGACCTGGAAGGTGTGGCCGGTATTGCCATAGCAACCAGGCCGGACTGTCTCCCAATGGATGTGCTGGAGCTTCTTGAGGAGATCAATGGCAGGACTTATCTGTGGGTGGAGCTGGGCCTTCAGACCATTCATGAAAGCACTGCAAAGCTGATCAACAGGGGATATGGACTGGATACTTATATAACTGCCGTAAAAGAGTTAAAGAAGCGCAGCATTGAGGTTGTGACTCATGGAATACTTGGATTGCCGGGAGAGAGTAGACAGGAAATGCTTCAGACGGTGGATTTTATTGCCAATACAGGTACTCAGGGCATGAAGCTTCACCTGCTCCATCTTTTAAAGGATACCAGGCTTGCAAGCATGTATGAAGCAGGGGAATTTCAGCTGATGTCCCTGGAGGATTATGTCTCGACGATAGTCGATTGTATAGAAAGGATCCCTGAGAATATGGTGATACATAGAATAACCGGCGACGGGCCCAGGGATACACTTATAGGTCCCAAATGGAGCCTTAAGAAGTTTGAGGTTATTAATGCCATAGAACATCTGATGATGGACAGGGACACCTGGCAAGGCAAGAAGTATACACCGAATATGGATATTCAGAATATATTTAAAATATAGATACGAGATGCGAGGTACGAGGTTCGGGGTAGGGTACGCATTTCATTTGTTCCGCTGTATAAAGTCAAGGCTTCGAAGGCATACTAAATCTATGCGAAACGCGCAATCATCCCCCATAGGAATACCCTGATTTTGCTCGTATCTCGTATCTCGTATCTCGAGTCTTAACTTTCATTGACAAAAATAATAAAACATGCTAACATAAATCGTAAATATGATACGTGCAAGGAACGGGAATAGTAGAAGGAAGAATAGCTTTCAGAGAGCCGGAGGAAAGGTGTGAACCGGCAGCTCAGATTCTTTGAACTCACCCGGGAGCAGCGGTCTGAAGCATGAGTAGGATTAGCCGGAATTCCGCCGTTAAAGGGATAGATGGTCATTATACGCCATTGAAGGAGCGGATTTATTGGTTATTTGCCGGTAAATCAAAAAGAGTGGTACCGCGGATGGACTTCGTCTCTTGTAAGAGATGGAGTTTTTATTTTTAGCATATTTAGTTTGAGAGGAGTGTTTATAATGTCATATTCAAAGGATATCGACAGAAAATGGCAGAAAAAGTGGGAAGAAACCAGGCTGTACAAATTCAATCCCCAAAATGTAGACAAAAAGCTGTACTGCATGGAGATGTTCTCTTATCCTTCAGGAGCAAATCTTCATGTAGGGCATTGGTATAATTACGGCCCAAGTGATTCCTGGGCAAGAATGAAGAGGATGCAGGGTTATGAGGTATTCCATCCGATGGGTTTTGACGCCTTCGGACTGCCGGCGGAGAACTACGCAATAAAAACCGGGATACATCCTAAAGACTCTACGATGAATAACATAGCTACCATGGAGCAGCAGCTCCGTGAGATGGGAGCTACCTTTGACTGGGATTATGAGGTAATTACCTGTACTCCCGAATACTATAAATGGAATCAATGGTTGTTCCTGAAGCTTTATGAGAACGGTCTTGCTTACAGGAAGGAAGCGCCGGTGAACTGGTGCCCGAAATGTAATACCGTTCTTGCCAATGAACAGGTAATTGAAGGACACTGTGAAAGATGTGAAACTGAAGTTATAAGGAGAAATCTTACCCAGTGGTTCTTCAAAATAACGGCTTATGCCCAGGAGCTGCTGGACATGGTAGATGGCCTTGACTGGCCGGAAAAGACAAAAAAAATACAGAAGAACTGGATCGGAAGGTCGGAGGGCTCTGAAATAGAATTCAAGGTTGAAGGTACTGACCTTTCCTTCAGGACTTTCACCACAAGGGCAGATACGCTTATGGGAGTGACCTATGTAGTGCTTGCACCGGAGCAGGAGCTTGTGGACACCATCACTACCCCCGGACAGAAGGAAACTGTTGAAGCTTATAAGGATTATGCGAGGAAGGTAAGTGAAATAGAAAGGCTTTCGACTACAAGGGAAAAGACCGGAGTTTTCACAGGCGCCTATGCAATACACCCAATAACCGGCGAACGGGTACAGATATGGATAGCGGATTACGCCCTGGCAACCTATGGTACAGGATGTGTAATGGCTGTTCCGGCTCATGATGAAAGAGACTTTGAATTCGCAGAAAAATTCAATCTGCCGATAAAAAGGGTAATCAAGGGAGCAGGAGATGTGGATGACAAGCTTCCCTTTGTAGAATACGGCGTACTTACAAACAGCGGGAAATTTGACGGGATGACCTCTGAGGAAGCAAGGAAAAAAATAACTGAAGCCCTTGCCGCGGAAGACAAGGGAGAGCTCAAGGTGAACTACAGGCTCAGAGACTGGCTGGTGTCGAGACAAAGATACTGGGGAACCCCGATACCTGTGATCCACTGTGAGGAATGCGGTGTCGTGCCGGTTCCGGAAAAGGATCTGCCGGTATTGCTTCCATACAATGTGGAGTTTACTCCTGATGGGGAATCGCCGCTTAAAAAGAGTGAGGAATTTATGAGCACCACATGCCCCAAATGCGGAAAACCTGCAAGGAGAGACCCGGATACTCTTGATACCTTTGTATGCTCCTCATGGTACCAACTGAGATATGCAGATAATAAGAACACTAAGGAACCCTTTGACAAGGAATGGATAGGTAAACTGCTGCCGGTGGACAAATATATCGGTGGGGCAGAGCATGCGGCAATGCACCTTCTGTATGCCAGGTTCATCAATAAGGCTTTGAGGGATATGGGTTATCTGAAGTTCGACGAGCCTTACCTGTCCCTGGTTCATCAAGGAGTAATACTTGGCCCGGACGGGGAAAAGATGAGCAAGTCCAGGGGCAATGTCGTTTCTCCTGACAAATACATCAATGAATTCGGATCTGATGCATTCAGGATGTATCTTTGCTTCGGTTTCAACTATGTAGACGGCGGACCCTGGAGTGATGACGGAATAAAAGCAATATCCAGATTCCTGGGAAGGGTGGAGAGAATGATTGAAAGGATATCTGCCCTGAGGAATCAAAACAGCAGGAGTGAAGTTGCTGAAGCTGAAAAGGAACTGAACTATGTAAGGCATCTGGCAATTAAGAACGTGTCAAAGGATGCGGAGATATTCCAGTTCAACACCTCCATAGCCAAGATGATGGAGCTTCTGAATGCATTATACAAATACGATCAGGATGTGGAAAACAAGAATGTACCATACTTTGAAGGTGTTATGGCGGATCTCCTGAAGCTTCTGGCTCCTTTCGCACCCCATTTTGCTGAGGAGATGTGGGAGCAAATGGGCTACGGATATTCTATATTCAATCAGAAATGGCCTGTATGGGATGAAAAGGCCCTGGTAAAGGATATGGTGGAGCTGGCAATACAGATAAACGGCAAGGTGAAGGGCAGGATAGATGCGCCATCCTCTGCGACTGATAAGGATATAGAGGATATGGCAATGAAAGACACGGATACTGTGGCGCTGCTTTCCGGCAAGCAGGTAGTAAAGGTGATTGTCATAAAGAATAGACTTGTGAATATAGTAGTAAAATAAAGGAGGAGAAGCTGTAGGATTGCCTTACAGCTTCTTTTATGTCATTCATCATTATGGTAATATTGTAATAGAATAATATAGTCTTTAGGAGGATATTATGGACTCAAACACGGAATCACGTAAGCAGCCTGCTCCTGCCGAGCTGGATACAAAAAGGGTAAAGCTCATTATTGTGGCTGTTGCAGTGGGAACCTTCATGGCAGCATTGGATACGAGTGTAGTGAACATTGCACTTCCAAATATCAGCACATTTTTTGGAGCACCATTATACATAATAGAGTGGGTTGTAATGTCCTACCTTTTAGTAATAAGCAGTCTGCTTTTGACATATGGAAGGCTTGGAGACATGTATGGACACAAAAGGATATACGTAGGAGGCTTTGTCATATTCACTGCAGGTTCTTTACTATGCAGTCTGGCGCCTAATATATTTATGCTTATCATAGCAAGGGTGGTTCAGGCCCTAGGCGCCGGTATGATGATGTCCATGGGACCGGCAATTATAACTGACTTCGCTCCTGCTCAGAGCAGAGGGAAAGCTCTTGGTATGAATGCCATCGCAGTGGCTGTTGCATCAACCACAGGACCAGTGGTAGGAGGATTTCTGACATCACATTTTGGCTGGCAGAGCATATTCTATATAAATCTGCCCGTAGGCATAGCAGGTACCCTATGGGCGTACAAAATAATACCGGATACATCGAAACGTGAGGCCCAGTCCTTTGACATCAAGGGAGCGCTAACGATCTTTCTTGCATTGATATGTCTTTTACTTCCGCTTAGCTACACGGAAAGATACGGCTGGGGAAACATATACATAATACTTTCTCTGATTATCAGTATCCTGCTGTTTTTCTTTTTTGTAAGTATAGAGAAAAAAGTGCATTATCCCATGATAGATCTGAGTTTGTTCAAAAGCAAGCTCTTTACAATGAGCAACATATCAGCTCTTATTAATTACATGGCACAATTTTCAGTCATGATCCTTATGCCTTTTTACCTCCAGCAGCTTAAGGGGCTTCCACCTTCGGAGGCAGGTTTTATGCTTATACCTATGCCTGTTACTACAATGATCGTGGCACCCATAAGCGGGGCATTGTCAGACAGGTTTGACAGCAGATATATAAGCTCTGTGGGAATGGGATTCATATCCCTGGGGATTTTCCTTTTAAGCAGATTAAGTTTTGATTCTCCAAATATTTACATAATTATGGCTCTGACAGTAACAGGCCTTGGATCGGGACTGTTCCAGACGCCGAATAACAGTGCGATTATGGGAAGTGTACCAGGCAACAGGAGAGGGATAGCCTCAAGTAT
Source organism: Clostridia bacterium (assembly GCA_035627615.1). Lineage (GTDB taxonomy): Bacteria > Bacillota > Clostridia > Lutisporales > Lutisporaceae > BRH-c25. The sequence goes on from DASPLL010000083.1 coordinate 51,498, forward strand.
GCTTGCTACAATGAGAAATATGGGAATGGTATTGGGGGTTGCGGTTTTTGGAGCTTTATTCAGCAGCCGCCTTGGGTATTTGAGAGGCTTGCTTGTAGTTAACGGCTTAACAGGCTCTGACCTTGAGGCACAAGCCTTCACCGGTGCCTTCAGCTTCGCTTTTACAGTTGCATCAATACTTGCTGCAGCAGCAGTGATGACCTCGTTTATGAGAGGATCAACAAGAACTAGTGATTATTAACACAACAACCTTCTTGTCTTTCATAGTGTTAATAATCACAATCTTGATTCAGTGCCTCGCATGCTCAAGAAGAGATATACGTTACGAGGCACTAAAGAATAATAAATGCTTAGACTTCAATGATGGTTGTCACGTATTCATAGTCCTTGACTAAAGTGGCAGAATCCTTTGTAAAACGAATATCCCTGGAGAAATGTCTTGCAGCAATCATTGCATGACATAAAGCGATACCCACGTCAATAAGACTGCGGGAACCGAGGAATCGCCTTAATATCGGATTACTTGCTCCGGCTGAGTACACATGGATCTTGCCGCTGCCAAAAACAAACCTCCAGGGCTGGGTATTCGCAGCAGAAGGAGCAAGGCTTATAGCGCTGACTATTCTGCTCCAGGTTATATCCATTGCGCCTGAGGTTATTTTTGAAAGATCCTTCCTTTTTACATCGGAGGGATTCCGCCTGAAGGGAGTACTCCCTTCTGCAGGATGGCCGAAGGCCAGCATCAGCTGTGGTATATGACCTTCCGGGATATCTATTACTTTTTTCAGGACATTATACTCCGGACAGCTTCCAAGCCAGCAGGTTGCGAGGTTCATGGCAGTGAGCCTGAGCACTACCCCCTGTAAAGTGTAGCCGATATTTTGGAGATAACCTTCCTTTTCCTCTGAAGTAACTATTATGTAATAGGGGGCTTTCACTTTTCCATACCCACCTATGATGCCGGGCAGGAAAGCATGCAATTTCCGGCCGTCTTCCACAAGGTGAAGCTTCATATCTATGTTTTTATAAAGCCTTTCAGGGCTGGCAATAAAATCCCTGATAGCTTGAAGATGTTCTTCACTGAGACTCTCAAAAGAGTATTTCCTTGTAGATTTCCTGTAGATAATAGCATCATATAATTCCATAAAGACCTCCGTATTATATTTACTTATAGCATACTAATCAGGACTAAATGAGTCAATGTTTGTTCATATCCTAAATAATACATTTCATCGGAAAAAGAATTGTGCCGGTATAAATATATATTATATAATCAAAGGGTTTCACATTCATATTTGTTTTAATAGATTATAGAAAGAGATGAATTTACTCATGTATTTCTGCAATCCGGCTCATATTATGGTATAATATAATCCAAGACGTTATCAGTAGCGAAAGGAGTGGCAATATGGTAGCGAATATTAAGCTGGATAATGGTGAAATAAAACAGACAAAACAGATAACCAGTTTTTTTAAAAAAGGTACTAAAATCAGGTATAATAAAAAGCTGACAGGAAAGATCAGACTATATATAAGTGAAAAGAATTCCATTAGGAGTATGAATGATATATTGTCACTTTATGAAAACAGCCTGAACTAGTGATTATTAACACAACACATTTTTTTAGTATTAAAAATCATAGCCTTTCCCGGCCTGGAGAGCACATTGATCAAAGCTTCTCCAGGCTGAAATTTTCTTAGCCCTGAAGAATCCTGCAGGAACCTGGAAAAATATACGGAATGTAATTGATTATATGGAGTTTCTGTAATATTATGAAATTGATAGGTATTAAAAGCCGTAGTTTTTGTTGCGGTTTTTAGAGTTGCGGCAGCTTGTGTCCTGTAGAAATCTAAAGATGAGGGAGTGTATGAGATGACTGGATTATTGGTACTTTATCTTTTAAGCAGTGTCATTCTTGGCATAGCATTGTTTTTTCTACGTAGCAGCGACTTGATTGCTGCAATACTGATAGTATTGATCATAGCATCAGGGTATGGATTTATTATCCGGCTGAACAGTATTTCCAAAAAGGTAAGGCTTAATGTCGAAGCAATACATAAAGGGCAGTTGAATCTCAATGTCAGGAAGACAGGTATCGGGCTTCTTGACGGCATATCATCAACAGTGAATGATTTTCTGTATAAGGTAAGGGAGCTCATCGCCTCCTTCGGAGATGTATCCAGAAGAGTAATGAAGGATGCGCAGGAGGTTCTGAAGCAGGCAGAAACAATCAAGTATGCTGCAGGGGAAATAGCTTCCACAATACAGAATATTGCTGAATCGGCAAGTAATCAGGCAGCCTATACCCAGAATATGATGGGTATGATACAGAGCTTTGCCAAAGATACTGAGGATATAAACGGAAATGCAGAGACAAGCCTTATTATTGCAAAAGAAACAAAGGAAACCATAGAAGACAGCTTCGGCAAATTTGCAGATATAAGATCAAAAATACAAGAGTCAAAGGAATACAATAAAAAGGTACTTGATGCACTAGGCAGCCTGGATGATAAAATAAAGGCAATAGATACAATAACAGAAGCGGTGGAAGGCATTGCCGCACAAACGCAGCTTCTGTCGCTGAATGCCGCCATTGAGGCAGCAAGAGCCGGAGAGGCCGGAAGGGGCTTTGCAGTAGTTGCCGGAGAAGTAGGCAAGCTTGCTGACGGCTCTTCGCAGTCTGCAAAAGAAATAAAGCAACTGGTCGACGGTATAACAGGACAGATAAGAGAGCTCTCTGTACATATAAAGGATGAAGCAGCTGCAATTGACAAGAATCTCACATATGCAACAGATGTACTGAACAAATCCAATGTCATTAATGATACTCTGAATGGGAATATGCAAGCAGTTGAAAAGATAACGCTGCTTACGAAAGGACAGATCAGAAGCATTGGCAGTATTGAGAGAGAAATAGAGAAAATTAACGATATAACACAGCAAAGTGCATCGGTATCGGAGGAGATTGGTGCATCGACCCAGGAACAGCTGGCCACTACTGAAGCGGTACACGGATATATTGTGAAGCTTCTGGAAAGGCTGAAAGAATCTGACGATGTCGTGGGCAAATTTATGAAAGGCTTTGAGGTTACTGAAGCCATAAAGGTGAAAATCAGCAAGACTCAGGCATTGCTAAAGGAAATGGTAAAAAATGAACGCTTGCTTGCGATGGATGGCAAATCAGCAGAAAAATATCTCAAGGAGCAGCAGAAAAAATTAGAATTCATAGAGCTTATAGCAATTATCGGCAGCAATGGTTATCTTAATGCGGCAACTGTTGAGGTGCCGGAGAATTTCAGGGATTGCAGCTCAAAAGAATACTTTGTCAAGGCCATGCATGGGGAGGCCTTTGTATCGGAGGAATATATCTCAGTGGTCTCGAACAACTACAATATTTCAGTATCAATGCCGGTCTTATCGGGTGGAGTGATTAAGGGAGTTGTAGTGACTGATATCAATATCAATGAAAATTGAATATAGTTTACATAATATAAAAAGAGTTTACACCTTGACGGAGTAAACTCTTTTCTCATTCATCTATTATATTATAGAGGCAAAAGGATTACCTGTCAAGAAAAATCTTATAATAATGTGAGAATTCAATCATGACACAGCTTTGTTGTCTGGGAGGTATGAGCAGGTAAAATAGTAAGCCTTTCGGAGCTTTTGTTTTCCTTTGATATTGAATAGAATATTGTTATGCGTTCATAAGAGACTGTGAATTTAGATTATGGAGGTGCTTCAATGACTGCAGAAAAGCATCCGCAGTATAAAGAGGAAAAGCTAAGGCTGGAGACAACTCTTGGCTATGTGGAAAAAAGCATAGCCCAAATGGTGGAAAAGAAGGGCAAGCTGGAAAATGACATTGACAGGAATAAAAAGCATGCTACCGATGACAACAGCCAGCAGTATATTGAGCTTATGATCAACTCAATGCTGCAGGAAAGAGCTGCACTAAGGCTTAGAAACCTGCTGACCGCCAGGAGCCGGCCTTATTTCGCCAGAATTGATTTCCGTGAGGATGAAAAGATAAAAACCGAGAGCCTGTATATAGGTAAAATGGCACTTATCCGTGAAGAGGATCAGGAGCTTATAATAGTTGACTGGAGGGCTCCCGTAGCCAATCTGTACTATGAAGGACGCCTGGGGGATGCAAGCTATCAGAGTCCTGAGGGGAATATAAACGGAAGCTTGCTGCTGAAAAGGCAATTCTCCATAGAGGAGGGCAAACTGAAAGAGATCTTCGATATAGACATAACCACCAATGATGAATTTCTTCAGGCATCCCTGGGTGCCAATGCAGACAGCAGGCTGAAGGAAATTGTATCAACCATACAGGAGGAGCAGAACCGGGTAATAAGAGCCGACATGTGGAAGCCCCTTATTGTCCAGGGTGCCGCCGGAAGCGGAAAAACCACCATCGCCCTTCACAGGATAGCATACCTGATATACACATATGAGAAGACCTTCAAGCCTGACAACTTTATGATCATAGCCCCTACAGAGTTCTTTCTCAACTACATATCCGAGGTTCTACCGGAGCTGGGGGTTGAAAAGACGAAGCAGACTACCTTCGAGGAATTTGCAGCAAATATAATCGGACAAAAGTTCAAGGTAAGGGATGCAAATGAAAAGCTTCTGAACTTCCTTATAAGCAATCCGGATCCGGAGCAGAAAGAAAAAAACCGGCTGCTCAGGCAGGAGTCGGAATTCAAAAGCTCCATGGTGTTCCGGGATGTCCTGGATGAATATATAGCCGAGGTTGAGCAGGAATTCATACCCAAAGAGGATTTCAGGCTGCTGACAAAGGTCATATACAGCTATGAGGAAATCAATAAGCTGTTTAAGACTGATTACAGGAAGCAGCCCTTTACAAAAAGGATCGAAGAAATAAAGAAACACCTGACAAACAGGCTGAAAGCCCAGAAGCAGGCAATCATTCAGGAAGCCCAGACAGTATGCGACAAGAAAATGGTGCAGGCCAAGATGATTTTTGAGGAGGGGGAGGAGCGGCAGAGGATAATAACTGAGCTAATAGACAAAAAGAATGATTTTATTGTAAGGATAGAGCAGTACTGCAAGAGTGCGGTAAAGGATTATGTCAGGAAAATTTCAAGGATCAATCCATATGAGTATTATATGGATTTCATGTCACGCAAGGAATTGTTCCACAAGCTGACGGAGGGCAGGGTCAGCCGTGAAGCTTCAGGCTTAATCAGGGAGAATACCATAAGGTCTCTGAATTCAGGATATATGGATATTGAGGATCTGGCTCCGATCATATACCTGAAATTCAAAATACATGGAGTGGATGAAAAGCTTCCCGTCAAGCATATTGTCATAGATGAAGCACAGGATTTCAGTGTCTTCCAGTTATATGTGCTTAAGAGTATAATAAAAGATAGCTCCTTTACTATACTGGGCGATTTATCCCAGGGGATACATTCCTATAGAGGTATAAAGGATTGGGGGGATGTAGACAGGTATGTCTTTGAAACCAGATGCGAAAGGCTGGTGCTGGAGCAAAGCTACAGAACTACCGTGGAGATTATGGAAGCTGCCAACAAGGTTATCGGGTATCTGAAAAACGAAAGCCTGATTCCTGCAAAGCCGGTTATAAGGCACGGAAACAAAGTGGAGAAAATTGAAAAGCAAAACAGAAGAGAGATTGCTGCTGATATATGGAATAAAATCAAAGAGTTGAAAAAGCAGAAGTTCAAGTCCATAGCCATTATATGCAGGACTGCTGAGACCTGCGGCGAGCTTCGTGAAGGCTTCAAGGCAGGCAAGGAAGCCCCGAGGATAATTACTGAAAAGGACAGAGAGTACAAGAGCGGGGTAGTTATTGTTCCGGCACACCTTTCAAAGGGACTGGAATTTGATGTGGTGTTCATTGCCGATGCAGAAGCTGAAAGCTACAGGGATAATGAGCTGGACGTCAAGCTGCTGTACGTGGCGATGACGAGGCCGCTGCACAGGCTTTATATCTATCACTGCGGCACTCAGAGCAAATTGATTGAAATGCTTTAGGGCAAAAATATAAAAGAGAGGGGTAAGGATCATGGAGAAGACCTGTGGAAAATACCTTATAAGTACGGATAAATCACTTCTGTCACTGGATACCGTATATGATTTTCTGGTCAACAGGTCCTACTGGGCAAAAAACAGAAAGAGAGAGCAGATAGAGAAGTCAATTGAGAATTCTCTATGTTTCGGAGCGTATGATGCCGGAAGGCAGGTAGCTATTGCAAGGGTTGTTACAGACTATTCGGTGATGTATTGGCTTTGTGACGTTTTTGTTGATGAGGAATACAGAGGACAGGGAATAGGGAAGCTGCTTGTTGAAAGTGTTGTGAATCACCCTGATCTGAAGGACC
>DASPLL010000084.1:0-42438 GCA_035627615.1 Clostridia bacterium
TTTTTATTCATGAAGAAATCCATTATGATATCCCTTTCAAAGCAGACCTGTGGAAGCCCGACTCCCACGATAACAGCACCGATGAGCCTGTCTCCTACAAGGTCAATTCCTTCAGAGAATATACCTCCCATAACAACGAAGCCGACCAGTCCCTTTTCAGGCTCCTGTCCGAAGCACCGGAGAAAGCTCTCCTTTTCTTCCTCCTGCAGCGCAGGCTGCTGTAGGATCGTTTCGATCCCGGGGTATTCTTCAGTAAAAAGATCATACACCTCATTCATATATTTATAAGATGGGAAGAATACAAGATAGTTTCCTTTCCTGACCTGTACAACCTTATTGATGTATTCCGCTATCTCCGAAAGGCTGTTTTCCCTGTTCGCATATTTAGTTGACACATTTTGGGCGATGATTAGGCTCAGATTGGAATTTTCAAAGGGCGAAGCCAGCTTCATGTTATAATCCTGCTCGCTGCCGCCGAGTATATCCTTAAAATAGTGAAGCGGCGTCAGAGTGGCGGAATAGAACACTGAGGCCCTCATCCTGCCTGTTATCTCTCCCAGAAGCTTCGAGGGATCAAGGCAGAAAAGTTTGAGCTTCACATCGCTTCCCGACAGTTCAACACATACTGTATATCTTTCATCAAAGATTTCATATATCCTGAGAAAGGCTGTTGTCTCAAAATAAAGCTCCAGTATCTCACGGTGCCCTTCCGAGCCATGGTTCGAGCCCAGCCATTCCTCACTCAGACCGGTAAAATCCTTAAGCGCCGGATAAAGCTCCTTGAGCTCTTCCTTTGCGATGCAGCAGTTCCTGCCTTCAATAGTCTTTTTTATGTTCAAAAGTACTAAGTTGATTCTGCCTGCCGATTTTGACAGTAAAGGCGCTGTACTTTTCATCAAACGTTTTACTTCAAGGAAAGGCTTCTTGTGAAGCTCTGTGGAAAACATCTCCCGAGCCCTGTCCACAAGGTTATGGGCTTCATCAATGAGAAGCACAAAATTATTTTCCTTTTCAATAAAAAACCTCTTAAGACTTGCCCTTGGATCGAAAACATAATTATAGTCGCATATGATGCAGTCCATCCAGTTGGACAAATCCAGTGAAAGCTCAAAAGGACAAATGGTATGCTCCCTCGCATATTCTTCCACAGTTTCCCTTGTTATAATGCCTTCCTTTATGAAAACCTCTTTCAGTACTCCATTCACCTTATCAAAATAGCCCCTGGCATATTCGCAGTACTCAGGGTTGCAGTTCGATTCCTCCTTGAAACATATTTTATCCTTGGCGGTAAGTACAATAGCTTTAAGGCAAAGTCCCTTATCCTGCATCCTGTTAATGGCGTCCAGAGCAACCTGTCTTGTTATGGTTTTGGCAGTCAGATAGAATATTCTTTCAGTATTGCCCTCTCCCAAGGCTTTGATGGCAGGAAAAAGTGCTGAGATCGTCTTTCCTGTTCCTGTGGGAGCCTGTATGAAGATCCTCTTTGAGGCTTCTATTGTCTTGTATACCGCAACTGCAAGCTTTCTTTGATTCTTACGGTATTCATTGTATGGGAAATCCAGTTTCCTTATCGTATCATCCCGCAGCTCACTCCATTTATACATCTCATAAGCCCAGCTGCAATATTTTTCCAATATGTCCGTGAAGTACTCCTCAAGCTCTTCTATTACTGCAGGCTTGATAAATATCTTCTGCTCCCCGCTGTCGGTATTGTGATAAGTAAGCTGAATTCCGGCTATCTGTGCTTCAGACTCCGATGCATACATGTAGGCGTAGCATTTTGCCTGGGCCCAATGTGCGGGATAAGTATCCTCGTCTATATGCTCCAGGGGGCTCATGGTAGTCTTTATTTCCTCCAGTGTGATGCCCTGGCTGCTCTCTATCAGTCCGTCGATCCTTCCGGATATAATAAAGGTAATGTCTTTATAGCTTATTGTTTTGGATATGCTCACTTCCTTGTGGTAGCTTCCGCCGCCGTCAGCAGCCTCACCTTTTCTCCGGCTCTGGATCTTCTGGTGCAGCCTGGCGCCAAGAAGTGCTCTGCCCATTCCGACAAATCTTGAGTCCAGATCCCCCGAGCAGTATGCATATTCCGCCAGCTCCCTAACCGATATTCTGATTTCCTTTTCTTTAGCCATACAAACATCAGCCTTTACAATTAATAATATACCCTAATGATACCAAAACCCACCTGTATTTGCTACAGGCAGGTAACATTAATAGAACAACTATGCATAGGCATTAACCTTGTATATCAGCGAACACTTATAAGCCTTTGGGGAACAGAATAGAGTGAAGATACACAGGAAAATCCGTAAGATTTACGTGATGTAAATCTAGCGCATACCAACAGGAGGTTGGATTTATGCGCGTTAGGGTTTTGCTGCGTATCGAGCTCTAATTCTGTCCAAAGGCTTATATTGTGTGAGTCGATATACAAGGTTAATGCTTTATACTAATCTGCTATCGCACTATTCGCATTAGCCCACTGTGTATAGTCCTGCTTCACCTTCAGGCTATCCTGGAGCACAGCCCAGATGTCCTCTGATTCGAAGCCTTTTCTCCAGGAGGCGGCTCCTGCCAGGTTGTATTTGTGGACCAGGGAGGTTTTCAGATTTATGGACTCATTATCCTCTATCCATATCTTGTTTGTGACCTTGCCCACCTTGTATTCAGTGTAATGCTGGCCGCTTTCTTCATTCCAAGTGACTTTGGGCTTTCTTTCCTTCAGCACCTTTTCCACCGTGTCCATGGATACCGCTGAGGAAGACACCTTAAGCTTTCCGTCAACAGTCTGTTCCTTCCATACTCTTGTATAGAAAGGCAGCCCCAGAAGCACCTTTTCATTGGGTACTTCTTCAAGAATCCTTATGAGATTGCTTTCTACCCATCCGAATTCGGCGACAGAACCGGCTACAGGACTTGCTGCCCAGTGCTGGTCATAAGCCATTACAGCAATATAATCCACTATTTCAGCCAACGCCTTCCGGTCATAGCACATGGACCAGTTCTCGCTTGAAGACCTGAAGGTCACATCGATTGAGACCGTGAGTCCCTGCTCCTTTAGCAGCGGGGTCAGCTCTCTCATGAACTGAGTTAGCATGTTCTTGTCCTTCAAATATATATTTTCAAAATCGATATTGATTCCGTCAAGCTTGTAGAGCTTCGCATATATCAAAAGCTGCTGGGTTATCTTTTCCCTGGTATCGGTGTTGTTGAGGAATTCATGAGTGATATCAGGATCTGATCCATTCCCTACAAGTGCCCACACCTTGTAGTTGTTCCGGTGGGCCCAATTCACATAGCCGCCATCCGCCTTGTTCATTACAGTTCCCTGCTTGTCCACAATATTGAACCAGGTAGGGGATACCACATCAAGTCCTTCAATGCTTTTCAGCTTTGAAACATCCGGATTCCTGTTTCCTACATATTCCCATGTCATGTTTATCTTGCCCTTATCAGGCTTCCAGGCTGTGCTGCCGGTCACAGGCTCAGGCATCTCCGACCCGGAAGCTATTAATTCAGTCCTCACGTGCTTTTTTTCTATATATCCAATGAACCCATCCTCGCTCCTCACCTTGTACCACTTCTCACGCTCCCCGAAGACCCTTAGTATTTCTCCCTTATCGATGTCCTTCTTGACGGCAGGTGACCACAAGGCGGGCTCTATTCTGATAGACCTGTTATCTTTCTGAACCTCTGCAATTTGTACAGTATTCTTCTGGTAATCAAGCACTGCCAGATTGTTTTCTTCTATCCACTGCAGTTCTATGCCGAACATGGTGTCAAGCATCTGAACAGGTATGTATGGCCTGCCTTCAACTAACCTTACTGGTATATTCAGATCAACAGGAAGGGCATTAACCATTGCTGTAAGCTTTCCTGTCTTCATTATCAGCACCTTGTCCTTGGTCGTGAAAACCACCTTGCTTGCATTCTCATCCCAATGGACCTTTGGATCAATATATTCTCTCACCGCTTCGATAGGAAACAAAAGCTGCCCGTTTTCCAGAATAGGAGAATAGCCCTCCTGAACTATATTTCCCTCAACAACAAAATTCATTTTGTCAGGAGAGTATTGGGTGGTTGTCCAAAACTGCGGAAAAATAAATAATCCTGATATTACTGCTGTTATAAAAGCTGCTGCTATAATTAGAGAATATCTCTTCACATATACACCCCCTGTACTTTTTATCATTATACCATCTATGTCGACTCATTTCATTTGATAAAATTGGGAGTAGGGACTTATAGAATATATTCCATCTTCATTTACTAATTTATCAAATGTGCTTTTCTATTTCCATAAGAGCATCTCCTTCCAAGAAAAGATAGTACAAGTTTATTCTATACTTTTGTCAAGTAACAGAATAGTATCTAATAATACTTCCGTTCCTTTATAAACTTCTTCCCAGTCCGTCCACTCCTGAGCGCAGTGGCTTTTCCCACCTCTACTGGGTATAAATATCATTCCGGCAGGAACCTTGCGTGCCATTTCCTGTGCATCATGACCTGCACCACTGGCCATATACTGGTATTGAAGCTTCTTATTTATACATACCCGCTCAATTATACTTGCAATACCTGCATTTGTCATAATTGGAGGTTTACTGATCACACACTGGAACTCAAACTGGACCCTTTCAATTTGCTTCCCAGTATCAATTAACTGTTCTATAAACTGTTCTATTCTCTCCTGTTTTAGATCCCTGACTTCAAGAATAAATTCAACCCTACCTGGTATTACATTTACTGCTTCCGGAAATATTTTCATTATGCCTACGGTTGCTACCATTGGTTCACCAAAACCTTTAGCCATTCGCTCTATCTCCAATATCAGTTTTGAAGCACCTATCAAAGCATCTTTTCTCAATACCATGGGAGTAGTTCCGGCATGGTTTGCCTCACCGTTCACACAAATCCTGTATCTGGTTATTCCTGCTATACCATCAACAATACCTATCGGGATACCTTTCATTTCGAGATCCCCTCCTTGTTCTATGTGAAGCTCGAGAAAAGCTTTTATGCGGCTTATATCTCTCACTGATTGCTTTACGTTCTCAACAGTCAACCCATAGCAAGCGAGCTTATTTGCCAGTTCTTTTTCATCCTGGTTCTGTATTCCAAGCATAACTCTACTAGCAAAGGCACCTCCCAGTTCACTTCCTTCCTCAGCATTAAAAGCTGCTATTTCAATGGGATGCCTTGTAATTATTGAGTTCTCTTCTAAGACATACATACACTCCAAAGCAGCTATGATACCTAGATTTCCGTCAAACACCCCTCCATTACGTACCGTATCAAGGTGAGAACCAACCATAATTACGGGTAAATCATTGTCTTTTCCACACCTTTTACCGAAAATATCACCAATCATATCTTCTTTGACTTCAAGTTGCGCCTCTTCCATTAGTTTTTTTAGAATTGCTGAGGCTTCATAAAATTCCTTACTAAATGCAAGTCTTGTAATGCCACCGCTTACGCCCTTCCCAACTTCACCTACTTTCATTAAATTATTCTTTATTCTGTTGTTATTAACTTTCATACTACACCTCTCTACTCGCAGAAATACAAACAGCACATTATATATTTGCCTATTCGGTACCTCAGCCTTTTAATAGGTCTACACTCTTTGATTCACACCTTTCAGTAAACTACGCAATACTTCAGCTATATACTAAATGATCGGTAGTGCCAATAATTTTTCTCGCGTTTTACTGACTTGTACTATCGAGAATTGCCTGGCTTCGATGGAAGTGCCGCACCTAAAAAAGCACTGCATTCTATAACGCAGTGCTGTATATAAAATTATTATGTCGAGGGGATGAAAATCGAACTCCTTCATTCCGTTATACAAACCCTGATAGCTTAAACCACAATCAGTCTAAACCATTAAAGCAAAACTAATTTTTGTTCTACCGCCTTATGAAAAACCTCCTGCGCTCTTACCAAATGATTTCTAATTAACTTTTCAACTAATTCCTGATCCCTCTTACTTAAAGCCTCTATGATTCCTTCATGTTCATCATATACTTCTTTCATCCGCCCTGGCACAGAGAAAACAGCAGTCCTTAGTCTTCTGGCAAAATTCCAATGTTCGATTATCATATCATATAATCTTTTATTATTACAGCCCTTATAGATTTCAGTGTGGAATTCATCGTTTTTTTCGTCTGCATGCCTGTATTGTCCAATATTAGCTGCCAAAATCATTTCTTCATTGATTTGCTTTAATTTATTTAAAGTTTCTTCCATGATATAGGGAGCTACCAGCATGCCAGCAAAGGCCTCAATAACCATACGAATCTGATATATCTCGGCCATATCAGCTGCAGAGATTGGTGCAATATAAGCTCCCTTATTTGTTTCAACAATCACAAGACCTTCCTTCTCCAGTCTATGTATCGCTTCACGGATAGGTGTCCTGCTCATCCCGAGCTCTTTTGCCAGATCCCTCTCAATCAGGCGCTGACCAGGTTTTAATGTATAATCCATTATTTTCTCTTTTAACGCTTCATATATAGTAACTGACGCATTTCTTTTTAGATCTATCACAATAGCATCTCCTCTTTTACAATTATCTATCTGATTATTATCATAAAATTTTTTACTTTTGTTTATTCATAAACTATTTTTCATACCTTTATATATCTCTTATGTATTATAACTTATATTTCCAATAATTTAAATTTGAAAATGAAATTTAAACATTTATTATGTATTTTTCAACATATATGAAAAAATTTTTCAATTACCTTTAATAAAAAATTCTTAAGAATGGTTATATTCTTCAGTAAGAAAGAATCTGCCTGTGGGAAATATGCCCTGAAAAGAATATATAGCAAATATGTATAGTAAAAATCAAAGTATTACTAGTACCTCGTAACGTATATCCCTTCTTGAGCATGCGAGTCACTGAAGCAAGGAATTACACATCCGATTTCAGCTTGGGTAATAGTGGATAGCAGTAAACAAATAGGATAGACATCCCATTTGTTTACCTTCTATCTCAGATTAAGCACTCTATATTACTCCTAACGGCATTTAGATTGTGTACGGATGTAAAGTGCTGGGAGCATAAACCTTATCAATATCTACCAGTGTTTCTGAAAGCCCCTGTTCATAACAGAACTGAGCAAATGCTTCCAGTGTCTTTCGATTAGGTTCTACGCCATATGGCCAGTAATCCTTACCTAAGACTCTCACTGCTTCTTCATAACTTGAAATAAGCCAGGGCAGCAGATACTGGGGTGCCGTTGTGTTGGGAATTGACTTAAGACAAGTATTCTTAGCTTCGCAGAATGCTTTGAAAAGGCTCTGTGCTACCCAGGGGTAACGATCAAGAATAGTCTTGCGAATAACAACTGTATGCATTATTGGATAAATGCCTGTTTTCTTAAAATATTCCTGTTCCATCTCCACATAATTTGGAAACAATAAACCCACATTAGGAGAACCTTCGCGGAAACATTTAGGTGCCCTTGCGCCGAGTAAAGCCACAATCTCGCCTGATTCCAGCATATCACTTAATGTTTTGTCCGGAACCCTCTCAAGCTCCAATGCTTTTGGTAAAGTAGGAGTAGCAACTCTTTGTTCTCTTCCGGGAGTGTCAATACCGCCGTAATACCAGTGGATATCTGTAGGTTTTATGCCATATTCATGCTGCAGCATACCTCTTTGGTATACTGTTGCAGTCATGGTATAGTCAGGTATTCCAACAGGCTTTCCTTTTAAGTCTTCAGGGCTTTTTATACCAGAATTTTTATTGATCCAGAATTGTCCATGCCTAAATGTTCTCGAAACGAAAGCAGGTATTGATATAAAACGATCATCGCCCCGTCCTCTTAGAATAAAGTATGAGGCTTGTGAAAATTCACAGGCATCAAATTCTTCATCTTGGAGCATTCTCCAAAAAATCTCTTCAGGTCCCATTTTAATAAAGTTTAAATCAATTCCCTCCGGCTGAATCTCCCCTGAGATCAATGGGAAAGTTCTGTCATATTCCTGGCAGGCCATAGTTATATGCACTTCTGCCATTTATATGCCTCCTAACTAAATATTATTTTATGTTGTTTTTTCTCTTAATGTTAAGACACCGATCTATTCAGCAAGATTCCTAATAAGAGTTTGCTTCTATATCTGAAGAGATTTATCTTTATTCTCCCTCATCTGTAATACGAAAATAAAAACAAACAGGATATACGCTGCCATGTCCGTCATAAAGCCGGGATCTAAACCCAGTCCGGCAACTGCGAATAGTATTACTCTTTCCCATATTCTTAAGCGCTTAATAAGCCATCCTTGTAAAGCCGCACCAAGTGCAAGTATTCCTACCAGACTGCTTAATGTCGAAATAGTTATGTTAATCCATGAACCCTGCATCAGTAAGCCGGGGGCTATCACAAAGATATAGGGGACTATAAAGGCAGTAATACATAACTTTAATCCGATTCCGGCTACCTGCATTGGCTTGGCCTTGGCCAATCCGGCTGCTACATAAGAAGCTACCGCTACAGGCGGAGTTACATTGGAAAAGGATGCAAAGTAGAAAACAAAAAGGTGTGCTGTAATTGGATCAATGCCAAGCTTAATAATGCCTGGTGCAGCCACAGCTGCAGATACTATGTATGCTGAAATGCTTGGTTGACCCATTCCGAGCAAAATGGCCAGGATCATTGAGAAAAACAGGGTAAGAAATAGACTGCTTTTCGTGTATGTGAGAAGTCCAATTCCAAGTTTTACTCCCAGTCCGGTCAACCCCAAAATGCCAATTATTAAACCTGCAACAGAGCAAGCTGCTGTAACTGTTATGAGACCCTCACCTGTCTGACGCAGCGCATTTAGGAATCCTTTATATCCAATTCTCGTTTCTTTACGGAACCAGCTGACTACTATACAACTCAATGTAGCCAGTAGTGCAGCCATAATTGGTGACATCTGAAGTCCTACCATCACGAATATCAAGATGAAAAGAGGAATAAGCAAGTGTCCTTTTGTCTTAAGTATAACTATGACTTGAGGCACTTCATTGGGTGCCAGACCTCTCAATTTATTTTTCCTTGCTTCCAGATCAATGAACCAATATATTGATACATAATAGAGAGCTGCCGGTATAATTGCCACTACAGCGATTTCAAGATAGGGAACTCCCAGGATCTCTGCCATAATAAAAGCAGCAGCACCCATGACAGGAGGCATAATCTGTCCGCCGGAAGATGCTGCTGTCTCAACGGCAGCTGCAAAAGCAGGGTGATAACCAGTCTTTTTCATTAAGGGTATGGTTATTGAACCTGTTGTCACCACATTGGCAACTGTACTTCCACTAATTGTACCCATAAGAGAACTGGCTATTACAGCCATTTTTGCAGGCCCCCCTATTGTACGTCCTGTCAAAGCCTTAGCTAAGTCAATGATCATATCTGTTCCTCCGCACTCTTGAAGGAATGACCCGAACAGGATAAAAATCATAACATAGCTGGGCACTACACCTATAGTCACCCCGTAGACCCCATCCAGCCCAAAAATAAAACTTATTACCCTCTGATAAGAGTATCCTACATGAGATAGGAGTCCTGGAAGGCCTTCTCCCCATATGGCGTATATTATGCAAACAACAGTAAAACCTGATAGAATTGGCCCTGTAGCTCGGCGTGCCATTTCTAGGACTACTATCAACATTATGGTCCCAAAAATAAGATCCAGTTTTGTTGGTACTACACCTGAGCGATAAATAATCTCTTTTTGTACAATCAGAATATAGATCAGTACTGCGATACTCATTATTGCGAGTATAACATCCAATATATTTACCTTAGAAGCCCTTTTCCATCCTGGATAATAAAGAAAAGCAAGCACAGCTGCAATAGCCAGTGTTATAGCCCTTAAAGGAAGGGGTTCCATGGCTTCAAATAACTGTATATATATAAGAAATATTGTAATGCCAATCGCAATAAAGGTTGCTGCTTTACCGGTCAGTCCATCCAGTTTACGACGTATACTAACCCCAAAATCTTCACTAAATTCCCCGGTTTTTTCTTTATCTAACTCTTTTTGAGCCACTTCTGAATCCAATTTAATCAAATCCCTTCATCTAATCTGACCAACTAATCACGAAACTTGTGGATATTATACTCTAAAATTGTTCAATAGCTAGTGCCTCGTAACGTATATCCCTTCTTGAGTATGCAAGGCACTGAATCAAGGTTGTGATTATTAACAATATGAAAGACAAGAAAGTTTGTTGTATTAATAATCACTAGTTCTGT
Organism: Clostridia bacterium; assembly: GCA_035627615.1. Lineage (GTDB taxonomy): Bacteria > Bacillota > Clostridia > Lutisporales > Lutisporaceae > BRH-c25. Next base: position 10,266 of record DASPLL010000084.1, read on the forward strand.
TGTCACTTATTTCTCAGGAGGTAGCAGCTTATCAGGAATCTTAACTCCAATTTCATTCATATATTTTGCTGCACCTTTATGAAGTGGCAGGTTTATAAATTCTATATCCTGGGGTACAACACCTTTGGTTGAGGAACTAGCAGTTTCTAAGTAATCCCAGTTCTCTATAATTGTCTTAGTTATTTGATAAACCAATTCTTCGGGCTGATCTTTACTAGCTCCAAGGAAACACCATTGGTTTATAGTTTTCAAAGAAGTGTCCAGCCCTTTATACATGCCTGCTTTTAGCTCATAAGCACTCATATATGGCAGTTTATCCAATAATATCTTAACTTCTTCATCCGAAAAACCAACCAATATGGCATCCATAGTTGTCGAAAAATCACTCATCGTGGAATTGGGAGCCGTACTAATCATTAATACAGCGTCTACCTTATGGTCACGAATCTGATCCATTGTATCATTCAAAGGCAGATTCAATAATTTAGAAGGTTTAACATTAAGGTATTCGAAAATCTTTCTGAATTCAACGTCATGTGCGCTTCCAGCCGGCCCTAAAGAAACTATCTTGCCGTTGAGATCACTGAACTTGGTAATCCCACTGTCCTTTCGAGCCATAACCTGGGCAATTGTAGCAAACATAGGCATTATTGACCGTACATCTCTGAGTTGTTTGCCTCCTGTCCAATTTGCCGAACCATTCCATGCATCCAAGGCTACGTTTGTGGTCAGAAGCCCAACCGTAGCTTCATTTGCATTAAGCAGTTGCTGATTGTGTTGGGCTCCACCCGTGCTTTCAACGGAAGTATCTATACTCGCTTCATCATTCAGAATCTTAGCAATACCGCTTCCGATAACATATAAAGCCCCGCCTGGACTTGCTGCAGCCAAGGAGATTTTCTGAACTTCAGCTTTTGGGCTTTCCTCAACTTTCGAGGTTTCCTCAACGCCAGTGTTTACTCCTGTAGTACAAGACATGAGCACAAATGCAGATATGATTACCATTGAAATTAATGCAAATAATTTTCTATTGCGAATCATACTAATTCTCCTCTCTCTTTTTTGATTTTTTGTTCACACATTTGCTTAACTTTGATAACCAACTATTTAACGCACTATTCAGCCCAGGTTATCGCTAGAAAGTGGGGCTGTTAAAAGCTCTTGACGGGCTCTATCCAACTAATTTAAGGTATGTGTTAAAAAAGATTCTTGGAAGCATCCTTACAATTTGAACTTTGCTAAATATCAATCTGAATCCTGATGTTCAACTACGGTCGAACGAGCGCACTTAGAGCCCTAAATATGCTGTCTTAATAGAATCGTCGTCCAGTAATTCCTTTGAGTTTCCTTCTTTCCTTATTATTCCTGTCTCTATTACGTAACCCCTATCTGATATTTGAAAACCGAGGTGAACATCCTGCTCAACCATAACAATACTCATTTTGCCGGTATTTCTAATCACTTCTATAGCCTTAACTAGTCTATCGACAACAATTGGAGCTAAGCCCAATGACAGTTCATCTATCAGCAGTAGCTGCGGGTCTCCCATCAATGCTCGTCCGATGGCTACCATCTGCTGTTCCCCGCCACTTAAGTTACCGGCATAATTGTTGCTCTTGTTAGTCATTTCAGGGAATAGCGAGTACACCCACTCCAAGTCCTTTTTTACTTGATCCCTGTCTTCTCTTAAAAATGCTCCCATCAGAAGGTTTTCATTTACTGTCATTCCCGAAAATAGTTTACGACCTTCGGGAACCTGCAGTATTCTCATTTCTTTAACCCTTTGACTGGGACTCATTTTTGATATATCAATCCCCCTTAATAGAATCTTGCCTTTTTTGGTGGGCAACAGACCGGAGATGGTATTTAACAGTGTTGACTTACCTGCGCCATTGGCTCCAACCAAAGCGACCAATTCTTTTTCTTTTACTTCCAGGTTTAAATTCCATATAACTTGGATATCACCATATGCCACATCCAATCCTTCTATTTTTAATAACATTTTAGCGCCACCCCCGTCCAGTTTAAGATACACGACCTTTTTGGTATGCAGTGTACCGCTCGCCCAGATAAGCCTGAATCACCAGTTCATTATTGACTATTTCTTCCGGTGTTCCCAGGGCAATCTTTTCGCCCCATCTCAATACCATGATGCGATGGCAGATGCCCATTATAGCCTTCATTACGTGCTCAATCATAACCACTGTAATACCCTCTTTGTTAATATCTTGTACTATCTCCATGGTTGTTTCTATTTCCTTAGCATTTAGACCTGCCATAACCTCGTCCAGAAGAAGTACTTCTGGTTCCATAGCCAGTGCTCTGGCCAGTTCCAGCCTTTTCCTATAAGCTATGGTTAATTCTGTTGTAAGTTTGTTTTTCTGATCAGCTAGCTTGACTTTTTCCAGTATACGATCTACCAGCTCAGATGCCTGCTTTGGATTGCTGTTCAAAGCCCTCGTCTTCCCAAAGTATGCACCTATTGTAACATTTTCTCGGATGGTCATCCCTTCAAAGGGTCTTACCACTTGAAAAGTGCGTCCGATTCCAAGACGTGCTATCTCAAAAGTTTTTAGGTCGGAGGTCTTCTTCCCGTTAAAGATGATTTCTCCGGTAGTAAGAGGAAAAGTCCCGCTGATACAATTCAGCAACGTAGTTTTACCAGCTCCATTTGGCCCTATTAAACCTAAAATCTCTCCTTTTTGCAGATCGAAATCTACGTTGTTTACTGCCTTAACACCGCCAAAAGCCTTAGTAACTTGTTTACCTTCCAATATAACCGACATGTTACCACCTTCTATTCTGAAGTTTTTTGAATTTGAGCTTTTCCACAATTCTCTTGAGCAGGTCCATCAATCCTTTAGGCATAAAAAGTACAACAAGAATAATAATAGTTCCTAAAACCAGGTAATGTAATTCCATGAAATTGCTCCATACCAGTTCGGATATAATTTCTATGAAAAACGCACCAAGTATAGGCCCCCATAGCGTTCCTGCTCCGCCAAAGACAAACATCAGATACATCTTCACAGAAGTGACAATTTCATAAACAACTACCGGTTCGATAAAAGTCATCCAATAGGCAAACACTGATCCGGCCAGTCCTGTGAAAAAGGCACTTATTACCCATGCCAATACCTTATAGATAACGGCATTAATCCCCATTACACTGGCGGCATCCTCATCGTACCTAATTGCTTTAAGAGCATATCCAACTCTGCTTCTTGCCAGCAGGAAGGTAGTAATTATACACGCTACTAAGATACCAAACATCAGATAGTAAAAAAATGAATATATAACCTGTGGAGTTCCTTGAAAAACTGGCAGTGTTAAGCCCTTTCCCCCACCAGTAATCTCCAGATTAGTTACGACTTGGCGGGTTGCTTCGGTTAATGCGATGGTTGCCATCAAGAAATATCGACCTCGCAAGCGCAGTACCGGAAGCCCTATTATAAAGGCATAAAAAGCACAAGCCAGACCTGCAATTAATAAGGCCAGGAAGAAAGGAAAGTGCCAGTGTGTCATGGCCATCGCGGTTACATATGCACCTGTCCCAAAGAAAACAATATTGCCTAGAGCAGGGTACCCTGAGTAACCTGCAATAATGTTGACACTTTGAGCCATAATGGCATACATAAATACTGAAGTCAGCACCCTTAGCCAGTATCCTTGAATAGTAAGAGGCAGTAAAACAAATGTTAGTAAGAAGATAAATGGTAACACAATGCTAATGCTCCATTTTCTATCCATCAGCTTTGTTTCCTTTAAAACATTTATCATATATTATCACACCTCGTTTCATATCTTACGAGTTTGTATCAACCAAAAAATTGTTTTCCTATAATGCCTTTTGGTCTAAAAACAAGTACGAGCAGAAGAATCATAAAACCAATACCCTGCTGGAATCCTGTTCCAAAGGCCGCTGCCCCTAAAGCTTCAGCCAGCCCTAGAACCAGTCCCCCTACAATAGCTCCGTTTATGTTGCCTAAACCTCCTAATACTGCCACAGCAAAGGCTTTACCCAGGAATGGCACCCCCATGAAAGGTGTAATAGGAAAAATCATGCTGAATAACCCACCTGCAGCACCAGCAAAACCTGCTCCGATACCGAAGGTGACAGCGAATATTATGTTGATATCAACACCCACCAATTGTGAAGCTTCACGGTTTAGTGCTGTTGCCCTAATTGCCTGTCCAGTTCGGGTATGGTTTAGAAACTGATACAACAACCACGTAAGAGCAATAGAGACTATAAAAATAGCCAAACGAATATATGGTATTACAATAATGCCCAGCTCAAGACCTGCACCACTGTATGACGGAACGACTCCACGAAAATTTGAATTCCAAATTAGCATGGCAGTGTTTATAAAGACCAAATCAAATCCAAAAGTAAGGACCACAGTCATAAAGAGACCCCATTTGATTATGCAGTTGGTAATGTATTTCTGGATGAAAAAACCCAGGGCAAACATTGCCATAAAACTGACGGGTACTGTAACAAATGGGTCTATTCCGAACTGTTGAAACAGGACATAAGTTACATATGCTCCCAGCATTATTAAAGAACCATGTGCCAAGTTAATAATGGACATTACTCCATAAACTAGAGAAAATCCAATTCCAATAGTAGCATATACTCCCCCTAGAAGCAATCCGTTGATAATATGTTGAATTAACAAATCTAGACACTCCCTTCTACTGTGTCTTTGCCGTAAAGCTTGTTAAAATGACATAAGTTGCTGCTGCCGATAGCAGCAACTTATGTCTTAGTTGTTATCTATTATCCCATGGAACTAATGGGAAGATTGGATCTGTTTCTTTGATCTGTTCAGGATACACAACAACTGTCGCACCATTTTGAATCTGCATAGGAATAGCTTTCCCACCAATATTTATGTTCTCTAAACCATCAACTTTACCAAACTTAATAGGCATAAAGAAAGTTTCCACATCCATGGAACTCATTGTGGACAGAATTTTTTCCGTGTCCAACGAACCTGCCTTTTCAATAGCTAGCTGCAGAACTAATCCGGAAGCTGAAGCAGCTGCAGAATGGTAAGGCGGAACATAACCGTTCTTTTCTTCAAAATTCTTAGCATAGTCTTTGGCAGAGCCAAAAACAGGACCTGTCCAGTTAGTAGCCGGAGCCCACCACGCGTGTCCGATAACGCCTTCTGCATCTTCCTGCAGGGTTTTGGTAAAATCGGTCAGAGTAGGAGGTCCTGTAAAAGCAATAAGCTTAGGGGTCAATTTCTGTTCCTTGAGCTGTTTTACCATTAATATTGCATCTTCAAAATAGCCGGAGCAGAAAATTGCATCGGGATTCACATTTTTTATTTCAGAGATTAATGGAGATAAATCTGTTACTTTATCAGGATACTTTTGGAAAAGCACTACCTGGATCCCCAGGCTTTCTGCCAGTGCCTTGACACCCTCAGCTGCAAATATAGGGAACTGGCTATCAGGGGTAGCAATAGCCACAGTCTTTACTGGAAGTTTGTATTCGTCTATCATACTGAGAGCACCCACCAGGTTGTTGGTAGCTCTGGGTAATACACCGAATATATATTTGTATCCACGTGTATAAATACTATCGGAATTAGCAGTCGGCGCAATGTTAATCATTTTATACTTTTCAGCAATGCTTGAAGTAGCCATTACCAAACCACTGGAATATGGGCTCAACATAAAGTTAACCTTATCTTCCGTGATAAGCTTTTCTGTAAGCTTGGCACTGGTCTGTGAATCAGACTTGTCATCGTACATAACAATCTGAACCTTGTATTGTTTGTCACCAACTTTAATTCCACCGGCGGCATTAACCGTATCTTCCCAGAATTTATAGCCATCCTGTGTATACTTTCCTTCTTTTGCTAAGCTTCCGGTTAGTGGCACAGAAGCTCCAATCTTAATGACATTTTCTTCCTTGGATACCTGTTGAGCAGTACAGCCAGGAAGTACAATACTTACCACTAGCAGCAGAATAAGAGCTGTTACCACTAAACCTTTTCTTTTTAACACATTTACTCACCCCTTTAATTTATTTGAATCATCCTTAAGCACAAACATATATCCATGCTGTTATAACCGTGTACTTCATTCACTTTTTTTATGTGATTTTATATCAGCCTGTTATAATTGCTTATAGGCCATCTCTGGAATAGTTGAGTCCACCCTCTGATTCTATTACAAACAGGTCTTCAACTCCGATGCCGAATCCCTTGTATGACCACTGGTATTCTAGGGCACCTATCATTCCCTCATCTACCTTCATCCCGGTATTTTTAGTAAAGAACATGGTAACAGGTTCTTGAAGCCCCACAAGATGACCTACATCTCTGTTAAAGGTTTCATTTAGATTCCCGGCAGGTATCATGCCGATATTCTCGAAGAAGTATCGTTCCTTTTCAATCTGTGTTACTGCAAGTTCATGAATATCTTTTCCACTCATTCCCGGCTTAATGTTTGGTATGACGTTTCGGACCATATAATCCTCGAATTTGTTATATGCCTTTTGTACCTCGTCATCAAAGATAATAGTACGTGCTATATCCGAAGCTGCATAATGAATGCCGGTTTCTCCTCTTAACGAAACGCCTGCATCAATCTTAATGGCCCTTGCCGATTCATCCAGCTGGTGATTAAACGGTAGAGATGGTATAATACTGCGCTTGCTGGAATGGCAATTAGTCCAGAAAGTATTTATATTAATCGGAATGTTGTTGTCCTTTTGGAACTTTTTAAGGAGGTCAAGATATTTCTCATATATATCAAGTTCTGTAATGGATTTACTGCCTAATATTTCTTTCTTAGCCCAGGCTAATGATTCATCGGTTGCAAAAACGCTTGCCCTGGTGGCAATAATGCAATATGATAAGTTTTCTGAGCCGGTTTTTTCCCGCAGCAATCTCACTAGGTTCATAGCATTTACAGTTTTTATTTTATCAAACCCTAGACCCCGGAACCACCCCAATGGAAAGTGCTGTTCTTCCAAGCCAAGGATGCCATTGTTCACCTGATCCTTAATTGCAGCACCAAATGTGCTTACCTTCCTTCCCTGTCCAAAGTCCTCCAATGGTTCCACGGAAAAAAGCTGAACCTTGTCGCTTTCAATTTCGTAGTAGGCAGCAAACATGTCATCAATGTGACGCTCCATCCCAAATCCCGTAATTTCCTGGATTCCAAGAGGAGAAGTACAGAGAATGGCATCCACTCCATTAGCTTTCATTAATCCGTCAAGTACAGAGAAGCGAGTATCAGTTCTCTCCTTGATATAGTATTCTAATCTCTTTTTGATCGGAGACTTTTCGATTAATTTCAAAGCAGCCGAATCAGCCTCTGCCCTTCCAACAGCAAAGCGTTTTATTACATCAGCTCTTGAGAACTCATATACATAAAAACCGGGGTCAGCGATTTCTTTTTCATAAATCTCAATTTCGTAATTCATAGACATCCACTGGTAAATAGATAGAGGAAGGTCTTTATGTACTTGAACCTGCTTTTCCGTTCCGGCCACACTGGTAAATGCGTCTATAAATTCCCCAAATACCGGTGTACAAGCAGGTTCGAAAAGAAAATAAGGATTATAGTAGACAACCGGAAGGTCTTTGGGCAGTGTTTTGTCTATGTCCTGCATCGCTTCCACGTTACCCTGTTCTATATGACGTGTAAGAAGTGTACTTTGCTGACCGCTCTTGATAATCTTAGGTGCTACTGTTCTATACCCGTCGTAGTTTAGCGACACGGACAGGAACTTATTAGGAACACTGCAATTCAGCAGCTTTGAAACTACATTCATATCTGTGATTAACTCAATCATGATCATAACTCCTTTTAGATGAATAATTGATGCCAAGTACTGCGTAAAATACTTTTTCCCAGCACTTGGCTAAAAGATGCTTCTACTTGTTTAGTCCATTCCTAACAATAGCTTCCACTTCCTCGTCAGTCAACGGACCTTTTTTGTCGATGCCAGACTGCTTAATCTTTTCTAAAATGTTTTTCTTTTGCTGTTCTGTGGCGGTTAGTCCAAGTTCATCCAGTTTTACTGCGACTGACTGCACACCTGATTTTTTGCCATACATTACTCTTGGCTTAGTTCCGACCATTTTCGGGTCCATATTGAACATGGAAAGAGGAAAATTTAGCACCTGGTCAATTCCTATACCGGACTCCCTAGCGAAGGACCTGTTGCCCACTACAGCTTTGTTGGGATTAATCGGTACCCCGGTCAAACTAGCCACTAGTTCAGACAGTTCCTTCATTTTAGAGTAGTTTAGATTTGCCATTTCATAACCTAAACAACCTTTGAGCATAAGTGCTACCTCTTCGAAGGCTGTATTACCGGTACGTTCTCCTAGTCCGTTTACACTAACATGGACTACTTCCGCTCCTGCAGTTATAGCACCTAGAGAAGTGGCGGCACCCATTCCCAGATCGTTATGCGTATGAACTTCTACAGTACATCCGGTTAATTTTTTAACAAATCTTGTCAAAAAACCCATGGCTTCTGGAGTGGCACAGCCCACTGTATCAATTACACCTATGGAATCAGGCTTGGATTCCTTGCATAGTCCTGATAAGAGACTCTCAAACTCTTTGAGGTCGCATCTAGTGGTATCATAAGGGAAATAGACTACATGCAGACCAGCTTCTCTAGCCGCTTTACATGCAATAATACTGTTTTCAAGGACCCATTCCCAACTCTTATGGAACTGGTGGCGTAGCTTGGGATAGCCAATAGGCACTTCTATTACAACTCCCCATGCACCCGATTCGGCTACTTTCTTTATGTCATCGGGAACAGCCCTGGCAAAAGCTAAAATTTTGCTTGGTAACTTCATGCTTGTTATTTTTTTAATGGCATTGAAGTCGTCCTGGGAAACAGCCGGCATCCCAGCCTCGATTCGATCGACCCCAACTTCTGCAAGTTTTTCTGCGATAGCAACTTTTTCATCAGGCCTTAAAACCACACCTGGAGTCTGTTCACCGTCTCTCAAAGTTGCATCATGAATTTCTACTTTCTGGGGTAGCGTCCAGTTCTTTCTTACTTCATCCAAAAAATTATAATGGCTGAACCAGTAACCTTCGCCTTTCCAAGGTCCTTTTTCAATATTCATTACTAATCGCTCCTTATTTCTGTATTAACCTTTGTATCAGTAACTTTAATTTCCTGATTAAATTAATAATTTAATCCTGTATCTTCTTAGCATAGGCTTTTAGTTGATAATAATTACTTCCTTCAATAATTCTAAAAGCTCTTCAAGGCCTCATTCATTTGCTTCATAGCCTGTTGAATGTTTTCATAAGAATTGCAGTAAGAGATTCTTATATAACCTTCACCTTCATCTCCAAAAGCAGACCCCGGCACTGTAGCTACTGCAGCCTTTTCCAAGAAAAATGTGGAAGCATCCATGGATGACATATTTAAGCCCTTTATATTAGCAAACACATAAAATGCACCCGAAGGATTGCAGCATTTAATCTTAGGCAATTCATTTATAGATTTTACAACTAGATCTCTTCTGCGCTTAAATTCTGCAACCATTTCCTTGGACCGGCACTGGGACCCCTCCAGAGCCTCGATAGCTCCAAATTGAGCAAACGAGGTTGCACATGTCACAAGATATTGATGAGTTCTTACTAACGTCTTCATAAGGTTTCTATCTGCCGCAATCCAGCCAATGCGCCAGCCTGTCATGGAATAAGTCTTTGAAACTGCATTTATAATTATTGTGCGTTCCTTCATTCCTGGCAGAGAACCGATACTAAAGTTTTCATTCCCATCGTAAATAATCTTCTCGTATACCTCATCAGCAAGTACGAGAAAATCGTGCTTCTTGGCAAGCTCTGCAATAGCCTCCATGTCGCTTTTCTTCACAACAGCACCGGTGGGGTTATGTGGACTAACTAATATGAGCATCTTTGTTTTGGAAGTAATCTTGGCCTCTACATCAGCAGCGGAAAGCGCAAAGTTATTCTCTTCTTTTAAAGGAACTGTAACAGGTTTTGCTCCGAGCATACCAGGAATATAGATGTAGTTAAGCCAGCCTGGACTAGGAACAATTACCTCATCACCAGGGTTCAGAAAAGATGTCATTGCAGCATATACTGCCTCACAAGCCCCCACAGTGACCATGATTTCACCGTTTGCATCATAGTCAAGGTTGTTATCGGTTTTTATTTTTTTAGATATAGCATTTGTAAGCTGGGATACTCCATAGTTTGAAGTATAATGCACCTGACCTTCATCCAGAGCTTTCTGAGCAGCCATTTTTATATTGACCGGTGTATCAAAATCCGGTCGTCCCAAGGCCAGATCAATGATATTAACCCCTTGTGCTCTTAGATGATTAGCTGCCTCGAACACTTTTCGTATACCAGAAAAAGGCAGATATTGCATGCGGTCGGCTTCCCAATGATTTGATTTTTCTATTGTCATTTTCAACCCCCCTTTTAATCAATGATCATCTTGCATTTGAAGCGGCTTGGGAGGAAGGAACTGCAGGGAATAACCAATAATCTCATTAACTGATTTGAAATTATGTGTATCAAGATACGCATCCAATTCCTCAACCATTTTAGAAAAATGTTTCATTCCGTAATACATAGCTGCTGTATGGACTTGAACCACTGAAGCTCCCAATGCCAACATTTCAGCAACGTCCGCACCTGTGGTGCAGCCTCCGGTAGCCATAATTGGTATCTTTACTACTCTTGCAGTATCAGCTACACACCTTAAAATAATAGGCTTGATTGCATCCCCAGAAAGGCCTCCTACACCATCTGGGTTCCCCAGAGCTGGTTTCAGAGTATCAGTGTTAAGCTCCAGAGCCGGTAATGTATTGGCAACTGTAACTCCATCTGCCCCAGCTTCTTCAGCTGCTTTCGCCAATATGGGCACATCAAGAATTTTATGCGATGATATTTTAGGAACAACCGGAATACTAACGGCTTGCTTAACTGCCTTAACCGTATTGTAAACCTGTTCCGGATTATCGCCTGATAAGAACCCATATTTTACACCATGGGTTGGATGAACGCATGAAACGTTAAGTTCAATAAGTTCCGCTCCCGCTTCCTCTAGCCCACGAGCAACATATGCAAAATCTTCTGGCTTTTCGCCAAGAGCACTCGCGAAAATTGGACCTAATCCAGCATCAATCGCCTTCTTAATATCTTCTATAAATTTCTCAACTCCCGGATTCGGTATACCCTGCGCATTTACCATATAAGCCTTTGATGGTTTATTTATTATCTGCGGCTGGGGATGTCCCATTTTTGCTTTAGAACCACAGGTTTTTCCTATGGCTGCCGACGCTCCTCCTCTGAGACCGGCAATCATACCAGCACCTGTATGAGTTAGACAACCGGAACTTAATATAATAGGATGCTTCAATTTTAATCCAAATACCTCAACATTAAGATTAGCCAACGGTTATACACTTCCTTTCCATTTTCAATAACTTTAGAATAATAAAAGTTAAATGGTTTTGTATATATACAATTTTGTATTCCCTTTGGTATACCATTTATATATTAGCATTATGATTCATATAAGTCAATTACTATTTGAAATTTTCTTAATTGTTTTATAATAAGAGATGTTCAGATTCCTTACTTTTTTATTAAGGATATCGAAATTTTATGTTGATTACGAAAGTTTCTATAGTTGGACTTGATTAATGATGTTTTACTTCACAGATTGGATCGATACTATAATTTTTTTCATATCTAATATATTCAATATAATCATACAGAAGCTGAACAATTAGTTTGCGCAGCTTTTGAACATTCTCATAAACAGATTGCAGAAAACACTTTGTTCTTCTCAGACAAAATAATACAATACGGATTAAATCTGATATCTTCTCAATTCATCTCAACAGGAGCAATCCATGAAAATATAATAAGAGCACCTTGCGGTGCTCTTATAAATAACTCTATATGCTATTTTATCAATTCAAGCTCTCTTCCAACCTTTGCAAAGGCTGCAACCGCTTCGTCAAGATCCTCTTTTGTATGAGCAGCCGTAACAATTGTCCTTACCCTTGCTGCTCCTCTTGCAACTGTTGGGAATACTATGCTCTGTGCGAATACTCCCTCTTCAAAAAGCCTCTTGCTCAGTTCAACGGCCTTCTTATCATCTCCTGCTATTACTGGAGTGATGGGTGTTTCACTCTTACCTGTATTGAAGCCCAGATCATTGAGTTTTTTCTTGAAGTAATTTGCATTCTCCCACATTTTGTTTGTGAGATCTCTGCTCTCTGACAATATATTTATTGCCTCAATACAAGCCGCTGCTACTGCTGGTGGAGCTGCCGTACTGAAGAGGAAAGGTCTGCCCCTGTGGTTCAGCCAGTCGATAAGGTTCCTTCTGCCTGCCACATATCCTCCAACAACACCGATAGCCTTTGAAAGAGTTCCTATCTGCACGTCAACTCTGTCGCTCAGACCGAAGTGGTGGGCAGAACCCTGTCCGTTGGTTCCAAGAACTCCGCTGGAATGTGCATCATCAACATAGGTGAGGCAGCCGTATTTTTCTGCCAGTTCAACAATTTCAGGAAGCTTTGCTATATCGCCGTCCATGCTGAAAACGCCGTCGGTGATAATAAGCTTTGTATTATATTTATCCTTGACTTCTTTTATAACTCTTTCAAGGTCAGCCATATCGCTGTGCTTGAATCTTACAACATCAGCCTTGCTGAGTCTGCAGCCGTCAATGATTGAAGCGTGGTTAAGCTCATCACTTATGACCACATCGCCCTTGTCAACTATACCGGGAATAGCAGCAGCATTTGCAGTAAAACCGGATTGGAATACCAGCACCGCTTCAACATGCTTGAACTTCGCAAGCTTCTCTTCCAGCTCTTCATGTATTTCCATTGTTCCTATGATCGTTCTTACGGCACCTGCGCCCATGCCCCATTTGTCAATTGCCTTTTTGCCTGCTTCCCTGAGTCTCGGATGATTTGCAAGACCCAGATAATTGTTGGAAGAAAGATTGATAACATTCTTGCCGTTTATTATGCTTCTTGGACCCGACGGTCCCCCCAATACAGGCAGCTTCCTGTATACGCCCTGTTCCTTGAGCTCATTCAGCCTTTGGGTAATAAAGTCCAGATCATGTAAACCCATTTTTTTACCTCCTCTTTCCATACCACCAAAATATTAATTTTATTATTTAAGGTTTAGCTTTATAGTCAGCTTATCCAGCATGTCTTTTGTCATTACTGCCATGTCATACTTGGGATCCCATCCCCATTCCTTCCTGGCCGCACTGTCATCAAGCGAGTTAGGCCAGCTGTTTGCAATTGCCTGTCTGACAGGATCAACATCATAGGTCAGTACAAACTCAGGGATATGCTTCTTTATTTCTGCAGCCAGCATCTCAGGATCGAAGCTCATTGCGGTCACATTGAATGCGTTTCTGTGCTCGAGCTTGTCAGGATTTGCTTCCATAAGGTCGTGAACTGCCTTGATTGCATCAGGCATATACATCATATCCATATATGTCCCTGCCCCGATGAAGGATGCATATTTTTTGTTCTTCAAGGCTTCATAATAGATATGTACAGCATAGTCTGTAGTGCCGCCGCCCGGAAGAGCTACATAGGATATGATCCCCGGGAACCTTACGCCTCTGGTATCCACTCCGAACCTTTTGAAATAGTAGTCACAGAGAAGCTCTCCTGCAACCTTTGTTACCCCATACATGGTTGAAGGCCTCTGAATAGTATCCTGCGGAGTATTATCTGCCGGTGTGCTGGCTCCGAAAGCCGCTATTGAACTGGGTGTGAATACTGCAATACCAAGTTCTCTTGCCACTTCAAGGACATTATAGGTTCCATTCATGTTGATGTCATAGGCTGCCTGTGGATTCTTCTCAGCATTTGCCGAAAGAATTGCCGCCAGGTGTATGATCTGGTTCACACCATACTTTTTACATACATCAGCCAATCCTTTTGCATCAACAACGTTAAGCAGCTCAAAGGGACCTGCCTCAAAGAAGCTGTCATCGCCATGCCTGCTTCTGTTGCTCGCTATAACATTGTCATTTCCATACTGTTCTCTCATATAGGTCGTAAGCTCGGTACCAATCTGTCCTAATGCACCTGTGATCAGTATTTTCTTCATAAAAATCCTCCCAACTCCTAAAATTTTCACTTTATTTAGGTTAAGGTATAGTCATTTATATCCAATTAACATTATAGCATCTATTTTTTTGAAAAAGAATAGTTTTGTGCAAAATTTACATACATTTTTTACGCAATGTACTCTATTAACGTACAAACGTTCCTAATTTTCAGACATTTCCATTTCCATGTGTGTCTAAAAAAAAAAGTGCCGCGTGTACGGCACTTTTTTTGACCTACAAACACCTCATAAGTATTTTGCTCATGAGGTAGAATATTATTCAGTTACAATTGCCTATTCAACATAATTTATGAGTGTTCCTATGCCCTGAAGTCTTACCTCTACTACATCTCCCCTGAGCATCGGCCCGACACCTGCCGGTGTTCCGGTTGCTATAACGTCACCGGGATATAATGTCATGATTTTTGATACATAGCTTACTATAGTCTGGGCATTAGCAATAAAATATGATGTATTGGATTTTTGTTTGGTTTCACCGTTCAACACCAGCTCTATATCTGTGTTGTTATAATCCGCATCAGTCACAATAAAAGGTCCCATAGGTGCAAAGGTATCAAAGGACTTAGCGCGAGTCCACTGCCCATCCTTCTGTTGAAGATCCCTGGCAGTAACATCATTGAAGCAGGTCGCGCCCAGTATATATTGGAGCGCTTCCTCAGGTTCAACATTTTTCGCCTGCTTTCCTATTATCAGGGCAAGCTCAGCCTCATAATCTACCCTCTGCGACATTTGAGGCCTGATTATTTTTTCCTCAGGGGCTATGACTGCGGTAGACGGCTTTATAAAAAGCACCGGGTCTTCAGGCAGGTCATGCTTCATTTCAGTTGCATGATCCCTGTAGTTGATACCTACCGCCACTATCTTTGAAGGCTTACAGGGTGCCAGCAATTTTACTTCCTGCAGCTTATACCTGTCTTCAGTCACCTTGTACTCACTGAAAATATCCCCTTCGATCCTGTAAACCATACTTTCTTCAACCAAACCATAGCTTTCGATCCCATTGCTTTCAAACCTGACTAATTTCATATTCAGCACCTCCGCTTTTTATTCACTGAAAACTGGCAGCAGCTTCCAGCAGTATGCCTGGCAAATCGTTCTTTATCTCATTATACCTCTTAACATCGGTTTCGGTTATACCCTCAAACAGATTCCTGTACTTGAGAGGCAGATCACTGATGAGTATCACGGCTGCAGCTTTCTTGCCCGCCCGCCTGCATGCAGTGAATATTGCGGATACCTCCATTTCAACTGCATCACAGCCTTTCTCCCGCATGTAGTCAAAGGTATCCTTTCTCTCACCCAGTATGGAGTCTATTGAAAATATCCTTCCCCTATGGCAATTTACACCATATTTACTGCCATATCCGCTGATAGTTTTCATTAGCATTTGTGCCACTTTCTTGTCCCCTGACACCAGCTCCCCAAAGCAGTCCTTTCTTATATCGTCCCTGTGATATCGTGAGAAGCCTTCTCCGATAACAGCTTCATTGACAGCAAGCATGTCCCCTATATTATAATCCAAGTTGATTGCCCCGGCAGAGCCGGAGAATATGACATTTTCACAATCGGTATAGCTCAAAGCCAGAGCACAGTCCCCCGACATGGGAGCGCCTATTCCGCTGCTTATCACTGTTATATTCTTGTTATTGACCGCCAGAGTAGCACCCTCGTACCAGCCTGCAAACTCTGTCACTACAGCATCCGCCTTATCTCTGAAGCCTTCGAGGCTCCATATGGGTGTGAGGATTACCGTACTTGCAATATCCTCTATTCTGCATCCCAAATGGATTTTCACCATTGTCTCTTTTGTAATTTTATCGTACATTCAAACACCTCACTCTATGCTATTCTATTCACCAATGTATCTCACAATATGCACATTATCCTGAAGCTCAAAAATCAGAATCCCTGTCCCGTCTTTGGAAAGGAAGAAATCATCCAGCTTGGTTTTTGATGTATATATTGCATTCTCCTGCAGCTTTTCATCTATCTTTATTATTGAATTATCTCTGCCGAAATACATAGTATTCGTTCCTGCCGGTATTACGTAGTTTTCTCCATCGATCCAGTGAAGATATTCAGCGTTTTCAAAGATTTTTACATCCAGTGTCGCTGTATTCACTATATGCAGGCTGCTTTTTTCATAATTCCCTACTGTAAAGCTTAGCAAATTCCCTTCGTTGGTAAACTTAAGGTTCGCAAGCTCAATCATTGTTCCGTCACTTGCATCCACATTCGTTTCAAGCCTTTTGCTCTTATTGTTTTCCAGCTCCACAATATATAATGAACTGTAGTTGAGCTTCATATACCAGTCGGGCTGGTTCATATCCTTTACTTTAATGCCTGAGAAGGAAAGCAGGCTGTCTTTTCCACCCCAGATTATTCCACCGAAAATATATTCATCTCCATCCATTTCGAAGATCTCATCATAGCTTCCCTTTAAAATATCATAGACGCAGATTTTCTTACCCGGATAGACATAATAATCCGTAGTTGGAAGCCACTGCTGCGATCCGTCATCCAGCACAAAAGCTATCTTTGTTCCTGAAGGCGCCCACTGTGAGTATGCCGACTTGAGCTCTCCCTTTTGTATTCCGCTGCGGGTATCATATATATATTTATCCTGTATAATGACATTCTTCTCGTCCGGTGACCAGTTAACAAGGTAATTGAAGCCTTCAATCAGTCCTTCACTTTTTATGCTCATTAGTTTTTGATTTTTTGAAGTATCCATATCATAAATATGTATGCCGTAAGTATCACTGCCTTCCAGGGGTGATGTATAGGCAAGCTTTCCGGCTCCGGGTGCTATTGATATGTTTATTGAATCAGCCTGCCCGATGTCCTCTGCTATGACAGTCTCAGCACCATCCCTGCTCATGAATTTCAATGTATTCTTGTAATCCAGCTCCTCAACCACAATAAAGCCTCTGTTCCCGATGGGCTCCTGATAAATATACATACCTGTCATCTCTGTCAGTTTACTGTCTTTTACCTCCGTTGAGCTTACGTCTATGTCATAATACTTATAAAGCTCCTCCTCTTCAGTGCTGAGCAGCAGATCGTCATCAGTCCTGTGAAATATATTTACAGTACCTGCAAACTCTTTCACTAATCTTTCTTCTTTCACATTTATTTCATCCGGTGAGGCTTCATTTTCCTTAACATCCTTGCTGCAGCCCGAGAGCACCATTATAAGGACTGCCAGAACTGCAATTATTTTTTTCATCACTTATCCATCCTTATTAATAAATTTAAATCAAACAATATTATTATACCAGAAAATGCAGATTGCCCCAAATAAAAATCTCTGCTCCTGCGAGCAGAGATTTTTATTTTATTATATCCTTTGTCCCAAATTCTTAATCAGCGGATTATAAAGTATTCTTATCATAATCAAAGTAATTATAAGCTCCGGTAAAAGGTAGGAACCATTATACACTATGGAGTAATCCAGCGGATGCATTCCTTCCGGCGCATAGGAAGCCCATACCACAACACCCGAAATGACATGACATATGAATCTTCCGAGTACACCCAGACAGGTACCCATCAGCGTACCCTTTGCACTATTTCTGAATACTCCTGCCAGACCAAGCAGTCCAAAAGCGATCACATAGTCAAACAGCACGGATGCTATGTGAAGTGTATATACCTCGCCGCCAATGAGCAGCTGCAGGATTCCATAGGCGACAGCCGCAAGCAGTCCGGATTTTACTCCCCATCTTAAAGAAAACAAAATGATCGGAACCATGCTTCCCGCTGTTACCGAACCCCCGTACGGAGCCTCGTAAATCTTTACATAACTGAGTATCTGTGCGGCAGCTATCATGATTCCTGCTTCCGCAAGCATTCTTGTTGATGAATATTTCATAATAATACCTCCCATACAATTCGCAAAATAGTTACCTTGATTGTTATTGAATTCGCACTAAGATATAGGGTCCCATCACCTCTTTTTACTATTGCCCGGGAGGTCGGCATTTGCGCTATACCTCTTTCTAATTATTCAAATAGCGCTAAATGTCTTCCTTGATTGTTGTAAATCGCAGCGACCTTGTCTAATCTGCATAATGCGATTTACATAAACAAAAAGACCGTAAACAAAAGTTACGGTCAGATCATTTATTAATCACAACCGCTTCCCTCCGTTAGAATTAACCAGACAGGTTCAAAGGGTCAGCAGCTGCGGATATTCAAAACGCAGCATGCTATCTCAGCATAACGCTCCCCTAGCGGACAACACTATATAGAATTATTGGCGTATGTAAGAAGATCACTTACATACAACTTTATAATAGCCCCATTCTGTTGACGTGTCAATTGTTTTTTGCTTGCAGAGCAGATAAATCAATGGCTTTTCTGATTTACAACTGTTTATGCAATACATTATAATAGTCTTGTGGCTTTGATTAGAAATAAATATGAAGAGAGCTTGGGAGGGTTTTGTTTTCATGGTTTTCAAAAGCGAAGAATCAAAAGTGATATCAGCATACCTGGCAGTTTGCATATTATGGGGCTCTACATACCTTGCAATAAGGATAGGCGTCAGCGCATTCCCCCCGGAGCTTTTTGCCGGAATCAGATTTCTTCTGGCAGGCACAATGATGCTGCTTTATGCCAAATTCAAAGGCCTGGCATTTCCTTCTGATCTGAAAAGCATCAGAGATCAGTCCATAGTAGGTCTTTTCCTGCTGCTTGGAGGTAACGGCCTTGTTGTATGGGCGGAACAGTGGGTTAATTCCGGAATTGCATCCCTGTTAGTCGCCACAATACCTCTGTATATGGCAGTGATTGAGCTTTTCGTACCCGGAAGGCCCAGAATAGATTTCAAAGGCTGGCTTGGTCTGATTATAGGGTTTTCAGGAGTCGCTTTACTTGTGCTCTCAGGTCCCGGAGAAGGCAGTACTGATTTTAGGGGTACCGTGGCACTTCTGCTGGCCGCTTTTTTATGGGCAGTAGGCTCAGTATATTCCAAAGGCTTCACACCAACCGGCTCTGTGGTGTCAAATATAGGTGTTCAGATGCTGGCCGGCGGTATCGGTTTATCAATTGTCGGCGTCTCTCTTGGCGAGTTATCCAGGATCAGCATCTCGGCAAAAGGTATCGGCGCCATGCTTTACCTGGTTGTTTTCGGATCTCTGATAGGTTATTCCTCTTATATATATATACTGCAGAAATGGCCTGCAGCGAAGGCCGGCACTTATGCCTACGTGAATCCGCCCGTGGCGTTTCTCCTGGGTGCTCTGATTCTTGATGAGCCTTTCACCCTTACACTGCTTGTTTCAACGGCGGTAATACTGACCGGTGTGCTGCTGGTACAGTTGTCAAAGACAAAAAATAATCGTAAAGAAAAAGCAATGAAAGAGAATACCCAATGTAAGGATCTTTAATGTATTTCGCTAAATATAGTTGACAATGAATAATCAATGCTGTAAATCAAATGAAATTCAATGATATGATGCTCCTGTTCTTAACAGGAGCATATTCTATAAAGGATGTAATCGCCTTCCCCCTTGTAAAGAGATAGGATAAACGAGAATCGGATGGGTCAAGACCCATCCGATTCTCATTTTAATTCATATCTCTTCAGCTTTGATGTGATCAGATCCCCCATGTCCGTTCTGAACTCCGACTGGACCATTCCGACTCCCCTTTTATAGTAGAAGACCATGTTCGAGGTCTGATCCTTAAAGGTTTCTTTCACTGCTATGCAATCCTTGAAATCCCCTGCAGGTACTATGACCTCCGCATCCATATCGATGATCTCATAATGGTTTTCCTCACTTATCCAGAAGTTTCCTTCCTTAAGCGGGGTCTGAAGCAGCACTATGTTCAAATTGCCCGGCCTGTTGAGCAGGTTCTCACCGTTGTATGCTTCACCTGACCTGTAGTTATTTGTAATACTGTCCTTCCTTACTTCCATAGCATTAGCAATCACTGTACCTCCATTGTCAACTGTGACCTGATACCTGTTGCCTGAGCTGAACACAACCCTCTGTATGAAAGAGGCATATTCCATCCCTTCACCCTCATATTCCCACATGTTACCTACCTTAAACGGATAAAAATCAAGCAGGGATTCTTCCTCCTGTGCAGGTGTTGGTGTAGGTGTCGGTGTAACTATCGGTGCAGCTGTTGGTGAGGGAGTCACCTCAGGTGCAGGTGTAATGGTCGGCGCCGGAGTTGGCTGAGGGACAGGCTTGTTTGCGGCAGGTCCCGGAGTTTTGGGTGTACAGCAGACAAAGCCTATACACAATATCAATATATACAGAACCGCCTGAATATATTTCAATTTGCTTGAGTATTTCTCCATATTTACCACCCCTGTTTTTTCATTCCACATTAGTTTGCCCTAACAAGTGATTATTAACACAACAAATTACAAATCTTTCATAGTGTTAATAATCATAACATTGATTTAGTGCCTCACATGCTCCGGAAGGGATATGCGTAGCTATAATACAGCAAAAGTGTCTGAAAATCGCATATAGCGGCGCTTTTATTCAAATAATATAGTATGTTTTCAGCAATTAGTGCCGAAAACAAGCCACGAAACTCTATAAAATGAAAATCCGCTATATTATGTCATATTTGCTGTATTATGTCGTATTTTTTGTTATAATTATATTGTATTATTTATATAACATCTAGAGCTCACAAAAGTATTACCATTTGGTATATTACAAATACAATAACATCAAGGAAATATCTTGCGGAATCCGAACGAAAAATAATGATGGTTTCCGCACAATGCCGATTAGGAGGTTTTACTATATGGATAAAACTACAAGAAATTCTCTGATATGGGGCGGCGTATTAATAATTGAAGCTATGATCCTGAAGCTTGTAAAAAAGTCTGACCTATGGTTTTATGTTGCGCTTCCTATAATAGCCGCATTTTTGCTTACTGAGCTTGTTTTACCGATGCCAAAGAAGAGCAGGAGAAATCTGAAATGAAAGCCCCTGGAATGTAGTGCGGACTCAGTGTTTTTATGAAAGTATCATGCAAATTTATTTGTTATTTTTGAAATGAATAATTGCATATAGTAATAATTGCTGATAAAATATTGATGTTAGCCTATATGCGCTGGAGTAGCTCAGTCGGTAGAACAGAGCATTCGTAATGCTCAGGTCTGTGGTTGTTGATAAGGTAGGATGAATAAGTTATAATAAAGTGAAAATGAGGGTTGAAAGTCCTGCCCTCACATATATGCTGGTGTGGCTCAAAGGCAGAGCAGCGGTATCGTAAACCGCAGGTTGCGAGTTCAATTCTCGCCACCAGCTCCATGAAAATTAACCCTCGGTATTGAACCGGGGGTTTTTTACACATCAAATACACTATCAATTTCTTTCATAATACGGTCGGTTTCAATCAATGCTCTGATGATTTTATTGTAATGCTTAATGTCTGAAGAATTTAAGATATTACCTTTGCGATCCTTCAGCCATTTTTGTGCAGGCTGATAGCCGCCAATAAAGAACTCCCATGCAATTTGAGGCACATCACTAAAATAGTCCGTATCATTGATATAAACCTTATTATCTTGATAAGTAATCCTTTCAATAGTAAGATTACCCTCAAGCGGAGTAGAGTTAATTTCACTCAAGATAGAAGATTCCAAAAGATGCAACTGGCGGAGTTCGCTCCCAAAGGATACCATTTTCCAAAACAAATCTTGATCTGTGGGATATGGCACACGTGGGAAATCAATTTTTAGAAACTCTTTATATGTTTCTCGATAACATGGTGAATGTAAAACCGCATAAACATAATCAAACAAGTCGATTGGAGTAAAGCATGATTCACCTTTATATTTGCGACTTGGTGCCATGTTCATTTTAAGAAAATCACAAATTTTGCGTATTGTTTCTGGTGCAAAGTTCGGTCTACACTGCAAGCCCTCGAGCGTATGCTCAAAAATATATAACGGAAAAAGGGCTGATTGCGTGGTCCGTTCACCATATTTTGTTTCCATTATATACTTTGAAACAAAAAAGTGATCACAATTTTCAGATTTGTTGCTTCTTGCAGAAGCTAATCCCACATTTTCCCCATGAATCATATGTTGCATAACTTTATAAACTGGCCAACCTACAAATCCTCTGGCCTGACCAGTATAATATATAAATCTGTTATCAAATGGTCTATATGATATGACTTGAACATTTGATGGATCAATACCAAATTCAGAAATATCCTTCTTTGCCCATACATATCTCCAATCTCGAACATCTTCGGGTAATGCATATTTCTTATAAAAAGCATCTTTACTTAAAGATAAAATATCTTCAGCCGCTCTCAATGCATTTTGTGGAGACATATGTATGCAGAGATTATCACGTTTCGTAATAACTCCTGTTCCATTTACTAAAAAAAGATTGTTTATGGAAATACCCATGTCGTAAATATTTTTTAGTGGTAAGTTTTTATAAGTAAAGAAGTATTCTGGCAATTCAGACTGCACCTCTTTAAATGCTACACTATAAAAGTCCGTTTGAGACAAAACCGAATATTTATAATCCCTGTGTCCATATAAATCAGAATGGTATACTTGGCCTAGTGAACCGACTTTTTTTGTAGCTTTTCTAATAAGAATTAAAATACTAACTCCTTGTTGAATATCAAAGACATTTTCATCTTTACTTCCGTCTGGACATATTTCTTTTCTATTAGAATTTCCATGCAAATCAAGAACGTACACTTTGTCAAATGTACTTAATATGCTCCATCGCATACCTCGAAAAGTTGGATTGTCAAGAAATCCATGCGGGTTTATGAAAGCAACAATTCCTGCTCCTGATCGTTCAATGTAAAGCTGCGCATAACGGATAAACTTAACATAATCATCATTAATCCATTTGGGATTACGTTCTTGAAGCTTTTGTTTTCCACCTGGTTCTTTTTTATAGTCCTCCATCAAAGACATAATCCAATCACCTTTATTAGCACTTTCTCCACTATAAGGTGGATTGCCGATAACGACATTTATTCCTTTATTTTTTTTAGCTCTATTTGCTTCTACTGACTCAGTTGCTAACGGATCTTCCCACATTTTTATTTGGTTACTTGAGTTTCCGGCTTCTTCCAGAGAATTTGTAAGAAAAACATTTACACGCTCATCACCTAAAAAATCATAGCCGGTTTCTTTTAAAACCATTGCCAGTTTCATATGGGCGACAGCATACGGCGCCATCATTAACTC
Organism: Clostridia bacterium; assembly: GCA_035627615.1. Taxonomy (GTDB): domain Bacteria; phylum Bacillota; class Clostridia; order Lutisporales; family Lutisporaceae; genus BRH-c25. Next base: position 33,632 of record DASPLL010000084.1, read on the forward strand.
AAACCCATTTAGGCGAGGGAGTAGATGTTTATGGACGTATTCATTCCAATTCTTATTTATCTCGGATGCACTCTTTCCCTTTTTAAAATTCTCCCAAATTTGACGAATTACTTGACGCAAAAAAGTTCCTGTTCCGGTTGCAGGATCAAGTATCTGAATTGCTGGCACTTCGTCAATATCATCTATTTCTTTAATAAAGCCATCAATTCTTTTTTTGCTGGGGCGCTTAATAGAAATAGTTTTAGTTTCAATAGATGCTAATCCATCAGTAATATCAAATTCAGTTTTTAATATATCATCAACAGCTCTAACGATGAAATTAACTACAGGTTGCGGAGTATAATATACACCGCGTCTTTTCTTTTGCTCACTTTCATAGGCATTCAAAAATCCTTCGTAAAAATAGATAACAGGATCCTCTTTGCCACCACCAGTTTGACGGTTGAAATCAGCTAAAATGCTTTTAATATCAGTTTTTTTCAACACCTCGACAATATCATCAAGTTGAAGCTCATCAAATGAAAGTTTGCTATCAGTCTGCGCAAAACATTCCTTCAATAAGTTTTTCAGGAATGGATTAGTATTAGGAATATCATTTATTGCTTCAGCAGGATTAAAATTATCCTCACCATTCATACAACGGGCCGAGAAAAGGCCATAAACCATAGTTTGAGCATACATATCAGCAAACTGCTCATCTGTCATGTCATGTACCAATGTATTACGAAATTTCTCATAAAGAAGATGAACATATCCATTTGAGGTTTCAACATGCAAGATATCCAGGATAAGCTGCTGAATGTCTTTTGCAATTTCCGCCAAGGCATTTGTAAGAGTGGTAGAATTATGAATAACTTGGTGGTATGCGGTCGTAAATGAACTTGCCCATTGGCTTTGCCAAGATGTAGAGTCATTAATATCTGAGGGCCATGACAACTTACTGAGTTTATTCTCAAACCTATCAAGCTGAATAGGGTCTTCAATCTTAGGACTACAATAATTAATCTTTATCTGTGGCAAGCCTGATTCTTTATCTTCAAAATATGCAATACCAACTGTTCTTGTCTCGTATTCACCCCAGAAGCAAAGGAACAGGAGGTTCTTTTTGTCCCACATAGCATGCTCAGAATTACGGCGTTTAGGGATAAGACCTGAAAGAACTTTGCGAAGAGCAGTAACTTCAAATCTTTTGCTATCAAACTCAATTGAAAAAATTCCCCAAGGTTGTCCCTCAACAAGAGGGCGCAATTGGCGAAGAGAAGAAATTTTTGCAAACTCTTCTTCTTTTAATCCAATAGCATTTGCATCAAAGTCGTATGTAATATCATCAATATCAGTAAAACTCTCGGGATCTATATCCCAATTAAGCTTTTCTGAAAAATAGACAAGCAAAGATTCTAAATCTTTTACATTTTTAATTGATATTGGCATTATTATCACCTCAATTTAACTGCATCCAAGTAACAAGTCTTGGTTTAACCCCAATCGGAGCTTGAATGCTACGCATGTATGTTTTGTTTATATATGATTCGATGGTTTTTCTTATATCGGCGAAGGAGTCTGCAGAAACATTCAAAAAGCGTGGTGTAAATCTATCTGATTTTACCGACTGCCATATTTCATACGGTTGCTCAAGTATTGACTTAGATTCAATGTCAAGCAAATACCATCTATATAGGCCATCGCCTTCGGTCCATGTATCGTCTGGCCTTTTGGAAGGCAGCTCATAGCAGAAAAAGAACCCTTTTTGAGCTATAGCGATTTTACCACTATATAATTTTTGTGGAAGTGTTTTAACTATGTTCTCATATTCAGGGTTTTCGAGCATTAGCCGCTGATATTCGAGAGCAATTTCTTCATCCTTAGTTTCTGCTCCTTCATAAGCGGAATTGAAATCACGAAGTGCCTCATAATCATCATTCGGTGTTAATAGCTGCTTACCCTCAATTCCAAAAGTCTTTGATATTCGCAAAGTTTTTTGTGAGACCCTTTGATAAAGGGATAATAACTGTTCCAACTCGACAGGAGGTAAGAAATTCCAATAACATATAATATCTCTGTCTTTTGAAATCTCCGGATGATCAGTAATTAAAAGATCCTCAATTTCACGGCTTCTACGTCTGTCTATACGACCTATCCGTTGCATTAGGCGGACAGGGTTCCAATGCAATTCATAATTAATCAAACAAGTTGCGTCTTGCAAGTTCAGGCCTTCTGCCAATACATCAGTTGCTATCAGAATTTGGATTTCGTCAGTTATATTATTTGATGTACGATCATTGTAATAGGGGGCAAACCTTTCAATGATTTCTTTTCGGTTAACCTTTGACTGACCATCCAGTTCAAACATTTTTGTAAAGCCTGCTTTTTGAAGTTCTCTATAAATGTATTGTGCTGTTGATCTATATTCGGTGAAAATAATAACTTTTTTGCCGGCAACTCTGTTATCGGTTGAAAGTAAATTCTTTAAGACATTCATTTTGTCATCATGGGCTGGATCAATAGTCATGAGATCATCAAGAAAATCAGACAATATTTCAAGATCTCCGAGTGTATCCTGAATCATAACTGATATATCGAAATCTTTAATGTCCAGATTCTCTTCAATATCCCAAATATATTCAGGAAGTTCATCCTCAAGTTCCTCTATTGAATAAGAAGTGTTCTCAGCAACGTATTCTTCAATATGTGACAGTATTCTTTCCTGTCTCAAATAGAAACGTTCTATTTCTCGAGAATTGCTGCTGTCTTTATAATCATCTAAAAACTTTTTTAAGCGTATAAAAATCCTGATACATGTCTCCTCAAAAGCAGCTGTTGAACTTTCAAATCGCTTTAGTAAAAGCTGTCTAACTAACTTTACGACCTGGGTTTGTCGTCCTTGTTTCATAGAATCAATTTTTGTTTTGTCGCCGATAAAGTAAGCATCAGAATATGGAGAATATACAACCAATGCTAATATAGGCATTACTCTACCTGTAAGCTTGTCTCTCCTATAAAATGAGTCAATGAAATCACCAATCAGCTTTCCGTAGCTTTTTTTCATTGAGTATTCAGCAACTATTGGAGGATTTCGAAGAGGGAATAAAATCTGGTTACCTTCGTCGACAGTCAAGCTCTTTTTGACGTAAGTACGACTTCTTTGAACAACTAATTCATTGACCAATATATCACTTTTAAAGACAACATCAGCTTCTGATGACTCGTCGCTTAAGTCTGAGACAATATTTTGAGTCAGTGATTCCAAACGTGCTTCCATTTTCCTAAAATGACCACTCAGACTATGTATCCCAAGAGGAGGAATCTTGAAAAAATTATCAACTCTCTGAGTAAAAAACTCAATGAGATGTTGTAAATCTAAGAAGCTATTATTTATTGGCGTTGCTGTCAACATAAACATTTGTTTTGGACAACCTAAACCCATCATATCAAATAATTTTCTATATCTACCAGATCCCCTATTCCTGAAATGATGGGCCTCGTCAATAATTACGCATTCTGCCTGCTCGGTAATTTTTGACATAAGGTTCTCATTTTTTTCAAGTAGCAGGTCGGTATGACTTATGATTTTGAAAGGGTAAAAGCCATCTAAGATTTCGGGTATATATTTTTTAATTGCTGATTCCCAGACGGGTATTCTAGCGGCTGCTGGAACTAACAAAACAACATTGCGTCGTTCTTTTTTTACAAAACGTTCAATAAGCATCATGCCAACATAAGTTTTTCCAAGACCAACTCCATCGCACAAAAATGCTCCTCTGTATTTATTAGCAATTTTAACAAGACTATTGTATCCGTCTTTCTGGTATTGAGATAGGATTTTATATATTTGAGATTCTTGCTCTTCCCAATCCGACATCGTCTGCTCTTGACCCTTAAAATATTCATACATTGACTTGAGATATACATCGTAGGGAGAATATTCACGTGCATGGTTCTCTATCGTGGATAATATAGCTTCAGTGATATTCAGAGCTTTTTCCCAATGCGAATCAAACCAGGACTGTAATTCCTCAACATCATTTCTTATTTGGACATTAAGTTCTATATTCTTCGTAAGGCCTGCCTTCGTGAAATTGCTCGAACCAACCAAAGCAAATCCAGTTGGAATATTCATAGCAGATATGAACTGCTGATGATATTCATCACGGAAATGAGTTATATATGCTTTGGCATGAAATTTATCTTTATCATAAACACGGCACTCTACTTTTCCGCTTTTCATTGCATCCAGTATTGCAGAAACACCAAATAAAAATTCGTTTTTATCTTTTTCAATTTCAATACTCTGATTAAGGCGTTGTAACAAAACAGTGACAACCGCATCAATAACATCTTTTGTGCGTTTTGTCACTTCTGAACCAAGTATAATGCGAATCTTATCGAGTTTCTGCCAATCTCCGTCCAGTTCCAGTAAGCCACCGATTTCAAAATAACCAGTTGCAATATCCATTTGCTTTGATATTGAACACCATTCACTAAGATACTTTTTTACAGAACGCTCGGTAGTATCGTTATCGATTATGTATAAGTCTTTGTATGACATTCAGGTAACCTCCACAAAACAAACCTTTTTACTTCTCATATAAAACCATTTTACCCCAATCGACAAAACACATCAATGATTAGATGAAAATTCTGTAAATTTAGTATAGCTATCTTGCTTTAAAAGCAGTATTGTGTGTCGTTGAGAGGAGATGGTATATATGACAAAGCAAATAACTGCCGGAATAGCTGTTATCGCTTGTGTTGTGTTGTGTGCCGCTGTATGGCCACGGAGCGCCGAGGTCGGAGATTTACCCGCCGAGCCGGTGAACGCCGCCGTAAGCGCCGAAATTGAGGCTCGGGCAGAAGAAAAGCCGCAAATTACTCCTTCTGATGATGCTCCTGCTCCCGAAACGGAGACTGTCGCAGAAAGTGAGCCATTGAAAACGGATATAACAACAGAAAAAGAAACAGAATCTGCAACAGCGATAGCCCCGGCACCTCATGCTGTATCAAAAACCGCGCCAGTCTCCACCGAACTAAAGTCTGGCGACAGAGCCGTCATCGACGGTAAGCTAAATATATGGATTCCAGGCTTCGGGTGGATTGTAGATGAAGGCGGCGGCAGCGTCGGAACAATGGTCGGCAATCCCGGCGACGAGCTCACCGGCCACAAGGTCAGCATCATGGGCGGCACAGTAGGTAGCGACGGCGACATCAATAAGCAGGTTGGTATAATGGGCGGCGGCAACATCGATGAGGATATGTATGAGAACGGTCATAAAATCGGGATCATGGGCGGCGATGAATCTGCGCCGCATGAAATTGCCGCTCCTCCTGCAGAGAAGCCGGAGATTACAGGCGACGTCATATACGTCCCGCTTCAGCTGCCGGTGACGAAGGACAGCACACCTCCGGCGTATAAACCAAACGGAGAACCATATAATCCGTAAAAATACAGAGGAATCGCACTCAGCCCAGTTGATATGAGTGCGATTCCTTTTCTGTTCGCTTCTGCAGAGTTTTGAAGCTGCGAGTTACTTATTCGACTGTTCATCTTCGGTGGATATAGTACGCTGTGAGCGCGCTATCGTCACATCTTATCGTAAAGCCGTTTAATCTCCAAGTCGGTGATCTCTCCGGCTTCGGCTTTATCCTTATACTCCAGAGCCAGGGCAACAGCTACGTTCCATTCGTCGATGGAGAGCTTACCCCTTGCACGGCGGGTCTTCAGCTTGTTATACACTTTGTCGTACTCAAGACGGGCAGGTGTTTTCCCTTCCTTGCTCGCCTGCTTTTTATGCGCTCCAATCTTGCGGCAGGTCTTTTCGGTTTCGCCTGGTGCAATGTTGTTGCAGTAGCAGGTGTCGTATCCGCTGCTCAGCAGGAAAAAGCGTTTACAGTTGTGGCAGCGGCGAGGGGTATTGCCGTTCATCAACCCTCTGAAAAAATCCGTATGGAGAAATGACGCGATGGAGGTAAAAACCAGCCTCTCGGCAATGATATATTTTTTCTCGTCATCCGGATTCGGCATGGTGTTGTACTCAATCATGGCTTCGTGCGTTTGCATGAACATATACTCCGGAATCGGCGGCAGGAGTGAAGCCAGCACCCTCTGCGCCTCCTTGTCGGAAAAGAATTTGTAGACGCCAAAGGCGTAATGTTCAGCGTTGCGCTTTTTCAGGTTTTCAAAGTAGTGATCCAGCATTTTTGTTATATAGAACCGAAAGGCGATAATCTCATCGGGAATCCTGCAAACGTCATTTATAAATCTGGCATAAATCTGATACTCCCGTGTCGAAGGCATAATCAGACGCTGGAATTCATCGAGGAAATCCTTAAACGCAATGGTAAGTGTGTTATGCGTGAGCTTGCTGTCTATATTCAAATGCTCATACAGCGGAAAGGTTAATACAGCGTCCTGATACTCGTTCAGCTTGTTCTGCACTGCGGTGACAAGAGCGAGGTCTTTTTTTTTGCTCGGATTGAAAAAATGCTTAACCATAAAATCAAGAGTCTCCGATGCCCTGCGCCGCAGAGAAAGAAGTTTGCCATCGGCGAGATTTAATATATCTGTTGAAATTTGTCCGACAGGCAAGTTCTTATCATCGAAGATGACGCGGTCATTCCAGAAATGTGCCGTGAACTCCTGTATCTTATTCTCCTTATCGCTGATGGGTCTCGTCTCAAGCGCCATGTCCCTTACTCCTTGTATCCGATGGATTTTCACGATGTACCTGACATCGCTCCAATCTATTGTGCTAAAAAATCGTCTCTGCTATATTGATTGTATCCGATATGAAATTGTTAGTCAATCGGAAACACAAGAAAGGAGGTCACTATGTCACAGAACAAGCTAATCACAATGGACGCCGGAACATTGCTCATCACTCCGCTGCCGCCGACGCGGTTCATCGCCAGCGAGCTCATACCCCAGGGTCTGCACATCCTCGCGGGAGCGCCGAAGATCGGTAAGTCGTGGCTGGCTCTGCAAATCTGTCTGCGGGTAGCGTCGGGCGAAACGCTATGGAGCTTTCCGGTCACGAGCGGCACGGTGCTTTATCTTTGTCTGGAGGACAGCTTCACGCGGATTCAAAATCGGCTGTTCGACATCACGGATGAAGCACCGGATAATCTTCACTTCGCAACAATGTCAGATGTCATCGGTGAAGGTCTGGAAAGTCAGATTGAGGATTTTATAAAATCGTATCCTGACACAGTGTTGATAGTCATCGATACGCTTCAGCGGATACGAAAAGCAAGTACCGACGCCAATCCCTACGCCAGCGACTACCGCGATATCGGTATCTTAAAACAGCTGGCGGACAAACACCGCATCGCAATCCTGCTCATCCACCATCTACGCAAGATGAACGACGACGATCCGATGAATATGATTTCCGGTACAACTGGCATCAGCGGCGCCACCGACACCAACTTTGTTCTGAAAAAGGACAAGCGCAGTGGAAACTCTGCCACGCTCTTCTGTGTGGGACGGGATATTGAATACCGTGAGCTGCAGCTTGAATTTAATAAGGCAACACATATCTGGTGTCTGGTATCTGATAGCATTACCGACGATCCACAGCCAAGCGACGAAATCATTATTCATCTTTCTGACGTTATGGAGTCCCTTCTCTCCTTCTTCGGAACGGCTACGGAATTGGCCGGCGAGGTTGAGAAAGTGTGCGGGGCAGTCATACGTCCAAACATGCTTATCAAGAAGATGATACGGAACCAAGCGGAACTTGCTGAGCACGGTATCACATTCGAAATGAATCGCACCCATGACAGAAAAGAAATAAGTCTCCGCTATGAACGCGTCGATTGCGTCGGCAATGACGGCAAAACAGATACGGCGTCAGTGTCAGATTTATCGACGCAACCGTCGCAGCCGACGCTGGAGGATGAAAGTAACCATCTTGGCTCACTTTCTATACCTCATGCATGATATCAGAGAAAAAGTGTGCCATCTTGGCTCATCTTCCCGTTAGGAGATTGTGTAGGTGTGAATCCAGCCAGTGGACAGAACTGATAATCGACAGCGACATAAAAATCGCCGAATTGAGGGTGAACCATGGGGTCGAAAACCATGCAGGTTAAGGCGCGTGGTCGTTGGTGGTTCCCCGCGCCCGGCACATCGCCCCGCAATGCGGGTCGGAGGGCAATTTACTTCGGGGTCGGAATTTGCCACTCGGGGTCGGTTTCGGGGTTGTATACGAATAAAAGTCGCAGTTACAGCAAAAAAGAAAAGTCCTAAGCGGGGTCATAGACGGAGTTTGTAAGGAGGATAATTATGCCGTTTTTATTCAAAGGAGATTTTAGGGTTAACAGCACTATTATCAATGGCGTGCAGTATGTAACCTTCAGCTTTTTTGACGGGGATCAACTGATATTCGATAAGGTTGGAGACCTTATCGAGCAGTCCTTTCGGGCAACTCAGGCTAACATAGTTCCGAATGAAAATATATCGGAAAATAGTATAGCTATTGAATTGGATTAATGGTATTGTGTGTTGCTGAAAGAGAGGTGTTAAATATGGTAACAGAAAAAGCAGCAATTTACTGCCGGCTCAGCCAGGACGATGGTCAGACCGGAGAGAGCGGCAGTATTCAGACTCAAAAAACTCTGCTCACCCAATATTGCAATGACCATCATATCGCCATCGGTGGTTATTATTGCGATGACGGTTGGTCGGGAACAAACTTTGACCGCCCTGATTTTCAGCGTATGATTGGCGATATTGAAGCCGGGATAATCAACACAGTCATAGTTAAAGACTTATCCCGTTTCGGCAGAGAATACGCCCAGATGGGGCTTTA
>DASPLL010000085.1:0-19009 GCA_035627615.1 Clostridia bacterium
AAAGAAGCTTTCTTTCGGATCCCTTGGCTTCCTTTTCATGATATCCTTGTCGCCCGGATCAACCCCAAGGGCAATAGCAGGTAGCGTATCTGTTATCAGGTTTATCCATAGGATCTGTGTCGGCATCAGCGGTACCGGCCAGAAGAACAGTACAGAAGCAAATACGGCAACAACTTCTCCCAGGTTGCATGAAAGAAGGAATATTACTGATTTCTTAATATTACTGTATATGTTACGGCCTTCTTCTATAGCGCGGACTATCGTTGTAAAATTATCATCAGTAAGTATCATATCACTGGCGCCTTTAGACACATCAGTCCCAGTAATGCCCATAGCCACTCCGATATCCGCATTTTTCAGTGAAGGTGCATCATTGACTCCGTCGCCTGTCATCGAGACAATGTTTCCGTATGACTTATATGCTTTAACTATCTTGACCTTGTGCTCCGGTGATACCCGGGCAAATACTCTGTATGCGTTTATTTTTTTCGAAAATTCTTCATCTGATAATTCATCTATTTCAGTACCGGTAATACTCTGCTCAATAGAAGCCGCGATCCCAAGCTCCTTCGCTATGGCAACAGCAGTATTTTTATGATCTCCTGTTATCATTACAGGAGTAATACCTGCCCTCCTGGCTTCTGCTATGGAATCTTTGACTTCCAGTCTTGGAGGATCAATCATACCCACTAAACCGACAACAGTGAGCTCTTTTTCCATTTCATCCGGTTCAATTATAGTGTCAGTGTCCCTGAATGCTGCGCCCAGTACTCTCAGAGCATTGTCCGACATCTCTTCAGCCGCCTTCAGATAGTTTGCCTTCATTTCTTCTGTTAACGGAACAACATTACCTTTGACCAAAGCACTTGTTGACAGCTTCAGAATATTATCAATGGCGCCCTTGGTATGAATTCTGTATACTTTCTCTTCCTCGTTCAATGTAGACATAAGCTTCCTATCCGAATCAAAGGGCTTTTCTCCTACTCTTTTATGCTCGGAATGAAGAGTCCTTCTTTCCAGATTATATCTGTCTCCAAGTACTACTAAAGCTATCTCAGTAGGGTCTCCGGTGCCCTGACCGTTTTCATAGGTGGCATCTGAGCATAGAACAAAGGATTTGATCAATTCCTTTTCATCCTTTTCTGCATCAAAGCCCTTACCTTCCGACGGTACATCCTTGAGGTTATTCAGAGTATACAATTTCACAACCGTCATCTTATTCTGGGTCAGCGTACCTGTCTTATCAGAGCAGATTATATTTACAGAGCCCAGTGTTTCAACAGCAGGGAGCTTTTTAACTATAGCATTTATTTTCGACATCCTTGTTACACCAAGAGCGAGAACTATTGCAACTATTGCCGGAAGCCCTTCAGGAATAGCAGCAACAGCCAGGCTTATTGCGGTCAGGAACATTTCAAACAGGTCTCTCTTCTGTAAAAGAGCGATGACGAATATAAGGATACATATGCCGATAGCAATGAAACCCAGTATCTTTCCAAGCTCATCGAGCCTCTTTTGAAGGGGAGTCATCTCTTCGATATCTTCATCAAGGATTTTAGCTATTTTACCTATTTCGGTTTCCATCGCCGTTCCGACTACTACGCCTTCACCTCTGCCGTATGTAACAAGTGTAGACATAAAAGCCATGTTTGTCTTGTCACCTATCGGTGTTTTAGGGTCTTCGTGAATATCCTTTGCATTCTTTTCCGATGGTACAGATTCACCTGTCAATGCTGATTCTTCAATCTGGAGGTTTGCACTTTCTATGAGCCTGATATCGGCAGGTATATATCTTCCGGCGTCAAGAATAATGATGTCACCGGGCACAATATCTTCAGAATTGATCTCCCTGATTTCACCTTCCCGTCTCACTAAAGCCTTGGGAGTTGTCATCTTCTGTAAAGCTTCTATGGCTTTTTCAGCTTTATACTCCTGAATGACCCCAATAACCGCATTTAAAACTACTACCAGCAGGATAATGATTGCGTCCACATATTCTCCTATAATAACTGTAATTACTGCGGCTCCCAGTAAAACATAAATAAGCATATCCTTAAGCTGAGAAAAAAATAGCGAGATCAGACCTTTCTTTTCCTTTCCTTTAAGTTTATTCTTGCCGTACTTCAGAAGCCTTGCATTTGCTTCTTCTGCAGACAATCCTGTAGTTTTTGTTACATTAAACTCTCTTAGTACTTCTTCATGAGATTTAGAAAACCACATATGCATCCCTTCCTTCAGTGAAAATGTTTAATATATGAAGTCAATTTCAGGCTCTTAACATACATTTACTCTCTTTAGCTTTCCTATTACCGATAAATCTTATTTGCATCCCACTGATATTTTTAGATTGTCAGACCTCCCAAATATAATCTATCAATGCAAAATATCAAAAATCCAAAAAGACCTTCAGTGGAATTTTATTTAGTATTATAAAATTCCGCTAAAGGTCTTTATTTCTATATTAGTCCTCAAAATTACCAAAGGCTTTTAAATTTCGGTGGTTTTGACCTTTGTGCCTGCTTCCAGTGCCTCATCAGGGGACAGGATGACTTCCTCCCCTTCATTCAAACCTTTAAGCACCTCTACCCGTTCATCGCTCTCGAGTCCCTTTTCGATTGCCCGGAGCTGTGCTGCACCTTGTTCTATAACAAATACATGGGCTTTGCCCTGGTAATCAAATACTGCCTTCTCAGCAATGAGAAGCGTACCTTTGCTGCTTTGTGTGATTATCTTTACTGTCAGATCGTATCCGGGCCTGAGCTCGTAAGCATCCCCATTCAAACCAATCTCTACCTTGACTCTTTTTTGCTCTATACCAAGATCAGACATAATACTTACAGCTTTAGGATGTATTTTCCTGACAGTCCCCTTCAAATCCTTTACTCCCAGATCTTCATCCTCGATTTTCACCGCTGATCCCACCTTGATTGCTGCTATATCCTCGATAAGCACATCGCTTTCGATGTATAAGCCTTTTGAACCGCCTATTTCAAAGAGTTTTGTTCCTGCCTGCATAATACTGCCCTTCTCCACCTCCGAGGTCAGTATCAGACCATCAATGGGAGATTTTATTATCATTTCTTCAGATTTTATCTTCAATTGTTCTATTCTGGCCTGAAGCTCAGAAAGCTGAGCCTCATATTGTTTTCTAACATTTACTGAAGCACCCTTTTCAGCAAGTGCCAGACTGCTTTTCGCTGACTCCAGGTTCGCTTCTTCAGCAGCAAATTTGGTTACTGAGCTTTTATATGTGTCCAGGCTTACTGCCCCGGCCTCATACAATACCCTGTTGTTATCCATTATTCTTTTTGCCTCTTCATATGAAGCTTCAGCAGAACGCACCTGTGAATTAAGTTTGCGCAGTTCCTCTTCATCTGTTGAATCCCTGACTTCATCGTATTTTGCTGAGGCTGCTTGTTTTTGCGCTTCCAATGCCTTTATCTGCAGCAGTAGATCGCTGTCATCAATTTTTGCAATTATCTCCCCCGCTTTTACTGTTTCACCTGCTTTTTTTGATACCTGCAAAATTTTGCCTGCTGCCACTGTATATACGGTTGTTTCCTCTTCAAGCATCAGGTTACCGGTTTCTTCAACATACTCCTCGATATCACCTCTTATTACCTTTGCTGATTCAACCGGCACTGCTGTGGCTCCCATTTTCGTTTTCAAAACGATTATGCTTACTGCTACCAGGATAATAATACCTATCCAGATTATTTTTTTCTTCATTTTCTATACCCCCTAAGATATGCGGCTCTTTAACGCATCTATAAAGTTCAGGTTGTAGACCTTCTTTAATGTGGCAAGCTGTGCAATTATCACGAAGAATATTGAGGCTAAAGCTGCCTGTATGAAGATCTTCGGTGATAACATGACAGGAAAGGTTATCATATCCGAGCTGAAGGATTCAACCATACCGTTTATCATCCCTGTACCCAGAGGAATTCCAACCAAAATAGCAATTCCTGCCATCACAAAGTTTTCCTTGGTGATCATACTATAGACATCCTTCTTGTCGAAGCCCATGATACGCAAAGATGCAAATTCAGTAGTTCGTTCAGATATACCTATTATAGTTGCATTATATATCAAGGCGAATCCAAGGATTCCTCCAAACAGCATATAAAACATTATCATTATATTCATAGTGTCCAAATACTCCACAAAGGCTTGCTTCATATCTCCTGCAGAGCGCACTGCAGAAATATTTTTAACATCCTTCAGCTTCTCCTTGAGATCATCTTCAGATGCTACAGAGACTCCGGTAAGCATTTGACTTTCCAGAAGCAGCTTCTCCATAATTTCAATATTCATATAGGCATTAGCCCCCAGGTATTGCTTAAATATGTCGGCTACCTGAAGTGTTATATCATCCCTGCCGGGAAGAAAGCTTTTGACAGTTATTGTATCGCCTTTTTCTACTTTAAGCGCCTTTGAAATAGCCTCAGTAATAAAAATCCCCTTTTCCGGCAGTTTAATATCATTATCGTTTCTATCCTTGAAAACATAGAAAGCTGTTTCCTGCGGTACTCCAGTGATACTGACAGTCTTTTTCCTCCATCCGTTAACAAGCTCAAAGGGATAATCCAGCCTCGGCTCTATTTTTTTTGCATCAATCAAGTGGTTCAGATCAACAATTACTTTTTCATTCTGGGGCTTTGCGAATTCAATCGTATAATCCATCTTCTGGTATTCCCCGTATTGAAGCTCAAACATCGATACAAACGCATCTGTCATGAACAGCGGAACGGTGTTTATCGCATAAGCCAGGGCAAGACCTATAACCAGGAAGGCAAATCTTCTTTTATTTCTCATTATATTGCGGATAACCATTTTCCAGCTGAAAGTCACATGCTTCCAAAGGAAAGTTATTCTTTCAATCAGTATCCGTCTTCCCGCTTTCGGTGCTTCAGGCCTCATGGAATCAGCAGGCATGATCCGGATTACCCCTCTGGCTCCGAAAAGCCCTGACCCGATGCAGAATATACTTGTAAGGAAAATACCGTTTATAATATAGTCATATTGTATCTCTATTCCGGCAAGTGGAATATTAAAGTAAAATACGTAGAGCTGACTCATAGGGTTGGCTAAAAGCAAGCCTCCTATGATACCGGTTATAGAACCGGTCAAACCGATAGCCAGAGCATATTTAGCGTAGTGGGAAAGCACTTTTATGTTACTGTACCCCAAAGCCTTCAAAACGCCTATTGCCATTCTGTCATTATTGACGATCCTGGAAAGCATAATAGAAATTATTATTGCTGCAACCAGCAGGAACATGACGGGAAGGACTGAAGACATCATTTCCATTCCTTCTATCTTTTGGGTTAAAACGTTGTTGCTTAACTGGTCCTCAAGCTTTGTGATCTTTTTTACGCCATACTTATCCAGCTTCTTTTCTACAAGATCTATTATATCGTCAATATTCTCCTGATCATCTATTGTGATCAGGACTTCATTATAGCTTCCCCTGTACCCAAAGACAGATTGTGCAAAAGCTTCAGTGACATAAGCTACTCCGAATTTGTCCAGCGCAGGCAACAGAGATTGTTCGTTTTCCATGAGGTATGTAAATTCCGAGCTGGATGCAACTCCCGAAACCTTCATGTTATGCAATCTGCCATTTATACGCGGTGTAATGATATCCGACCCTTTGATGTTCCTTGCTTCTGCAAACTGCTTCAGCAAAATCACATCGTTGTCATCATTCAATTCAGTACTGCTGTTTTCTGCCTTATAAAGCTTGTATATACTTCCGCCATTATCAGGAATCGACATTATACGGATATTTACCCTTTCATCCTCATCCTCGACCTGAAGCGGCACGTCAAAGCTTACACGTCCCTGGACATCATTAATACCCTTTATGGATTTCAAATCCTCAAGTGCTCCCTGTGGAATCCTCATCAGCTCAACCACAAGGTCGCTTATATTGGTTGTATTGTAATAGTGGTCAACCGCATTTTTAACATTTATAATTGTCACATTTAACATTACATATATGCATAAGGCAACAGCTACTATTACAGTAATCGAAACGAACTGGCCCTTTGAATGCCTGACCATGCGCAGTAGTCTGCGATCCAGCTTTTTCATCACCATTCAATCCTTTCAGGAGGAATAGGATTCTCATTCTCTTTGATTTCCACTATCCGGCCGCTTCTCATTTTAATGACTCTGTCTGCCATATCTCCGATTGCCATGTTATGTGTGATTATAATAACAGTTTTTTTGAATTCGCGATTGATTTTATGCAGCAAAGACAATATCAGCAGACCGGTTTTATAGTCCAGCGCTCCGGTCGGTTCATCGCAGAGCAGTAACAGAGGATTCTTCGCTACAGCCCTGGCAATTGCCACACGCTGTTGCTCTCCGCCGCTCATCTGTGAAGGGAAGTGGTCCTTTCTCTCACCAAGCCCCACTTCTTCCATGACCTTGTTTATATCCAACGCATCCTTGCACATCTCCGTGGCAAGCTCTACATTTTCCTTTGCCGTAAGGTTCGCCATAAGATTATAGAACTGGAATACGAAGCCGACCTTATCCCTTCTATAGGCAGTCAGCTTTCTGTCATTGTATTTGTTTATTTCCTCTTCCCCCACAATCACTTTTCCTTCGGAAGGCAAATCCATGCCGCCTAGAATATTCAGAAGGGTACTCTTTCCCGAACCGCTGGGGCCAAGAATAACTATGAACTCTCCGTCATATATGTCAAAGCTGGCCCCTTGAAGTGCATTGACGCTTACCTCTCCCATCTTGTAATCTTTGCTGACATTCTCAACCTTCATGAGTATACTTTCCTGCATCCTCTATCCCCTCCTTTATGCCTGTGCTTTTATGATCCCTAACATCGCCCAGCATTCCGTACTTCATAAAATCAAAAAGCTTCTTTATGAACTCAGACATCTTTGTTTCTTCATCAAAATAATCTACATTCATAAATACTTGCGGAAGACCTAACAGGAGCTGACAAACAAAATCCACATCCAGTGGTCGTATTTCCCCCTTTTTAATGCCGTCCTCCAGTATGCATCTCCACATATTCTCAGCCATCGCAATTTTTATATCTTTTATCTGCTCCATCAGGCTGGGATGCTCAAAAATATCCCTGGTCAGTATTGGGGGGAATTGTACAGCCAGCTGGTGCAAATAAGTATAAAAGGCTTCAACCTTTTCTATTGCATGGTAGTTCTTATTGATTATCTCCATAATAATCTTGTAATGATATTCCGCTTGGTTTTTCATGACCTCTATAAACAGATTTTCCTTGGAATGAAAGTGCTTGTACAAGGTCATCTTGCTTACACCGGCCTCAAAAGCTATCTGATCCACAGACACTCTGCTATAGCCATATTTTAAAAACAGATCCTCAGCCTTTTTAATAAGGCGGTTATGCTTTATTTTACTTTGTCCAGTCATTCATAACATCACTCCTTAATTGTCGGACAACTATACTTGTGTACTTAAATAGTACACTTTTATTATAATATGTATAGAATATTATTACAATTAAGAAAGCCACCCTTATCAGGTGGCTTTTGAACTTTATACTTCAATATCCATTAAATTCTTCTTATAATCACTGTATAGCTCTTTTAATTCCTTCATCTTGGCAGCCATTTCCCGCTGAAGCACGGATAACAGCTCATAATCCTTCACCTTTGCAGTTTCTCTTATTTTAGTGAAGAGCGATACTGAGTTGTAGTCGTCTTTCATAAGGTAGTGTCTGAGACTGTCAACCTTAGCCCAATTCGATATGTCCAGGTCATGAGAGTTCTGTATGTTATGAATCGCTTTACACCTTCGTACCGTATCCATATTCTCCGGCAATAGCCTGTTTATTATCTCAGTTACCCATCTGTTTGTTACTGCCGTGCCGAAGCTTTTGATCAGCTTGTTGTCAAGGACCTCACCTTTCATCAGCACATCCAGCTTCTCATGATATTTGTCCAGATTTGAAATATTCTCGTATACAGTTGCCGGATGCACTCCGAATATCCGGTTCCTTTCCTCAGGAGAATAGTGCTCGAATACATCCTCCTCACTTCTGTATGCTCTTCCCTTTTCAAGGTAAAAGCCTTCTGCTTCAGGCAGCTTGGAAATCTCCGCCTCTAGCTCCGCCTTTGTCTTTCCTGACTCGCATACAACTGTGATACCATCAAGCATTGCCTGATAGAAAGCGGTAAGTGCAAGATAAGTATTTGTCATTGGGTTAGGTGATCTGACTTCAAAGCGTGTGGCCAGAGGGTTTTCCATATCCCTGACCAATCCTACGAGTATCGTCCTGTTTCTGGAAGGAGTTTTGACATTATGGCCCAGAGAACAAACTACGCAGACAGGAGCTTCAAATCCAGGCTTCAGTCTGTTAAATGAATCGTTGGTAAAGGATATGAAGGGGTTTATTACTTCATAGTTCTTCAATAATCCCATCAAAGCTCCGTATCCTATAACACTAAGGAAGTCCTTGTTCATATCCTCAGGAGTAAAGAGGTTCAGTATTTTACCGTTTCTTAATCTTGCCGCCACTCCCACATGGGTATGCTCTCCGTTGCCGGCAACACCTTCAATAGGCTTTGCATGGAAGGTAACATCAAGCCCGTTTTTTCTGAATACTTCCTTTACAATATATCTGACCCATTTTTCATTATCTGCAGCCTGCAGTGCGCTATCGAATTTCCAGTCTATCTCCATCTGCTCCATAATATGTGTGAGATTGCCCGTCTCATCAAGCTTGGCTTTAATACCGCCAACTTCCTTATGACCCATTTCCGGTTTGAGATTGTATTTATCCATTAAAAGCAGTGATTGCTCCAGAGAGGTCCTCACCACTCCCTTTGTACGCTTCCAATATGACTCCTGAAGCTCCTGGGAGGCTGAAAGCGCCTCTACATCAGCTTTATCATTAGGCGTCATCACCCAGAATTCAAGCTCTGTGGCTGATGTGAGCACTATTTCTTCAATGTCATCGCATTTAACTCCGTATTCACTGCATACAGAGGGGTATTTTTTCATAAGCTCCAGTACCGAAGCCTTAAAACGGTCGATTGCACGGATCAAAACTGAACGGGAATCCACATACTTGTTATTATGCATCAGGAAGGATGGTATCCTTAGAGTACCTACAGGTCTGCCTGTCTCATAATCAGTATTTTCATAATTATAGTCAACGAACCATAAACAATTTGTATCCGCAACCAAATCCAATTTTCCGTCATTCAGAGTAGCTATCCCAGGTAGAACAACACTGGAGCCGTCAGTCTGCACAGAACCGTTAAGGAATTCTTCAATATCTTCAAAGAAAGCCTTTATGGGAATCCTCTCATCTGTACTGTTGCCGGTAAGGTCAGCACCTGCCAGGGACACAAAGCGTATCTCAGGATGATTCTTCAAGAGGCTTATCATCTCTTCTTTTTGATACTGCTTTGGATCTATAACATATATAAGGTCATTTTTAATAAGGTCGGAAAGATTCGTCATATCATTCACCTCTTAATGCATATTCTGCATATTTATAATATTTTTAGATTATACCATTATGACTGTTTAATGTAAACAAAACAGGGAAGCAGCATTCATAAAACTTTCTAATCATATTATTAATGCTGTTTATATACCACTACAAAGTTACGCATCCCCTATTAACAAGGTTCTGCAGTGCATAAATCAATCCAATCTTCACATGGTCGAAGGTTACCCCCCCCTGTAAATAAGCTATATATGGGGGTCTCAAAGGTGCATCGGCGCTCAATTCTATAGATGCTCCCTGTACAAAGCCTCCGGCAGCCATAATTACCTGGTCATTGTAGCCGGGCATATCCCATGGTTCCGGGTTGACAAAGGAGTCAACCGGCGATCCTTTCTGTATTCCCTGGCAGAAAGCTATCAGAGCATCCCTGTTGCCGAATTTTATCGCCTGTATTATATCACTTCTGCGTGAATTGTATTCCGGATTGACTTCAAAACCAAGCTTGCTGAAAAGCCTGGAGCAGAATACAGCTCCCTTCACTGCTTCAGATACTATATGAGGAGCAAGGAACAAGCCCTGGAAGAAAAGTCTGTTCATACCCAGGGTAGCACCGCATTCCTTCCCTATACCCGGTGCAATAAGCCTGCTGGCAGCCATTTCAACCAGGTGTGCTCTTCCACACACATAACCTCCTGTAGGAGCTATACTTCCTCCCGGATTTTTGATCAGAGAACCTGCTATTATATCTGCGCCCACCTCTGTAGGCTCCTTGAAATCAAGAAACTCTCCATAGCAGTTGTCTACCATGCATACTATATTGGGATTGATTATTTTGATGAATTTTATGGTATACTCAATGTCTTCAAGAGTCAGTGAAGGTCTCCATGAATACCCAAGGGACCTCTGTATCAGGATCATCTTTGTCCTGTCATTGATTTTCTTTGTAATTTCGTTATAATTTATCTTGCCTGAATCGGTAAGATTGATCTGGCTGTATTTTACGCCAAGATCTCTAAGGCAGCCGGGAGGGCAGTTCTCTATACCTATGATATTCTCAAGAGTATCATAGGGCTTACCCGTAACCGACAGCAGCTCATCACCCGGTCTTAAGACACCGAAGAGGCAAAGGGACAACGCATGGGTCCCAGAGGCGATCTGAGGTCTCACTAGGGCGTCCTCACATCCGAAAGTCTCAGCATATACCTTGTCTATGGCTTCTCTTCCCGCATCTCCGTATCCATAACCGGTTGAATAATTGAAATGCATATCACTTATCCTGTTCTTCTGCATTGCACTGAGAACCTTATACTGATTGAATTCCCTTACTTCGTCAATTTTCTGAAACTGCCCCGATACTTCATCCTCTGTAGCTACGCATATATCAATTATCTTCTTGCTTATAGAAAGCTTGTTAATCAGATAGTCAGTTGTTTTATAATGCATTACAGCACCTCATTTTCATATTATAAACAATTTATTTTATCATATTTCACAATTCAAGGCAATGAACAGACCCTTGTATTTCTACAAGGGTCTGCCGATAAGCAATGCATTATTTTATATTGTTTTCCGGTGGTCTGTTGTCACTGAATGCAAAATTGATTGGCTTTACCGGAATTATTGTAGATACTGCATGTTTATAAACCAGCTGCTGTTTACCGTCATTATCCAATACAATTGTGTAGTTGTCGAAGCCTCTTACATTTCCTTTCAACTGGAAGCCATTCACCAGGTAGATCGTTATTGTGATATGCTCTTTCCTTACCTGATTTAAGAATACATCCTGAAGATTTATATTTACTTTATTCATTCAATTCCCCTCCAAAATAAAATAAGTCAATTACCAAGTTTATATATATTTATATTATTATATAATTATTAGTTATTTATTCTATATCAAAGCAATTTTTCCTGCAATATATCTAATAATATTTTCCAATATTACTACATCTTCATGGAAATTGTCAACATTGACCCAATATATGCGCCGGTCCCGCCTGAACCAGGTGAGCTGCCTTTTTGCATAATGCCTTGTATCTCTTTTGAGGATCCTTACAGCCTCCTCCTTTGACAGCGCCCCCTGGAGATAATCGGCAATCTCTTTGTAGCCCAATGCCTGCATAGAGGTCAGCTCCCTTCCGTAGCCCATATTAAGGAGAGCTTCCACCTCTTCGACAAGCCCTTCTTTAATCATCTTATCTACACGCTGCTCGATTCTACCGTAAAGCTTTTCTCTGTCCATAGTCAGTGTTATGTATGCAAATTCATACCTCGGAGGCTGTTTCCTGGATTCCTCCTGAAAATAGGATATGGGTTTGCCTGTGAACTTATGGACCTCCAAAGCTCTGATAACTCTTCTGAGATCATTGGGATGCAATTTATTATAGCTTGCCGGGTCAACTTTTTCCAGCATCGCATGTACATATGCAGGACTCCTGATTTCGGCAAGCTCCTGCATTTCACTTCTGAACTCCTCATCAGATATGGATTCCGTGAAATCCAGATTATCAAGGAGTGAATTTATGTAAAGCCCTGTCCCACCTGTGATTATAGGAAGCTTCCCTCTTTCATTGATGTCCCTTATATATATTTCGGCCCTGTCCCTGAACTCCGCCACACTGAAATCTTCATCAGGCTCGACCTCATCAATCATATAGTGACTTATACCCTGCATCTCAGCTTCCTTGAGCTTTGCAGTGCCTATATCCATATATTTATATACCTGTGCCGAGTCTGCCGATACTATCTCTCCGTACAGATTCCTTGCCAGAGCCAGTGATATATCGGTCTTTCCTACGGCAGTAGGTCCTGCCAGTATACATATTTTGGGCAGTCCGTTATTTTCAGATGTCAAAATTCTTACACCTCGGATAAACTATATTATTCTTTTGAACTTCTTCTCAAGCTCATATTTGCTCATGGTTATAATTGTGGGCCTTCCATGAGGGCAGGTATAAGGCTGCTTTGTTTTCATGAGCCTTTCTATTAGTTCCCTGGTCTCTTCGGGAGTAATGCTGTCTCCGGCTTTTATTGCATTCTTGCAGGCCATACTGATTATTATCTTCTCCAGAGGGGATGAAGCGCTGCCTCCCGGCTCCTTCAATGAATCAAGTATGTTGCTGAAAAATTCACCCGTACAGGGTTCGCCCATTATTATCGGTATTGCCCTTATCGCCAGAGTATTCTCACCAAACCATTCTATTTCAAAGCCAAGGTTCTGGAATATCGCACTGTTCTCTGAATACAATAGCTTTTCTGCAGGACTCAGCTCTATAATAATAGGCATTAAGAGCTCCTGCATTGAGATACTTCTTGAATTATACTTCTCTTTTATATACTCGAACATTATCCTCTCATGAGCGGCATGCTGATCGATCAGATAGAAGATGTCCTCCTGCTGCCCCAGAACATATGTTCCGAACAACTGCCCGATTATATTGATTGCCAGTGTATGAGGCTTTTCTACAGCTTCTTCCCGTATCATTGCTGTTTCATGCTCATGCTCCCGTTCATGCTCATACTGTTTCCGGAAGCTGTCGATTTCAGGTGAAACGGCCTTTGCATTATTAAAGGAAAGCTGGTCATAGCTAACCTTTGCGGGCTCATATGCCGACTTTCTGTCAAATGCCGTATCGTTACCGGAACTGACGTTCCTATACGAATCCGCATAAGAATGTATGTTCTTGTGCGCCTCTGCATTTGATTCTTGCGGCACTTCCATATCCTCAATATTTTCAAATATCAGCCTGTTATTGTTCAAACAGTTCTTAACCGCCAGATACAGGGTATTGAATATCGCCCTGTCATCGGAAAACTTTATTTCCTGTTTTGTCGGATGAACATTGACATCTATCATATCTGACTTTATATCAATGTTTATAATGCTGAAAGGGTAGCGGTTATTCATAAGCAGTGTCTTATATGCCTGCTTCATCGCCTCTGCCATCATTCTGCTCTTTATATACCTCCTGTTTATGGAAAAGGTCATATAGGTTGAATTACCTTTTGCTATCTCAGGCTTGCCTATATACCCTTCAATACTGATAAAATCGTTTGAATACTCCAGTGGTAGCATTGCTTTGGATATATTATTTCCGTAAATACACAGGATAACTGAGAGTAAATCTCCGTTTCCCGGAGTATGCAGCACCACCTTATTGTTTACTGTAAGCTTCATGGATATTCCTGTGTTGGTAAGCGCCAGTTTTTCAACAATATCAACTATGGCGCCCTGCTCCGAGGTATCGCTTTTCAGGAACTTCAGCCTGGCAGGTGTATTGAAGAAAAGATTCCTCACTGTAATGCTGGTGCCTGTAGGATAGCCTATAGCAGTATTGTCCAGCAGCTTCCCGCCTTTTATCAGTACATGGCTTCCCGATGGATCCTCTTCTGATTTTGTCTTAAGCTCCACCTCTGAAACTGCAGCTATACTCGCCATAGCCTCGCCGCGGAAGCCCAGCGTCAGAATACCCTTATGCAGGTCCTCGGAGGATCTTATTTTGCTTGTAGCATGTCTGAAGAACACATGTTCCATATCCTCCTTCATTATGCCGCAGCCATTGTCCGATACATTTATATAGGTCTTTCCGCCGTCTGAAAGCTCAATACCAACGGCAGTAGCTCCTGCATCTATGGAATTCTCCACCAGCTCCTTGACTATGGAAGCAGGTCTTTCAATTACTTCTCCTGCTGCTATTTTGTTAATGGTTGCTTCATCCAGCAAATATATCTTACCCATATTATTCTCCTCACAGGTATTTTACTGTATATCCTTCACTTTATCCTGCAGCTCCATAAGCTTGTTGAGAGCCTGTATAGGCGTCATATTGACAACATCCAGCTTTTTTAGCTCATCAGCCAGGGAAAAGCTTGCAAAGTTGAACAGGTTAGGCTCAAAGTCATTGATGACAGGCTTTTTTCTCCTATGCTTTACAATATCCGTCTGATTATTCTTCTCAGACTTTTCCAGTATGGACAGTATCTCTGAGGATCTTTCAAGTACGAATTCCGGTATGCCGGCAAGCCTTGCCACATGTATCCCGTAGCTGCCGTTGGCTCCGCCCCTTGCTATTTTCCTTAAGAACACTATGTCTTTTCCCTTTTCTTCAACCATGATGCAGTAGTTTTTCACACCCTCTATTTTGTCCTCCAGCTCTGTAAGCTCATGATAGTGGGTGGCGAAAAGTGTCTTTGCTCCGATTCTGCCACTGTCAGCTATGAATTCCACCACCGACCAGGCGATGCTGAGTCCGTCGAAGGTACTGGTCCCTCTTCCTATCTCATCAAGTATTATAAGGCTTTTAGCAGTTGCATTGTTCATTATATTGGCCAGCTCACTCATCTCAACCATAAAGGTACTCTGCCCCGATGCCAGGTCGTCGGAGGCTCCTACCCTGGTGAAGATCCTGTCCACTACCCCTATCTCAGCCTTTGATGCGGGAACAAAGCAGCCTATCTGCGCCATCAGCGTAATAAGCGCCACCTGTCTCATATAGGTGGATTTACCGGCCATATTCGGTCCTGTGATAATGAGCATCCTGTTTTCTTCATTGTCCAGAAGCGTATCGTTAGGTACGAACTTCAGTTCGCTATTCTGGGCTTCCACTACCGGATGCCTTCCGTTCTCTATTATCAGCTTGTCACTGTTATCAACAACAGGTCTTGTATAACTGTATTTCTGTGACACCTCAGCAAAGGAGCAGATACAGTCAAGGTCTGAAAGGAATGAAGCCGTCTGCTGAATTCTTTTTATGTGTCCTGCTATTTCATTCCTTATTCCTATAAAGGTCAGATACTCAAGCTCTATAAGCTTCTCCTCCGCACCCAGCACCATATCCTCAAGCTTCTTAAGCTCCGGAGTTATATATCTTTCAGAATTGGAAAGGGTCTGTTTCCTGATAAAGTAATCCGGTACCGAGGACAGGTTTGATTTAGTAATGTCAATATAGTAGCCGAATACTTTGTTGAAGCCTATCTTAAGGGACTTGATGCCTGTCTTTTCCTTCTCCTGCTGCTCCAGTTCAGCGATCCACTGCTTTCCATTTACCGATGCACCTCGTATCTCGTCCAGCTCGGACAGATACCCGTCCTTTATAAGATTACCTTCCCTGAGCTGGAAGGGTGGATCTTCATTTATCGATTTGTCCACTATCTGGTACAAGTCCTCCAGTATGTCAAGCTTATCATAAATATTCTCCAATAAACTGCTTGTACAATCAGAAAGCATGCTTTTTATATATGGAAGATTCCTTACCGAATTCCTGAAGGCTATAAGGTCTTTTGCATTGGCGCTGCCCAGAGCGATTCTCGTTGCAAGCCTTTCAACATCGTACATGCTTTTCAGGTATTCCTTTATCTCTTCTCTTTTTAGGAAATCATTATATAACTCATCTACAGCATCCAGTCTCTCATTTATTGCTGTAGTGCTGAGAAGCGGTTTCTCAAGCCAGCTCTTTAGCTTTCTTCCTCCCATGGCAGTTGAGGTCCTGTCTATTATAGAAAGCAGAGCCCCCTTTTTTGTTTTGCCCCTTATGGTCTCAGAAAGCTCCAGATTTCTTCTGGTGCTCTGGTCCAGTACCATGAAATTACTTATACTGTAGCTCCTGATATAGTTTATATTATCAAGGCTGACCTTCTGTATGTCATCAAGATATAAAAGTACTGCGCCGGTGCTCCGCAGTAACCCTTCACTGTCTATTCCAAGCCCTTCAAGGCTTGATACCCCAAACTGCCTCTTTAACCTTCTTGCACAGTCCTCATGATCGTAGTACTTCTTGTCCAGAATATTGAAAGCAGAATATGCCGCTTTTATTTCCGGAAGCTCAGTGTTTGAGATTATCTCGGAAGGGTTGATCCTGTTTATTTCATTTCTTATATTGGCTCCATCGGCATTATCATCATAAGTACAATAGAATTCTCCGGTTGAAAGGTCCACATAGGATAATGCCAGCTGTTTGCCGTCAGAATAAAGGCTCAAGAGGTAGTTGTTGTTCCTCTCATCCAGCATTGAGCTTTCTGTCACAGTACCGGGAGTGATTATCCTGATCACTTCCCTGCGTACTATCCCTTTTGCAAGGGCAGGATCCTCCACCTGCTCACATATGGCTACCTTGTAGTTCTTCTCTATCAATCTGGCAATATAGTTCTCTGCGGAATGATATGGTATGCCGCACATGGGCGCTCTTTCCTCCTGTCCGCAGTCCCTTCCTGTGAGTGTGATCTCAAGCTCCTTGGATGCTGTTATCGCATCCTCGAAAAACATTTCATAAAAGTCTCCCAGCCTGAAGAATAATATCTTGTCCTTATGCTGGTTCTTTATTTCAAAATATTGCTGCATCATAGGCGTCAGCTGTGCCATAATCACTTCACCTCATTAACCATTTCCCCATTCAGAAACCATGAATGTATCTCATTTATATTTACATTCACAAGCTTGCCTGTAATCCCATCCTTGCCGCTGAAGTTCACTACCTTCCCTGTCCTGGTCCTGCCGGTGAGCTTTCCTGGGTCATTCTTGCTCGTGCCTTCTACCAGCACCTCTACCGTCTTACCCAGATAAGCCTCATTCGCCTTCCTTGATATATCGTTCTGAAGCTTTACCAGCTTGTCAAAATTCCTGTGTTTTTCCTCATAGCTGGATGCATCTTTCATATCAGCAGCCGGAGTGCCCTTCCGCTTGGAATATATGAACATGAATACCTGGTCGAACTCTACCTGCCGCAGAACATCAAGGGTCTCCTCAAAGTCATGGTCCGTTTCGCCGGGGAAGCCCACTATCACGTCGGTGCTGAGTGCCACTCCCGGTATTTCCTGCTTTGCCTTTATTACCTTATTAAGATATTCCTCTTTTGTATACTTCCTATTCATCCTGCGCAAAATTTCGTTGCTGCCTGCCTGGAAAGGGAGGTGCAGCTGCTCGCATACCTTTTTACATTCCCTCATTGTATGGATGAGTTTTTCCGATATATCCTTGGGATGCGAGGTCATGAATCTTATCCTCTCGATACCTTCTATATCATTGACCCTTCTTATCAGATCAGCAAAATCAATTGCCATTTCCAGATCCTTGCCATAGGAATTTACATTCTGTCCAAGCAGAGTGACTTCCTTGCAGCCATCACTTGCAAGTCCTTCTATTTCCTTTATTATATCCTCCGGCTTACGGCTCCTCTCCCTGCCCCTCACATGGGGGACTATACAATATGAGCAGAAGTTGTTGCAGCCGTACATAACCGTAACCCAGGCCTTGAATTTCTCTTCCCTGAGAACGGGTATATCCTCTATTATTGTGCCTTCTGTATTAAGTATATCTATCAATGTATATTTCTCATCCATTGAACGCTCTAAAAGCTCAGGGAGCTTGTATATATTGTGCGTGCCGAATATTATATCCACATGGCGGTATTTCTTTTTTATCATCTCTACGGCATGCTCCTGCTGCATCATACAGCCGCATACTCCTATAATCAGTGCCGGATTATCAACCTTAAGCTGCTTCAGGGCGCCGATGTTGCCGTAAAGCTTAAGCTCCGCATTCTCCCTTACACAGCAGGTATTTATTATGATCACATCCGCCTGTTCCTTCTTATCCGTATGGGTGTAGCCCATTTCTGCAAGCATACCCATTATCTTTTCAGAATCCGAATTATTCTGCTGGCAGCCGAAGGTCAGTACATGCATAAACTTTTGCCTGCCTGTTTTCAGGTGTTCAAGCTCATTGTTCTCTCTTATACTCTGTGTTATCTGCTTCTGCTTTAAAAGCTCTTCATTATTTATTTTCTCAGGTGCTTTTCTTTCTGTCATAGCTCAAACCTCTAATATCTTATTTTTATGCGTATATTATACCCATTATTATATTTTACTGCTCATATTATAACACAAATGGACAAAATGCACATCGAAATTGAAATAACGTTTTATTTACAGGCATATTATAGATACTGGCATGCATAAAAAATCCATATTTGCAGCAGATGAAATACTCAAATATGGATTCTTAACGTTCTTATATTTTGGGCAAAAGCGGCAGATCGCAGTCTCTTACTCTAGATGGGAATGGAATTGCCTGTCTATATGGTGGTGGCGGCAGAACTGCATTCCTGTCATTAACAGGAGGAATATCAATCATTCTTCCGGTAATATCCCTCTGTCTGCTTAGTTCACAAACTATGATCCTTCCTATTTGACGTCCCAACCTTAAACCTTCCTCTAAATCCTCAATGAAATGCACACCTCCGTACAAACGGGAGATACTAGCTTCTTCTGCAAGCTCTCTTAGCCTTTCAGCTTCAGGAGGGAAGAAATAACTCAATATCACTTCCGCAGTTCCTGATATTACTGAATGTCCCGAGGGATAGGATGGAAAGTAGGGAGTGCATATTGCTGTGGCAAGTCTTCGATCCAGCTGTATCGGTCTGGGAATATCCAGCAAATATTTTAAATACCAGGTAACCACAAATGCATCATTTATGCCTGCCTGTACTGCAGCAAGCACTCTGCCGGCCTGTGTAGGAGTAAGCTCATATGTGTCAATGAGGCGGTCTA
>DASPLL010000086.1:0-171929 GCA_035627615.1 Clostridia bacterium
GTAGAACTTCAGCCTTCCAAGCTGATCGCGAGGGTTCGATTCCCTTCACCCGCTCCAAACATGCGCCTGTAGCTCAGTTGGATAGAGCAACGGACTTCTAATCCGT
Source organism: Clostridia bacterium (assembly GCA_035627615.1). Taxonomy (GTDB): domain Bacteria; phylum Bacillota; class Clostridia; order Lutisporales; family Lutisporaceae; genus BRH-c25. The sequence continues at coordinate 107 of DASPLL010000086.1, forward strand.
GTGCCAGGGGTTCGACTCCCTTCAGGCGCACCATAATTGTAAAGCAAACTGTTCCATAAAGGGACAGTTTTTTGCTATATAAAGCAGCGGGAGTCGAACCCGCGAGGGCAATTTGCGTGAAGAAAATGCCCCGGTGCGGGCATTTTTAGCAAAAGGCATGTCCATTTTAACTTCATTTGTATTCATAACCAGGAAGGTTTACCAGTAGTATAGGTAATTCCTTATTGCTGTTGCATTCAGCACTGTCTTAAGAGAAGTATGGTACCTGAGGCGATCAATACAAGTCCCAGTATTACTAGTAAATATGGGACAAACAGTGAAGCGCCGAGGATCAGGAATATCAAGGCAGCTGCAAGAACCATCAGGATACCCGTAAAGATACATACCATTCCGAATACCGGAATTTTGCCTTCAAAGACAGCAAGCGGAACAGTGATCAATCCCGCAGCAATAAGCAGCGGACCAATAACCGAGATTGGAAATCCTGAGGCAATAAGCAGTATGCCTGTGAATATCAGGATGCATCCTATACTAAAGATTATTCTACCTATTGTCATTTTTTCACCTCCTTTCACTAGTACCATATGCTTGTACACAAAAAGTGTGACAAGCTTTAGTATTTGATTTTTCTACTTGATTTCCCGGTAAATATGTTCTATAATGAAAATATACCGGTAGGAGGTATAGGTACATTGAATAGAGGAGAGTAAATATGGATATAAGAATAACAGAAAAAGCTGCAGCAGAGCTTAGCAGCATCAAACCCAAAAACCTTCGTATAGTCATGCAGGGCTATGGCTGATCAGGCCCGTATTTCGGAATGGCTCAGGCTGAGCCACAGGACGGGGATGTAACGTTGGTAAAGGACGGAATAGCTTTCTCAATTGAAAGGGAAATTGCTGATGTGATAAATTATTTTGAAATTGACTACCTTAACGGCTGGCTGCGAAAAGGCTTTGCAATATATGCAAACGGCTCAAGAGGTTCCTGCTGATAAAGCGGCTGTATCCTATGCTTCAGTGCGGATACAGCCCTTGACTATTATACCGGAGTTTCATATAATGTTAATGTTCTTTCAATATGCGCCCATAGCTCAGTTGGATAGAGTACCTGACTTCGAATCAGTGGGTCGGGGGTTCGAGCCCCTCTGGGCGCACCATACATAAGAAATGTAGAAAACCTTGAAAATCAAGGTTTTTTGTTCTTGGTGTTTTTATATATTTGATTTCCTTTGCCTGTATCCAATTAATGTAATATAATTTGGATATGGAGGGTGATGAGAAAAAATGAAAATACAAAATATTGAAACCCCGGCTTTACTCTTAGATATTGATATCTTTAACAACAATGTGAATAGAATCATGGAAAGATTGAAGGACAAAACAGTAAAACTAAGGCCGCATTTTAAGACTCATAAGTGTACAGCGATTTCTAAAATACTTATTGAGAAAGGTGCAAAAGGAATAACCTGTTCAAAATTAAGTGAGGCTGAGGTATTAGCTGAAGCGGGCATCCAGGACATATTGATAGCGAATCAGATTGTAGATCCGGTCAAGATCGAAAGGCTGACACAGCTCTGTAAAAAAAGTAAAATAACAGTTTGTGTTGACTGTAAAGAGAATATTGAAAAGCTGTCTGAGATTGCCGGGAAAAATGGTGTGGTGCTGTTCTGCCTGATTGAGTTTGATTTGGGAATGTCGAGATGCGGTGTAGATACCTTTGAGGAAGTTCTAGAACTTGCAAAAACAATAAATGCTTCAGACAGCTTAGAGTTTGAAGGTATCCAGGCTTATGCAGGGCACAATTCTCATGTATTGGATAAGGAAAAAAGAGAAAAAACCGCAATGATTCTGGAAAATAAGATAGCGGATTTAATCAAGTATTTGAACGATAATGACGTAAAGATAAACCAGATCAGCGGCGGAAGCACGGGAACTTCATATATTGATGCAAACAGTGATATCTATACGGAATTACAGGCAGGTTCTTTTGTATATATGGATCAGGAATACATAAGGCTAAATCCGGGATACAATTGTGCACTGACGGTTTTATCAAGTGTTATCAGTGTACATAAAGACAGGATAGTAACAGATACAGGGGCTAAAAGCTGTACAACCGAGCAGGGACTTCCTACTGTCAGAGAATTGCCGGAAGCTCCGATATCATTAAGTGAAGAACATGGAACCATAAAAGTGAAAGACCATAATTACAAGCTTTTGGATAAAATCGCATACATACCTACACATTGTTGTACAACTATAAACCTGTACGATAAAATGTATATTGTAAGAGGAGACGATGTGTTGGAGGTTTATAAGGTGGATGGAAGCTTCAAGAGTATATAAGCGTAAGTAATGTGGCAGGTTGCAGGTTCTACTTACATATAGACAAGCTGATAGCTGGCGCTAAAACGATATTTTATTATGCAAATGGAATAATTGATTAATTGAAATTTAAAACTATATAATATATAATAGAGTTTGAGCGTTTTTACTGCTTAACAGAATTTAAGCAGTTTTAACAGCAAATATATTCGCATCTATAGCTCAGTTGGATAGAGCAGCGGTTTCCGAAGCCGTGTGTCGGGGGTTCAATTCCCTCTAGGTGCACCATAATGATAATTAAAGCCTTTATTTTTAAGGCTTTTTTGTTTTAATATGAACTTGGGAAGGGAGATAATTTATAATGTTGGAACTCGCCAGGCAGCATCCTCTCATAACCAGCGTAATTATCATCTTTGCTTTTATCGGGAATTATTATACACTGTACAAGTTTTTCAGCCGGCACAAGAAATAACGCATTCATTGAATAAATTTCTTACTAAGGCAAACGATATTATTGGTGATTATTATGAAGATCTCATTTAAAAGAAACATGGGGAATACTGACAGAACGATACGGATAATCCTTGGCAGCTTCTTGTTGATTGAAGGAATTACCGGATATTGAATCCTCCTGGACGCATTAGGTTGGTCAACCTACCAGAAAAAGCAGTAAGCATGGAATGTGATGTAAAAATTTCGCATATCTTATATAAGAAAGGAGCTTAAATGTCCGGCGGCATAAGCTCCTTTTTTCCAGGGCTGAATCATCTATTCCTCTGTAATTGGACTCTCCCGGACTATAAGCATGTAAAATGAAAAAGTACTTAAATATACTTGAGAAATCTTCAAAGGTTGTATAAAATGTTAATAGACAAAAATCAACATTTTTCGAGTATGTGGGTTTAACTGACAGACTTTTGACTGGGGGTATTAATTGTGAAAAGCTATTTGAAATGGATATCAATCCTTCTTACAATCCTTCTTGTTTTCCTCATAGGATTCAAGTTCGACCTGTTTGATATGAGGAGCGCGTTTTCTTTTTCCAATCAGGAAGAAAAGAACTCAGCAATAATAACCGAAAAAGTTGAAAGTCTCTGTAATTTGTCCACGGTAAAATACCGTTACCAGGAGATACTGGACTATTCCAATACCGTCAAGCTTGGGGAAATGGAGCTGCCCTTTGGCCTGGGTGAGAAAAAAGTGCTGATTACCTACCGGGCGTATGCAAACGGCGGATGCCAGTTCATAAAGCTTGAAGAGGCAGGTGAGGATGCACTAAAAGTATACCTGGGTAAAGGACAGATTCTGGATAATGTGCTTGAACTGGACAGTGTGAATATATACGATGTACAGCAGGGAATTTTTAACCGGTTCAGCATTGGAGACGATACGGCATTAATAAATGAAGACATGAAAAAATACATAGAAGAGAATAAGGAAGAGATCATGAGCTCGGCGGAAAAAAATGCTGAAGAGCTTATTAGGAATTTCCTGCAGACCTTAGGATATGAAAGCATAGAAGTTGTTTTTCAATAATAGGCATAACCTCGGGTAAAGCAACCTCCCGTATGGACAATCAACCGTCCGGGGGGTTTTATTTATTACCAGTGCCTCGTAACGTATATCACTTCTTGAGCGTGCGAGGCACCAAATCAAGGTTGTGATTATTAACACTATGAAAGACAAGAAAGCTGTTGTGTTAATAATCACTAGCCGGTCTTGATAATAAGAAACCAGTTGGGTATAATCTTTGGTATATTATAAATGTTGCTAAAATGGTATAATTTACAGAAGCGCCTTTGATAACATATATGATGCAAAAAACATTTATCATTTGCATAAGCAGTAGAAGTATCTACTTATGCGCTGTCAGAAATGAACTTTTTGCAACATATGAATCAATGAAAATGTTTTGCACATCTGAATTCAATGTAAGATGTTTAGTGCAAAACATATAGGAGGAAGAAAAGTGGAAAAATTCGCGAAGCTGCAGGAGTTGTTGAGAAGCTATGGAAAGGTTGCGGTGGCATATTCGGGTGGAGTGGACAGCAGCTTTCTTTTGAGGACGGCTCTGGATACCCTGGGTAAGGAAAACGTTCTGGCGATAACGATACTGTCCAGTGTGACCCCAAGAGAGGAACTGGCTGAAACAGAGAAGTTCCTGGCCTCAATGGATGTTAATCATATTTTTATAAAGAAGGATGTATTTGAAATCCCGGGTTTTAAGGAAAACCCCGTGGACAGGTGCTATATATGCAAGCATAAGATATTTGAGGAGATAATTGAGAGAGCGAAGGAAAAGGAAATATCAACAATATTGGATGGAACCAATGCCGATGATGAAGGGGATTACAGACCGGGGCTAAAGGCACTGCAGGAGCTCAAGGTTATAAGCCCTCTTAAACTCAGTGGACTGGGAAAAAGCGAGATAAGAGAGCTTTCCAGAGAAATGAAGCTCAATACCTGGAACAAGCCCAGTCTGGCTTGTCTTGCCTCCAGAGTGCCCTATCACGAGGAGATAACAGAGGAAAAGCTCGCTATGGTGGATAAAGCGGAAGCATATCTGAGAAGTCTTGGTTTTATTCAGCTCCGGGTCAGGTGTCATGGCAAGCTGGCAAGGATTGAGCTTTTGCCTGAAGATATCAACAGGGTGTTTGCAGAGGATATGAATAAGGATATTAATGCCCGATTGAAGGAAATAGGTTTTCAATATGTTTCTATGGACCTGGCAGGCTACAGGACAGGCAGCCTGAATGAAGTATTGAGCAAGTAAGGAAGATGAGGTATTGATATGGATGAAAGGTTTCTGAAACAGCTTCTGGTAAGTGTGAAGAACGGGGAACTGGATACAGATGAGGCTGTTAAGCAGCTTAAGAAGCTTCCCTATGAGGATATGGGCTATGTAAAGCTTGATCACCACAGGAAGCTCCGGACAGGCAGCGGTGAAGTGGTTTACTGCGCTGGTAAGACCCCTGAACAGAGTGCAGCCATATTTGAAAAGCTGCTGGAGTACAATGACAAAGCCATGGGAACAAGAGCTGATATGGCTGTTTATGAAGCGGTCAGGTCGAGGATCCCCCAGGCAAAGTACTTTGAGCAGGCCAGGATAATCACAGTGGATAAGGGTCAGGGGCAAAAGCCGGTCGGTAAAATCGTTATTGCTACAGGGGGGACCTCTGATATTCCCGTAGCTGAAGAGGCTGCGGTTACAGCAGAGTTTTTCGGCAGCAGTGTAGTAAGGCTGTATGATGTAGGTGTTGCAGGTATACACCGCTTGTTGATGAATACTGATAAACTGGAGGGCGCCAATGTGATTGTAGCAGTAGCGGGTATGGAAGGGGCATTGGCCAGTGTAGTGGCAGGCCTGGCGGATTGTCCTGTCATAGCAGTACCTACCAGTGTAGGCTACGGAGCGAATTTCGGCGGTTTGTCTGCCCTGCTGACGATGTTGAACAGCTGTGCCAGCGGAATTTCTGTGGTGAATATCGATAATGGGTTCGGGGCTGGTTTTTTGGCGAATATGATAAATAAAAGATAAAGATTTATAATATCAAATATCAGATATGGCATTAACGGGTGTGAAAGCAATTAATGCAGGTATTGCCATTCATACAGCGTTATTATATTAATGGAAAGAGGGAAATATATCATGCATATGGCAGATGCACTGATAACACCATTGGTAGGCGGAGTAATGTATATTGCTGCTGCAAAGGCAGGAGCAGATTCTATCAAAAGAATCAAAGGTGATATGGATGAAACAAAAATACCTATGATGGGAGTTATGGGAGCCTTTGTATTTGCAACTCAAATGATAAACTTCACCATACCAGGTACCGGGTCCAGCGGTCACTTGGGCGGAGGGATGCTTCTGGCAGCGATTCTGGGCCCTTATGCAGGCTTTTTGGCTATGGCCGCCGTGCTTACGATTCAGGCTTTGTTTTTTGCTGATGGAGGCTTACTGGCACTTGGCTGCAACATATTCAACCTGGGTTTTTATACTTGCTTTATAGCTTATCCTCTTATATACAAGAGAATGTTGAAAAAAGGCTGTTCCACAGCCCGTATTACCTGGGCATCCATGCTGGCTTCCATATTGGGACTGCAGTTGGGAGCTTTCAGTGTTGTTGTTCAGACAATACTGTCGGGAAAGATAGAGCTTCCCTTTTCATCCTTTTTGCTGCTTATGCAGTCAATACATCTTGCCATCGGTATAGTTGAGGGACTGGTAACAGCAGCGGTGATCAGCTTTATCTGGAAAGCAAGGCCTGAACTGATAGAGGGCGCCGGTGCTGCAGGGACCAATAGCTTCAATGTTCCCCTGAAAAGGATTTTGCTGTCTCTTGTAATAGCAACTCTGGCAATAGGCGGCATATTATCCTGGTATGCATCCTCCAATCCTGATGGACTGGAATGGTCCCTGTATAATTCAACAGGTGAGGAAGAACTGATACAGACAGGTGAATTCCATCAAAAGCTTTCTGATATACAAAACAAGCTTGCTATTCTGCCGGATTACAGCTTCAAAGCAGGTGTGGAAGTGCCTGAACAAGCCGGCACCAGTACCTCAGGCATATTGGGATCAGTAATAACCTTGCTTGTTACTGTATGTGCTGGTATAATTATAAAGGCTCTGACCAAAAAAACAACCAGGGATGATACTTATTAGTTCAGAGGGATGTGTATCCTCAAAACAAACTGTTGTGGGATTGGTAGATATGGCAAATATAACACAGGCATATAATAGAATATTCACACTGGATGAATTGTCCGAAAAAAAGACGGCTATTCATAGGATCAATCCTGTGATAAAGCTTGTTGTAACCTTAATATATCTATTACTCATCGTATCATACGGTAAGTATGATATATCGAAACTCATACCATTGTTTTTGTATCCTGTTATTATAATGACAATAGGGGATATATCACTAAGACCGATACTGGCCGGACTGGCAGTAGCGGCACCCCTGGTGATCGGGATCGGTATATTCAATCCATTATTGGACAGGACAATTGTATATAACGTGCAAGGCATGGGTATTTCCGCAGGCATACTATCTTTTGCATCACTGCTTATAAGATGCAGCCTGACAGTGACTGCGGCTTTGCTTCTGCTGGCTACAACAGGCATGAACAGGATAGCGGCCGCATTGCACAGGCTGCATGTACCCCAGATATTCATAATCCAGCTGCTTTTGACCTATAGATATATATCTGTGCTGATGGGAGAGGTCTCCAGGGTATATAATGCCTATAGCTTAAGAGCACCAAATCAAAGAGGGATCAGCAGAAATATTTGGGGATCCCTGATCGGACTACTCTTGCTGCGGACTTATGACAGGGCGGTCAGGCTATATCAGGCAATGAAGCTTCGGGGCTTTGAGAATCATTACTATGGAGTAAACCTTGACAGGCTTAACAAGACCGACATAGTATTCTTACTGGGATGGACAGCCTTCTTTTTAATTGCAAGGTTTATCAATATACCCGTGCTCTTGGGGTTATTAGTGTTATAGGAGAATAATATGAGTCACCATAAAATAGATTTTATAAATATATCCTATTCCTACCCTGATGGGAATAAGGCCTTAGATGACATCAATGCCCATTTCCTTCACGGAGAATCAGTAGCGATAGTGGGAGCAAATGGGGCTGGGAAGTCTACAATGCTGAAGCTGCTGGTAGGCATACTTATGCCTCAGCAGGGGGAAATAAGACTCGGGGATATACCTGTTACGAAGAAAACCCTGAACATGACAAGACAGCAGATAGGCTTCACCTTTCAGGATCCGGAGGATCAGCTGTTCAATACAAGCGTGTATGATGATGTTGCCTTTGGACCCAGAAATTACGGGCTGGAGGAAAAGGAAGTGGAAAAAAGAGTAGTAAACGCACTTCGGACAGTAGGGATAGAACATCTCATGCATCGCGCCCCATATAAGCTGTCCGGCGGAGAAAAAAGGGCGGCAGCTATCGCGACAGTACTGTCGATGGAGCCGAGTGTTCTGGCGATGGATGAACCTACCTCCGCTTTGGACCCAAGATCCAGAAGAAGATTGATAAAGCTTCTGCAGGGCTTTATGCATACAAAGCTTATAGCGACTCATGACCTGGATCTGGCATTGGAGCTGTGCAGCAGGACCATAGTACTGAAGGAAGGGAAAATAGAGTATGACGGAACCACTGCAGGGATCATGACAAACACAGAACTGCTGGAGCAGTGCGGCCTGGAACCACCCTTGAGTATGCAAGGCTGTCCGGTATGCGGCCATAAATAATGCACTGATTGCAGATAAACACAGCTTACTGAAGAAAGGAAGCTGTGTTTTTTGACATATATACTATATTTTACAAAAATGTTATGATATATTTTGATAAAAGAAGACAAATTGTTATTCCACGATATATATAGTTATAATATATGATTTGATATAACAAAGAGGGTGATTAACATGTCATTTGATAAAAGCAGCGAACTTCGAAATAATCCTGAAAAGGAGAGAATGGCCGCTGTACTGGCTTGCATAGGAGATGGAGTTATATCTATCGATATAAATGGAAATATAGATTTTATGAATAATGCTGCAGAAGCCCTCACGGGCTGGAGGCCTGAAGAGGCCCTGGGAAGACCGGTCGGAGAGGTATTGAATATAGTAAATACAGATACGGGAGAACCGGTAGAAGATCCAATAGCAAAAGCAGTTGAAGCCGGAAGTTCTATAGGGCTGGAAAACCACTCGGCGCTTATATCAAAAAGCGGAACAAAATATTATATATCGGCCAGCTGCTCACCAATAAAGGATGAAGCAGGCAGAACCAATGGAGTAGTTGTAGTATTCCGGGATATTACACACATAAAACTCATGGAATCGGAGCTTGAGGTAATAAAGAGCCGGCAGAAATACCGCTCGCTCTTTATGAATATGCACAGCGGTTTTGCTTATCTGCGTTTTATTTATGATGACAGCGGAAACATTACTGATATGCAGTTTATCGAGACGAATGATTCTTATAACAGGATGTTTGGTTTTACAGAGGGAAATATTAATGGAAAGCTTTATTCCGAAGTATTTCCCAATAATAAGAGGTTATTTTTAAAAAACTTCAAGCTATACAATGGTATAATTCAGAGGGGACAAAGCCTCTATATAGATGAATTTTATTCAGAGGTGTCAAAACGGTGGTATTCCATAGCAGTATACAGCCCGGAACCGGATCATTTAGTGTCAATAGTAACGGATATCGATCACAAAAAGAAAGCAGAGCTTGAATTAAGAGCGGCAAAAGAAGCTGCAGAAGCTGCCAACCGGGTCAAGAGTGAATTCCTGGCTAACATGAGCCATGAGATACGTACGCCTCTGAACGGGATTCTCGGTATGATAGATTTGACTCTGCTTACTGCTCTGGATAAAGAGCAGAAGGATAATATGATCATCGCAAAGAACTGCGCCGGGGCTTTACTGACAATCATAAACGACGTGCTGGATTTCTCCAAAATGGAGGCCGGCAAGCTTTCACTGGAAAGCATAGAATTTGATATAAAGACTCTGCTGTATGATATTATCAAAGCTCATTCGGCTGATGCCAGGAATAAGAAGCTTGAATTCAATTACTCTTTTTCCAGAGGTATTCCCAGGTATTTGACTGGAGATCCCAACAGGCTGCGGCAGGTACTTGATAATCTTATAAGCAACAGCATTAAGTTCACACGCAGCGGAGAGGTAAAAATCGATGTCATAAAGACTGAATACTCAGATGAATATATTGAACTGGAATTCAGAGTTTCTGACACAGGTATAGGGATCTCTCCTGAAAACATGGATAAGCTGTTTAAAAGCTTCAGCCAGGTAGACAGCTCGATTACCAGGGAGTTTGGGGGCACCGGCCTGGGTCTTGTAATCTGCAAGCAGCTTGTGAAAATGATGGGAGGAAGGATATGGGCTGAGAGTATTGAAGGCAAAGGCAGTATCTTTATATTTACTGTCAGATTTGAAATCAATGATAAAGCTTTGGGAAAGACGGATGCAAAGACCAGCATTCAAAAAACAGCTAAGAAAATAGATGTTCTGTTGGTTGAGGATGACAGTCTGAACAGGATTGTTTTGTTCCGTATGCTGGAGAAAAAAGGGTTTAGTGTGGATATCGCCAATAATGGGCTTGATGCTCTGAACGCCTTCGAAAAGAAGAAATATGACATAATACTTATGGATATTCAAATGCCGGTAATGGATGGAGTTGAAGCTGCCGGAAAGATAAGGGAAAAGGAAGGCAAAGGCAGGCATACGCCGATAATAGCCTTGACTGCATTTGCACTGAAGGGGGATAAGGAAAGGTTTCTGACGACAGGAATGGATGACTATATATCAAAACCCGTTGATATGGAGGAATTATTCTCTGTTATCAGCAGGGTATATGAAGATAATATGTAGGATCGTGCTGATGAAAAGCCCTGTGATATGAACAGAGTTGGTGATTGGCAGGCAGGGAACGGGGTATCTGTAATATCTAAATTTGAGGTGAAATAAGTATGTCTGACCAGAAAAGGATACAGGATTATGGAATAAAGATCGGTGAGCTGCCGAAAGGCAGATTGAATAAAATAACCGACGTTGAAGGAGTCAGGGTAGGGCACTGCACTATAGACACAGAGGTGAGCAAGACGGGTGTTACTGTAATAATCCCGTCAGAGGCCAACATTTTCACAAATAAACTCATTGCAGCCTCTTACGTGCTTAATGGCTTCGGAAAGTCTCTGGGACTGGTACAGGTTGACGAGCTGGGCAGTCTGGAATCGGTCATTGCCCTGACCAATACGCTGAATGTCGGGCTGGTTCATGATGCGGTAGTGGAATATATGATAGACGAAGGGAAAAAGGATGAGGTAGAAATTCTGTCAATTAATCCATTGATATTCGAGTGCAATGACAGCTACCTCAATGATATTCAGTTGAGAGCCGTAAAAAAAGAGCATGTTTTTGAAGCCATAGAAGCGGCGGAGGCAGATTTTGACGAAGGGGACACAGGTGCGGGCAAAGGTATGAGCTGTCATCATCTTAAAGGCGGCATCGGTTCTGCGTCACGAGTGGTTGCACTGGATGGACAGGCTTTCACTGTTGGAGTTCTGGTTCTGTCCAATCATGGACGCCTGAAGGATCTGTCCATCAAAGGAAAAAATATCGGTAGCAGGATTTCTGAGGCTATTGAGGCGGAAAACCATGCAGACAAAGGTTCCATCATATCAGTCATAGCAACAGATGCGCCTCTTGACAGCAGGCAGCTCGGAAGGGTGTGCAAAAGGGCCGGAGTGGGACTGGCAAGACTGGGCTCTTACATTGGACACGGAAGCGGAGAGATAATGTTTGCCTTCTCTACCGCAAATGTATTGAAAAGCCAGCCAGGCAGGGAAACACTCGATATAAGGATACTGAATGAAGATAAGCTGGATGCGGTTTTCAGGGCAGTGGCCGAATGTGAGGAGGAGGCTGTCCTGAATTCCATGATCACAGCAGGGAAGGTAACAGGAGTAAAGGGTAGAAGCAGGGAGAGCCTGAAGGGTTTCATACACCTGCTATAAGAACAGGCGCAGTATTATAGAAAGCGGAGATGGGATTATGGATACAAAGAACAGCAATTATGAGCAAGAGGTAAGAAGACTGGCTGCAAACCTGGTTGATATCAGAACCCTGACGGAGGAATTTGCAATAGATATGAGGTATGCCACAGAGGACAATTTCATAGGCAGGGCTATATACTCGGTTCCTTTATGTGCAATGCAGCTCAGCACAGCCCGGAAGCTGATCAAAGCCAACAGGGAGCTTATGGAAAAGGGCTTCCGGATAAAGATATGGGATGCTTACCGTCCATTTTCTGCCCAGAAGCTGATGTGGGATATTATGCCGGTGGATGGTTTTGTTGCAAATCCGAACAAGGGGGGTTCCATACATAACGGCGGCTTTGCCGTGGATGTCACTCTTGTTGACAGGTCGGGCAAAGAGCTTGAAATGCCTACAGGCTTTGATGATTTTACCGGGAAGGCCTCGAGGCAAAGCTCTGAAATGAATGAAACAGCGGCAAAGAATCTGGCTGTGCTGACTGATGCCATGGTAAGACACGGCTTCAGGACAATTAATTCGGAGTGGTGGCATTACTATGATGAGGACCTGAAGGAGCGCATACCTCTGGATATTCCCCTTGAAGCGATTGCAGGCTGCAGGCCCTCCGGAGACAATGAAATCAAGGAACTATAGAGCAGAGTTTTTCCACTGTATTGAATATACCTGCAGGTTATGTTAAATTATAACCTATATAATACAGCTGAATGAGGAGGATAAGAATGAAAAATCAAATTGTAAAGCCGTCCATTTTGCCAGGCTTTATGGAGCTGCTGCCCGATCAGCAGATAGCATTCAATAATATGCTTGATACAATAAGAAGGAACTTTGAAAAATATGGGTTTCTGCCTATTGACACACCTATTATTGAAAAATCGGAAATACTTCTGGCCAAGGGAGGAGGGGAAACAGAGAAGCAGATCTACAGGTTCAACAAAGGCGATAGCGATTTATCGCTGAGATTTGACCTGACAGTTCCGCTGGCAAGGTATGTTTCCCAGTACATGTCCTCGCTGACCTTCCCCTTCCGCAGGTATCAGATCGGAAAGGTGTTCAGGGGTGAAAGGAACCAGAAGGGACGTTTCAGGGAGTTTTACCAGTGCGACATCGACATCATCGGTAATGGAAAGCTAAGTGTAATCAATGACGCAGAGATTCCGAGCATCATTTATTCCACCTTCAGGGACCTGGGATTCGACTCGTTTTCGATTCATATAAACAACAGGAAAGTATTGAACGGTTTTTTCGATTACCTGGGTATTGCCGACAAAGCAGAAGTATTAAAAGTAATCGACAAGCTGGATAAGATCGGCTTTGATGCAATGAAGAAGGAATTGGAGGATATATGTGATAACGGGCAGGTAGTTGGAAAAATACTTGGATTTGTTGGTATTGAAGGCAGCAATAAAGAGATTATAGAAGCATTGTATAAGCTGGATATCGCAAACGAAGTGTTCAAGGAAGGACTTGATGAGTTATCCAAGGTTGTCCGCTTTATCGAACTCTTTGGTGTTCCGGATAAGAACTGCAAAATTGACTTAAAGATAGCCAGGGGATTGGATTACTATACCGGAACAGTATATGAGACGATCCTGGATGATTACCCAAGCATAGGGTCAGTTTGTTCCGGAGGACGGTATGATAATCTGGCGGAATACTATACCGAACAGAAGCTGCCGGGAGTAGGCATATCCATCGGGCTTACCCGTTTGTTCTATCAACTGAGGGAAGCGGGCATAGTCCTGGATAAGGATGTGAATTCCCTGACCCAGGTTCTGATCGTTCCGATGAGTGAAGATGTAGAATATGCCGTAATGACTGCAAACAGCCTGAGGGCTGAGAGCATCATTACAGAGGTATACATGGAGGAGGCTAAGATAGCCAAAAAGCTGACCTATGCAAATAAGCTGGGAATCCCGTATGTCATTCTCATCGGAGAAGAAGAGATTGAGAGTAAAATATTGACGCTCAAGGATATGAGAGCGGGAGAGCAGAAAAAGCTGTCCTTGGAAGAAGTAATTCAGCACATCAAAGTAGGTTTGAAGTAGAACAAAGGCTGTGGAGTATTATGCTCCTCAGCCTTTTTATATGAAGACAAACCAAGGAGCAGGCATGTCATAGCCTAAATATGCTTATACAGAAATTGTTAATGGCACTTAGAAATGAAGCCTTAGAAACAACCGTATGCGAGGCACGGATGCCGAAGCAAGACTTAGAGGTCATGGATGACCATTCTAAGTCGTTAGGTTTTTCTTAGGCTGAATTTCTTAGTGCCATCAATTTCTGTATACGTATATGTGGCTATGGCATGTCTGCTCCAGTTTTCTGCTTCTTATTCAATGACGGAAAAGTGAAAAGAATTGCGTAAAATTGTATGGGATTACAGCTTGAGGAATGATATAATTAAATGTGTATAAATTGCCATAATATGCCCAAAAATCCGGTTTTTACCGGAAATGAAGCACAAAATAGAAAAGTTAATGAGGGATGAATTTGAAATTTTTTTTTAACTTTTTTAAACGGAAAAGCATTCAATTCAAGCTGCTGTCATATTTTCTCATCGTTACATTATTTCCTACTCTGACCCTGGGTATTATAGGGAACATCATATATATCAACGCTATGGAGCGGGAGGTAAATGCCCATACAACCCAAATGATCGGGCAGGTCAAGAAGAATATCGAGTTTTATATAAAGGATATGGATAATATCATATACGTCATATCCCAGGAACCTGAAATAATCAAATATATGAATATAACAGAGGACACTCCGCAGGAAGAAAGAGCTTCCATAGAAGCCGGAGTAAGAAGGATTTTCAACAGCTTTACTGCGATACATCCCGAAATATCAGGGATACTCATGGTAAATGAGAAGGATTTTGACGTCAGCAATGAGATGTTCAGGATCGCCAGGGACCCTCTGACTTCAGAGATCTGGTATAAACAGGCTTTTATCGATACTGACAGCATCCAGCTTTTAAGCAAGCCCATAGGAAGGAATATAACAACAAAGCAGAATTATGGAGCAGATGACGTCGTGTCGATAGTAAAAGCTGTTAAAGATCCCGTATCAGGAGCTTTCAAAGGGGTCGTGCTCATAGACATGAAGCTGGACATAATTGAAAAGACCATAAAGGATATTACCCTGGGTAAAAGTGGCTTCCTGTATGTCATGGACCAATACGGGGATGTGGTATATGCACCGGTCAACCCTATTATTTACAGGGTAAAGGCGGAATGGCTCTCTGAGGAAAACAGGACCGGTATAGTCAGAAAAATCAGAGATAGCCAATATCAGATAATATACAGCGATTCAAGCTATACAAAGTGGAAGATGGTGGGGGTATTTTCATTAAGCGAGTCCCTGCAGGAAGTAACCAAGCTGAGAAGCTACTCCATGATAATAGGCAGTCTGACCCTTGTGCTGGCAGTCATCATATCGGTATTCTTCACATCCTCCATTGCGAAGCCGATAATGAAGCTCAGGATGCTCATGAAAAAGGCTGAAGGCGGAGATCTGGATGTGCATTTCAACAGCAGATACGGAGACGAGATCGGGCAGCTGGGGAACAGCTTCAATAACATGATAGGAGAAATCAAAAAGCTGATACAAATGGTCTATGCCGAGCAGAAGAACAAAAGGGAAGCAGAGCTTAAGACCCTGCAGGCACAGATAAAACCGCATTTCCTCTATAACACACTGGATACGATACAGTGGATGGCACAGGATCATCAGGCGGATGACATCGTGGAGATAGTGAGTGCTTTGACGAAGCTGTTCCGCATCGGCCTCAGCAAAGGGAAGGAAATGCTTAAGGTCAGGGATGAGCTGGAGCATGTGAAAAGCTATATGGTCATCCAGAAGGCCAGATACGAGGATAAACTGGATTATGAGATAATATACGAAGAGAGCATACTGGAATGCAGGGTATTGAAGCTGATACTTCAGCCCCTGGTTGAAAACGCCATTTACCATGGTATTAAGGAAAAGCGAGGCAGCAGTAAGATCGTCATAACCGCGAAGCAGGCGGAGGGCAGGCTGTACTTCAGCGTATCTGATGATGGTGCGGGCATAGAGCCGGAAAAGATGCGGGAGATAGAGGCGATGCTCAAGGGCAGGAAGCTTGAAGGAAACCAGCTTGGATACGGAATATTCAATGTAAATGAGAGGATAAGGCTTTCTTTTGGAACCGAGTATGGCTTGAATTATATCAGTACTCCTGGAATCGGAACAACAGTTGAGGTTTGGCATCCTTTGATAGAAGAGTGAGGTGTGAACCATGTTGAAGGTTCTGATAGCAGATGATGAACCCAAAATCAGAAGGGGACTCAAGAATTCAATCAATTGGTCTAAGTTGGACATTGAAGTTGCAGGCGAGGCTGAAGATGGTGAGATCGCTCTGTCCATGGCTGAGAGAATAAAGCCCGACATCCTCCTTGTGGATATCTGCATGCCTTTCATCAATGGCCTGGAATTCATCGCCAAGCTTAAGGACATACTACCTGACAGTATTGTTATCGTTATAACCGGTCATGATGAATTTGCCTATGCTCAGCAGTCGATCAAGCTGAAGGTTTTTGATTACCTTCTGAAGCCTGTTGAAAAGGAGCAGCTTTTTGCTGTAGTCGGCAAGGCGAAGGATGAGCTTATACAATTGCGTCAGAAGAACAAATATATAAGCTGGGCGGAGCAGCAGCTGAAAAAGAACTTCCCTCTGCTTAAGGAGCGGTTTCTTAATGAGTGGGTGAATGGTAATATTTCCGAGCCTGAAGCCCTGGAGCAGCTGGAATTTTATAAAGCCGGAATCAATCAGGATTCAGGAATGCTGCTCATCAAGCTGATTGAAAGATATAACGCCGGTGAAACCTCGAAGGAGTGGGACAGGCAGCGCATACTCTTCGCTGTTCAGAACATTGTATCGGAGCTTGTAAGGAACAGTTCTCCCCATGTGATATTCAGGGATCATAAGGATAATATAGTTGTAATAGTGCCAATAACTCATGTATCCTTCTGGAATGAACTGTCAGGAAAGATCGGTGCAATGACTGAACAGTATCTCAAGCAGATGGTTATTACAGTACAGCAGAAAATCGACGGAGGCATATTATATGCCCCGGTAGTATATAAGAGACTGGCAGCTGATATAACAAAAGAGGAAAACTGGACCCCGGTTGTCATGCTGTCCAAGAACTACATAGACGCCAATTATTCCAGGGAAGACCTGACGTTGCAGGATGTAGCCGATGCATTTAAGATAAGTCCGGCATATCTGAGCAGACTGCTGAGGCAGGAACTGGGAGTATCCTTTATAGACTATCTGACACAGGTGAGGATAAACAAGGCAATATCCCTTATGGATGATCCCTTTATTAAAATGTATGAGGTAGCGGAAAAAGTCGGTTACAGCAGCCAGCATTATTTCAGCACAGCCTTTAAACGGGTGATCGGGGTTTCACCTGCCACATACCATAAAGGAGGAATGAGATGATTTGCTGTCAAAGCTAAGGAATATACGTTACGGGGCACTATTGCTCTTATCAGCAGTCCTGCTGCCGGCGGCCTTTTTCTTGTCAGGCTGCGAGCGTCCGGTTGGTGACAACCCGGAGGATCAGGTAAAATACGTTATAGGTATGTCCCAGGCAAATCTTGGAGAGCCGTGGCGTGTGGTCATGAACAGGGAGATAATGGAGGAAGCGGCGAAGCATGAGGAGATAAAGGTAATTTTTACTGATGCAGCCCAGGATAGTCAGAAACAGGTCAAGGATGTGGAGAAGCTGCTGGGGTACGGAATCGATCTTCTGATGATATCGCCCAATGAAGCGGAACCCCTTACGCCGATTGTGGAAAAAGCATATGAAGGCATTCCGGTCATAGTCATCGACAGGGATATACAGAGTGAAGAATATACGATGTTTATCGGGGCCAATAATGAACTGATAGGCAGGCAGGCAGGACAATTCATAGCCGAGCTTCTGGGAGACAGAGGGGGAAATGTGGTTGAGATACAAGGTCTGCCCGGATCCATACCGGCCCAGGACAGGAGCAAGGGCTTCGGAGAAGTGATTGCCGGGTACAAGAATATAGAGATCGTTGATACTGTTGTAGCTGATTGGCTGAGGGACAAGGCTGAGGATGAAGTGCACAAAAGAATAAGGAATTATTCAAATGTGGATGTGATCTATGCACACAATGATCCGATGGCTTTAGGCGCCTACCGGGCGGCAAGTAAATTCGGCAATAACAACATCAAATTCGTAGGCATTGACGGACTGCTGGGTGAAGAAGGCGGCATACAGCTGGTCAAGGAAGGCATACTAAAGGCAACCTTCACATATCCCACAGGAGGAAAAGAAGCCGTGCAATATGCCATAAAGCTTTTAAAGGGAGAGAAAGGGCTGCCCAAGCGCATAACACTTGAGAGTAATACAATAACTGAATAGAGCGGATAATGGAGACTACCCCTATACAATTGGCAAGTATGGGGGTAGTTTTTTTTGCCGAAAAATAGAAAAAATTACTTTTTATTCTAAATACCAATAAAACGGATTTCAATATAATCAAAGTGTAAACATAGTTTCACCGGTCGGACAAATTAATGAATGCCTCTCTTTAAGGAGGCGGGGAGATGTAGCTATGAAAACAGATACTATTCTGCGGATGACAGATATAAAAAAGTCCTTTGGCAATGTACATGCACTCAAAGGGGTAGGTATTGAGCTATATAAGGGTGAGATACTTGCTCTCATGGGTGAAAACGGCGCAGGTAAGTCAACTCTGATGAATGTTCTCAGCGGGGCATTGGGGCATTACGAAGGCGAGATAGAGCTTCAGGGAAAACCTGTAAGGATCAGCACGCCTCTTGGAGCCAGGAACCTTGGGATAGCAAAGATCCACCAGGAGCTGCAAATGGTATCTGAACTGACTGTTGCAGAGAACATATTCCTTGGAAGAGAACCAGGAACCTGCCTGGGGTTTGTCAACTACCGGAAAATGAACAATGCTGCCAGGGAATACCTGGATACTCTTGAGCTGCATGTAAAGCCCAACCAGCAGGTAAAGAGCCTCAGAGTCGGAGAACAGCAGCTGGTTGAAATTGCAAAAGCACTTTCACTTAATGCCGGAATACTGATTATGGATGAGCCCACCTCAGCTTTAAGCAAAGGGGAATCACAGAAGCTCTTCCAGGTAATACGGAAGCTGTCGGGTGAAGGTGTTTCAATCATATATATCACCCACCGCATGGAAGAGGTATTCGAGCTGGCTGACAGGATCACAGTCCTCAGGGATGGTGAACTGATCGGAACTGTAAAAACTGAGAGTACCGACAGGGATGAGTTGATAAGGATGATGGTTGGGAGGACCCTTAAAGAGATTTTTCTTAAGGAGAAAAGTTCAAGAGGGGAAGAAATTCTGAGAATCGAAGGCCTGAGCTTCTTTCCACCGGACTACAGCTCTAAAAGAAGACTGCAGGATGTCTCTTTCAGCCTGCATAAGGGCGAAGTCCTTGGAATAGCCGGGTTGATGGGGGCAGGAAGGTCGGAGCTTTTTGAATGTCTGTTCGGTGTCCATGGAAGGCATTGTAATGCAAGGATGTTCATAGAGGGCAGGCCTGTGGCAATAAAAAATCCTGCAGACGCGATAAAACATGGTATTTCTTTCGTGACGGAGGACAGGAAAAAGCAGGGACTGGTACTGGGGAGATCTATTGGCGAGAATATGTCACTGCCGCTTCTGAGATTTTTCAGCAGGCTGGTATTTATGAACCGTATAAAGGAAAAAGAGAGCTGGAAGCAGCAGATAGGCAACCTGAAAATCAAGGCGCCGGGAGCTGGGACCCTTGCAGGGGAACTGAGCGGAGGAAATCAGCAGAAGGTGGTGCTTGGAAGGTGGCTGCTGACTGATCCTAAGATCCTCTTGCTGGATGAGCCTACAAGGGGTATAGATGTAGGGGCGAAAGCGGAGATATACCAGCTCATCAATAAACTGGCAAAGGAAGGAATGGGTATTATAGTCATTTCTTCTGAATTGCCTGAAATAATCGGAGTGTCCGATAGGATCATTACCTTCTGCGAAGGTAGAATGACAGGAGAATTCATAAGGGAAGAAGCTACTCAGGAAAAGTTGCTTGCAGCAGCAACACTAAGAGAGGTGGTGAAAGCAAATGTCAACTAAACGGCTGGAAGATAAGTTAAATAGCGGATTAGCAGGTAAGCTCGGACAGATAAAAGTACCGGATATCATAAAACGCTCACAGAGTTTCTTTGGCCTGATCCTGGTTGTGCTGGCTGCATCCATATTCTGTGTCAGAGATGGTGAGAACCTGTTCCTGAATCCGGTAAACATTGCAAATGTAGTCCGGTCAGTGTCTGAGAACGGTATTATGGCAATAGGAATGACTCTGGTTATTCTCATAGGAGGCATAGACCTTTCTGTAGGGGCAATACTGGGGCTGACTGCCACGGCTGCTGCCGATCTTATGATGCACAGGGCCTTTGGGTTTGGTACTACAGTGATAGCAGTATTATTGTTAGGTATTGCATTCGGATTTTTCAACGGGCTGATCAGCACCAAGCTGTCAGTTCAGGCATTTATAGTTACCCTTGCATCAATGAGCATAGCAAGGGGCCTGGCAAGATTCTGGTCAGGCGGCATCGGAATCCCTATAACCTATGGGAATGAACCGAATCTGGCTCCCCAGGCCTATGGGATACTTGCGGAAAGGATATGGGGAGTACCCGTGCCCGCAATATGTTTTCTGGTGTTGGGGATCATCTTTTCCATACTTCTCAAATCAACCAGATTCGGAAGATATGTGTATGCCATCGGAGGCAATGAGACAGCAGCACACCTGTCCGGAATCGGTATCAACAGAGTGAAAATAGCTATTTTTACTATAAGCGGTGCCTTATGTGCAATAGCAGGAATGATCCACGCTGCACAGCTAAGCCAGGGCAGCCCCAATGACGGCATCGGCTATGAGCTGAATGCCATTGCGGCAGTGGCCATAGGCGGTACCAGCCTTGCCGGAGGTAAGGGCACGATGGTCGGAACCCTGGTCGGCGCACTTATACTGGGTATCCTGGACAACATGCTGGGTTTGAAGAATGTTAATAACAACCTCCAGTTGGTGGTCAAGGGTGTGATAATAATAATCGCAGTGGTGCTCCAGAAGGAGAGAAAGGCGGATTAAGGAAGCCTTTTTATATAAAAAATCCAAAAATGAAAGGAAGAGGAATAATGAAAAATCTTAGAAGGGCGCTATTAATACTCCTGGCATTGTCAATGCTTCTGACCATGGTTGCCTGCGGAAACAATACACCTGCAGCAAGCACCGCACCTGAGGAGAAAAAAGATACACCTCCTGCAGCTGAACCTAAGAAAGAATTCCTTATCGGTATGTCACAGTGTAATCTCGGCGAACCCTGGCGTGTTGCAATGAATGACCAGATAGCAGCAGCTGCTGCACAGTATCCCGAATTCAAGGTCGTATTCTCCGATGCAGCCCAGGACAACAGCAAACAGGTAGCCGATGTGGAGAACTTCATACAGCAGAAGGTTGACCTGCTCATCATATCCCCTAACGAAGCAAAACCGCTGACCGCAGTGGTGAAAAAAGCATATGATGCCGGTATCCCGGTTATCGTTCTCGACAGAAAGGTTGAAGGAGATGCCTATACATCCTTTATAGGCGGCGACAACAAGCTTATCGGCAAGAAAGCCGGAGAATATGTTGCGAAGGTGCTGGGTGAAAAAGGCGGAAACGTTGTTGAGGTCAAAGGACTCGAAGGAGCAACACCGCAGCAGGAGAGACATGACGGCTTCCTGGAAGGCATAGCAAGCAATCCTAACGTTAAGATAATAGCATCACAGAACTGTGACTGGCTGAGGGATAAAGCCATTACAGTCATGGAGGCAATGCTTCAGGCAAACAAGGATATTGATGTTGTATACGGACATAATGACCCTGCTGCAGAGGGCGCATATATAGCAGCCAAGAATGCAGGCAGAGAAAAAGAGATGATCTATATAGGCATAGATGCCCTGCCAACTCCTGACGGTGGCATCAAGAGCGTCATGGAAGGAAGAATTTCGGCAACCTATGTATATCCGACAGGCGGCAAGGACGCTATAGAGAGTGCATATAGGCTCCTTGTGAAGGGCGAGACCCTTGAAAAGAACGTAACCCTCGGAACTATAGAAGTAACCAAGGACAACGCAGCAGAAATCTACAAGCAGTTTGGCGGCAAATAGAGGCTGATACAAACTTAATGGATATAGTTGAACAGATTAAAGGGAGTAACCAAACTCCCTTTAATCACAATACTCAAGGGCATTGATAAGCTAAATCATGTGTGGATTGAGGGGGCTAATATGTACAAGAAGCCAAGATTACTTGTAGTAGGCAGTTTTGTGATGGATCTGATTGTAAGTACCGGCAGGGTACCTGCTTCAGGTGAGACTGTTATAGACGGACTGTCCTTCACCACGGCTCCCGGGGGGAAAGGGGCAAACCAGGCAGTGCAGGCAGCCAGACTGGGTGCCCAGGTGACTATGATAGGTAAAGTAGGAAAGGACATGTTCGGTGATCAGCTGCTTAGCTCCGTCAGGGCTGCCGGAGTTGATACAGCATCAGTACTGATAGATGAAAAGACAGCCTCAGGGATAGGAAACATCATATTGGAGGTTAAACCGGACAATACGGTTGAAAACAGGATAGTTGTAGTACCTGGTGCGAATATGAAGCTGACTGCAGGAGAAATAGGTTTCATCTCCAGCCTGATACCGCAGTATGACATGCTGATGCTGGAGCTTGAGATCCCTATGGAGGTTAATGAAGCGGCAGCAAGCTATGCTTTTGAGAAGGGCATTCCTGTGATGCTGAACCCGGCACCTGCCGCAAAGCTTTCCGACAGCCTGCTTTCGAAGCTTACCTTTATATCGCCTAATGAACATGAAGCGGCTGAACTTACTGGGGTAAGAATAAAAAAAATAGGTGATACAGTAGATATGGATACAGTGAGGGCAGCTGCGGAAGTGCTTTTGGGCAGGGGTGTGAAAAATGTGATAATCACCCTTGGAGAATGTGGAGCTGCATATATGAATAGGGACAGATTCATTTACAGGCCATGCGTTGAAGGGGTGGAGGCGGTTGACCCTACAGCAGCGGGAGATTCCTTTACCGGGGCATTCTGCACCGGGATATGTATGGGGCTGTCTGAGGAAAGGGCTCTGGAATTTGCCGGTTTTGCAGCGGCACTTACGGTATCGGGAATGGGTGCGCAGCCTTCATTACCCGGTCTTGATGAAGTGAAAAGGCTGATGGAGGTAAAGGGTTGTTTACAAAATGGATAGAGCAGGGGGTGTTGGAATGACAGGACTGCATGAATATGAAAAAATATTGGAGAGCTTCCTTGACATATCAATAAATGAAATCACCGTACTCATGAAGAAGCTGAATACAGAGTTTTATGATAAGGCAGTTGAGCTGATACTTGAGGCGGAGGAGAACGGGAACAGGCTTCATGTGACCGGGATAGGCAAACCGGGGCATGTAGCGGGATATGTGGCGTCTTTGCTGTCCTCCACAGGAACTCCGACATATGAGTTAAACGGAACAGAAGCAATACACGGCTCCTCCGGTCAGGTAAGGCCGGGAGACGTAGTGATAGCAATATCAAACAGTGGAGAAACAGCGGAGCTTAAGGCCACTATAACAACCTTGAAGAATAATAAGGCGAAGATAATTTCTGTGTGTGGCAATCCGGAGTCATGGCTGGCAAAGCATGGGGATGCATTTCTATTCGCGGGCGTAGAAAGGGAAGGGGATCCGATTAATAAGGCGCCCAGAGCTTCCATATCTGCGGAGATAATCGTACTCCAGGGGCTTAGTGTGATACTTCAGTGCATGAAAGGAATCACTCCCCAGCAATATGTAAGGTGGCATCCGGGCGGGACGCTGGGAAAGCTTGCAGAAGGCGAATAACTGAATATGATGCAAAACGTAAAATACCGTAAATGCTTACGGTATTTTGTTATTTTAATAACAATTATAAATTAAGCTTGATTTTATTTATCAGATAATTCATAATTTAATTATAATTGGTGTATAGATGTATAGACTGATTCATGTATGAACGGAGGGATGTTATGGATATCAAAATCACTGGTAGAGCCGAAGCAGAACTATCAAAGATTGAATCTAAGACCCTCAGAATAGAATTTGATGATTATTGTGGCTGACCGAACCTGGCTTATGTGCTGGTTCTGGATGAACCTCATGATGATGATGTAATTACACAGGTAGGAGATAGGACTTTTTTAGTGGAGGATGAGATTGCGGAGACTGTGAAATTTTTTGAAATAGACTTTTATAAAGGATGGTTCCGCAAGGCATTTGTTGTTCTTCCAAACGGCAGCAGGTAGGTGAATACACGATGTATGGAAATTTAGCTGCAGGGCATGAAGCTCTGCAGTTTTTTGCTGCTGGTTCCTGGTGACGGTTATATTGCTGCGTTTCCAGAAAAATGGTATTATATATGAGGATGGCAGGAAGTATTAAATATACATGGTGAGGGTAATATTATAGGGGGAAAACAAATGCAGGAAAATATAAGTATTGATAGAATGGAAGTAAAAAGTGCATTGACCAAGCTTAAGAGGAAGATCCCCTATGGCTGGGACCTGAACATTTACAGGGGCTGCCAGCATGGCTGCCAATACTGCTATGCGATGTATTCCCACCAATATATAGGCAACAGCGGATTCTTCAAGGATATATATGTAAAGGAGAATATTGTGGAGCAGCTGGAAAAGGAGCTTGGCTCAGACAGTTGGAAGAGAGAGATAATCAACATAGGCGGCGTGACTGACAGCTATCAGCCTGTGGAAGCAGACTACCGGCTTATGCCGCAGATACTTAAGCTGCTTATAAAGTACAAGACCCCTGCAATAATTTCAACCAAATCAAAGCTTATTCTGAAGGATTATGATCTGATAGACGAATTATCCCGGATAACCTATGTAAATGTTGCTGCTACAATAACTACAATGGATGAAGCAGTAAGGGAAAGGATCGAACCGGGTGGTTCAACCAGTCTGAAGCGGTTCGAAGTTTTGAGGGAGTTCAGAAAAACCAACGCCAGCACAGGTTTGCATGTCATGCCCATCATTCCATATATTACCGACAGCGAGGAGAACTTTGACAGGATGTTTTCCATTGCAGCGGAGTGCGGAGTTCATTATGTACTCCCGGGGACCCTCTATCTGAGGGGTACGACCTATAAGAATTTCGTGGCCTTCATTGAGAAGGAATTTAAAGATATACAGGCGGAATTCAAGAAGCTTTACAAGACCGGAGGCGCCGATAAGGCATACAAGAACACCCTCTATGAAATGGTGAACCGGCTGAGGGACAAATACAACCTTTCAAGCAGCTACACCAAACCAATGAAAGAAAAGCTGAAGTAAGAAACATTGACGACAGGAGGTATGAAAATGCTGATAAATCTGGATGCAAAGCTTGAAACTCTTATAGCAGAAGGAAAAATTAAGGTCAGATGGTCTGAGATTGAGGATTATGGAATAGCAGAGCTGGTACATGTTATTTTTGATTACGATCCTGCTATGGATAATCTGGCTGTTACTGCTGAAATTTACAACCGTACGGTATGCCTGAACTTATATGAGGGTATCAGGTATGAACATGAAGGTGAGGTTTATACTCTTGCAAGGGCTTACATAGACATTGACAGTAACATAATATTTGCAACCCCAGAAGGGGAACTGTTCATGTACGAGACAAACATTTTAGATGCGGAAGATCCAAAGCACTACTTTGCAAATGAATAAAAAGTCCTGATGATTAATCATCAGGACTTTTTTCAAGCTCCAGCCTGTAGACGCCGCCACCGGAGGTCGATGCGTATATGACCTTTCCATCCTTCGACAGGCTGAGTGAAGTGACTGATTTAATATCCAATCCATCATTTATCGGCCACCAGGATTCTCCACTGTTAGTAGAAATGAAGACTCCCAGGTGGTAGTCGGAAATATATAGTATATTGCTGTCTTTGAGGTCCATTGCAATACTGCTTATTAGTGTCCAGGGGGTTGCGGCATAATCGGTGGAAGTCAACCTTTTCGGCTTTTCAAGGGATATTCCGATGCTTACCTGCCCTATTCTCTGCAGATATGAAGGGCACTCAATAACAAGGCCGCTGCTTGCGGAAAACCATTCCTTTCCGCCGTTTACAGTCTTATAGAGGCCTGTTCCGCTGCCCAACCCTGCATATAAGGTTTCCGGATCACTGAGATCGATATATAGGGAGCGGACATCTTCTGACATCAGGCCATTGCTTGCTGGAATCCAGTTTGCTCCACCGTCGGAGGTTTTGAAAACGCCGTCTCTGAAAGTCCCTATATAGGCTGTATCTGGATCTTTCGGGTGCACGGCGATACAGTTTATGTTTTTATCAGTATCCTTGATGCCGTTATTAATCTCCTGCCAGGTTATACCGCAGTCCTTCGAAATGAACATTCCATAGCTTGGCTTTTTTTCGGCGTCACCGTCGATGGCGTTTCTTTGCATCCTCATACCTGCATAGACTATCTGGGGATTTGAGGGGGCAAATTCCAAAGCCCTGAAGCCGTGGCGATTTGCCGGATCGCTGGCATTTACCCCTTCCTTTCTGAAGACCTCATTCCAGTTCATACCTCCGTCAGTACTGCGGAAAATGACTGCTTGATGTTCATCGGAGCACAGGACTATTTCAGGATCACCAGGATTTACGGCAATGTCGTACCATTCTGCCGGTGACAGCCCATAAGCCAGCCCATCCCACTTTTCCCCGCTGTTCGTACTCCTGAAAGGCCCGCTGCGCCCGATTGTATATACAACACCGGAATCCTCCGGGGAGACAGCCACCTTATGAAGATCCGCACCTGTGTAGCCGCGGCTGCAGTCTACCCAGGTTTTGGCGCCGTCCGTTGAACGGAATACGCCTCCCCCATAATTATTGACATAAATAGTATCAGTATCATCAGGATCGACTACTGCACTTATAGGGACTCCGGCTCTTATGCCGGGAGGACCGTAGCACCCTTCCCTGTCCTTATTGTGCTTTTTCCAGGTCATGCCGCTGTCATCGCTGCGGTAAAAAGCGAATGCATTTCCCGCATATATGATATTGGGGTTCGCTTTGCTTATGGTGACAACGGTAAAAGTATTTTCCCCGGTTGATAATAGTTTTTTCCAGGTTGCTCCACGATCGGAAGTCCTATATATGCCCCCTCCCTGCTGATGAGTATAGTTGCCTGCTGCACAGAACAATATATTTGGGTCGGAGGGATGCATTTCCAGAAATCCTGCAAACAGATTCTCAAGTCCTTTATTGATTGCATTCCACGTTTTTCCCCCATCAATGCTTTTCAATATACCTTCACCCTTCAGGTTGTATGCGTCTCTGTCGAATATGCCTGTAGAAGCATAAAGAACATCAGTATTTTGCGGATCAAATATTATAACTCTTGCAAGACTGTCCCCCTGCCACACGCAGGTCCAGTTCCTGCCGCCGTCTATGGTTTTGTATATCTTGCCCTTGGCACGGTTGAATTCCTTGCCCTGCAGTTCTGTAGTGATTTCTGCAGCTGCAAATACCACATCCGAATCTCCCGGTTTTATTGTAAAACCCCGGAAGGTTATCTCATTCCACTCGGTGACGCCATTATCCATCTTCGACCAGGAGCTTCCACAGTCGGTTGATTTGTAAATCCCCCTCATGGTTTGAGTTCCCGACCATATGATATCAGGGTTGTTCGGATCGATGGTAACGCAGAAAATAGGGATGGTATCCTCAGAGCTTCCGCCTCTGGCTATGATGCCTTGGTTTGAAGCACTCCATGTCTTTCCGCCGTTGGTGCTCTTGTTGACACCGCTTGGATTATCCGATACGAACATTATGTTTTTGTCTTTCGGGCTGATCCTTATATCGTAGCCAAGTCCGCCAATAGGACCTCCGGTCTTGACCCACCTGTTTTTCTGTTCGATCTTGAGACCTGTTATTGAGATATCATCGACATCAAGTATTGAGGCTTCCAGGCACTCCAGACTGATTGCCCCGGTAAGGAGCGGAACTTCCCTGTCGGTATAATTGATAACGATAGCATCGTTCAAATATACCTTGATCACATTATTGCTTAAGTCGATTTTCAGAGTGTTCCAGCTATTTGAATTTAGTTCTGTCTTACCCTCCATCAGGTCGAAATCATCACTGCCAAGCAGCTTTTTTAAATAATACGTTTCACCCAGTCCTACAATATACCGCTGCTGCATGTCCCGGACAGCCCTGACGTTTATATGACACTGCCCATCTAACCTGAATTTGCAGGTGAAAATATAATCCGACCAGTACTCGGAGGGAGTATAGTATGCCATTTTGTGCCCTGTGATACTTAGCACAGTATTGCTATTCCCGGTTTCCAACCTGCAGCTCTGATCCTGGAAATCCCATCCGGCCGTGTCTTTTGTTTCAAAGTCATTTTCATATAGTGTGGTGTTGTTGAAAGAGAACAATGTTCCGGTACTGCTGCCGGAGTCCGCGGAAACATCAATCTGAAAATCCGGAATTAGTGTTACCGACGATAATAGGACAGCGAGGATTAAAATGCATGCTTTTTTCAACATATATTCAATCTCCCCTTGCTATTTCAAATTCTTTATTTGAAGCTATTTTCCGGGCAATATGCCGGAATATTGCCCCAGAACATAGCAGCATTACTAATTCAATAATGATCATAAGTGATAAGGTCCCATGGAAGCCGAATACCGGGAAAAATAGTATTCCGGTTCCTGCAGAGCCTGCCGCAGAACCGGCCAGCTCTGAACCATATAATGAAAGGGCAATTGTGTTCTGTCCGGCTGATTGCTGCGAATCAAGAATCTTATTCATCAGAGGGAAAATCATACCGCTAAGTGTTCCCCACAGGGCAGCTGCGGTAATGATCAAAGGTCTTCCGAACAAATCCGCCTTCAAATATATTATCAAAAGCAGCAGACAGGACAGTACAAGAACTGCTGATAAAACAACAGGAACCCTTGGATGCTCCCGTGCTGAAAGCCTTACTGCAATCATACTGCCGAGAGTGTAGCCTGCCAGTATTGAAGCAGATAGTAAGCCCAGTTCGCTATAGATACTTCCCTCACTGACCTGATACAGGTAGGTCAGAGCGGTTACACCAGTATAGCCTGCCAGCCCGCATAAAAAGGTGCATGCACAGGAAACACCTGCTGTAAAGGCTTTGCTGGTAAAGCTGATGTCTGACTTAATATGCCTGGATGCAGATACATTTCCAGCGCCTATGATTAAAGCCGAAAGTAGTATTACCACAATTATCTGCCATAACCCCAGCTTTGCCAGAAAATCGAAAAACGGCTGCAGATAGGGGTACTGCATCTCGCTGGAATAGGCAATATGATTCAGAACGGCAGCAGGCATATAGTCGCTGTTAGTGTTGGTATTCTCCGCATATTTGAAGGCTTTGGCGGCGTCTTCCAGCCTGTAGGCCTTTGTTTCGCGGGTAATATATTCAGGAAGCAGCAGCTCACTTTCTATATTTACGGCTGTATATCTTTCGGCCATATTTCTGCCTATATCCTTGAATGCATCTTCCTGTGGAGAAGCAGCTATAATGCCATTTTCACCGGGGAAAACAACACGGGTAGTATAGACGGAGTCCAGTGCTTTCATAATACTTCCATTTCTTTTTGTCGAATTCTTACCCGCATATACATCGGGAGTACTAATGCTGAAACTGAAAATACCATCACTCTTTAATGCCTTTAAGGTATCACTGAAAAACTCCTTTGTATAATAGCGGTTATGCATCAGGCTTGCGGGGGAGGGCAGGGACAGTATGATCACATCAAAGCTTTTGCTGGAGCTGCGTATAAGCTTTCTTGCATCACCGGAATAATACTCTATCTCAGGATCCTCCGGTACAAATGCTTCACCACAGTATTTACGTGCGATGGAAAGGGCTTTGGAATCCAGATCACAATACACTATTCTTTCAGGGTGATGCTTCAATACCTCGGGAAGGATACCTTCTAGGATACCCCCTGCAACAAGTATTTTCAGGGGATTGGTGTGACAGAGCATCGGAAAATGCGCTTTTAATTCAACAGAGGGATTGACCTCCGGAAAGGTGCCTTCAACCTGGTTATCCATATAGAAATTCAGCTGCCCGCTGCTTTCGGAAACAATGAGCCTTGAATATTCGGAGTCGGATACCTTTAGCAGCGTTTCCTCCTGCAGCCTTGCTTCTATGATCTTATTGTATGCTTTATCTGCTGCTCCTGAAAACATGAGAGCAGCAATAGCTGCTATTGCCAAAAAACAAACTATGGAATACTTCAAACCGGCTTTTTTCATGATCAGGGAAAGCATAACTACTGAGGCAAGACAGGGAAGCAGGCAGAATAGGGCTGTGTTGGCCGCACTAAGCCATGGGATCAATATGAAGGAAGCTGCAGCAAATCCGATGACCATTCCAAAACAATCATACATATATATGCGGCTGCTTGCAGCCGAAAGCCTCCTGTCTCCATATCCCGACAAAAGCCTTGCTGCTGTTGAATAGTGTATTCCGTCGACTGTGCAGAAAGGCAGCAGAATCAGCAGTGAAGCAAGGGTAAAGCCCAGCCATCCGGGTATATTGTAGGTTTTTCCTCCCCAGAATATACCGGATACCGCAGATAGCAGCCAGGTGATGAGAGCTGCTGCGCAAAGGGATAATTGAAGCAAAAGCAGGCTCCTGATATTGCTTTTCTTGATGTGCCTGTGAAAAAATACACACCCCAGACAGTTAAAGACAGACCAGCCTGCCATGATCAGGCCAGTGATGAATTCGGTACCATGAAATACGGCAAAAAGCTCTCTTATGATTATAAGCTGTATTATTCCTGCTGTAACTCCCGAAGCCATTACGGAAAGCTTGATTGAATGTACTGTTAATGCCATACTTTTATCTGTCATATACTGTGCTTCTCCTATCACTTAATTTCCTTCTGTTTATTGCCCCATAATCCACTTATTTCTTTTCCGCAGTAACTGCATTTTCCATCCTCAATATTAAAGCTTCTGATCACAAGGCCTTTTCTTTCAATCAAAAGCTCCTTGCAATCCGGGCAATATGTATTGTACAGGCTGCTGCCGGGTACATTGCCCATATATACATAGTCAAGCCCTGCATCCGATACGCTTTTGCACGCATCCTCAAGGGTCCTGATGGGGGTGGGAGGCAGTCCGGAAAGCTTGTGTGTCGGGAAAAACCTGCTGAATTGCAGAGGAGTGTCACTTCCGAGGTTTTCACTGAACCATGTGCTCATATCCCTGATCATCTCTCCGCTGTCGCTTCTGCCGGGAATCACAAGATTGATGACCTCAAGCCATACCCCGCTATTTTTCACTGTTTTCAGGAATGTCAATACAGGTTCCAGTTCAGAGGAGCAATTATCCTTGTAAAACTCACTGCTAAAGCCCTTAAGATCCGCCGCAACGGCATCCACATAAGGGAGCAGCGCCAGAAGCGGCTCAGGATTCATTGAGGCATTTGAATGCATTGCAGTTGTAATTCCTTCCTTGCGGGCCAGCTTGAAAATGTCCGTCATATATTCATAGCAGATCGTCGGTTCATTGTATGTAAAACATATCATATTCAGCCCGTTGTCCTTAGCCATTTTAATGATCTCTTCAGGTGTTACCG
Organism: Clostridia bacterium; assembly: GCA_035627615.1. Classification (GTDB taxonomy): domain Bacteria; phylum Bacillota; class Clostridia; order Lutisporales; family Lutisporaceae; genus BRH-c25. The sequence continues at coordinate 31,812 of DASPLL010000086.1, forward strand.
GCACCGATTCCACCTCCTCCGGGGCTTTAAGGGCGAATTCCCAGTTGATGCAGTTGAGGCACCTGAGGTTACAGGCTGCAGTACCTAGACACAGAGCATCCTTTCCAGGAAGGACATGGGACAGGGGTATTTTTTCAATCGGATCGATATGGACGGCAGCAGGTCTGCCATATGTGAGGGAATAAAGCTTTCCGTCAATATTCTGCCTTGCGCGGCAAAAGCCTCTTTTGCCGTTATCTATGGTACACCTGCGGAAACAAAGCTGACATTGCACCTTCTGGGAAGGCAATTGGGTATAAAACATTGCTTCATGCAAGCCCTGAATCTTTGAAGGAATAACTGCAAGAGGAGGAGCCTTCTCTTCAGAGGCGCCGCTGCTGATATTGCCGCCTTCAGATGGCTTTTTGAACTCCCTTTTTTCTGAAACTGCAGAGACATGTACAGCATCACTGCTTATATCCGGTGTCGAATCCTCTTGAGCCGTATCTATTATGACGGATGTGTTTTTTGTTTTGCCGGCATCATATTCTACACCTGTGAAATCAGGATCAGGCATAGCAAATACAGCTTCATCCGCATAGTGATAGGAAGCTTGCATATTAAGGCCGCATACTATTTCCTCAAAGAAGATAAGTGTACAGGCTGCAATTGAAAAGACCAGAATAAATGCTATTTGCACCAGCGCTTTTACATTTTTCCGCATAAATAAAACCTTCTATTCACAGTACATATATTATATACTTCATACCAATGACAACCAGAAGGAAGCTGCAGATATATCTGAAATTCCGGTAGTATGTCGGATGTGTCAGTATTCTAAGAGGAGCAAAGCCTGTCAGCAGACCGAAGAGCCACAGGGGTATGCTTGCTGTAGTTCCAAGCCCGAAAAGCAAGCCTCCGAGCGCTCCGTATACAACTCCTCCGGCATCCGCAAAGGCCTGGGACAGCAGACCCGTAAGAGGTGCACAGGGTACCAGCGCCAGAAGAGCACCCATCATTGCCATATTGATTCCGCTTTTTTTCAGATGAGTGCTTTTTATTAGTCTGCAGGCCGGTCCGGGCAGCTTTTTTTCAGAAATGATCAGTATTCCGCTTAAGATGATAATTATTCCTGTGATTATTCCCATAGCTGTGTGAAAGGCAATGCTGTCAAACAGCTTGCTGATCCATCTGCCTGATATGCCTGCACAAGCCCCAAGGAGAATATAGACCGCCACCCTTGCTGATGAGAATATGCATAAGGCTTTCAGCGCACTTTTAGTATCCGATCCGGAAGCGGAAATATATAATATGGGAGACATTGCACAGGATGAAAAGGCACAAATTGTATTGCCCAGGATAAACCCCGTTATAAAAAGCTCCGGCATTTTTCACTTACCCCCTAACTCAAGCCGGTAAACACCGCCTCCTGAAGTGGAGGCATACAGCACCGCTTCGTTCTTTGAAAGGGCAAGAGAGGTCACCGCCTTAAAGTCCAGCCCTTTGTTTATCGGGACCCAGGACTCTCCGCCGGTAGTTGTCATATATACTCCGCGCTGATAGTCCGATACAAAAAGTATTTCAGGATTGGAGGGAAAGATCACTACACTGCTCATCAAAGTCCAGGGTGTGGAAGCATAATCTGTCCCTACGGTTCTTACAGGTTTTTCCAGTGATATTCCGGGATTTACCTGCCCTATTCGCTGGAGATAGGAGGGACATTCCACCACTATTCCATTACTTGTGGCATTCCACGATTCTCCGCCGTTTTCGGTTTTATAGAGTCCTACTCCGTTTCCCAGGCCGGCATAGATAATTTCAGGATTAATGGGGTCTATTGCCAGTGACCGTACATCCTCCGACATCAATCCGCTGCTTGCCGCACTCCAGCTTTTACCACCGTTAGTGCTTTTGAAAACGCCATCCAGGTAGGTGCCTATATAGACAATATCTTCAATGCCGGGATGTACGGCAATACAGTTAATATTTCTATCTGTATTTTCCAGGCCGCTGTTGATCTGATTCCAGGTATTGCCGCCATCTACGGATTTGAACATTCCGAAGCTTGGACCTTTGTAGTTGCTGCCGTCTATAGAAAGCCTTTCCTTTCTCATTCCGGCATAAACCACATTTGCATTGGAAGGAGCGAATTCTATGGTTTTGAAGCCGTGCCTCGAGGTAGGGGTCTCGTCTTCCTTTTTTATCATACTGAAGACTCTGCTCCAGCTTTGTCCTCCATCAGAACTTCTGAACAGCTTTGCGGTGAATTCGTCTGAACAGAGCACCAAACGGCTGTCTGAAGGACAGACTGCAATATCGTTCCATTCACCCTCCTGAATCGGATTGAAAGCAAGGCCCATCCATTTCTGCCCTCCGTCGGAGCTTATAAATGGGCCGCTGCGGCCAATGGCATAAATGGTATTCTGGTCTGCCGGAGAAACTACCACCTGATGAACATTGGCTCCGGTATAGCCGATACTGCTCTCCATCCAGGTCTCTGCTCCGTCTGTGGACTTGAATACCCCGCCGCCGTAATTGTTGACAAAGAGCACCATTGGGTCGTCAGGATCGATATCTACACTTATGGGAATACCTGCCCTGACCCCGGGAGGGCCATATATCCCGACCTCCTGTTTGGTGAAACGCTGCCATGTGACTCCGCCGTCCACACTGCGGTAAAAAGCAGGTACGAAGCCGGCATATACGATATTGGGGTTGGAAGAGCTGAATCTCACTACCGTTACGGGTTCATTCCCAGGAGTCGTCTGCAGGGCTTTTGTCCATTCCCGGCCGCCGTTATGGGTGATATAGATACCGCTGCCTTCTCCGTAGGTGTAATTCCCGGCTGCACAGATCAGCGTATCGGGATCCTTGGGGTGCATATCCAGAAATCCTATAAACAGGTTCTCCAGACCGTTATTGATATTGGTCCAGGTGTTGCCTCCATCAGTACTTTTCAGTACACCCTCACCTACCGTATTATAAGCTTCCCGGTCGAAGATCCCGGTGGAAGCATACAATATATCCGGATTGACCGGATCGAATATGATGACCCGTGCCAGGCTGCCGCCTTCCCAGACGCATACCCAGTGCTCCCCGCCGTCGGTGGTTTTGTATATCTTGCCCTTCTGGCGTGCAAATTCCTTACCGAACAAGCCTTTGTTTATCTCAGCCGCGGCAAATACGACATCTGAATCACCCGGCTTTACGGCAAAGCCCCGGAAGGTTATTTCATTATTCTCGGTGATGCCGTTGTCCATTTTTATCCATGTCCTGCCGCAGTCAAGAGATTTGAAAATACCTCTGGCAGTGTCCGTTCCGGTCCATATAATATCGGGATCATTGGGATCTATGGCAAGACAGAAAATAGGTATATCGTCGTTTGAGCTGCCGATCCTGGTAGTTATACCCTCATTAGCCTGAAACCAGGTTTTGCCTCCGTTAAGGCTTTTATTTACACCGCTGGGGTTGTCGGTGACGAACATAATGCTTTTATTTTCCGGGTTTATACGGACATCATAGCCCAGACCACCCAGAGGGCCTCCCGTCTTCTCCCAGGAAGCTTTTTGAGTGGTATAAGCTCCCGACACTTCAATATTGTCAATGTAAAAGCAGGAATTATCAAGGGTCTCAAAGGCTATGCCGCCTGAATAGATTGGATTTTCCCGGTCGGTATAGTTTATAAGTAACTGCTTGTCGAGATGTATTTTAAAGGTGTTACTGTCTGCGTCTATGGATAATCTGTGCCAGGAAGCCTGCAGGCCGCTTTTCTGACCTTCGAGCAATGGTTTTATGTCTTTGCCGAGCTGCTTTAAAAGTGTATACCCTCCCTGGTGTATAGACAGGAAATAGCGCAGAGGATCACCCTGACCCCAGTTATGCCGGAAACAGATATTCACCTGTCCCTGGAGCTTGAAATCAAAAGAGAGGATATAGTCCGACCATTCCTGTGAGGGCATATGGACCGCCCATCTGTGACCTGAACCGCTGAGGACATTTCTTCCGTCTTCTTTTCCCTGGGCCCAGCCGTTCTCAAGCTTCCAAATGCTTGTATCACCATCTTCAAAGGCTTCCTGATAAAGTATTCCCTCCTGAAATTCATAAAAGGTCTCTGCATTATCTGCCGCATGGATCAGAAAGGGCTGAACAAACAAAGTGATTCCCGGCACAAGCAACAGCAGCAGGATTTTATAGAATTTCACTTTTACGCCCCCTTCAGTAACTTCTTATTAGTATAAAATTACCGCAGCGTATCATATTACATAATTTGAACTATCAACCATATTATACCATGGTTTAATATTACAGTTCAATTGAGTGTGAATGTAAATTTATGTATTGATTTATTTCAAATTATGATAGTATATGTATAATATGGAATGAGGATTCATATTGGAAGGTGATGAAAATGGAAATAATAAAGTTTATGGATATACCGGGTATAAAGGTAGGCCACGAGCAGGATTTCAATGCTGCTACAGGCTGTACGGTGGTCATATGTGAGGAGGGAGCATCGGCAGGAGTTGATGTAAGAGGCGGCGCTCCCGGTACAAGAGAGACGGACCTGCTGAATCCGGTAAATCTGGTGGATAAAATGCATGCTGTACTGCTGGCGGGAGGAAGTGCCTTCGGCCTGGACGCAGCAGCGGGAGTGATGCAGTATCTTGAAGAAAGGGGTGCAGGGTTTGACGTTGGAGTGACAAAGGTCCCTATTGTTGGAAGCGCCGTTCTTTTCGACCTAGCTGCAGGTGACCATAAAACCAGACCGGATAAAGAAATGGGCTACCGTGCATGCCTGAAATCAGGAAGTGCAGAATGTCCCCAGGGTACGGTAGGAGCGGGGACCGGCGCGACAGTCGGCAAATTGCTGGGTATGGGGTCTGCCATGAAGGGCGGGTTGGGCACATACTGCCTGAAGGTCGGAGAGCTGATGGTAGGCGCCATTGTAGCAGTCAACTGCCTGGGGGACGTAATAAATCCTGAAAGCGGGGAAATCCTTGCAGGAGCAATAGCGGATGACCTGAGCTTCATAAACACGGAGGAGGTCATGCTGAAGCAGTATGACAGCAGCAGGAATGCTTTCACAGGCAATACGACGATCGGAGTCATCGCAACCAATGCAGTGCTCACAAAAGCCCAGGCGAACAAGGTCGCATCAATGGCCCACAACGGCTACGGAAGGACCATAAGGCCGGCGCATACCATGTTCGACGGGGACACCATATTTGTAATGGCTACCGGAAAGGTACAGGCTGATGTAAATGTCACAGGCATGCTGGCAGCAAGGGTGATGGAGCAGGCAGTTATGAACGCTGTTACAGAGGCTGCTCCGATTCATGGCTTTAAGGCTTACCGGGATTTGAACAAGTAAAGTCGAATCGACATGGCAGCAGGAGAAGGATAAAAGTCCCGATGTATTATATATTAGTATTTCGACTGAAGACAAACTGAGGAGCAGCCATCAATTTCTGTATATGTGTATGTGGCGATTACGTGGCTGCTCCAGTGATCTGCTCTGTTATAATAAAAGCTCTGATGTATTATACATCGGGGCTTTGCTGTTATTCGAGACTTATTTGTCTGCTGCTCTCCCATAATCCGTGGATGTTACAGTATGCCATTGCATATAGGCTTCCGGACTTCTTTACTTTGATCCGGGTCAATCCCACGGGATCTGAAAAGGTTTCTCCTTCCCCATGGGCAGAGAACCTGAAGCTGGCAACCTCAGCGGGGAATTTTGAGCCTTCCGGCTGGAAAAACACCTTGATCCATACTATATGGTGCTCGAAGGTATTGGGATGAGGTATTGCGTCACCGATTGACACCTTGATTTCAAAAGGGGTATCGGGTTTTACCTTGTCGGGGCAGTGAATGACCGGCACATGCTTTTCGCCCTTCCAGTCGCCTGATTGAATCAATTGGCTTAATGGACTGATGATAATCACCCTCCTTCAACTTATTAGATTTATTATATATCATTTAGTATATACAAAGTAACTACAAATTTATTACCCGTAATGCGCAAATTAATCCATTGTAAATATCCTCAGGGGTGCTATCATAAAATCTGAATAATTGATTCGGATTCGCGATTGCAAATTATACAGGAGGGACAGATATGGATATTCTGAAGAATTACCGGATGGGAGTCAATCTGGGCGGATGGCTGTCACAGTATGGGATGAGACTGACCTGCGAACATCTGGATACATTTGTCACACCGTCTGATATTGAGAGGATAGCAGGCTGGGGGATGGACCATGTGCGGCTTCCAGTGGATTATCCCGTGTTGGAAGCTGAGGGGACAGCCGTATATGTAGACAAATGCATACAGTGGTGTAGCGAGCAAGGGCTGAATGTGATCATCGACCTGCATAGAGCCCCGGGCTACAGCTTCCATAACCTTCAGGACAACTCACTTTTTGATGACCTACAGGTCCAGGAAAGGTTCCTGGATATATGGAGAGGACTTTCCAGGCGATTGGAAGCCCAGGGGGACAATGTAATGTATGAAATTCTCAATGAAGTGGTCGAACCGGACAGCAGCAGGTGGAATTCCCTTGCAAAGAAAGCAGTGGAAGCTATAAGGGAGTTGGACGAGGACAGGAAGCTGCTGATAGGAAGCAATAATTACAGCAGTGTCCATACTCTTAAGGAGCTGGAAATATTCGATGACCCAAATACAATATACACCTTTCACTTCTATGAGCCGCACCTTTTCACGCACCAGAAGGCCTATTGGAATGAATCCTTCAGAAAATATGACCAGATGCTGGAATATCCGGGAAGCTTCACTAATCTGGAGGGCTTCCTTAAAGAAAATGAATGCTACAAAAAGGAATTCGAAAGATATGTAGGACGAAAGCTGGATAAGCAGCTTATGCTGGAGGATATGAAGCCGGTGCTTGAGTTTATGGCTGCCACCGGGAAGCCTGTTTACTGCGGGGAATATGGCGTCATAGAAAATGCTCCCACTGAGAGCAGGATAAACTGGCACAGGGATTTTGTGGATATCCTTAAGAAGCTCGATATCGGAAGGGCTGTATGGACTTACAAGACTATGAACTTCGGCCTGACAGACATGAATGGGGATATTGTCAGTGACGAATTGGTGCAGATAGTAAGCAGCTGAGAGAACGGTCAGGACCGTTCCCTTACCCGTTTACAATTACTTCGCCGTTAATATGAAGTGTCTGACCGGTTACATAGGTGGAATCATCTGAAGTAAGGATAATAAGTGCATTTTACAAAAAAGACCATATCCCGAATAACAAATTATTATAGTATATGCGGTATAGCCGAAAAATGTGATGCCGCTGAAGCAAGGAAATGGTGAGTAATAGTATAGACAGGTGAATTCTTGATATAATATGAGTGGAAGTTTCTTTAGATTTTTTCAATGAAAAGCATAAAAGTCAAAGATAAGTGACAAGTGCCTAAAAAACTGGGTTTCATTGAGGTACAGGCAATAATTCAGTGATAATCTTGCTATATTAAAAAAAATAAATTCTAATCCATTAATATCATGTTGACAGAGCATATTTTCTTATGTATAATAAAAAAGTCGGTTGACGAAACCGAACAAAACAAACGTGCGCCATTAGCTCAGCTGGTAGAGCAATTGACTCTTAATCAATGGGTCCCGGGTTCGAGTCCCTGATGGCGCACCATCTATACAAATATAAACACCGCAATTGTTTGCAGTGTTTTTTTTATTTTCATTTTTTGTTTATTTGACTCGTTTTTTTGTACTGGTCAAAGTTACGATTTTACAAATTATCAATACTTCGCAGCTTCAATATTATCAAGGGGTGAATATTGCTTGTACTTATGTAGCACATATGCAGGGGCCAAGTGACTATAGCGCCTAACCATCTTGTTATTGTGTCAATGAATAAGTTCTTAAGTGCTGCACCTGGCATCAATTTATTATATATTTTACCATTTAATAGTATAAAATCAATACCATATTTTTGCAAATTATTTACTGAACATGCAAAATAAAAAGGGTGTATGTTATAATAAAAATAAAAGGAAGTAAATTCCTATCCATATAAGTGAGAAAGTGCAATATTTTAAGGGGGAAATGGTGTCATGATAAGAAAAAGTAATCCTGTTAACCACTTTTACAGGCTTGGATTGTGCATATTGTTCCTCACCATCATCACTCTCGTGATTGCTGCTCCGGTAAAGGCTGAAGGCCCGGTCAGATTTTTTGGATATGTTGTAGAGGAGAACGGTATCCCTGTTCAGAATTGCTGCGTAACCGTAAACTCTGGCGGTCAGGAAGGCTATTTCTTTAAGAATACGCAAACCGACAATCGCGGCTATTATGAATTAATTTTGCCTTTTTATCCTTCCTATGAGTTTTTTGTTGAAGGCAGGGACTGCGGCAACCCCTACTCGTTCAAATATATCCCCGAAAAGAACACGGTAACGGTTGATAAGCCTGGGGAAATGCAGGTGGATTTCAAGTTAAGACCTGGCGCCAATATCCTCATACATGCCTATGATAACAATGGGAACTTCCTTCGCAACAAGGACTTCCAGGAAAAGACCTTCGGCGAAGTATTTGCCCTCAACCCGGAAGGCCTTCCCCATTATGCGGTTTACCATCCGATTCATGACAGCTCCTCAATCTTAGGCAGGCAGCTCAAAGGCGATGTGGACCTGGCGATTCCGGCCTTTGTCATCCCGCCTCAAACAAAGTATGATATTTACGCCCTATGGGAAGTGCCGGAATTCGGCAAGATAATCCTTTCAGCTGATAATGGAGGTAAGGGCTATTCTCTGGACAAACAGGGGGAAGAGCTTGTTCTTAATTTCAATTATGAGGCAGCCAAATCGAAGACTGCGGCACTGCAAAGGGATCTGGACCTGCTTCAAAGCCAGGGGTACGCTATTACCGGTTCCATAAGGGATGGCCTGGCTTCAGGCATCAGCCATTTGACCGCCGCCGAGAAAATCCTGGAGTCGTCAGAGGACATGAAAAGCGCTGTAAGGGAACTGAACCTGTCATTGAAGAATACATTGCTTGCCCATGAGCAGCTGAATATGGGCAAGGCTCAGGCCGACATCGAGAAATACAGAAAAGGAAATATCAAGATAAGGGTAGTGGATGGGGTCGGGAAACCTATTGGCGGCTGCAGCATCGTTTTCAGGCAGACCGGTCATGACTTCGTCTTCTCAGCAGTTCCTATGCGTCCTGAGTATGCCAACACAATGAAAGAAGCAGGAATTAACCGCACCTTTGCAGGTTTTGGATTCGGAACCATTGAACCGGAGCCTGGACGGTTCGACTGGAGCTCTGCGGATGGCCAGATCAATTCGCCACTTCGGGAGGGATTTGAATTGACGCCAAATCTGGGGTGGCTGTTCTTCCACGGGTGGGGAGACGACAGGGAAATTAATTGTCCCCGGTACCTGGATGGTATGAGCTTTGAGGACGTAAAGAAAACGGTTTACAACCATATGTATGCAACAGCCCACCGCTATAAAGGCAAAATCGATATATGGAATGCGCTGTTCGAGATATGCCCCACGTGGTCAAATGAGTTCAACTGGACATGGAATCAGAAGCTGGAGATTTTTAAGGCCGCCGCCTGGGCTATAAAGGCTGCTGACCCTGAAGCAAAAATCCTTTCCAAGGACGCAGCCTTGCCTTATATGCGGCACATGGGCTGGTCCTGCTATGAACCGGCCGCACTGGATAAAACCGCAAACTGGATTCCGTTTTCTGAATTCATCGCTCTCGCCGGCGAAAAGCAGATACCCATTGATATTATTGCCCTGGAGCTACCCTCCTCCGGTGTTGACATGTATCAAACGGGAATTCCGAACATACACCCCGCCCTGGATATGACTTATCTCTCGGCTTTGCTGGACGATTACGCCCGTTTCAACAAGTCGATTTTTATAATGGATTACCATGTTCCGTCAACACAGGCAGAAGGCTCCTGCTGGTGGCATAAGCCCTGGGACGAGCAGGTCCAGGCAGAATACGCGGAGAAGTCCTACACCATTGCGTTCAGCAAGCCGCTGGTGCAAGGCATAGAATGGGGAACCGGCATTGACGACGGTCTGGCGGCTGAGCATGGGAGTCTGAGCAGCGGGTTGCTGTATGCTGACTTTAAACCCAAGCCGGCATACTTCACCTTGAAGAAATTGATAGACTCATGGACAACAACGGGGACAGGCAAAACAGATAAGGAAGGCAAATTTAATTTGAGGGGTTTTGCCGGTGATTATGACCTTGTTTTAAAAACACCCGGCGGCAGGACCCGTGAAATGAAAATTCACATTAACGAGCAGTTCGACAGTGAAATGACGGTCAAAATTTCTAGGTGATTACAGGTAGTATCTAATGTCGCAACCTAAATGCGGCCGCAGCCGCCTTTTTTATTTTCATCCAGCCACTTCAAGTGACGTATGCCCTAATATCTGTACAGACTATATCACCACCGTTCATGAGATTATATAGTATTAATACTCTTATGGCACTCAGACCATTTAGCAGCTTATAGTTGACAGTTAAAACCATATATGATAGTCTAAATAAAAATTAAATTAAAATATAGTAGGTGGCTAATATGTTTAAATTTCTGTTTGTAAGCTTGAATAGGGACGACGATATATTGCGCTTGCTGCTTTGATTATTGATCATTTGATTTAATCATAGGCACAAGCGCTTTAAGTGTTGTGCCTATGTGGAAATAATATCATTGTATATTAGGGAACCACATTGGTAAATTTCGATTTATTCATGTGGTTCTTTTTATTTGAAAGGGCGTGATATTATGGGGCACATAGACGATGCCTGCATAGATAATCCAAATGAAGCTATATCAATAAAATCACTATAAAGAGCAAGTGAAAATATGGAGGTAAAAACAATGATTACAATAAATGGAATGATTGAAAACAGTGAAGTAGAAGCAGAGGAGATCCAATATAATATTGGCAGGCGGGTAAGCTTACACGGCAGTATCTATAAGATAAGGAAAATGAGTGGATTTGCATTTGTAATTCTGCGTACCAAGCGAATTATGGTTCAGTGTATCTATAGCGAAGAGTTTTCGAATTTTGATATAGGCAGTTTAAAAGAAGAAATGTGCGTTATAATTACTGCTGATGTAATAGAAGAAAAACGCTCCAGGAGCGGATGGGAATTACGGCTTATAGAAATTGAAATTTTATCAGAGCCGGAATATGAAGTGCCGATAGTAATAAACAATAAATTGGTTGATGCATCGATAGAGAATCTTTTAAATTACCGTCCGATTACCCTAAGAAATGAGAAGGAACGGGCAATTTTCAAATTGCAGGAAGGAATCTGTAATAGCTTCAGATGCTTTTTGCTGGAACAAAAGTTTACAGAAATTCATACACCCAAAATCGTATCTGCCGGTGCAGAAGGGGGAGCCAATATATTCCGGCTGGAGTATTTCGGGAAAGCTGCATATTTAGCCCAGAGTCCCCAGTTTTACAAACAAATGATGGTAGGTGCATATGAAAGAGTGTTTGAGATCGCCCCTGTATTTCGTGCTGAAAAACACGACACCTCACGCCATTTGAATGAATATATCAGCGTTGATTTTGAAATGGGGTATATAAGCAGTTTTTATGAAATTATGCAGATGGAAACAAAAATGCTGCAATATACCTTGAAATATCTGATGGACAATTATAGCAACGAGCTGTCGCTTTTAAAGGTGAAGGTTCCTGAAATAAATGAGATTCCGTCAATTAAATTTATAGAAGCAAAAGAGCTTATTTCAAAAGAATTCAATAGAGCTGTAAAAGATTTTGAAGATTTTGAGCCAGAGGAAGAAAAATTACTATATGAAATAATAATGAAAAAAACCGGTTGTGAATTTGTCTTTGTAACGCACTATCCAAGTAAAAAGAGACCGTTTTATGCAATGGAGAGCAGGGAAAACAGAGAAGAAACCCTAAGCTTTGACTTACTATTCAGAGGTCTTGAAATTACAACAGGCGGGCAAAGAATTCATGACTACAGGGAACAGATTGCCAAGATGCAGAATCGTGGAATGACAGTTGAATTATTTGACAGCTACCTTATGATACATAAATACGGGATGCCGCCGCATGGAGGCCTGGGACTAGGACTTGAACGCTTTACAAGCAAGCTGCTGAATCAGAATAATGTAAGGTTGGCAGCTTTGTTTCCAAGAGATATTAATAGAGTAACTCCATAGTAGCAGTGCCGGGTACAGAATAAAAGAACATATTTTTATAGTGATAATGAATAAGTTCTTAAGTGCTGTATCTGGCATCAATCTATTTGAAATAAACAGTGGCTTTCTGTATAATTATGTAAGTAAGGGTCTTTATTTTTATCTAAAAACATGGAGAGCGGTAGGAACTCCTGGTGAGCAGCCGGATTTTCCAATCGGAGGATTATGATGAATGCTGAAAAATTGATTCAATATTGCTGCAATAAGCCAAATGCATACATTGATTTTCCATTTGGGAAAGAACCTGTCTGTGTGAAAGTAAGCGGTAAAATATTTGCTGAGATTTATCCGCAAGAGAATAATTTTAAGATCACATTGAAATGTGAGCCGGGGCTGGCAGATTTTTTCCGCAATCAGTATCCGGGCATTGTAGTAAGGGGGTATCACTGCCCTCCAGCACATCAGCCCTATCGCAATACCATTTGGGTTAATAAGATAGATGATGATGTATTATTGGATATGGTTGACCACTCATATGCGCAAGTAATAAAGAGCTTTTCAAAAAAGGTGCAAAAAGAGATATTGAACGTATAGTTAAAGCTCAAGGATCCTGCATACCGCCATAAATAATTCCCCGCCTGCTATTGCGATCAGGAAACTGGCGAGGGTTCCAACCAGGTAGTAGTCACTGAAAGCATGCCTTTCAAATTGTTTGAAGCGTGCAATGGATTTTGCTGCTATTACCAGTGCTATACCTTCATAATGGCCGCTTACAATTAACATGAATATTATGATCCTTTCAAGGATTCCTATGACCTCGCCGTATTTATACATTTGGAGGCTGGGCTCTCCGGTATCAGCGGCGGCAGCTTCCTGACCGCCGGATAATTCTGGATGAACTGCGGAACTAGCATTCTCAGCAGTTTTTTTGTCCGCCAGGAAGGAGGGCAGCTCCAGGAAGAGCTTGGTGATGAATGTCCCGGCGTTGGCAAGATACAGAAGGAAGGCAGAGGCCAATATGAAGTATGTCAGGCTGTTGTAGGTTATGCCTCCCAGCAGGGGGTATCTGGCGCTCAGGTAAGCAATTGCATAGCTGCTCCAGGGATGTATGGCTGCGCCGGCTATCAATGGGTATATGAAAAGTATTGCCAATATATGAATTATCTGATCTGCCATGAAGTAGAATATATTCGGCAATTGTCCGTATTTTTTATTAAGCTTTATCTTTGTCCCGTCAAGTATATAATGTGAAACTGAAAGTACAGCAATGACTATTGACAGTTCCCAGCTTAGGAAGGCGCTTGTCAATACAAAGGCACTGATTGAAAAGTGCAGTGTGTGCTTTAGCATGATCCGTGGATTTTTCCCCTTGTTCAAGGCAATGTGTCCGGTTTGAAAATAGAAATCGCCTAGTACATGAGACAATAATAATAACGAAATAATTACTTCACTATACATTTTTATACCTCACATATAGTTAAATTAGGCTTAAGCCTTAGATAATGCATCTATGAGTGCATAAAATCATATTATGCATTTTGGGATGCATAATTACAACATATGTATTTGACTAGACATAGCTTCGAGCGGATCATTTATATTTCTTTTTGAAGTATGAGGATATCGCAGCCTCAGCGTCAGTTATCCGGTAATATCCCGAATTATTCAGCATCCTGCTTACGGTGCTTTGCATAATGTCCAGCTTTTCAGCGGTTTTGGACTGTGACCCAGAGCTCTTATATAATTTGATAACTTCCTGTTGCTTATGAGTCATCTTTTTTTCGATACCCTCAATCAGGTGAATCATAGAATTGACCAATTCATCTTCTTCTGAGCCGGTATAATAATAAATCGAAGGTTTTTTATTTTTTGCTTCAGAGACGGCATTACGTGCGTTATAATAGGCCGGGCCGTCAGACCCTATGGAGATTTCATGTTTGGGCTCAATGATCATCGCTCCGACCCCTACACCGAAAACCAGGTTTATGGGAGCCAGCTGCTTTTTTATAAATCTGATAATTTCATAGCTCAAATACGTAAATTCCTTATAAAGCAGTCCCTGAAACTCATCACCCAAAGTGACCGTGAAATTTGAAGCAATATATCGTCTGTAGTTTTCATTTACCGAATTCTCTATTACATGAACGAGTTTGCTTTGAACTTCCGGCCTGTTATTAAGTTTCCTTGAGTTTACAATATCACCAATAATAGCACAATACTCCAATATCAGCACCGCCTTAGCATGAAATCGACAGTTATTATGTTCAATAACATTATACATAATTTTCATAATATTTGATAGTCCAAGGTTACCATTTTATGTATAGGAAGGTTGAACTAAGCGTATTTACATACTGAAGATGTGCTATTATAACGCATAGTGGTTTGTTCCGGACATCCGATAGAATGCATGCATATGCCAATTACCCGGAATATTCGACAGATAATATAAAACTGGTTTTAGGAAAAGCAGTATATGCTATAATTATCATGATTTATTTATTTGACATGAGTGGAGTTTTGAGCTGCTTACAAATCATGCGTAAATGAAAGGGAGTGAGACTATGGTAAATATTGAGCAGGAAAAAGAAATGATATTTGTTAAGCTCATACGGAAAGGTCCTCATGTCCTGGAGTTCAGCGATGATTACCTGATGGTACACAATGGCAAGATCACACTTGCTACAGCCCCTGTACTTGAACAGTACCGTTCGATTAAAAAGGCTGACAATCTGGAGTTAAGGCATAAACTAATCAAGCTGATTGCCGATTTAATAGATAGAGAGTATTATGGGAACAGAAATCTGGAGTGGTACAGTCTAAGAGAGTACATAGCGAATTTCAATGTAAACAGGCTGGAGGAGCTTAAGCAAAGGATAAACTAGTGATTATTAACACAATAACTTTCTTGTCTTTCATAGTGTTAAAAATCACAACATTGATTTAGTGCCTCGCATGCTCAAGAAGGGATATACTTTACGAGGCACTAGCTTTTCCGGAGGATTACGGGGTGCATATGAATGGGTTTCAGGCTGGATAGGATGATAAAAGAGGCGGAAAGTAATATTTATAGCGGAGTAAATCTTCTTAACGGTACAATAGTGTTCCTATGGACACTTTTGGGCCTTTCTATTATTGGTAATATCAGGAATGTATTATATGCGGCTGTTTCCGGAGGAGTATTCTATTTATCGCTTGTGCTTTTATGCATTATTCTCTTCAAGGGTGTGATCAGGTATTTAAGCTTCCCGGAGGAAAATAAAAAAATGCCCGTATTTATGGGGTATAAACCGGACACTATATTTATCTATCCTATACTTCTGATGTCACTAATTGGAATAGTGAGCAACCTGCTCACAGCAACAGGCTTTTTTCCGGCGGCCTTACAGCAGACCGGTACGGCAGGGGTCAGAACCATGGAAATAGTGGTCAGGATCATGTTCCTGCCATTGGTTGCTTTTGCAGAAGAGCTGCTCAATCTGATAATAGTGTCCTTTTTTTATATGAATATGAAGCTGCTCAGGAATTTCAGGCTTATTGCAAGCATAATCTCCGCAGCTCTGATTTTCGGTATGCTGCACTCCTTCGGCTGGGGCATGAATGCGGCAATCCTCATAGCCATAGCCTATTTACCGGTATTTCTTGTCACTCTGTATACGGGCAATATCTGGATAAGCTTTCTGGCACATTTCTATAATGATCTGATATCCTTCACAAAGCTCTATTACGGCAGTTATCATTATGTGATAATAGCTGCTGTTACATTCATACCTGCTGTCTGGGCTGTAAGGGCGCTGTTCAGGAAGCCTCGTTGACAGCAGTCAGGGCTTTTACAAAGCTGTAAAAATCCTCATAATAGCCCTCATATGAGCTGTTGATTGTCTCTTCGGTCCTATGGATCATATGGTTTCTTACGAGAAAGGTCTTGATCCCCAATTTAAGGGCAATAAGATCCTCCTGTACGTCATTTCCCACCATCATGCATTGTTCAGGCTTCTTGCCTATCACATCAAGCACCTCTCTGTAGAAATGCAGCTGCGGTTTGCAGTAATGGTTGTTTTCATAGGAGGTAATATATATGAAATCCTTCAGATCAAGTCCTGCCCATTCTATCCTGTGGTGTATCGCCTTACGCGGAAATAAGGGATTGGTAGCCACGACCAGCTTGTAATTCTTTTCTTTGAGTATCTCTATGCTCTCTTTTATTAATGAATGGCTTTGAGCAGCTTCTCTAGTCCTGTGGAAAAGAGTATCATAAAATTTATCGAACCGCTCGGTGTACATGCTTATATCCCCGCCTATAAGCTCGGAAAACTTATTCATAAAGACCTCTTCATTAGTCTTATACTCAGTATTATCGACCATCTCCTGGGTGGCGGTCCAGATAAGCTTGACAAGCAGCTTAGGGTCTATCATATCCTTAAACATGCTGCCCATTTCATTAAAATAAATTTGTGTGAACTTCTGCATATCCAGCGGCAGCAGTGTTCCATCCAGATCAAAAAGAATAGTATCTATCATAGGCATTTCTCTCCCTTGGCTAAAATCTGTTTTTTTGTTTCCCTAATGAATAATTTTATATAAAAAGCAATGAAAAGTAAATGAATAAATAGAATCAGGGCAAGCAAAATGCGGCATTTATAGTTTCCTATAAATGCCGCACGCTTTAAAATGAGGGGGAGGAATAAAGAGTATTAGCATTAATTACTTTCTCTAATGTTATTATATAAGATTAGGGTACATAAAGAAATAGTCTGAAGCCAGTTGTTACAAATTGTTTACATCTCTGGTAACTTATTATGTCCACAAGAAAAAGCTTAATACTTATCGCCGCCTAATTCTCCGAGAAGGCTTCCGAGGCCGCCTAGCATGTTGCCGCTGCTTCTGTCCTCGGGAGAGGACTTAGAGACATTCCTGAACAGTGTTCTGGCAAGGCCTGTGATATTCATGCTCTGAAGTATTACTTTTCCGTTTCCTGAAAGAGTGGCAAGGAAGAGGCCCTCACCGCCGAACAGAAGGTTCTTGGCTACCTGACCTACGCTTTTGCCGACCCATTCAACGTCATAATCAATATTCCTGTCAAAAGCAACCAGAGCGCCGGTGTCAATCTGTATCCGTCCGCCGTAATCTGCAGGATTAAGCTCAATAAAATTACCGCAGGCTGCAACGAAAAGCGTGCCTTTGTCGCTGAATTTCTCAAGGATGAAGCCTTCACCGCCGAAGAAGCCGGCGCCTACTTTTTTTGTCAGTGCAATATCGAAGTCCACTGTGTTCTCTGCTGCCAGGAAGCCGTCCTTCTGAACATACAGCTCACCGAAATCTTCAATATTAAATGCTTTAATCTCTCCTGGGATTGTCTGCGCGAAAGTTACAAGACCACTGTTTCCATGGGTTAGATTAAATACCTGAAAAGCGGCAGATTCTCCTGCAAGCTTTCTTTTGCCGACATTAACCGCGGTATCCATGAACTTGCCGAGTAAGCCACCTCCGGCTTTTTCTTCAAAGTGACCCTTCTTGTCGCTTACATTGAAGGAAGTCTCAAAGTTTATATTGTCTGTCTTCCAGAGAAATTTACCCGCCTCACTGTACATTATCTGGTTTGCACCCAGTTCAACTACAACCTGCTGCATTGCGTTGCCTACTATTTTGTAATTTAACATATGTGACCCACCTTTCATTTTTAATATGGTAATCCGTAACAGGATTCTATCCGCTTGGATTTTTCGCTTCGCTCTTAATAAATTCATTAGTACATCCAATATATATTCTATTATATTAACTATTAGGTTTAAAGATAAAAGTTTCATTTGTTACAAAAATATGATAAATATGTATTAAAAGAGGATTTTTTCATTTATATAACGAAAATTATTCGTGAACTGTAAAATGTTTACTGCAACATATATTGAATGAATATATAGTTGCTCCGGTAATGAGGCATAATAATTTATGGTGAATGGAGGTTAGTATAATGCAGGAAACAGTCGTGTTGACATTCCCTCAAAATATCAGGAAAGAGTATCCCGGGGGCACGAAGCTCCAGAAGATCGCAAAGGATTTTCAGCAGGATTTTAAGTCGGATATAGTTGGAGCCATTGTGAACAATGAGCTTAAGGAATTATGGGTTGAGATCCGGAAGGATTGCTGCCTGCAATTCATTGACCGGACCACTGTCTACGGCAGCAGGTTTTATTCAAGAAGCGTGGCGTTTTTGTTTATAATAGCAGCGAAAGAGGTATTTAAGGGGTGCAGGGTCACTGTAGAGCACTCCCTCAGCAAGGGGCTTTACTGTGAGGTCCATAAGGATGAGCCATTGACAGAGGCAGATATTGCAAGGATAGAAGAAAAAATGTGGGAGCTTCAGAAGCTGGATATACCCTTTGAAAAAAGTAAAATAACAAGCGCAGAGGCTATTAAGATATTTGAAAGTACCCAGCAGTTTGATAAAGTAAACCTAATAAAATATAGGAAGAAAAAGAATATAAATATATATAAATGCTACGGCTACTATGATTATTTTTATGGATACATGGTTCCCTCCACAGGGTATCTGAAGCTCTTCGAGCTAAAATTCAACAAACCGGGACTTGTACTGAGATTTCCTGAAAAATCAGCTCCTAACAAGCTGCCGGAGCATGTGGAACAGCAAAAACTCTTCAACATATTCAGGGAGTTTGAAAAATGGGGGAAGATACTGGAGCTGGAAAATATCAGCCAGCTAAACGATACAATAAAGAACGGCAGAATGAGCGAGCTGATAGCAGTCGCAGAAGGCCTCCATGAGAAAAAGATCGCACAGATCGCCGACATGATCGCAGCCTCAGGAAATAAAAAGCTTGTGCTTATTGCCGGACCGTCCTCATCGGGGAAAACAACCTTCGCCCAGCGTTTGTCCGTGCAGCTGAGGGTAAATGGCCTGAAGCCGGTAGCAATTTCCATTGATGATTTCTTTAAGGACCGGGAGGATACCCCTGTAGGAGAAGACGGGGAATATGATTTTGAGACTATAGATGCAATTGACATAGTTACCTTTAATGATGTGATAATGCGGCTTATAAAGGGCGAAGAAGTTGAAATTCCTGTTTTTAACTTCCATACCGGCAACAGGGAATGGAAAGGCAAAAAAATGAAGATCAGTGAGGAACAGGTGCTGGTAGTTGAGGGGATACACGGGCTGAATGAAACGCTCACCAAGTATATTCCAAAGGAGCAGAAGTTCAAGATATATATAAGTGCGCTGACGCATCTCAGCATAGATGACCACAACAGGATCCCCACTTCCGACCTAAGGCTTATCAGGCGTATAGTCAGGGATTTCCAGTTCAGATCAGCTGATGCGCTCTCCACAATAAAGAGATGGGATTCGGTAAGAAGGGGAGAAGACAAATACATCTATCCGTTCCAGGAGGAAGCTGATATAATGTTCAACTCGTCCCTTGTTTATGAACTGGCGATGCTGAACCAGGTAGCGCTGCCGCAGCTGGAGAAGATCGACAACAGTGTTCCGGAATATATAGAAGCCAAGAGGCTGACAAAATTTTTACAATATTTCCTTGAAGCGGACATGAATGCAATTCCCTCCAATTCAATTTTACGGGAGTTTGTCGGAAACAGCTGCTTCTTTGAAAAATAATAGTGAGTGGACAAAAGCTGCAAGTGATTGCAGCTTTTTTGCTGGAATAATAGTTAAAAACTTTTTTAATATTATTATCAAATTAGCAAAAAATAAAAATGCAAAACCAAAAATAAAAAATATGGAGGAATAACTGCCTATGAGAAGAAAAAGCATTATCATATTAGCTCTGGTATTGGTTTTTGCATTAATGTTCACTGCCTGTGCAGCTAGAAGGCCTCTTCAGACACCTGTACAGCCAAGACAGGATACAACAGGTCTCTACGACAACAATAGAGGAGTCGGATCAGGCGCCGGACGGACAACAGGTGTAGGCACCAGAACAGGTGTCGGCACAGGCGGATATACAGGAAGGGGTCCAAGCTCAAACGATCCCTATGATTTAGGCTACGGCGCCGGGAATAATGCAGGCTATGGCGGTTACGGCGCAACGGGAATTGGCAGGGACTTCGGAGGAACAGGAACTACCGGTAACTATGGCGGATTAGGAACTGGTATGGGCAACCCGACATACTATGGCGGCTACGGCGGTTATGGCGGTTATAACAACGGCATGTATGGAGGATATGGTAACGACTACAGAAATATCGGCGGAGGAAATAATTCTCCAAACTTTGCACTTAATAATAACAGAGGAACAACCCAGGCCGATAGTATAGCAAGAGCAGTTGAACAAATGACCGGCGTTGATAACGCAACTTGTGTTGTATCGGGAAATACTGCTTATGTAGGCATAGATACTGATGGAGACCTTACCGGCAGGAATATTGCCTACGGGAACGCAACTGATCTTACAGCAGTGAAAAGGGCTTGCGCCCAGAGGGTAAAATCAGTTAACCCGAACATCCAGACTGTATATGTCAGCACAGACGCCAACTTCTTTGACAGACTCAGAAATGTTGGTGACAGGGTCAGAAACGGGGGAAATGTAAATAACTTCAGAAATGAACTCAATACACTCATAAGGGGACTGACTCCTGAAAGACAGTAAAACAGGGCTGAAAACTAAAATAGCGTTCCGCAGTAATGCGGGACGTTTTTTTGGTATAATATAAGTACAGCTATAGCTATACTTATATTTTTTTGGTATTATAACAACGGAAGTAATTGCGTAAGCAATTACAACACACAGTTTCAACGAGGTTAGGGATACTTTTATAGAGGCGGGGAACATCTTTTACCCTCGTTATATTTGTGGCCTGGAATTATTGGTTAAATTTCTTTGACATAGAAATAATAGATATATGTTCAAACACATATCTTCCGCTTATTAATAAATTATAATATAAGAATTATGTGTAGCTATATAGGTTGCAATTAAGAAGTTTCAAGGAAGAATTATGCAACCTATGAAATCAAGGAAAATGTTTTGCAATATTTGAATTTCAATGTAAAATGTTTATTGCAAAACATATAGGAGGTAGTACCTATGGGGTTCGGGAATCCATTTGACAATTTTATGTTTTCTGCTATTCCATTCTTTATATTCATAGTCTTTGCCATAATCATCATGGTCTTCATAACATCTTTTGTAAAGGGAATCGGCCAGTATTTCAGAAACAACAGCCTCCCCGAGCAGCAGATACCTGCAAGGCTTATAGCTAAACGCACTCATACCTGGGGAGGACATGGGAATATGAGTGCCCATACCAGCTACTATGCAACCTTTGAAACAGAAAAGGGAGACAGGCTGGAGTTCCCTATAGGCAGTCAATTTTCTGGAATGCATGTGGAAGGTGACGCCGGAATGCTGACTCATCGCGGTACAAGATTCATTAGCTTTGAAAGAGAACATATGTAGAAAGGGAATATACTATGGAAAACAGTACATTTGTTATAACTGCCTCAGCACAGTACCTCAGCCAGGGCCTTAACGAACTGCAGGAGTCGGATGGAAGCATGAGGACTGTGAAGCTTCTAGAAAACGGGATTGCAATTATTGAGACGAAGCTTGCCAGACCTGACTTTATACAGGCGGTTAATACAAAGAGACCGGTATTCATAAGACACATGAATGCAATAGATTATGTAATAGATTTAGAAGGCAGCGGACCACAAAGGATAGCCGACACAGTCGGGCAGTACATGAGAATAGCACCGGGGCATAAGACAGCTGTTCAGGTTCGGAAAGGCCTGGGGGATTATTCTTACAGTCCGGTGAATGTCAAAAATGCTGTTGATACCGTACTTGCAGACAGCATAGGGGCTGTTCCGGAGGTCAAGGAACCGGAGTATATCATATCTATTCTGCTTTGTGGTGAAAAGTGTTATATAGGACTTGGGACTCCTGAGGAGAATATTTCAGCATGGTCCGGGGGCATGATGCATTTCAGAAAAAGTGAAAATGATATTTCAAGGGCAAAATATAAGCTGATGGAGGCAATTGAGGTATTCCATATCAATATGAAAAGCTTCAGCAGAGCTCTTGACCTTGGGGCAGCTCCCGGCGGATGGTCTTCGGTACTGCTGGAGCACGGACTTCAGGTTACAGCAGTGGATACCGGAGATATGGATGACAGACTGTACAAATACCCTGGCTTCAAGTTTTTGAAGATAAACGCTTCTGAATTGGAGCTTGCACAAGATAGCTTCGACCTCCTGACATCGGATATAAGCTGGAACCCGAAAAATACCGCGAGGCTTATAATAGGAGCATCGAAATACCTGAAGCCTGAAGGAACTGCAGTGGTGACCCTTAAGCTTATGGGCGGCAAGGTGCGGAAGACGATCAAGGAAGTTACGGCCTTATATAATGAAGTTTTCGAGATTCTGGAGATAAAGCAGCTTTTTCATAATAGAGATGAAGTGACGCTGTATCTTAGGAAAAGATAACTAATAATTAAATGGGGTGTTCGAATGAAGGCGAAAAGATTGGAAGCCGGAGATACAATAGGAATGGTGGCCCCTGCCAGTCCTTCAGACCGTTCCAAGGTAGAAAAAGCTGTAAAATACCTGGAGGGCATGGGATATAAGGTCAGAACCGGTGAATCGGTATACAGCAGCAGAGGGTATCTGGCCGGGAAAGATGAGCTTAGAGCCTGTGACATTAACAGTATGTTCGCCGATGATGAGGTAAATGCGGTATTTTGTATGAGAGGGGGCTATGGCTCACAAAGAATATTGGATATGGTGGATTTTGAGCTTATAAGGAAGAAGCCGAAAATATTCATGGGCTTCAGCGACATCACAGCCTTGCTTAATGCAATTTACCAGGAATGCGGACTTATAACCTTTCATGGTCCTATGGGAGGAGACTTTGCAGGAGGCTTGGGAAAGCCTACGAAATCAGCAATGAAAAGAGCATTGGAAAGCATTGAGCCGATAGGAGAGCTGCCGAATCCGGAAACTCCCGAGGTTGTTTCTGAGGGCAGAGCAAGGGGGATTCTGGTGGGAGGTAACCTTTCAATAGTTGCTTCCACCCTGGGTACACCATATGAAATTGACACCCTGGGCAGGATATTGCTGCTGGAGGATGTTTTTGAGGAGCCGTACAGTATAGACAGGATGCTGACCCAGCTCAGGCTGGCCGGAAAGCTTAGTGATGCGTCAGGTATCATACTGGGCGACTGGGGAAATTCAGTACCTGAGGAGCCTGAAAAAAGCCTCAGTCTGGAAGAGGTTTTTGAGGATATATTCAAGGATATTGGCAAGCCGGTGCTGAAAGGCTTCAAAATAGGGCACTGCAAGCCTAACCTGACCGTACCGGTAGGCGCAGAGGCTTTTATAGATACTTGCAGCAGAACTGTCTGTATCCTTGAATCAGCTGTAAAACAGCCTTAAAAGTGAAAAATTGTTGATTAAGGTAGTAGGTATGTTATAATATAAAGGATTGAAGGAATTCAGCTTTCTAAAGAGCAATGATTCTGTAAGAATTGTTTGTATTTAGATATAATAAGAGTAAGCAAATGAGGAGCTTGCATAATTAAGGAGGAAACACATGAACTCAAAATTAGAAAAAATTGAAAACAATGTTGCAACATTGGAGATATCGGTTTCACCGGAGAAGCTTGAGGAAGGAATAATGAAATCATACCTCAAGAACGTCAAAAAATTCAATATAGCCGGTTTCAGAAAAGGAAAAGCACCAAGGAAAATTATTGAGAGACATTATGGAGAAGCTGTTTTTTACGAAGATGCAATTAATATAGTATGTCCGGATGCATATGATGAGGCAGTAAAAGAACACAATCTGGACCCTGTTGACAGGCCTGATATAGACATAGTTGAGATCGAAGGCGGCAAAGGCTTGATCTTCAAAGCTATGGTCACAGTAAAGCCTGAGGTTGTGTTGGGACAGTACAAAGGAATAGAAGCAGAGAAAAAAGAGTATAATGTAACTGACGAAGATGTAAATAAAGAAATTGAGCAAATGAGAGAAAAGAATGCCAGATTGGTAGAAGTTACTGACAGACCGGTTAAAAACGGAGATATCACGATAATCGACTTTAAGGGTTTTGTTGACGGCGTCCAATTTGATGGAGGCACTTCAGAGAATCATAATCTTGAAATAGGTTCCGGACAGTTCATACCAGGCTTTGAAGAGCAGCTTGTCGGTGCAGAGCTTGGTAAAGAAGTAGATGTCAACGTTCACTTCCCTGAGGAATATAGAAGTGAAGAATTAGCAGGAAAACCTGCCTTATTTAAGGTCACAGTCAAAGAAATCAAAGAGAAGCAGTTAGTCAGCCTTGATGATGAATTTGCCAAGGATGTAAGTGAATTTGACACTTTGGAAGAGTTGAAGGCAGATATAAGGAAGAAAAGAGATGAAGAGGCAAAGAGGATTGAAAAGCAGCAGTATGAGGATGCAGTGATCAATAAGATTGTAGAAAATGCGACTGTTGATATACCTGAAGTAATGGTTGATGCACAGGTAAACATAATGGTGAGAGATTTTGACTATCAGCTCAGATACCAGGGCTTAAAGCTGGAAGATTACCTTAGATACATGAACATGGATATTGATAAGCTCAAGGAGTCATATAAAGACACAGCTAAGGGCAGGGTAAAGAGCCAGCTGGTACTGGAAAAGGTGGCTGAAGCTGAAGGTATTGCAGCTACAGAGGAAGACCTGAATGCAGAAATTGAAAAGACAGCACAGCATTATAAACAGGATCTGGAAAAGTTCAAGAAAACTTTAAAAGATGACGAAATCTCATATATAAAGGATGGTATAATAATTCAAAAGACTATTGACTTCCTTGTAGAAAACAGCATCGCAAAGAATTAAGGTATGCTTAATAAATTAAGCGAGGAGGATACGTATGAGTCTTGTACCGATAGTTGTAGAACAGACCAATAGGGGAGAGCGCTCCTATGATATTTACTCAAGACTTCTGAAGGACAGGATAATTTTCCTTGGTGATGAAGTCAACGATGTTACAGCAAGCCTGGTGGTTGCACAGCTTTTGTTCCTTGAAGCTGATGACCCTGACAAGGAAATAAACTTTTATATCAACAGCCCTGGAGGCTCAATAACAGCCGGTATGGCAATATATGACACAATGCAGTACATCAAGCCTGATGTATCCACCATCTGTGTCGGTATGGCAGCCAGTATGGGCGCATTTCTGCTGGCGGCAGGGGCAAAGGGAAAGAGATTCTGCCTTCCCAACAGTGAGGTTATGATACACCAGCCTTCCGGCGGAGCACAAGGTAAAGCCACAGATGTGGGTATATATGCTGAGAGGCTTATAAAAAGCAGGAAAAGAATTAATGAGATACTAAGCGAAAAGACAGGACAGCCGATAGAGAAGATCGAAAGAGATGTTGAAAGGGATTATTTTATGTCGGCAGAGGAGGCAAAAGCATACGGACTTGTTGATGAGATCCTTGTTAAAAGAAGGTAAAGTGGGGTGAAAAGATGGCTAAATTTGATGATAAGAAACAACTGAAGTGCTCATTCTGTGGTAAGAATCAGGAGCAGGTCAGAAGATTGATAGCAGGCCCAGGCGTATATATATGTGATGAATGTATCGAGCTTTGCCAGGAAATCATTGACGAGGAATTTGACGAGGAACTGGATACCGAGCTGCAGGATGTTCCAAAGCCCGCACAGATAAAAGAGTTTCTCGACCAGTATGTAATAGGGCAGGACGAAGCAAAGAAAGCTTTGGCAGTTGCTGTTTATAATCATTATAAAAGAATAAATTCAGACTACAAAATAGATGATGTTGAGCTGCAGAAGAGTAATATCGCACTCATAGGTCCGACGGGCTCAGGTAAGACATTGCTTGCACAGACATTGGCAAAGATGCTCAATGTACCCTTTGCAATAGCAGATGCGACTTCCCTGACAGAAGCGGGTTATGTGGGAGAAGATGTGGAGAATATTCTGCTGAAGCTCATCCAAAATGCGGACTATGACATTGAAAGAGCGCAAAAGGGTATTGTATACATTGATGAAGTGGATAAGATAGCAAGAAAATCGGAGAACCCTTCAATAACCAGAGATGTTTCAGGTGAAGGTGTGCAGCAGGCCTTATTAAAGATACTTGAAGGCACCGTTGCAAGCGTTCCGCCTCAGGGAGGCAGGAAGCATCCTCATCAGGAGTTCATTCAGATTGATACCACCAACATATTGTTTATCTGCGGCGGAGCCTTTGATGGCTTAGAAAAGATAATAATGAACAGAACAGGCAAGAAATCCATGGGTTTTGTTGCCGATATACAATCCAAGGAGCAGCAGGACATCGGGCAGATCCTTAAGAAGATAATGCCGGAAGACCTGTTAAAATTCGGACTTATACCCGAATTTGTAGGCAGGATTCCTATAATAGTCACACTGAATCCTTTGGACAAAAAAGCACTTGTGCAAATACTTACAGAGCCGAAGAATGCTCTCGTAAAGCAGTATCAGAAGTTATTTGAGCTTGACAATGTGGATCTGGAATTCGAAGAGGAAGCAGTACAGGAAATTGCACAGAAGGCATTGGACAGGAAGACCGGAGCCAGAGGCTTAAGGGCTATTTTTGAAGAGACAATGCTCAATGTGATGTACGAAATTCCATCCAGGGATGATATAGACAAGTGCATCGTCACAAAAGAAGCTATATCGGAACACAAGGAGCCAAATATAGTGTATCTTGAGCCAGGGGCAAAGAAGGCTGCCAAAAAGCAGTCCAGAAAAGGCCAGAAGGTGCGGAGAGGTACGGCATAATAGAAATAACCGGTTTGGGGAAAAATCTCCAGACCGGTTTTTATTTTAATTGTGATCAATTCCTCCATACCAGTTTTCTGAAGGAATCTCAATTATGCAGCAGTTAATATCCCTCATATCGGTTTCTACATATTTGGAAACAAGACTGCAGACCTTTTGAAGCATTGCTTTTTTTATTTCAGGGCTTCTTCCCGGATACATGGTGATCTCAACATATACAAAGTTGCTGCTCTGGCTCTCGTGAACACTTCTGAGCTGTGGAAGGGCTTCGTATAAGATAACCTGACCAAGCTTTTCATCAGTATTCAGAAGCTCAACTATTGCTTTCCTGACCTCCTTTACAAGAATAGGCTTCAGGAAAGGAAGCACTGTTGATGATATATGAATTTTTACAATTGGCATTTTTGCACCCCCATCTATATTATAGATTATATTCAACTACTTAACATTATTCAATCTTTTATAAATATATTCTTAGCCTCAATTACTATATAAAATGTGAGAAAAATTTCACAAGGCTTGGTTGTAAGAATTGTAAAATGTTTTTCGAAAACCAAATTGTACAGGATAAAAAAAAGTCATGGGCAAATAATACTATTGAAACTGCCTATATTGCAGAGCGTATTCCAAAATAGTCAATTTTACATAAGTAAACGCTTCGTCATGTACAAAATTCACATTTGAGAGGGAGGAATATAAGATGTCACAATTATTTCTAATCATTCAGCTGTTTTTTGCTGTTGTAATAGGGATGTATTTTTTAAACCTGCTGAGGGGCCAGCAGGGGAATAAGATTGCGATAGAAAAAGAATCACGGAAGGAAATGGAAAAGCTTCAGCGTATGAGGGATATTCAGCTAACCAAGCCGCTGTCCGAGATTACCAGGCCATCAGATTTTACTGAGATAATAGGGCAGGAGAATGGTGTAAAGGCTTTAAGGGCAGCAATATGCAGCCCCAATCCACAGCATGTAATAATATATGGCCCTCCCGGAATTGGAAAAACAGCAGCTGCCAGACTTATACTGGAGGAAGCAAAAAAAGTATTCAACTGCCCATTCCGGCAGGATGCAAAATTCATAGAAGTTGATGCGACAACCGTAAGGTTTGATGAAAGAGGCATTGCGGACCCTCTGATAGGCTCGGTGCACGACCCCATATATCAGGGTGCAGGTGCAATGGGGGTTGCCGGAATACCCCAGCCTAAAATAGGTGCTGTAACAAAAGCCCACGGAGGGATACTTTTTATAGATGAAATAGGTGAGCTGCATCCTATTCAGATGAATAAGCTGCTCAAGATACTGGAGGACAGGAAGGTGTTTCTGGAGAGTGCATATTACAGCTCAGAGGATACTAATATACCCTTTCATATACATGATATTTTCCAGAATGGGCTGCCTGCCGATTTCAGACTTATAGGAGCCACTACGAGAGGTCCAGAATCAATTCCTCCCGCATTGCGCTCCAGATGCCTTGAGATATATTTCAGATCCCTGACCCCTGATGAAATCAAAATAGTCACTGAGAACGCCCTTAAGAAAATAAAATTCGAATGGGAAGAAGGAGTCTCGGAGCTTATAGGAAAGTATGCGACAAACGGAAGAGAAGCTGTAAATATAGTACAGACAGCTGTAGGTGTGAATATAAATGAGAGTAGAAGCAGGGTTACTGTAAGTGATATAGAATGGGTGCTGAATAACGGGCAATACAATCCAAGGCCGGAGAGGAAAATCAATGATGAACCTCAGATAGGTTATGTAAATGGACTCGCAGTGTATGGGGCCAATATGGGCACCCTTATGGAGATTGAAGCAACAGCAGTAAATGCAAAACGGGGAGAAGGCAGACTTGTTATAACCGGAATAGTCGATGAGGAAGAGATAGGTTCGGGGGATGGAAGGACCATAAAGAGAAAGAGCATGGCCAAGGCTTCCACAGATAATGTGCATACAGTAATAAAGAAATATCTGGGTATAGACCCCTGTGACTATGATATTCATTTGAATTTCCCCGGAGGCACACCTGTAGACGGACCTTCGGCAGGTATTACAATAGCTGTTGCAATATATTCTGCAGTAACCAATACTTATGTGGACAATAAAATCGCAATGACAGGAGAAATTTCAATAAGGGGAAAAATAAAAGCGGTAGGAGGGATCATACCCAAGGTGGAAGCGGCTATGCATGCAGGGGTAAAAAGAGTGCTGATACCCAAGGAAAATTGGCAGGAGATATTCAATACCTTTGATATAGAGGTAATACCTGTGGAAAACATTATTGAAGCTGTCAATATAGCCACAATGAGGCAAGCAGAAGTGAAATCCCTTATATCACAACCTGTAGAGGCGAATATACTGGCAGCAACCTCAATAAACAACACTCCATCAATACATGCAATGAGTGATACAAAATAAAATGTTCCATGTTGATAAATCCTTTCCATAAAGATATAATAGATTAGACCATTAGTATTACAGGAGTTGATGATATGCAGAAAAGAAAAAATGATATGAAAAGGCTGCCATTGCTGCCGCTTAGGGGCTTGAGCATTTTCCCGTACATGGTTCTGCACTTTGATGTAGGCAGGGAGAAATCAATAAGGGCATTGGAAGAGGCTATGATAAATGACCAACTTATTTTTCTGGTGACACAGAGGGATGCCCATACCGACCTGCCAGGCACTGAAGATTTCTATGAGGTGGGCACCATATCAAAGATAAAGCAGCTGCTCAAGCTTCCCGGAGATACCATAAGGGTGCTCGTCGAGGGTATTTCCAGAGCTGAAATAAAGGAGATAGTTTCCGAGGAAGCGTATTTCCTTGTTGATGTGCTGGAGCATCAGGAGTCCCAAGGCACCGGGGACCTGGAAATGGAAGCCCTGAGGAGAAGTGTGCTGGGAGTCTTTGATGAATATATAAAGGCGAATCCCAAGGTTGCCCCAGAGACGCTTATTACCGTATCAGACATAGAGGATGCATCCAGATTTGCAGATGTTGTAGCTTCCAACCTTACGATCAAAATAGAAGAGAAGCAGGAAATACTGTCTCTGTTTGAGATAAAGGAAAGAATGGAGAAGATCTTTGAGATACTCTCCAGGGAGCTTGAAATACTCGAAATAGAGAGAAAGATAAACTCGAGGGTAAGAAAGCAGATAGACAAATCTCAGAAGGAATATTACCTGAGAGAGCAGCTTAAAGCCATACAGCGGGAGCTTGGTGAGAAGGAAGGCCATGCAGATGAAATAGAACAGTATAGAGAAAAGCTCTCCAAGCTTGAGGTACCCGAGGAAGTAAAGGAAAAGGTGGAAAAGGAGCTGGATAGACTTTCAAAAATGTCTCCCGGTTCTCCTGAAGTAGGGGTGACAAGGACTTACCTTGATTGGATATTTGATCTTCCATGGAATACCATGACAGAAGACAACCTTGACATAAAGAATGCCAGGAAGGTGCTGGACGAGGATCATTACGGACTTAAGAAGGTTAAGGAAAGGGTCCTGGAGTATCTGGCCATAAGGCAGCTTTCCAACAATATGAAGGGACCTATACTATGTCTTGTCGGACCTCCCGGAGTAGGCAAGACCTCAATTGCCAAATCTATTGCTAGAGCTATGGGCAGGAAGTTCACCAGGATGTCTCTTGGCGGAGTAAGGGATGAGGCGGAGATCAGAGGACACAGAAGAACATATATCGGAGCTATTCCTGGCAGGATAATATACTCGATAAAGCAGGCAGGCTCAAGGAATCCTTTGTTTCTTTTCGATGAAATCGATAAATTAGCCAGCGATTTCAGAGGGGATCCGGCTTCCGCACTGCTTGAGGTGCTTGATGCAGAACAGAATAAGGATTTCAGGGATCACTATATGGAACTGCCCTTTGATCTTTCAAAGGTCATGTTCCTGACGACGGCGAACTCGACAGATACTATACCTGCGGCACTGCTGGACAGGATGGAGGTAATATATCTCTCAGGCTATACTGAAGAGGAAAAGCTGCATATAGCTGCCGACTACCTTGTGCCCAAGCAGATAAAAGAACATTCTCTTAGTAAGGAGAACGTTTTAATTTCCGAAGCCGCTATAAGAGGTGTGATAAACGGCTACACAAGAGAAGCAGGAGTAAGAAGCCTGGAGCGTGAGATTGCCAATATCATGAGAAAGTGCGCTACTCAGATTGTGGAGAATAATAATAAGCGGATCAGGGTCATACCTGCGAACCTCAAAAAGTATCTGGGCATTCCGAAATACAGGCATGATATAATAAATCAGAAAAATGAGATAGGTGTAGTGACAGGTCTGGCCTGGACATCCGTGGGCGGAGAAACACTGTTCATTGAAGTATCTGTAATGCCCGGTACAGGCAAGCTGGAGCTTACAGGGCACCTTGGGGATGTTATGAAGGAATCTGCAAGAGCAGGCTTGAGTTATATCCGCTCCAAGGTCGACGAGTTCGGTATTGATAAGGAATTTACCAAGAACATGGATATTCATATACATGTTCCTGAGGGTGCTACTCCCAAGGATGGTCCTTCAGCAGGTATAACCATGACAACAGCTTTGGTATCGGCACTTTCCAGAATACCGGTATACAGGGATGTTGCTATGACCGGTGAAGTCACTCTGAGAGGAAGGGTGCTTCCTATAGGCGGTCTGAAGGAAAAAGTGCTTGCAGCTAAACGTGCCGGTATTAAAAAGGTTATTATACCCATTGAAAATGAGAAGGATCTTGAAGAGATACCTGATACAGTAAAAAGGAATATGAAATTCATACTTGCAGCGGACATGGATGAGGTTTTGTCCCATGCGCTGGTGAAGGATGATAAGAATGATAATTAAGAAGTGCGAGTTTTTAAAGAGTGCAGTTCTGAAAGATCAGTATCCGGAGCTGGACCTGCCGGAAATAGCTTTTTCCGGTAGGTCTAATGTAGGTAAGTCCTCATTGATAAATTCACTTCTGAACAGGAAAAAGCTGGTGAAGGTAAGCTCTAATCCTGGGAAGACCAGGACCATTAATTTTTTCCTTGTCAATGAACAATACGTTATGGTGGACTTGCCCGGCTACGGTTATGCAGCAGTATCCAAAAGTGAGAAGCAAACCTGGGGCAAAATGATTGAGGATTACTTACGGAACAGGGAGAATCTCAGGAACGTGGTTCTGCTGGTTGATATACGCCATGCTCCAACTGCTGATGACAAGCTGATGTATGATTTTATAAAATATTACAGGCAGTCGGTAATTGTTGTCGCGACAAAATTGGATAAGGTATCCAGACCGACGGTCAGTAAGAATATGAATATAATAAGACAAACACTGAGGCTGGATGAAAATGACGTTTTCATACCCTATTCCTCCGAAACCCACGCAGGTAGAGAGGAGCTCTGGGAGATAATGACAGCCGGGCTGTAGTCTTATTGGATTGGGGGGGGTCTATTGGTAGTATATGAATCATTTATTTTGATTTTTACTTTTTTGCTGCTCAATATCCCTGTATTTATTTCATTATACAAATTTGTTTTCAAGGAACTGAACATATACGCAAAGCTTGCAATATGTGTTTTTTACTGGGTTTCTGCATTTATAACCCATGAGCTGGCGCCATTCATAGGGGTGCTTATACTATTATCCAGAGTGCATGGGAAGGAAGATAATGATATTGAAATAAGAGACATCAACATCTGGAAGATTAAATTCAAGGACGCAGTGAATATTGCCGGGGCTGCCCTTGTGTTCAAGCTTGTAATAAGCCAGCTGAACAGGATATATGTTG
Source organism: Clostridia bacterium (assembly GCA_035627615.1). Lineage (GTDB taxonomy): Bacteria > Bacillota > Clostridia > Lutisporales > Lutisporaceae > BRH-c25. The sequence continues at coordinate 64,539 of DASPLL010000086.1, forward strand.
ATATACTGAGCATTTATTTTGGTTTGCAGGTAGAGCCCCAGGAGATTGTAAAAGAGTTTGCAGTAGAAGAGCTGTATTACAAAATGCTGCTTTTTGCCCTGGTGGTAATATTGGCGCCTTTTGTGGAGGAATATATCTTCAGGTATTATATATATGATAAGCTTTTACTTCCACGGATGCCCAGTCTGGCAGCCGCAGTCATTTCCTCGGCGCTCTTCACCCTGCTGCATCTCAATATATCAGGTATTCCCACCTTCTTCGGCCTGGGATTGTATTGCACCCTTATGTATGAGAAAAAAGGTTTTTATGGAGCAGTGATAACTCATGTGGTATCGAATCTTGCTACTGCAGTGCTCTTAATGTAAAGCTTTGAAAGGATGAGTATTTATATGGAAAAGGAATTTCATAGAGCACTGTTGGATGCATTAACAGAAGCTATTGTGAGAAAGTCGGTTGTGACTGTGAATAACGCAGAAAACAGCAGTATTATTGTAATTACAGCCACTGAGGATGAGATAATAGTGTCTCTGAGCAAGATTCCTGCAATTATGAATGATGTAATAACAGCAATATCAGATTGTCTGGGTAGAAGCCCCGACATGGTTTACAACAGAAGCAGTATACTAAAGGATAACTTTATTATATATTATATGGTCTGGCTGAACAGCAATGATGGGGCAAAATCCTTTGTGGAAAGGGAATTCTCCGCACCCCAGAACAGGATTACTTACCTGAGCCAGAAGGCACTTACCTTTTTGCAGGCTGCAAATTAATAATATAATTAAGAATATGTGTAATAATAAGGCGAAGGGCCTTATTTTTTTCGTAAAACATATAGCATAATTGATAGAATTCAAGCATACATGCAATTCTACGAGTTATTCTTGCATAAAAAGTGAATAATGGAGAAGCAGTAGGAAATATAATTATCAGTAAAGTTTTAATCTGCCCGGAAAAGTGATATTATGGTAGTTGTGTGAAAAAAATCTCTAACGCAAGCGGAAGGAATGACATAAATGCTAAAGGATTCTATAAACGTCATTTTTATAATATTTCAGGTTTTGTTTTTTTCGATTGGTCTTTATTACTTCACAACTTCTATATTTGGACTTGCAGAAAAGATATATGGGAAAGCCTCTAAGAATTATCTGCCTATAAAAAGGTTTGCTATTTTTATACCTGCACATAATGAAGAGATAGTAATAGAAAATATTGTGGATAATCTTAAGCAAATGAATTATCCCAAAGATTCTTACGATGTGTTTGTAATAGCTGATAATTGCACAGACAATACAGCAGCCGCAGCAGGTGCGGCAGGGGCCAAGGTTCTGGAAAGGACCGACGATAAGAAAAGAGGTAAAGGACATGCTCTGCAGTGGGCCTTTGAGGAGGTACTCCACGGAGAAGACTGTGAATATGATGCAGCAGTTATATTTGACGCCGACAATCTGGTATCGAAGAACTTTCTAAGAGAGATGAACAACAAGCTTTGTGGCGGACAAAAGGTGATCCAGGGTTACATTGACAGCAAGAACCCCGGGGATTCCTGGATCACAGCGAGCTATTCCATTGCTTTCTGGTCCTCCAACAGACTGTTCCAGTGTGCAAGAGCATTTCTTGGAATGAGCTGCGAAATTGGGGGCACAGGCTTCTGTATGGATGTGCAGGTGCTGAAGAAAATAGGCTGGCAGGCTACCTGCCTTGTAGAAGATCTCGAGTTTACAATGAAGCTGATGCTTAACAATATCAAGGTAAGCTGGGCTCATGAAGCGGTAGTTTATGATGAGAAACCGCTGACGCTGGCTCAATCCTGGAAGCAGAGAAGAAGGTGGATGCAGGGCTTTGCTGATGTCTGCTCCAGGTATTTCCTCAAGCTCTTTATAAAGGGTATCAGGGAGAAGAACGGGGCTCTTATTGATTGTGCAATATATACACTGCAGCCTTACATGATACTGGTCGGAGGCGCAATGCTGCTGCTGCCCTTTATCAATTCCCACATAATGGATTATGATATGTTCATAGTATCAGCGAGAATCGTCCCTGAGTTTTTCAAGCTATACGGCATAGTGCAGTTAATGCTTGTACCCTTATGCTTGTTCTATGACAGGAAGCTGTCCTACAAGCTGCTGCTATTCTATCCCATATACATGATTTACTGCCTTACATGGATACCGATAGCCCTGGAAGGGATAATAATGATGAAGAATAAAGAGTGGAGCCATACATTACATACAAGAAAAGTAACAATACATGATCTGGAATAAGGTAAAGCCTTATTCCTTTTAGTTTACTTATTGTTTCTGGTTCTGTATAATTCTAGTAAAAGATATAAATATATGGGGGGGTTAAACAAATGGAACTTAATGAGGCCACATCCAAAAAGACTCTTTTACAAAAGCTGATACAGTTTTTTACCAAACCATCAGAGTTGTTCAGGGACTATATAGAAAAGCCGACCTGGGCATTAAAGTTTTTAATAATAACTCTTGTAACGGCAGGCTTTACCTATGCTACGAAGATTCTGGGAAAGGACCTGCTGGTGGAGTTGATGGAAGAGAAGGCTGCTGCAATGCCTCCTGAACAGGCCGAAGCAACAAGGGCATCCATAGCATTTTTGAATTCACCTACTATGAATATTATTTCTGCAGCTGTTGCAGCTGTATCCATGATTGCCATCATATTATTGGTTTCACTGGTTTATATGGCATTTATCAGAGCACTCAAGGGAAAGATAAGATACTCACAGGCAGTATCGATATATACTCTGGCCTATATGGCGTCTACGATAGGGCTTGTGGTTAAGCTTGCATTTATGTATTTTACAGGTAATCTCCTTTATATTAATATGAGTCCGACATTTATGGATGCCCTGTATAACAACTTTGATCCGTTTCTCATCTGGCAGGCGATATTGATGGTATTGGGCATATCTGCCGTTTCCGGCATCCCGGAAAAGAAGAGCACTATAATAGTAGTCAGCATGTGGCTTGTAACTTTAGCCATATCATTAGGCTCTGTGATGATGACAAAGTAAATCCAGCAGCATTTCCTTATTGTTAACGCCGGGCTCCTCAAGCACCTTTCCCAAAAGGTAGTCGAGGAGTTCTTTTATTTCCTTCCCTGGTCTTATACCCAGGGCTAAAAGGTCATCTCCGCTTACTGCCAGGGATTTCAAGCTTGTACATTGCTTCTTATCCTTTATGTCCCTGTATATTTCCCATAGCTTCCTGAATTTTTCTGTACGCTCCTTCAAAAGTCCCGGATTCTGAGCTTTTTTATCAGCCTCCATAACCTTCAGCAGATCTTCGAATACAGCCTCTCCAACCTTGCACATTGCTTTTCTCACTGATTTGTGCTCGGCCTTAATATGCATGTCATGACTTCTGACAAGCAGGAGTATTTTGTCCATAGAGCGCTTGTCAAATCTGAGCCTCAGCATTGCCGCCCTGGAGAGCCTGACACTAAGCTGCTGATGATTGTAAAAGTGATCTATACCCCTTTCGTCTGTGGTCTTTGTACCCGGCTTTCCCATGTCATGAAACAACATGGTCCACCTAAGGATCCTGTCCTTCTCTATATTCTCCACTGAACGGAGGGTATGCCCGGCTACATCATAAGCGTGGTAAGGATTGTTCTGAACGGTGAGAAAACAGGCCTCGAACTCCGGCAGTGTATATTTTATTAGCTTGGTATCCATCAGAAGTGAAAAGCGATGAGGATTGCCGGATAAAAGTATTTTAGTCAGCTCATCCCTTATTCTTTCAGCGCTTATGTTCTTTATCAATTCATAATTATTCCCAATGGATTTCAGTGTGTTTTCATCAATGGAAAAACCGAGCTGTGCCGAGAAGCGAATTGCCCGAAGCATCCTGAGAGCATCTTCATTGAACCTTTTATCCGGATCACCTACTGTTTTTATGATACCTGCCGCGATATCACTGATACCTCCAAAAGGGTCGACAATTCCGTGAAGGGGGTTGTATGCCATGGCGTTGATGGTAAAATCCCTTCTTGAAAGATCCTCTTCAATGGAGGAGGTAAAGCTTACCGAGTCAGGTTTCCGGTAGTCCAGGTATTCGCCGTCGATCCGGTAAGTAGTTACTTCATAGCTGTTCCCATTTATTATTACAGTGACAGTGCCATGTTTGATACCTGTATCAAACGTCCTGGGAAAAAGCTGTTTTACCTTATCCGGTACGGCGTCGGTAGCAATGTCCCAATCGACCGGAATATTACCCAGGATGCAATCTCTGATACAGCCTCCTACTATGTAGGACTGATGCCTGCTTTTATGCAGAGTATCCAATATGAATTGTACGTCCTGAGGTATTGTTATGTTTGAATTGTTTTTCATTGACTCTCTCCCCCTGTAGTTATCCCCCGAGTGTCACATCCTGATCCTGATACCAGAGAAGGGCCTTATAGAACTGCTCAGGTTTGAAATCCGGCCATAAATCATCAAGGATATAAAAATCAGCATATACTGACTGCAAGGGCAGGAAGCCGCTGAGCCTCCGCCTGCCGCCCCAGCGTATCAGGAAATCCACTCTTGATATATCTGCTGAGGCTATATGCTCCATAATATTTATATTCGATGCCGGATCACAGTTTTTTATTTTGGAAACCGCCTGATTCAGATCCCAATTCCATCCGTAATTGACCAGGAAATTTATCTTAATAAGTCCCCGCCCGAACTTCACTCTTTTTGTGAAAGGGAGCAGTTCCCGGGGAAACATAGGCGATTCGCTGTTTCCGATGACTAAAAGCTCAGCATCCCTGCCGGCAAGCTCCATAACAGCATCGACGCATGCTCTGCTGAAGGCCTGTGTTTGTAAGGTCGGCCTCTTTGTATTGTCCTGAGTGAAGCCGTATAAAGTCATTTCTTTTATTCCAAGCCCTATGCACAGATTGTAAAGCTCAAAGCCCGGTTTTATGCCGTGGCTGTAACCATCCTGCTTCTCATAACCCCTCATTGCGGCCCATCTTCTATTACCATCAGGAATGATTCCAATGTGCTGCGGCAATCTCTTGAATTCGGGAATATTCATACTATCACCCCATCAGTATTATTGCCCGATATTCAGGGAATTAGCCAGTGTTTATTAACACAACAAATTTCAATCTTTCAAGTGTTAATAAGCACAACCTTGATTGAGTGCCTCGTATGCCCAGAAAGGGATATACCCTACGAGGCACTATGTTAATATTCTAGAGCTCAATAACATCAAATTCCTGATTCAGAAGGTTTACAGCCAGCAATTTCTTTCTTAAGGTATCTCCGCGTTTAATCAATACCTTGACTGCCTCAGCGACCTGTATCGAAGCGACTAAAGCCGGTGTAAAGGATGGATTCCCCAGTTCCTTTTCAATACCGTATTTTGTTTCGGCAGGGTATAAGCGGCTTAAGGTCCTGTCGCCCGGGAACACTGTAGTCACCTGACCGTACCAACCTGCTATAGCACCATGCACAAGCGGTATCCCTGCCGTCTCTGCAAGCTTCTCAAGCACCAGGCGGCTTTCAATATTATCCAGAGCATCAATAATAACATCATGACCATCTATAATATTCAGGCCGTTACTGATATCAAGTCTTTTCCGGACCGGAACGACTGTTATAAGCGGATTGACTTTTTTCATCCTTGCTTCTGCAGCGAGAGCCTTGCTGGAGCCAAGATTGTCCATATCCGACAGCAGCTGACGGTTAAGGTTCGACTCTTCAAAAACATCTCCGTCAACAGCTGTGACAGAGCCTATGCCAAGTCGTCCAAGCTCTTCAATCACATATCCTCCAAGGCCGCCGCAGCCAACAACGCACACCCTGAAATTTATCAGGTTGGCATTCTCTTCGGCACTGAGGGTCTTTATATTTCTGCTGTACCTTTGCATCACTATACCTCCATGGTTTTTCATACAAGTATCTTGTTATATATAATTATAACTTTTTTTGAGACAGCAATACAATATTAACCTTTTCCGTACATTTACCGAAAGAATATGTATATAGTTATTATAAATCGGGTAATGGAGGAATTGCGGCAATCGCGTTGAATATATTAGAGAACATGTATTAGCGAATAAGTAAATAAGGAGAAATGATATGAAAAAGCTCATAGCTGCCTTGGTTTTGATTCTTATCATATTGGTTGGTCTCTTGGGATGCAGCGGCAAGAACGGCGATATTCAAGAGAATGATGCAGGAATACCTTCCATAGGCTATGGAAATACTCCCGGCAATATATCAAATGGGGGTATTGCGGCATTTCAGGGGGACTTTGTGTACTATTGCAATGGCAGTGATGATGTAAGTATATATAAGGTGAAGTTGAACGGATCGGATAAAACCAAATTGAACAGCGACCGGTCGATGTTCATAAATGTACAGGGTGACTGGGTATATTACAGCAATATAGAACAGACTGAAAACAGCAGGATGTACAAAATCAGGACTGACGGCTCTGAACGGAAAAGACTGACAGATGATGCCGCGTACTTTATAAATGTTGTGGATGAATGGATATATTACAGCAATGGGTCTGATAACAGGCGCATATATAAAATGAAGACCGACGGCACCGGAAAAGCACGGATAGCCGACAGCTTTTCTTCATACCTGAATATGCAGGAGGATTGGATATATTACTGCAACGGGGATGATAAGAAGCGGATATATAAAGCCAGTACCGATGGTACGAAAAATGTGCCGGTATCTGAGGATGCAGCCGCATTTATAAACGTGGATGGAGACTGGATATACTACAGCAATGGCTCCGATGGCAACAAGCTTTATAAGATCAGGACAGACGGGACAGCGAGGACGGAGCTTACAAAAGAAGAGGCTTTGTATATAAATGTGTCAGGGAATTGGATTTATTACAGTAATGGATACAATGGCAACAGGATATTCAGGATAAATAAGGACGGCAAGGAAAAGGGTATATTGAATTATGAAAGCTCCAAATTTATAAATGTTGTCGACGGCTGGCTGTATTTCATAGTTGATTCAGCCTCCAACAGGCTTTACAAAATGAAAAACGACGGTACAAAAATTCAAATGGTGGAAAAGTTAGAAAGGTAGGAAGCCTCCTACCTTTTATACAACCAAATCTATATGCTGTATGGTCCCGGCACTTCCGTCCTCATTAAGGAAAATGCCTGTTTTCCGTATCACACCATTTTCTTTATTGCTTTCACCCTTCAGGCTGAATCCGGTATCGGCACTGCCAAGACAAATTGCACCTATACCCTTTTGACCAAGAGCGAAAAGTACGTCATTCCCATTTTCATTCTTGGTCCATATCCTTAATTTATTAAATGCTGCATCATTTTCATCTATCCAGCCGTTGCTGTCCGAATCATAAAGAGACAAATCTGCAAAACCATTGCCGCTTTGCGGACCGAAAAGCTCACTGCCGTCATTTATTTTTCCGTCATTGTTCAAATCAAGGGACAGGAAGCCGGAACCGGCAGCTAAGCGGGATATCTGGTCAGGACTTCCGTCACAGTCAATATCAAAGCTGAATTTGCTGTCTGTGAGCAAAGCGGCTGGTGAATTGAAGTTAATGACAAGAGGGTCTTTTCTTACCGCATCTCCTGCCCGTATATGTATTTCTTCACTGGACAAGAATTCTCTGCTCATGTTCAGTTGAAGGTCCACCGTAATCTCCTTCCCATCCGCGGTTCTTATGACTCCTGTAGATTTGAATGACATCTTTTCACACTCATAGTGCACTGCGCTGTTGTCATAGGTCATGCCCCAGCCTGCCCTGGGAATCGGACTGATTTGACTCAGCTGCACGCCTTCTCTTAATCTGATCCTCCTAGGCAGTAAAAATTTGAATTTTTTTCCCAGCAGACGCTCCAGCATAGCCTCAAGTACTAATACCTTCTGCTTGTCCTTATCGCCGAGCATTTCCTCCGCCTCATCCTCCAGGCAATAGATCTCATTACTTCCCAGATATCTCTGAAGTTCCTTCCCTCTTTCGGATATATCCATAATTATCCCCGGAGGGCCGCTTATTCCTGAACCGGGATTGTCACCTACCCAGAACTGCAGGCTTTCCTGCTTATGATCCAGCTCTACTGATACATGCTGACCCTGGAAAGACATGTTTGAGCTTTCAATTTTCATATTTCCACCTCCATGTGTTGATTTCACCAAAGCTGCAATCCTTTTTCGCTTTGGAATCGGGTTTATATAATTTATCGGTAAAAATTGGTTGAATTTGAAGGGAATATTTCATGATACAATAAATTATGATATATTGTAATTGTATCGATACATTAGTAGAATGATGCGACATAACTGAAGCAAGTGAAAACAATGGACTGCTATGAAATATTATTCCTCAGCCGAAGCTCCGCAACCAGAACTTCTAAACTCATTCCGGGCAGCATCAAAACTCGCTCCGCTCAAACACTTGATGCTGCTTTCCTCCATTTCGTTAAGAAGTTCTAATGTTTCTACGCAAGGCTGCTCCACAATATTTCACAGCATTCCAAGATACTTTTATACTATACATGCCCTTATAGAAGGCTATGCACCGACGTGGGGAAGCTATTTCCGACGAACCTTACAGCGACCTCGGAACGGAAGTGACCCCGGGCAAAATAACCAGACGGGCCCGCAGAGATGGGACTCCCGCCAGTGATTTTGCTGGCTTTGGAAGGTGAGGAGGACATACTTCCCCTACAGTCGGAATTCTCCACAAACTATGTCGCATTTTTCTACTATTGTGTTACGAATAGGAGGTTAGATAATGAGTAATGTGATATTGCCTGAAGACATCGATATTGCTATAGACAGGAATGACGGAAAGCCGCTTTATATACAGCTGTATGAGCAGTTGAAGAAATATATAACCAAGGGTGTACTGGCCGAGGACTTCAAGCTTCCTACCATAAGAAGCTTTGCAGAGTATCTGGGAGTCAATAGCGTGACCATAGTAAATGCTTATAAGCTGCTGGAGGAAAACAAGCTGGTTTATAAGAAGGTAGGCAGCGGCACCTTCGTAATGCCGCTGAAGGATGAGATAAACCTGGAAAGCGATGCGGTCATGGTAAGCGACGAAATAGAGTTTGATATAGAAAAAGGGACAGACGATGATACTATAAACCTTTCAACAGCTTCTCCCGACCCGAAGCTTTTTCCTGTAGGGGATTTCAGGAGGGTGCTCAATGAAGTGCTGGAACGTGATGGAGGAAAGGCTTTTATGTATCATGAAAGCATGGGCTACAAGCCCCTCAGGGAATCAATCGCTAAGTATCTGCCGGCCTATGGCATAAAGGCGTCAGCTGAGGGCATTCACATCATATCCGGTGCCCAGCAGGGCATAGACATTATTTCAAGGGTCTTACTCACTAACGGCGATTATGTTTTTGTGGAAAGCCCTACCTATAATGGGGCGGTGGCGGTATTCAAGTCAAGAGGGGCAAAAATAGTGGAGATACCTCTTCTGTCGGACGGACCCGATATGAAAGAACTGGAAAAGCGGCTGAAGCTTATCCGGCCTAAATTCATCTATGTAATGCCGAACTTTCAGAATCCTACCGGCTGCACATATTCTGAAAGGAAACGCAAGTACCTTATACTGCTATGCAAAAAATATGAGGTTATGATAGTTGAGGATGATTATATGAGTGATCTCAGCTATATTGACGAAGGGGCGAAGCCTCTCAAAGGGCTTGATAATGGAGACAGGGTGGTATATATCAAGAGCTTTTCCAAGATATTCATGCCGGGGCTTAGGGTTGGATACCTCATTATACCCGGTTCCATCAAGGAGAAGGTCATGAGCATGAAGCACATTACCGACATATCCACATCAGGGCTGATGCAGAGGGTTCTTGACCTATACCTGAGGAGCGGCATATGGAACAAACATCTGGAATATATGAAGAAGGAATACAGCGTTAGGTATTATGAAGCAGTAAGGTCAGTGAAAAAATACCTTAGAGGAGCGAGCTTCACCCAACCATACGGTGGACTGAACCTATGGGTGAAGCTGCCTGAGAGAATAGGAGCCAGTGAGCTTCATAGCCGGTGTAGAGACAGAAACGTGCTTTTCACACCGGGAACGGTATTTATAAAAGGTGCCGAAGGCGAAGGCCATATCAGGATAAGCTTTGCCGGTACAGGTCTTGAACAGATAACAAAGGGTATATCCATAATTGGGCAGGTCATGGAGGAAATGAAGCATAAGCCCTAAATTATTTCCTTCAGGATCTTTACCACAGAAGCATCGATATTTCCCACCGCAACCATGGAATCCATTATTCCCAGGGCTTTTTCTTTCAGCATGCCGTCCCTGTACGGTCTTGCTTCGGTCAGTGCCTGGTATATGTCGCATACAGCCATGATTCTCGATTGATGGCAAAGCTTTTCTGCACCTATACCTTCAGGATAGCCTGAGCCATTAAGGGTCTCATGGTGGCTGGCGGCCCAGCCTGAGATATCCTGCATACCGGAGATATTACCCAATATGAGCTTTGTATAGTAGGTATGGGATTTTATTATTGTATACTCTTCTGCACTGAGCTTTCCCGGTTTATCGAGTATATGATTGGGTATTGAAAGCTTTCCTATATCATGCAGCAGGGCAGCAATTTTCATTTTTATCGTAGTATCGTCATCAAAGCCATAATACTTTGAAAACAGTTGTGCGTAATGGGACAATCCTATGGAGTGCTCATGGGTGAAAGCACTTTTCTTATCTATTATAGCTGCAAAGACAACAGCGATATTTTCAATGGTGTTGAGTGACATCGGCGCTTGAACAGGAGGATGCATACGTGTAAGGACATCCGGATTTGTGCTGATGTTTTCCATATCCAGCCAGAACCTCTCAGGTTTGCACGCTTCCATAAAAGCATCCGTGATATGCGGGCTGAAGTACCTGCCCTGCCTGGACCTGATCCAGGCAGTAATATGCTCCCTCTGCATCCAGTAAGGCTTTTCACTGTCATAAATAAGTTCAAACATGTCGGCAATATGGATTATCTGTGATTCCTCAGGTATATTGCTTCCTGTGAGTCTGTCAGGTCCCGAGCCATCCCAATTCTCATGATGAAAGCCTATAAATTCTGAAATACTGCTATCTACAGGTAGTTTTTTTATTATTTGTGCGCCGAATTCCGAATGCTCACGTATAAAGCTGCTATCCTGATGAGATTCTGTAAATGCCTCTACTGCGCCTATATCATGGGAGCAGGCTGCTATATAAAGATTCTTAAGGCGTATATCATCGTAATTAAGCTTATTTGCGATATAAAGGGACACCAGGGCGGTTTTTTTTGAGTGATTGGTGAAATTATGTTTGTGGACATTGAAGCCCGGTACCGAAACGTCAAAATCCACTTTTTTAATCTTGTCCCGGAGGGCGCATGCTTCAGCTAAATCCAGGGACAAAGAAATTGAATTTATAAAGCTGGTGAAATCAATATATGTATCAGCGATAATCAAGTGAAGATCAACTCCTTGTAAAATGTTAGGATTCATAAACTATTATATAATAGTTTGAGTCTGAAAGTGTGTGTAAAAATGTAAAAAATGTATAACATAATGTACTGGTATGTATGGAGAAGAATAAGAATCGGGATTCTTGGAGAAATTTATGTTGTGGTATTGATATGATATACATAAGTAAATGTGGAGGTAATGGATGAAGGAGTTTTACATAGGAATAGATGTGGGATCGGTAAGTACCAATGTGGTTGCAATTGACAACAGCTTCAATGTGCTGTCAAAGCAATACATCAGAACAAACGGTCAGCCCGTTGAATCAGTAAAGCAGGGCTTAAGATGTCTCAGGAAGGAATTCGGGGATGAAGCAAGAGTGCTTGGAATAGGTGCTACAGGAAGCGGCAGACAGCTTACAGGGATAATGGTGGGTGCAGATGTAGTAAAAAATGAAATAACTGCACACGCTACCGCAACAATTGCATATTTCCCTGAAGTCAGAACCATATTTGAAATTGGAGGACAGGATTCCAAGATAATAATACTGAAAAACGGCATGGTAACCGATTTTGCAATGAATACTGTGTGTGCGGCGGGTACAGGCTCATTTCTGGAGCATCAGGCCGAAAGACTCAGGGTCAGGATAGAGGATTTTGGAGATCTTGCATTAACAGCCGCAAAAAATGTGAGGATTGCAGGAAGATGTACTGTTTTTGCAGAGTCTGACATGATCGCAAAGCAGCAATACGGCTTTTCAAAAGCTGAAATCATAAATGGCTTATGTGAAGCGCTTGTGCGGAATTATATAAACAATCTCGGAAGAGGTAAGAGGCTTGAGCCTCCTTTTGTGTTCCAGGGAGGAGTGGCTGCCAACAAAGGTATAAAAGCGGCCTTCGAGAGGGAAATAGGCCATGAAGTCATTATCCTTGAGCATTACAATGTGATGGGGGCTATAGGAGCTGCAATCCTCGCCAGGGATCACATCGAAAACACAGGTACCGCTACAAGCTTCAGGGGGTTTGAGGCCGGTGACTTTGATTTTAAACCCACCAGCTTTGAATGCAGCGGTTGTGATAATTCCTGTGAGGTGATCAAGGTGGAGCTGAACAGCAGGATCGTAGCAATGTGGGGTGACCGGTGCGGCAAATGGACCAATTCAGTAATACACTGAGCGGTTTGAAGCTAGAAGTTCTCTTAAGAAAAGAACACGGACATAATGAACTGCTTTTTTTCTAAAAGGTTGCATATATTTATCCTTTCCGTAATAACTTTATATAAAGAAATATTAAGGACTGCATCCAATGGTCTATGATGGGAGGGATATTTATAAAATCGAGAATTATTATAGTAACAAAAAAGAATCTTATGATCTATGCTGCACTACTGCTTATCCTGGTTATCGGCCTGGTATTATTGTTTACATTAAGGAGTAATGAGGTAGGATTTGCTGCCTCAGGCTATACATATCTGAAATACAATGATGGAATATATGTAGGCGTTGAAAAAACAGAGTCCGGGGACGTGAAGGCAGAGGTGACCATAAAGAACTCAAAGATAAAGGACATCAAGCTTATCGAAATGCCTTCAGAATACATAAGCAACAACCCCAACATTAATGATGAAATATCTGATATAATCTATACGACGATAAAGTCACAGGACGTAGCAACGGCAAATGATACAGGGAATACCTCCTATGTGCTGAGCAAGGTGGTAAAGGCTGTCAGAAATGCACTTAACGAATCTTTGATTATGCAGTGAGAAATGAAAAATCTCAATGGTATTCATACCATTGAGATTAATTTATTTATGGATTATATTACTGACTTTGTTTGCAGTCAGGGCAATAACCAAAGAAATAAAGCTGCTGGTTAACCAGATGGTAACCTGTCTTACTCTCCACCTGATCCAAAAGGTCAAAAAGCATATTGTTGTCGACATCCTCAACCTTTCCACAAGTTACACAGGTAATATGGGGGTGCTGATTGACATTTGCATCGTATCTGAATTTGTCTTCCCCGACATTGAGTTCCTGAACCAGCCCGAGCTCCTTGAAGACTTCAAGGGATTTATATACAGTTGCCAGGCTCATTGTAGGATATAAGGGCTGTAGTTTGCTGTATAGCATATCCACACTAGGGTGCTCCTTGGTATTTTTCAATATGTCGTAAACGGCTATACGCTGGGGGGTCACTTTAAAGCCCTTTCCCTTGAGATATTTAATTAAATCAACCATAATCATTCCTCCAGCGAAATTATTATTTGAATGAGTAGGATTCAAAAATACATTACATACATTTTAATAAAAGACTTCCATTAAAAAAAGCATAATGTAAAAATTTTCATTTGTCAATATATATTAGTAAAAAATTGGAAATTATGATAGAATATTCACGAAATCGTCATGTTATTCGATAATAACTATTAGCAAATAAAACCTATAATTTAATTATACCACTAATCAGGAAAATGTAAATACTATTATGAAAGACTGAATCAGAAAAGCCCCCTGGAATTGAATCCGGGGGCATGATATTTTTAGTTATAATCCTGCCGCTACCTTGACTGCCTTCTGGTGGCTTGCGTCCAGCCTGCTTCCGCTGTGGGTCCTGCTGTTCTTGAAGTGTATGCAGAAGTGTCCTTTGAATTTGTTGGCGCTTCCTATGGACTCACCGCCGTGGGGCATGCCGTTCATTGAAGCGGCTATCCTTCGCTCGACACCTTTTTTGTCCTTTATGGTAACGATTATAGCTCTTCTGTTCCAGCTCCAGCTTCCGTAAAGGCTCTTCATGATTTGTGTATCCTCTGCGGTCAGGGGCTCCGAATCGGCATGGTTTCTGCCGTATAATCTCTTCACTTTAAAGGATTTGCCTGTTTCCACATCAGTTACTGTTGCAATGGCGCCCTTTTCATATATGTGCTGCACCTCTTTAAACCAATCAAGATATTCGCCGTTTTTGTCTGAAGAGGTACCGGTGTCTTCTTCTATAACTACATCGACGCCTTCCGGTATTTTTACTTCCTGTCCTATCTGAAGGACGGTATCGCTGCTGAAGCTGTTTTCCCCCAGTATGGCTTCTGCGGTAACGCCGAAATCCTCAGCAATGGATTCGAAAGTGTCTCCGTCCTTTACAACATATATATTTTTATTGTATTCATATATGTTGCCCAGCTCTGAACTGTCCTGTACGGGGATTACAGTTTTCGCTTCCGCTCCGGTATTATTGCCTTCGGCAGTAGTATCCTCCTTGGGCTTGGCCTCAGCCGGAGCGGGAGCGGGCTTCACTACTTTCACAACGTTCGGTATTATGATCTCCTTACCTATGTCGAGTATGCTGTCTTCACTGAGACCGTTATATTCAAGGACCGAATCGACGGATACGTTATAATCGGCGGCTATATCCCATATGGTATCACCTTTTCTGATTTTATACCGTACATTGATCTTGGTGGTATCCTTTCTCGAAGCGGCATTCCGGCTGGGAAGCTTGATTTTTTCTCCTGACAGCTTGTTCAGCCAGCTTATTGTTGTGGGACCAAGGATACCATCACTGCCCAGGTCATATTTTTTCTGGAATTCCTTTACGGCAGCTTCGGTGACTTTTCCGAAATAGCCTGTACAATCTTCATCAAAAAAACCTAATTCCTTGAGTACAGCTTGAGCTTCCTTTACTTCCGGAGTTCTATCCCCCCGTTTCAGCACTGCCGTATCGGCATACGCAGGGATAGCTAAAATGAAAAGTATTGTCAGTGAGAGTATAGCCAGGGCTGTTCTTCTGTAAAGAATGGTTTTCATAGGATATCTCCTCTCAAGCGGATTGAATGACCGAAGTATTCTGCCTCCATATTGGAATTCAGCCTGTCTTTTTATTCCATTATACTACTGCATTTTACTTATGTGAAGTTAAAATTTTCTATCTTCAGAATATTTGGTATATGCAGGAAATACATAACATTGGTCGAATTAATTAATAATAATAAGGCTGCGAGGTTTCGAGGCTTCGGGGTTTCGAGGCAGGGGCGATTCATGAATCGCCCGTACGGTTGTTGGGAACGCATTTTATGCGTTCCGCCAGAGAGGATGATCATATGCTTAAGAGAATAAAGCTTACTATACAATATCTGAAGGACAAAAATGTTTCTTTCATAAAGAAACTGTTGATAATCGGAAGCCTGCTTTATCTTGTTTTTCCGGTCGATATTGTTCCTGATTATTTGATCGGGCTTGGGATATTGGACGATATAACAGTGCTATCCTTCGTATGGATAGCATTGAAATCCGAGCTGGATGAGTACGGCAGGGGAAAAGTCACAGAAAACAGCAGGAAGCAGAAGGTGATACCCTTTGAAAACAGAAGAAAAGGCGAATGATAGGGTGAAGAAATGAAAAAGATAGCAGCTTTAGTTGCCATTATAATAATGCTTATTATTTTCGGCTGTTCAGCGGCAGATGTTGAACAGGGAAGTGAGCAGAGTGTCCAGGATAATGTAGAGGACGGCACATTCCGGGAAACTGTGCAGCAGGAGAAGGAACAGGAGGAATTGGTGCTTTCTTTTGTCGGAGATATCATGTTTGATAAATCTGTTGCAGGTTTTATCAAGTCAAAAGGAGAGGACTATGTCTTCCAGGGCTATGAAAAACATTTCAAAAGCAGCGATATTGTATTTGGAAACCTGGAGACATCTCTCAGCAATAATGGGAAGCCCATGGAGGATAAGGAATACACCTTCAGAAGCAGCCCTAAGCTTGCACCTTTCCTGAAAAAGTATAATTTTTATGTCATGAGTATTGCTAATAATCATGTGCTTGATTATGGCCGTACTGCATTCACCGATACAATGAAGACACTGAAGGATAACGATATCAGCTATGGAGGAGGTGGCTACAACAAGAAAGAAGCCACAGAAGGTGTTGTCATCGAGAAGAAAGGTATGAAGATCGGTTTTATTGCTTTTACCGGAGTTGTACCCAATGTCGACTGGTATGCAGGAACTAAAAGGTCCGGCATAATAGGAGCTTACAAGGTTCATGAAGCAGAGGTACTTCAAGCGGTCAATGATTTAAGGTCAAAATGTGACCTTCTGGTAGTCTCGCTGCATTGGGGGAAGGAAGGTGCCACAATTGTGAGGAAGCAGGAGTCGGAGCTTGCTCACAAGCTGGTCGATGCAGGCGTTGATGTGGTAATGGGGCACCATCCCCATGTAGTGCAGCCTTTTGAATTATATAAAGACAAACTGATACTTTATAGCCTGGGAAACTTCATCTTCACGACTTCATATTCGGAAATATGCAATAAGACTGTTATGGCAACCGTAAGATTTGATATGAGCGGCAAGCTGAAGTCTGTAGAAGCGGTGCCGGGTATGGTAAAATGGGGCAGGCCTGCTCCGATGGAGGAGACTCAGGGAAGAGAGTTCCTGGACTATCTTAATAAAATGAATATCAATATAAAATTATAATAAATTGATTCAAAATAAAGCGAGGAGGGGATGTATATGAGCGGTCAACCCCTTGGCTCCTATGATGCTTATCTTTTCAGGGAGGGAAATCACTACAGGAGTTATGATTTCCTTGGCGCACATCTTGTCAATATTGATGGTGCTGACGGGGCTGTTTTCCGGGTATGGGCTCCAAATGCCGCCGACGTGAGGCTTATTGGGGAATTCAACGATTGGAACGGAACCGGCAGCACAATGTCAAAAGCCGATGATACAGGCATATGGTCAATATTTGTTCCCGGTGCAAAAGAGTGGGACATGTACAAGTATGAGATACATACCGCAGATGGAAGGGTTCTTGAAAAGTCGGACCCTTATGCTTTCTATTCAGAGCTGCGGCCTGGCAAAGCTTCAAAGTTGGTTTCCTTAAGCGACTTCAACTGGAATGACGGAAACTGGATGGAGCGCCGTAAAAGCATGAATATCTATGAAAGCCCTGTAAGCATTTATGAAGTTCATGCAGGCTCATGGAGGCAAAAGCCCGATGGAGAGTTTTATACATACAGGGAGCTTGCTGATGAACTGGTCGTCTATGTAAAGGACATGGGCTATACCCACATTGAACTGCTGCCTGTAACGGAATACCCTTTTGACGGCTCCTGGGGTTATCAGGCCACGGGTTATTATTCACCTACAAGCAGGTATGGCTCCCACTATGACCTGATGTATCTTGTTGACAAGTGCCATCAGGAAGGTATAGGAGTGATAATGGATTGGGTTCCCGGGCATTTCTGCAAGGATGACAATGGACTGAGATTGTTCGATGGTACTACCCTCTATGAGTATGGCGATCCCAGAAAAGGTGAGAACTACGGTTGGGGTACCTGTCATTTTGACCTGGGAAGACCGGAGGTGCACAGCTTCCTGATATCCAATGCCGTTTTCTGGTTCGAGGTTTATCATATTGACGGGCTGAGAGTAGATGCGGTTGCAAGCATTCTGTATCTTGATTATGAGAGAAAGCAGGGAGAATGGGTACCCAATAAGCACGGCGGCAGGGAAAACCTTGAAGCGGTGGATTTTATCAGGAAACTCAATAAAACTGTTTTTGAATACTATCCAAATGTATTGATGATTGCCGAGGAGTCAACCACCTGGCCTCTGGTGACAGCTCCTACCTATCTTGGGGGACTTGGCTTCAACTATAAATGGAATATGGGCTGGATGAACGATATGCTGAAGTACATGGCTATGGACCCGGTACATAGGAAATGGCACCACAATCTCATAACCTTTTCACTTATGTATGCATATACCGAGAATTATATCCTTCCGCTGTCCCATGATGAAGTGGTCCATGGGAAAAAATCACTTCTGGATAAAATGCCGGGGGATTATTGGCAGAAGTTCGCAAATCTCAGGGTATTCCTCGGTTATATGGCCGCACATCCCGGAAAGAAGCTGCTCTTTATGGGAGGGGAGCTGGGGCAGTTCATAGAATGGCGGTATGATTCAGGCTTGGACTGGCTGCTGCTGGACTACAAAATGCATAGGGAAATGCAGCATTATGTGAAAGCACTCAATGATATTTATCTGAAGGAATCGGCATTATGGGAGCTGGATCACGTGTTTGAAGGCTTCGAATGGATCGATCCGAATAATTACAACCAGAGCATAATAATCTTCATGCGTAAAGCAAAAATATCAAAGGACACGGTTATTGTGATATGCAACTTTACTCCGGTGGTTTATGAGAACTATATTATCGGGGTGCCTGAAAGCGGCGATTATATTGAGGTCTTCAACAGTGATTGGAAGGAGTTCGGAGGTTCTGACCAGAGAAACCCGGGTGTAATCTGTACCAGCAAACAGAAATGGCAGAATCAGCCTCACTCTATGGAAATAAAGGTACCGCCCCTGGCAGTAGTATATTTCAAAGCTGCAGGTATGAAGGAGGAAGTAGAAGAACTGGAGGAAGCGGAACAACTGGAGCTTGAATTAACGTAGTACTGAATATGGTTACTCGTTTCGTGTTGCGCGTTTCACTATTTAAGCAGAGCTTCGAAGTCTGTAGGGGCGATTCATGAATCGCCCCTACCCCGCAACTCGTAACCCGCAACCAATGTTCATTGTAATGGCAAGTTAAAGAATATTTTATGACGAACACTAATAAGTATGGGTATACTTAAATTTTAGGAGGAGGGGTATGCATGAGGAAAAAAGAATGGATTGCCATGATTCTCGCTGGTGGACAGGGCAGCAGGCTTACGTTGCTGACAAAGAAGATTGCAAAGCCCGCTGTATACTTTGGAGGTAAATACAGGATCATAGATTTTGTATTGAGCAATTGCTCAAATTCAGGAATTGATACTGTAGGAGTATTGACTCAGTATCAGCCGCTGGTATTGAACACTTATATAGGGATAGGAAGTCCATGGGACCTGGATAGAAAAACAGGCGGAGTCACACTGCTGCCGCCATATGTGAATGAAAAGGGCGGAGAATGGTATAAAGGCACAGCCAATGCAATATACCAGAATATCAATTTCATTGACGAATACGATCCTGATTATGTTGTAGTGCTTTCAGGCGATCACATATATAAAATGGATTATACAAAGATGCTGGCCTACCATAAGGAAAAATCAGCGGATGTCACCATTGCAGTCGTAGCAGTTCCATGGGAGGAGACCGACAGGTTCGGAATCATGAATACTGAGGCCGACAATAGAATATATGAGTTTGATGAAAAACCCAAAAAGGCGAAAAACAACCTGGCTTCAATGGGTATCTATATTTTCAGCTGGGAGATTCTGCGGAAATACCTTATTGAGGATGAAGCGGACCTGAAATCAAGCAATGACTTCGGTAAAAATATCATACCTCAGATGCTGAATAATGGAATAAAGCTTTATGCATATCCCTTTTCAGGCTATTGGAAGGACGTTGGAACTATAGAAAGCTTATGGGAAGCCAATATGGACCTGTTGAAGGAAGACAATGAGCTTAAGCTTTTTGATCCTAAATGGAAAATATATTCTGTAAACCCTATAAGACCACCTCATTATATGGGAGAAACGGCTGTTGTAAAGAATTCCATGGTGGGTGAAGGCTGCGTCATATATGGAGAAGTCAGAAACTCAGTGTTGTTCCCCGGAGTCTACGTGGGCAGGGACACAAAGGTTATTGATACTGTGGTGATGCCAAAGGTTACAATTGGTGACAATGTTACGGTGGAGCGGGCTATAATAGGCCTGGAATCTGTGATCAAAAACGGCTGCAGGATTGGCGACGGAACATCCAAGGCAATAACCCTTGTTGGGGAATATGAGAAGCTGCCTGAAGGCGCTGCTTATAATGATGAGTATAGAATAGATTGAGGGAGGGGTAATCATGCTGGATTATATGGGAATCGTCAATCTAATAGACAGAGAGGACAATATCAAGGAACTGACCTACAACAGGCCTATAGCTTCAATACCGATAGCCGGAAGATACAGAATGATAGATTTTGCTCTTTCAAATCTGGTGAATTCGGGGATACAGAATATAAGCATATTCACACAGCATAAATACAGATCGCTGCTGGATCACCTGGGAACAGGAAAGGCCTGGGACCTGGACAGAAAGAATGACGGCCTTTTCATTATGACGCCGATGCTTAACCCTTACAACACGGGTATCGGCAGGGGGGATATCGAAAATTTTAAAAATCACATAGACTATATTCATTTAAGCAAACAAAACAATATCATAATGACAGGCAGCAGCATGGTGTACAATCTGAATTATGATAAGGCAATAAAGTACCACAATGAAACAGGAGCGGACATAACTGTCATATATAAGGAAGCAAGCGACTGCACTGAGGATTTTCAATATTGCAGTTCACTGGTCTTTAATGAAGAAGGCAGGATCATAAGCAGCGATTTGAACCGTGGGAAAGAAAGTGAATGCAATATATCCATGGATATATTCATAATGAAAAAAGAGCTTTTCCTGGATATAGTCAACACCTGTGTGTCAAGGGGCGATTGTGATTACTTCAAGCAGGCGGTGCGCAACAATCTGGATAAGCTAAAGGTCTACGGATATAAGTTTGAAGGATATGCGGCCTGTGTCAATTCAATACGCAGCTATTACAAGACAAGTATGCAGGTTTTGAATCTGGATATTTCAAAGGAGCTGTTCTTCAAAAATGGTCTAGTATATACAAAAGTAAAGGATGAACCGCCTACAAAATATGCTGCCAATGCCAATGTGGTGAATTCGCTGGTGGCAAACGGATGTGTAATAGACGGTCAGATTGAGAACAGTATTATATTCCGTAGTGTTAAGATTAAAAAAGGGGCAGTGGTAAAAGACAGTATATTGATGCAGAACTGTATTATAGAAGAAGATGTTCTACTGCGGGATGTGATACTGGATAAAGGCGTGAAGGTGACTAAAAACAAACATCTTAATGGAGATGTGAATTATCCCATAGTCATTGAGAAAAAAGCGATAATATAGTAAAAATATAGTGATAATATAGTGTTAATGTGATGAATGGCAAAAGAGCGCAAAACCTGCGCTCTTTTCATATCATGGATATACGAAAAAAACCTGCAATTTTTACCCATAGTTTATATTTTGAAGATATTGTATAATAAATAGAAATAATTAATATTTTTTGGATAAATCTCGGAAATATTTATGCTGAATATCTAGGAGGAAAGTATGACTATTAGTAAGGATAGATTTAAGGAAGATTATTTGAAAAAATTGATGACGATGCATGCAAAAAGCTTTGAAGAAGCATCGAATAACGACAGGTATTCGGCATTGGGAAGTCTTATAAGGGATTATGCCACACAGGACTGGGTTAAGACCAATGAAGAATACCATAATAAAAATGCAAAGCAGGTGTATTACTTCTCAATTGAATTCCTGCTGGGAAGACTGCTGGGCAACAATCTGGTCAATCTGGGCCTGGAGGAAGTGTGCGAGGAAGTGCTTAAAGAGCTTGGCTGTACTCTTAAGGATATAAAATCTGCCGAGCCTGATGCAGGACTCGGAAACGGAGGGCTTGGAAGACTTGCCGCCTGTTTTCTGGATTCCATGGCTTCCACCGGCATACCCGGCCATGGCTGTGGAATCAGGTACAAGTATGGTCTTTTTCAGCAGAAGATAGTTGACGGCTATCAGGTGGAGCTGCCTGAGAACTGGCTCCGGGAGGGAAATGTCTGGGAGATGAGGAAGGCCGACAAGGCAGTGGAAGTACGGTTCGGTGGTGAAGTAACGACCGATTATAAGGATAACAAGCTTGAATTCAGGCATGAGAACTATGAGACCGTACTGGCTGTCCCATATGATACACCTGTTACAGGCTACAGGAATGGGACTGTTAATACCCTAAGGCTCTGGAGTGCGGAAAATCCTGAGAAGGACTTTGATTTATCCTCCTTCAGCAGGGGAGACTACATGAAGGCAGTAGAGCATAAATATTCTGTGGAGGCCATTTCACAGGTGCTGTATCCGGATGACAGCTATGCTGAGGGCAGAAAGCTGAGACTCAAGCAGCAGTATTTCTTTGTGTCCGCGGGATTGCAAAGCATTATAAGGACCTACAAGCATGTAAACCGGAGCATCAGGGATTTTGATGAAAAGGTGGCAATACACATAAATGACACACATCCGGCAGTTGCAATACCCGAACTCATGAGGATACTCATGGATGAGGAGGGGGTTGACTGGGATACTGCCTGGAAGATAACCACCAATACGATCTCCTACACTAATCATACCATTTTATCTGAAGCCTTGGAGAAATGGCCTATTGACATGTTCAAGTCAATGCTGCCGAGGATTTATTTGATAGTGGAGGAAATAAACGAGAGGTTTTGCAAGGACCTATGGAACAGGTATCCCGGGCAGTGGGACAAGATATCAAGAATGGCTATTACAGCCGATGGATACGTTAAAATGGCCCATCTGGCAATAGTGGGGAGCCATAGTGTCAACGGGGTTGCCAAAATCCATACTGAAATATTGAAAAAGCAGGAGCTTGCGGATTTCTATCATTTTTACCCATATAAATTCAACAACAAAACAAACGGGATCACCCACAGAAGATGGCTTCTAAAGTCAAATCCTGAGCTTGCACAGCTTCTCAGGGATACAATAGGTACCGGCTGGGCAAAGCATCCTACTGACCTTATAAAATTCCTGAAATACCAGGACGATCCGGCCGTGCAGGAAAAGGTAAGGCAGATAAAGCTGAACAACAAGCTGGAGCTGGCGAAGATTATAAAGCAGAAATACTCTATAGATGTAGATGCAAATTCGATATTCGATGTTCAGATAAAAAGGCTCCATGCTTATAAGAGACAGCTTCTGAACGTACTTCATATAATGCATCTGTATAACTGCCTGAGGGAGGATCCGAAGCTATCCATAATACCAAGGACCTTCATTTTCGGTGCCAAGGCGGCACCGGGCTACCAGCTGGCAAAGCAGGAGATAAAACTTATTAATACCCTCGCTGATAAAATAAATAATGACAAAAGTATTGATAATAAGCTTAAGGTAGTATTTATGGAAGACTACAAGGTATCCCTGGCGGAAAAGATCATACCGGCTGCTGATGTAAGTGAGCAGATATCAACTACCACAAAGGAAGCCTCTGGCACAGGGAACATGAAGCTCATGATGAATGGGGCCATTACTGTTGCCACTCTTGATGGAGCAAACATCGAGATAAGGGATGAGGTGAGGGATGAAAACATAATAATATTCGGAATGACGGATAAGGAAGTGCTTGATTATTACAAGCATGGAGGGTACAGTGCAATTGAACAGTACAACAGAGATCCGCGTATTAAGGCTGTTGTAGACCAGCTTATAAACGGATTCTTCCCTGTGAGCAATGTTGAGTTCATGGATATATACAACCATCTGCTGCTGCATAATGATGAATATTTTGTGCTGAAGGACTTCAATGCCTATGTGGAAGCACATAAATGGGTGGATGAGCTTTACAGGCAGAAAACCAAGTGGACCAGGATGAGCATAAACAATATAGCCCATTCAGGAGTTTTCTCCAGCGACAGTACAATATCCGAATATGCTACCGGCATATGGGGAGTCAAAAGGGTGATTATATGACGGATATACAGATTTTTCACAATTCCCATGAGGAGAAATACCGCTTCCCTTTCGGAGCAGTTCCCTGCAGCAGCAAGGTAAGTCTCGGGCTGACGATAAAAAGCACAAAGCCTGTTAATTCTGCAGAGGTGATAGTTAGCCCTGAGAGCGGCAGTGAACAGAGGAGACCTATGACTATCCTGAATGGACAGGGGGAAGGGCTGCACTACACGGCTTATATAGATATTCCCGGTGAGCCGGGACTTTTATGGTACTATTTTGAACTGGTCATAGGCGGAGAAAAGTTTTTTTATGGAAATAATGAAAGATCATCAGGAGGTATTGGGCGCTTGTACAGCACAATACCTGCCGGATATCAGATCACAGTATACATGGGAGAGGCAAAAACCCCCCATTGGTATAAGAAGGCAATAATGTACCAGATATTCGTGGACCGGTTCAGAAACGGCAGCAAGGACGGCAAGGTCCAAAATCCCAAGAGGAACAGCTTCATATATGCAAATTGGGAGGATACTCCCACATATATAAAGGACTGTGAGAAGGGCTCAATAGACCGGTGGGACTTTTTCGGAGGGAATCTTCAGGGAGTGATGGACAGACTGGAGTACCTTAAAGAGCTTGGTATCACTGTTATTTACCTGAACCCTATTTTTGAGGCTCCAAGCAATCATAAGTATGATACTGCTGATTACAAAAGGATAGACCCTATGTTCGGCAGCAATGAGGTCTTCAAGGACTTGTGTGAAAGGGCCGGAAAGCTTGGAATATCAATTATGCTGGATGGGGTTTTCAGCCATACCGGCAGCGACAGCTTGTATTTCAACAGATACGGCAATTATCCCGGCATTGGAGCATATCAGTCGCCTGAATCTCCTTATAACTCCTGGTACCGTTTCAGATGCTCCAGGGATGACTATGAATGCTGGTGGGGAGTTGACAACCTGCCCAATGTAAATGAAATGGATCCGGGATATCTGGATTTTATAATCACAGGGCAGGACAGCGTCATTAAGTATTGGATGGAGCTTGGAGCAAAGGGCTGGCGTCTGGATGTGGCAGATGAGCTTCCCGACGAGTTTATCCGTTTGCTCCGGAAGACAATGAAACATAAGGACGCTGATTCGATACTCATGGGAGAGGTGTGGGAGGATGCATCAAACAAAATAAGCTACGGCAGCAGAAGAGCCTACCTTATGGGAGCGGAACTTGATTCAGTGATGAATTACCCCTTCAGGGGAATAATGATAGATTTCTTCAGGGGAAACCATGATGCAAAACGCGCAAATGAGGCGCTGATGAGTATCTATGAAAACTATCCCCTTCATAATTTCTACTGCAATATGAATCTGATAGGATCACATGATGTTCCAAGGATACTGACAATACTAGGAGAAGCTCCGGAAGAGCAGAATATGTCACAGAAGGAAAAGGAAAGGTACCGCCTGCCGGAAGGGCAGAGAGCACTTGGAATAGCACGGCTCAAGCTTCTGACACTTATACAGATGACCTTCCCGGGAGTTCCCTGCATATACTATGGGGATGAAGCCGGACTTGAGGGTTATAGGGATCCGCTGAACAGGGGGACCTATCCCTGGGGTAGTGAGAATCTCGAACTGCTTGAATGGTATAAGGCCGTAACCTCCATAAGAAGAAGGTATGATGTTTTAAGCACAGGGAAGTGGATCCCTGTATTGGCTTCCGGGGATGCATTGGGGTATGTCAGAAAAGTGGAAAATGGCAGGGACATGTTCGGCGAACAGTGTGAGGACAACACCGCTTTTATATTGGTGAACAGGAATAAGGACCACCGGTGCCATATATCCGTAGATATCGGAGCCTGGAGCAAGGGTATCATGTATGACCTGCTTGACCGCTGCGAGGCCGTTGACTTCATGGATGGCAGACTGGATATTGTACTGGAGCCCCTGCAGGGGAAGCTATTCATATCAAAACCATAAGTAACAAGAGGTAAACATGAGTATAAAAGAATCCATACTCGAACAGAGTGACAGCGTACAAGCGAAAAAAAGCCGCAGCGACAGGAAAGACAAGGGAGTATTCTACACTCCGCCGGAGGTTGTGGAGAGAATGGCGGAAGAAATGCTGTCGGCGGTTGACCTGGCTGCAGATCCTTATATAAGAATCCTTGATCCTGCCTGCGGTACAGGACTTTTTCTTGTTAAGGCCTTTGAGGTGCTTAAGAGAAGGTTTGAGGAGAATTTTAATGAAATATTGGACAGGAATAAGGAGCTTCAGGGAAAGCTGCATAAGGAAGAGCTGGGCTGCTTTATTGTTGAAAACAACCTTTGGGGGACTGATATTGATCAGGAGGCCTTGAATACGGCGGCTGAAATACTGATGATGCTGGCAGGAAAGGAATGCAGGCCGAATTTTCTGCGCTGTGACAGCCTGGTCAGCGGTATGACGGCTCAAAGCAGCCTGTCTGGCGCCATGTCCAGGGAGGAATATGAATTCTGGGACAGCAATTATGATTATATTATCGGGAATCCTCCCTACATTGGACATAAACAGGTATCGGGGGAATATAAAAAAGTTCTTCAGCAGCTCTATATGGGTATTTACAGGGACAAGTCCGACATATCCTATTGCTTCCTGAAAAGGGGCATAGACCTTTTGAAGAAGGGCGGAAGCCTGAGTTTCATCACCTCAAGATATTTCATGGAAGGCCCTTCAGCAGCGGGGCTGCGGAAGTATATGGCCGGTAAATGCACTATAACTGAGGTTGTGGACTTTTATGGAGGCCGCGTTTTCCAGGATGCAGGGGTAGCGGCTTGCATAATAACGCTTAAAAAGGGAAGCTACGGTGATAAGATACAGGTTCTGAAGTATAAGCAGGGTAAAAGGAACACCGGGGTGGAGTTATTTGCTCCAATGAATTTTGAACGATTTACAGCAAACAGATCGGAGCTCAGGGATGAGGGCTGGGTACTTTTGAATCCTGAAAAATATGGAATATTCTCCGCAGTGGAAGCAAAGGGCTACCTGACTCTGGGGGATGTCGCAGACAGCTATCAGGGTATAATAACAGGCTGCGACAGGGCTTTTGTTGTGAGCAGGAAAGAGATAGAGGAGTATGGTATTGAAGAGAAGCTCCTTAAGCCATGGATCAAGAACAGTAATGTCAGGAAGCATTCTATTGATGCTGCAGGCCAGTTTATAATATATTCTGATTTTATAAAAGCAGAAGAGGATTTTCCAAATGCTATAAAATATATTTCGGATTGCAGGGACAGACTTGTTGGGAGAAGGGAATGCAGGAAAGGCGTAAGGAAATGGTATCAGCTGCAGTGGGGCAGGACCAATGAGATCTTCGAGACTCCCAAAATAGTCTATCCTTATAAATCTCCGGACAGCCGGTTTGCAGTTGATGAGGCCGGATATTACTGCAGTGCGGACATATACAGCCTGAGGCTCAGGAAGGAATATGAAGGAAGCCTGTCTCTGAGATATATTTCTGCCGTACTTAACTCCAGACTTTTTGAATTTTATTTCAAATGCTATGCAAAGAAAATCAGTGAAAATCTTTATGATTATTATCCTAATACCGTTCTAAGGATGAGGATACCCATGCCCAAAGCTGGTGATCCAATACAGGAAATGGCCGGCAGGCTGGTACACTGTAAAAATGAGGATGACATAAAGACTATTACATATGAGATCGACAGGGAAGTATATAAGATGTACGGTTTAAATGAAAGACAGATAAAAATTGTTGAAAAAGGCTAGGGTATTCCTAAAGGGAAAAAGGTTTCGGGGTTCCGAGGCTTCGAGGTTATGGGGAAACTCGGGTATTCCTTGTAAAAATCCGTGTGCCCCGTGTTACCCGTTCCTGAACCTATAAGGAATACCAAAGCTTTCCTCGTACCTCGTACCTCGAATCTCGAATCTCGTATCTTTAAATTTTGGAGGGGTTGCAATGCTTTTATTGGCTGCGGCGGTAGCTCCATCGGCTGCTCTGCTTTATTATTTTTACACCAGGGATAAATATGAAAGGGAACCGAGGCTGCTGCTCCTGAAGTCGTTCCTGATGGGTGGAGGTCTGGTAATACCTGTACTTTTTGTAGAGTTGACCTTGAATATATTTGATATTGCCGAAGGTAACCTGCTGGCTGCCGGCTATACTGCCTTTGTAGTAGCGGGGCTTTCTGAGGAATCCTTCAAATTTCTGTTTTTTTTCCTGTACATATGGAAAAATAGAGAATTCAATGAAATGTACGACGGGATAGTATATGCAGTATTTATTTCCCTGGGCTTTGCAACTGTGGAGAATCTCGCATATGTACTCCAGACCGGCTTTGATACTGCATTTATAAGATCACTTACAGCTGTACCCGCTCATGCACTTTTTGCAGTGGTTATGGGTTATTACCTGGGTATCGCAAAATTTGCGAAGCTGCAGTACAGGAGGAAATATATATGGCTTGGATTTATGAGCCCTGTAATACTTCATGGAATATATGATTTCATACTGCTTTCGCAGAAATTTTATTTGCTGGTGCTTTTCATACCTTATATGATATACCTCTGGAAAAGAGGCCTCGGGCATGTTGATGAACTGCTGGAATATTCGCCCTTCAGGGACAATGAAGACAGTAGAGAATAAACTAATGTATATAGTTTATTCTCCTGTTCTTGCCTATATAGTCCACAAATGCCTCCAGCCTTGTCTGATATCCTGCCTCACCGGTCTGTTCATCGACGATCAGGTATAATATTGGGATGCCATAGTCCTTTTCCACCTGTGGAAGTATTGCGCGGGAAACTATTTCCGGCATACAGGTCATGGGATATATCTGAACAAGTCCGTCGTAGCCAAGCTTTGCATAGTGTACTGCATGACCGATGCACTGCTGTGTATGGCCTCCTATGAGGACGGGCAGATAAGGCTTTGACAGCTTCTTTTCCATTCTATAGCCCTTCCGTCCGGTGACGGGCAGTATAACGGTGTTGCGCGCCCAATCCCTTACCGTCATAGACCTGTGTACCTCCACACCCAGATCCCCGAGTCTTTCCTCCACATTGAGGTTTGTGAAGGGCTCAATGATTGTGTATATTTCTCCGATTATTCCTACCTTTATCGGTTTGAAGCTGTTGTCAATATCTATCCTGCTTATCTTGTTCCTGGTTTCCTGGATCAATTGAAGCATCTGGGCTGTACCCCTGGCATTCATAACATCCTTCTTAAACTCATGCATTATGCTTCTTATTTCTGCTTTGTTGGCAGCCCTTGGCCGGGTATAATAAAGCAGCTCATTCAGACTGTCTACTTCACAACATACCTTGTACGCATTCATAAAGGCAGTGATTATATTTGCCCTGCCGCCTCCGGAGATTTTCTTTATTGTATCATAGAAATCACTATAACCCTCCCTTGGAGGATCAAGAATAATGATATCCACATCTTTATACCCCGCTTCCTCCAGGGCTTGCTTCTGCAGCGGACCATAGTAGCCAAAACGGCATGGCCCGCAGCTTCCAGTGATGAGTATTGTATCTGCTCCAGCTTTGATGCTGTTCATATAATTCCCCAGCATTATTTTGTATGGCAGGCATATGGTCTCCGGTGAGATGGAAGAGCCAAGCCTCAGGGTGGAATTTGTAGTGAACGCGGGTATCACACTTTCCACACCTATGTCATCCATCAGACTTTTAACTGCTATGTATGCTTCTCCCATATGCGGGTATGTAAGCCGCATCTGAATTCCCCCTCCTGTCCAGTAAGTCGTAGAATGCCTCCAGACGGGTGTTAAAGCCTGCATCACCCGTATGCTCATCAATATTCAGCACCATGTATGGCTTTTTATAATATCTTCTTGCCTGCTTCTCAATAAACTCCCCAACCAGGGAATCCACTCCACAACCGAAGGCTGTCAGTGCCAGCATTCCGTCAATAGAACTATTATCCATTATATATAATGCGCTGCCTATAAGGCTTTTACCGCTGCTCCAGAACATCCTCTTTGAAAGCTCCATACACCGTTCATTTATTATCTGAGGATCTATCATATCGGGAGTAATAATTTCAATACCCCGTTCTTCGAGCTTTTTCATCAGTCTCATGTTTATAAAGCTGTCATATAGAAGATAAGGATGGCCGATAAGCCCTATCCTGGCGTTTGTTCTGTAAAAACTACGCGGTATGGCTGCAATTACACGGTCTGGAGTATTGCCCTTATACACTGCGGCTTTAAATTTCTCATGAGCCTTCATGGCCGCATTTATTCCCTTGTTGATCTTTACAGGGTTCCTGAATTTCAGCGAAAATGCCATCCTGTACAGTGCCTTCACAAGCTCGCTGCGGTTTTTCACAAGATTTATTTCGGTATCTATGAGAGGAGGCAGGTCTGGAACCGAATACTTGACCATTTCGGGAAGGCCGCCAAATTTGGGACATATATACTCGCCCTTTGATACGCTTGTAAGACGTGGCACCAGTATACAATCCACCTTATTCCTCAGACCGTATGCATGGCCATGGTATACCTTTACAGGCAGACATGCGTCGTCTATGCTGTAGAGTACACCTTTGTCAAGAATTTCCTTCGTAGTTTCCGGAGAGGGAACAACCTCAGCTCCCAGCTCTGTAAGGAAGGTCTCAATAAACGGGTAATACTTATAAAAATACATTCCCCTGGGAATGCCAACTTTTACAGCCACTGAATCACCTCTTTTCCTCTAATATTATTAACAAAAGGCAGAGGTTTAAAACAGAAATAAAAAAAATCAGAAGCATGTTATTTATGCTTCTGATTTTACGGGCGATGGGCAATGGGCAATGAGCAATGGGTTGCGCGCATTTTTGGCAGGGCTTCGAAGCGTTGCTAAAATCCTCGTATCTCGCATCTCGAATCTCGTATCTATAATACTCCGTAGATTACTATCCCAAGCACTCCAGATAATAGTAATGCAATTATCGGGTTTAGCTTCAGCTTGTAAACTCCGGTAAAAACCAGCAGTGCTATCAGGACACCTTTAAAATCTATAATGGAAACCTTTCCGATATCTATGCAGGCGGCGGCTATAAGTCCAAGTACAGCAGGCCTTATACCGCGGATAATCCGGTTGATCTGTCTTAAGTGCTTGAATTTATTATAATAAACTGATACGAGTAGTGTAATGGCTGTTCCTCCTTCCTGAAGAGGAAGAATCCCAGGATGCCGCTGATCAATTATGTATGCAGTTTATTGTACTTTTTTCAGTAATGACATAATCTGCCGCAATATCGAATTCATCTGAAGGTACATGGTCAACAATTTGGAAGGAATAAGCAAGGGCGGCTTTTACTGCGTCAGGCTGCAGCCGCTTCATGAATCTGTCATAATAACCTGCACCGAAGCCTATCCTGTTTCCTGAATTGTCAAAGGCTACTCCTGGAACGAGCACCAGATCGATCAAACTGCTGTCGGATAATCTGATATATTCCGCCCTGGGTTCCCTTATGCCGAAATGGCCTTCCTTCAGCTCCTTGAGGCTTGTTATTCTGGAAATGCAAAGCTCGTGGGTTTCCGGTATGCATACAGGAATATATACCTTCTTGTTATGCATAAGACAGTAGTCAATAATCGGATCAGTCTTTACTTCATGCTTGAAATCCAGATATATCATCACATGAGCTGATGTATTGAAAAAGCTGTTTTCCTTCAGATGAGAAAATATGCTTTGGCTGAAATGGTATACCTCGTCATCAGACAGTTTGTTTCTTATTTCAAGGATTTGTTTTCTTATAGCTTCCTTCATGGGCTCCTCCGCATCTTATCCAGATTTTTCTCATAGTATTTATAGTAGCATTAATAATATAGTGGGTGCAATCGAAAATTAGTATGTAAAATTATTTTTGGAATGAGAGAAACATCAGACTTTAGTTTTAAAGCGACGTATATTATTATGAAAGAAAGAATGACAGATTAGAAGAATGGATTACTTTACTACTTGATGAATGCAAGTCCATTATACCAAAAAAATTTGTGCAGAATCTGAGTAAAAAATATTATTTTTTCGTCAAACATATAGGAGGTAAAATAATGAATAGAAATTCAAATATTGTGATTGGTGCAGTTTTAATAACCATGGGAACATTGTTCCTCCTGTCAAACCTGGGTTATCTGAGCTTCAGCTGGAACTATGTGTGGCCTCTGGCACTGCTGGTTCCCGGGATATATATGCATTTTGCATTCTTCACAGGAATTGACAGGAATCCCGGGATATTGGTTCCGGGAGGGATACTTACCACTTATGGTGCTCTATTTTATGCCAACGTGTTTTTTGGATGGCATATGATGGCTGACCTTTGGCCAATGTTTCTTATAGGTATTGCAGTGGGACTGTTTGAGCTGTACCTGTTTGGCAGCCGTGACAAAGGACTTCTTGTCCCTGTATTTATACTTGGAGGCATAGGACTATCAGCCCTGTTAAGGACTTTTATATTCTTTGACCTGAAGAATTATATTGTACCCGTAATACTGATTGTGATCGGGATAATGATAATATCCAAAAGGGACGGTAAAAGAGGCAACAGCTAAAATCTCAGCTGGTACGGACTATACATTGCTTCAATAAAGTGCATTTGAAGCTGCACTTTACTCGATTTAAATATCGATCCGTAAGCAAAATGGAAGTATGTTATGTTATATGTACCAGCTGTTGACATATATTCTTCTTCATAACCAATAAAGAATGCTGAATATGATGCTAGGATTTAAATTTATGAAATCCAATGCATTATATTCAGTTTTTGCTATCGTCATAATTCTCTATTTATTGACAATAATAAAAGTGAAAGGTATATTAGTTATAGAATATATTTACTGTTGGTTTTTTCATTTATATAAATCGGGGTGATGATGTGGCGCAGATTCTTATTGTTGATGACTCAATTATAATGAGGCGTAATCTGAAGACTATACTGACAAAGGCAGGGCATTCAGTTATTGCTGAAGCAGCTAACGGGAAAGAGGCTTTAGTTGAGTTTGAAAAGCACATGCCTGATCTGGTCACTATGGATATTACGATGCCGATAATGAATGGAATAGAAGCGGTCAGCAGAATTATAAGCAGCTTCCCGGAAGCAAGGATTATCATGATCAGTGCCCTGGATCAGAGGAATATGGTATTTGAAGCACTGGAAAGCGGTGCAAAGCATTATATAATAAAGCCGATCACTGCTGAAAATGTTCTTAAGGTTGTCAATACTGTACTTGAGGAAGTGGAAATAGTAGGGACGGAAAAGGGGCCTTTTCCTGAAAAGACGGCAGTGGAGAACAGGAATTGAATAAATGTATTTGAATTGATCAACCTGAGATATATAATATATTAATGGTTGATTTTTATATTGAACTTGGATTATTTTGTATACTATATTGGTTGGAGGTTGACGAATGAATAAGCTGAGGAGATTTATTTCGTATTATAAGCCTTATAAAGGCTTGTTTTTCCTTGATATGCTCTGTTCCTTTACGGCTGCAGGGGTGGACCTGCTTTTCCCGGTGCTTGTCAAGTATCTGCTGGAGCATGGTTTGAGCGCAGAGGTGGGTATGGCTCTCGACATCATAATGAAGATAGGTGCATTAATGCTTGTCATGTATATACTCAAGTATTTCTGCCAGTACTTCATCACGGCCTGGGGGCATATTATGGGGGCAAGAATGGAATATGACATGAGGGAGGATATTTTCGGGCATCTGCAGAAGCTTTCCTTTTCATTCTATGACAATAATAAGACAGGACAGATAATGTCAAGGATTGTTAACGACCTGTTTGATATTACCGAGCTTGCGCACCACGGTCCCGAAGAAGTATTCATCTCCCTGATAAAAATAATCGGTTCCTTTTTTATACTGCTTAGCATAGATGTGAAGCTGACTTTGATAACCTTTGCCTTCATTCCCTTTATGATGGGTTTTGCCTTCTTTTATAATGACAAGATGCGTTCGGTATTCAGGAGAAACAGGCAGAAGATAGCAGAGATTAATGCACAGATAGAGGACAGTATAGCAGGGATCAGGGTGGTACAGTCCTTTTCCAATGAAAGGGTGGAACAGGAGAAGTTCACCCAGGGGAACACGGGCTTCTACGATACAAAAAAAGAAAGCTATTATTATATGGGACGTTTCTTCAGCGGCATCAGGCTGTTTGACGGTATAATCTATATAGTTGCGGTGATTGCCGGGGCATATTTTATAAATCTTGGCACTATAAAAACCTCGGACCTTGTTGCATACCTGCTCTATATAAATACCTTCCTTGTTCCCATAAGATCGCTTATCGACTTTACAGAGCAGTTTCAGAAAGGAATGACAGGCTTTGAAAGGTTCCTTGAAATCATGGATACTGAGCCCGATATTAAGGATAGCAGTGATAGCGTCACACTGGAGAAGGTTCGTGGAAGGGTAGAATTTGAAGGTGTTTCCTTCAAGTATGATGAGGGAGGACATGTTCTGAAGAATATAAACCTGAACCTGGAGCCCGGGGAGACAGCTGCTCTTGTTGGACCTTCAGGAGGAGGAAAATCAACACTCTGCAGCCTTATTCCAAGGTTTTATGAAGTGACTGAGGGAACCATAAGAGTTGACGGAACAGATATCAGGAATATAAAATTGGACTCCTTGAGAAAGAATATAGGAATCGTCCAGCAGGATGTATATCTTTTTGCAGGGACGATCCTTGAGAATATCAGGTATGGTAAGCCGGAAGCCACCCGGGAGGAAATCATCCGGGCAGCCAGGGAGGCAAATGCCCATGATTTTATATTAGGACTGGAGAAGGGCTATGAAACCTATGTGGGAGAAAGAGGAGTAAAGCTTTCAGGAGGGCAGAAGCAGAGAATAAGTATAGCAAGAGCTTTTCTTAAAAACCCCCCTATATTGATACTTGATGAAGCCACCTCCTCCCTGGACAACCAGAGCGAGAAAATAGTGCAGCAGTCTCTCGAAAACCTGTCCAGCAACAGGACAACCTTTGTGATAGCCCATAGGCTTTCAACCATCAAGAGAGCAAAGACGATACTGGTGCTTACCGACAATGGAATAGAGGAAAAGGGAAGCCATGAGGAGCTTATATGCAGCAATGGGATATATGCATCGCTGTATAATGCGCAATTTGAAGATTTTGAAGAAATAAAGATATAAAAATAAGCCTGCGAGGACGTGGGCTTGCTAAGGATATCTAAGGGCCAATATCAGATTGATAGTGGTCCTTTCTTAATACTCTATAATTTCTCCATAACTAATTCCTGTACTAAGGTCACGCATAAATCTATCATTATCCCTGTTGAAAATAATAAAACTCTTTCAGGTGAGGTAGAGGCCCATCTGAATTCCTAGATTATACACAATTTCATCTTTATGTTAATATTATGTTATATATAGACTATAATGAATATAATTGTCTTTTGTTTTACTTCGTGCTTTATTATTGACAATATTATAGCATTGACATATATTATATATAGATAATTATCGATATAAGGGTGTGATAATGTGACGAATAATTATGATGAAGGCGCAAAAATTATTAAAGCGCTTTCCGACCCTAATAGACTAAAAATAATTGACATTTTGTCTTGCGAAGAAAAGTGTGCCTGTGATATATTACAGCACCTTGACTTGACTCAACCTACACTCTCACATCATATGAAGGTATTAATAGAATGTGAAATTGTGGAGTTTAGGAAAGATGGATTATGGACTTTTTATTCGCTACATAGAACAAATTGTAATAAACTGATTCTATTTCTTATGAATCTTATAACAGATACTGATAAGTGTATCTGCAAAGATAATCCTAAAAATGAATGTAAATGAAGGAGTGTATTGCCATGAAGAGGATGATAATTTTTGAACCGGCTATGTGCTGCTCTACAGGTGTCTGTGGTCCATCCGTAGACCCTGAATTGCTGAGAATTTCTACGGTGGTGTTTAACTTGAAGAAAAATGGGGTAATAGTAGAAAGGTATAACTTATCAAGCAATCCCCAAATTTTTGTTAGGTACAAAGAAATAAATAAAATGTTGAATACTAATGGGATAGATGTACTTCCGGTAACAATGGTTGATGGTAATGTAGTTAAAATCAAGGCTTATCCGACTAACGACGAGATCTGCAAGTTTTTAGGAGTTGACGAAAGATATTTAAAGGGTGCTGTTACAAGAACAACTATGGGATGTAGCAGCAGTTGCGGCTGAAAATAGAAAAAGGAGGATCAAGGATTGATCAAAAATTATAACATATCAGAGATAAACTTAACCAAGTACTTGTTTTTTACTGGTAAAGGCGGAGTAGGCAAGACTTCGGCAGCATGCGCTACTGCAGTACTTTTGGCTGACTCAGGCAAAAGAATAATGCTTATAAGCACCGATCCGGCTTCTAATCTCCAGGATGTTTTCAATACTGAATTAAATAATAAAGGGATTGCAATAATAGGAGTTCCTAATTTAGTAGTTGCAAACTTCGATCCGGAGGAAGCAGCTGCCGAGTATAGGGAAAGCGTAATAGGTCCCTACCGTGGTAAACTACCCGATGTAGTTTTAAAGAATATGGAGGAACAGCTGTCTGGTTCATGTACCGTTGAAATTGCAGCCTTTAATGAATTCTCAAACTTTATAACTGATGAAAAAGCAGCAATAGAGTATGACCATATAATATTTGATACAGCACCGACGGGGCATACCTTACGAATGCTTCAGCTTCCATCAGCCTGGACTAACTTCATCAACGAAAACACCCATGGTGCATCCTGCCTGGGACAGCTTTCAGGATTGGAAAGCAAAAAAGAAGTCTATAAAAATGCAGTTAATAATTTAGCTGACAAGGAAAAGACTACACTTATTCTTGTAGCCCGTCCTGAGCCAGCTCCACTGAAAGAGGCAGAAAGAGCATCCAAGGAACTTCGGGATATAGGTGTAAACAATCAAGTTCTATTGATTAATGGTATCCTTGAGGAGCATGATGACTATCTTTCCGATGCGATATATGAAAAACAGCAGAATGCATTAAAGGATATGCCTGAGGCTCTTAGGAAAATCGAAACTTTCAAGATACCATTGAGACCATATAATGTGACAGGGATAGAAAATGTAAGAGCCTTCTTAAATAGTAACAATATAAAATCTATTGATGAAAAACTGGATGTAAGTAATATACCAAAACTTAAAAATGTAATTGAAGATTTATATATCAGTGGTAAAAAGGTAATATTTACAATGGGCAAAGGGGGAGTAGGCAAGACTACAATTGCTGCAGCTGTTGCAATAGGCTTGGCTAAGAAGGGCAAAAAGGTGCATTTGACAACTACAGATCCGGCTGCTCATTTGAAGTTTGTATTGGATGAAAGCTATGGTATTACCTTGAGTAATATTGATGAGAAAGAAGAGCTTGAAAGGTATAAAGAGCAAGTGTTAAGCAAAGCAAAAGAAACTATGAGTGATGATGACATTGCTTATGTTGAAGAAGACTTAAGGTCTCCCTGCACCCAAGAAATTGCAGTATTCAGGGCTTTTGCAGAAATAGTCGAAAGGTCAGAAAAAGAAGTTGTAGTAATAGATACGGCACCAACCGGACATACGCTGCTGCTTTTGGATTCAACACAAAGCTACAATAAAGAAATTCAGCGCTCTCAAGGAGATATTCCTGAGTCCGCTAAGAAGCTTTTGCCTAAATTGAGAGATGAAAAGGATACAGAAGTCATTATTGTAACTCTGGCTGAAACAACTCCGGTTCATGAAGCAATGAGACTCCAAAACGACTTGGACAGAGCCGGTATTCATTGTAAATGGTGGGTCACTAATACAAGCTTATATGCAGCTGATACCACCAATGCTATTTTGAAAGCAAAAGCAAGCAATGAAGTTCAGTGGATTAACAAAGTAAATGAAATATCCAAAGGTAATTTTGCAGTAATAGAGTGGAAGGCTGAAGAAGTAAAAGGCGAGAAACTCCTAGACCTAATAAATTAGAGTATAATTCCACTACAAATCACTTCATTGTTGCTTTGTAGTGGAATTACTAATAATATTATTGAGGAGTAGATAAATCATGGATTCTATTATTCATCTTTCTCCCCGGGAAGCGTTTGAATACCTCAAAAATGATACTGCAATTCTAGACATCAGACCGGAATATGAAACCAGCTACAGGGTCTTGGATGTCCCTAACGCCTTTTTTCTTCCGTACAATTCCTATCAGGATAACTTAGATAAAATACCTAAGGATATCCGCCTTGTTGTTGTGGACAGTGTAGGTAACCGAAGCACCGAGGTAGCACGCTATTTAATTGAACAGGGTTATCCGCAGGTTGTATGCCTGGCGGGCGGGATTGTGGCGTGGGATCATGTGGGGCTGCCAATTAAAAAGGACGTGGGTTATGAGATGGTAGGCGGATGTGCTTGCAGACTCCATCCTCAAAAGGACGGATAGAAGTTTACTGATCGAGTAGGCAGCTTTTCTTAATAAAGCTGTAGCTGTCAATAAACTGATAATCCATACTTGAACCTTCAATGTGAATATAAGCAGAGTATGGAACTTTTCTGGGAAAAATGTACTATCTACAAATTTGTTCTGTTATCTGGGGTCATGTGACTATAATTATTTAAAAGTCTATGGGAGGCTGCTATAATGATAGAAAAGGCAAGAGTTATGGAGATTAATGAGCATGCAGCCCATGTATATATAAAAGACCTGGTGCATGCGGTGTCGATTGTGTAAACTGCAAAGGAGCTTGTTTTCCGACAAATGTATATGTGAATGCTGATAATACAGTTGGTGCAAAGCCCGGAGATCAAGTTGAATCTGTTGAGTTTGTAGAGTTATTTGAAGAAGTTGAAGAGAAGTTTTATGAAGATCAGAATACAAACAAAGAAATTGTAGTTTTATACGGGTGCCACGGGGATGGTTCTGCTGTCAGAAGTACTGACATCAGAAGAACGAAATCGCTAACGCAATGGCTTATCATCAACAACTAGGAAGACAAAAAAATGGAAAAAGTATGACCTTTTGTGGTATTGTTAAATCGCCAAATAAAACAATCCAGAAAGGAATCATACTTTTTCGCTTTTGTGATTATAGCACATACCAAGATACAAATACATAAATTTTTAAAAACAGCCAGGCCGCCTCCTACCTTCTGATTAGTGGATCTATATATTAAAACATAGAAATCAGGAGGTAACAGCATGAAGGATTATGGATTTATGGATTTAATCTGATGAAGCCACCTCCTCCCTGGACAACCAGAGCGAGAAAATAGTGCAGCAGTCTCTCGAAAACCTGTCCAGCAACAGGACAACCTTTGTGATAGCCCATAGGCTTTCAACCATCAAGAGAGCAAAGACGATACTGGTGTTTACCGACAATGGAATAGAGGAAAAGGGAAGCCATGAGGAGCTTATATGCAGTAATGGGATATATGCATCGCTGTATAATGCGCAATTTGAAGATTTTGAAGAAATAAAGGTATAAAAAAAAGCCTGCGAGGGGCGCAGGCTTTTTAGAGAGGGTTTTTAAAATCAGTATTAGCTTTCTATGAGCACATTATAGCAGTCAATTGTGCAGATTTTATGAAGAAAAAGAAAAATCTCCGGATATTAATAGGAACTGTGTTGGCTGGATATCAGGTCCTTTTCACGCTCCATAATATCTCCATAACTATTTTCTATACTGAAGAAAATACATAAATGGAGGAAATATGAAAGAGCAATTACAAAATAAACTGGAGAATCTAAGAAAAATAATCAGAAGTACAGATGGAGCAGTAGTTGCATTCTCCGGAGGAGTGGACAGTACCTTTCTTTTGAAGGTCGCCGCAGAAGTGCTTGGAGAAGATGTTATTGCCGTAACGGCAAATTCAGAAACTTATCCCAAAAGAGAACTGGAGGAGAGTAAGCTATTTGCCAAAGCCCAAGGAATAAAACATATTGTAATTGAAACTCTTGAGCTGGAAATAGCAGGCTTTGCAGATAATCCGCCGGATAGATGCTTTTACTGCAAGCATGAGCTGTTTTCCAAGCTTACGGATATTGCAAAGAATAACGGCATGAAGTATGTTCTTGATGGATCTAATTACGATGACAGGAATGACCACAGGCCGGGAATGCGTGCTGCCAAGCAGCTAGGAGTGGTTAGCCCGTTGAAGCAGGCAGAAATGACAAAGGAAGACATACGTGAGTTGTCCAGAGAATTTGGGTTAAGCACTTGGAACAAGCCTTCCTTTGCATGCTTATCATCAAGATTTCCATATGGGACCAGAATCACACCAGAAAAGCTTGTAGTGATCGGTGAAGCAGAAGATTTTATCAGGGACTTGGGCTTTCACGAACTAAGGGTCCGACATCATGGCACTATAGCGAGAATTGAAGTTGGTAAGGCTGACTTAGGGCGGATTGTAGCTTTTGCAGATGAAATAACTGCTAAGCTTAAATCACTGGGCTTTTTATATGTGACATTAGAGCTGTCTGGCTATAAGTCTGGAAGTATGAACTATATATTAACAGAGGAAGAAAAAAGTATAGAGAACATATAGTATTACATAAACAAAAGCTGCTAAAATAAAGCAGCTTTTGTTTATGTAATACTTATTGATTTTTGCATATAAACTCATAGTTTTTTGGTGTTCTAATTGTAGGATTAGTGCCGCACAACTCACAATTGACCGCTTTATCAATATCCAACAAGGTGAAATCAGTTTTCATTGCATCGAACATAAGTATTTTATTAACCAGCGGAACTCCGATACCTGTCAAATACTTAATCGCTTCTATTGCTTGAAGCATTCCCATAATACCGGGTACAGCACCTAATACTCCTGTTTCGGAACACGAGGGTACCGGACTGTTATCTTCAGCTTCAGGAAAAATACATCGGTAGCACGGACTCCTACCTGGGAGTATCGTTGTTACAAGACCGTCAAAACGTAGAACTCCTGCTTCGAGTAAAGGTTTTTTTAAGAAATAGCACATGTCATTAAGCAGGTAACGGTTGGGCAAATTGTCTAGCCCATCAATTACTATATCGTAATCTGAAATAAGCGCTTCTGCATTTTCTATAGAAAATCTCTGTTCATATGTGCAAAGCTCAATATCAGGATTGAGTGTTCTCAGAAACCTCTCTGCTGACCTGACTTTAGCCATGCCGATAGTGTCGGCGGAGTGTAGTATTTGTCTGTTGAGATTACTGATTTCTACGGTATCAAAGTCTATTAGTCCCAGTTTTCCTATCCCCGACATAACTAGAGCATAAGCAGCAGGAGAGCCTAGTCCTCCGCTGCCTACAATCAGAATCCTTGCTCTGCTAAGTTCTTCTCTTGCACTTTCAAGATTTATAGAGTATTCCGGTTTTTCATTATTAGCTTGGCTACATGCAAAGGTATAGGTCGACAAATTATAATGCAATGCTTGCTCGCTGACGCTGCCGATATCCAACAATACCTTCACTGTTTCAATAGCGGTAAGAGTGCAGTTAAAACCAAGATATGCGTTACCAAACAATGTGCAAACCGAACATTCTTTATAGTCGGCATATAAGCTATTTATATCATCAATAACCTGACCAACACTTTCTCTTGCGCGGACAGTTTTTATATACCCATAGCCACCAGCAACTGCTGTGAATATAAGAGGAATATTTGCAATATTAATTTCCGGATTTGATATTGCCTTTTCATAAAACATTATTGTGACATTATAATCAACAGAAAGGTCAAGTTTCTGATTGCCTGAGATATCAATTATTCGAAGCTGCAAATCAGGATTAAGTCCTCGTGCATTTTGCGTTATAAGTTCAATTCCATCGATATTCGCAGCATAACAATCTATTTTGCCTATACCCATAGCTGAAAGATAATAAAGCAGAACTGCACAGTTTGAAATACCTTCGCAGCATACCAGGATAGATGAGTCAAGCAGCTTTTTTTGTCCTGGACCACCTATTTCCGGTATTATAATATGCCGCATATATCTTTGGATCTGTTCTCTTTCCAGTATCAAATCAATACCCCCAAAAAACTTAGTTATTCTTTCCATCTCATTTGATAGTCTTTAACGGCATTATGCAGCGCAGTGGCTGCTGTATTTGAACATAATAGCTTTTGCTGAGGCAATCCTCCTAAAGCCGATGCTACATCATCGTTTGATATTCTCATAGCTTCCGCCAGGGTTTTACCAAGGGCAAGCTGTGTCAACATACTGCCTGAAGCTATAGCAGCGCCACAGCCGAATACCTTTAGCTTAATATCAGAGATTATACCATTTTTTACTTTAATATATACTGTAATCTTATCACCGTCAGAAGCATTTCCTGTTTGTCCAATACCATCAGGGAATTCTAATACACCAATATTTCGAGGATTAGATAGATGATCCAACACTATATCGTTATACATAAAAACCTCCTATAGTACTGATTTGAATTTGTTGGATTTAACTTATGCAGGTTCTTAACTATTCAACTCAATGCAGCGTGCAGTATTATTCAGATTAATATAATATAAATCAACATACTTTGCAATAATAAGATTATTAAACAGGAGGTGATTTGATGGATATTTTAAAAGACAATAATCATATGCAGAATTGTATAGTTTCATGCGTGGCCTGCATGCAGGCCTGCGAGGAATGCCTTATGGCCTGCTATAAGGAGCCGGACTTGAATGCAAGGGTGAAATGTGTGAGTATGCTTCGGGATTGTGCTGATATCTGTATATTGGCAGCACAATATATGTCTAGGAACAGCCCTCATAGCAAGACAATATGTAAAATGTGCGCCGAGTTATGTGATATGTGTGCAGCTGATTGTGAAACCTTCAAGGATGATCATTGTAAAAGGTGTGCCGATGTCTGCAGGGCATGTGCGGATGAATGCCGCAAAATGGCACAATAGACGAGTATAGGGGATAGTGCTACTACCTCCTATCTTATTCAGGAGGGATAATAATGGCTTGGTTATCTTTAATACCACCGCTTATTACTATTGTTTTGACATTTAAAACAAAAAGACTGGTTCCCGCTTTATTCCTTGGAGTAGTTGCAGGATCGTTGATCAGCTCCAAATCCATACTTGGAGGTATTATTAGTATAGGTAGCTATCTTGTCGATGCTGTAGCTGATAAGGATAGTGCATATACACTGGGGTTTTTGATTGCTTTCAGTGCTTTGGCTGACGTAATAGAAATGGCTGGTGGGATCGCCGGGTTCAGTGAAAAAATAAGCAAATGGGTTAAGA
This sequence comes from Clostridia bacterium, assembly GCA_035627615.1. Classification (GTDB taxonomy): domain Bacteria; phylum Bacillota; class Clostridia; order Lutisporales; family Lutisporaceae; genus BRH-c25. Next base: position 107,805 of record DASPLL010000086.1, read on the forward strand.
ATGAAAGACATGTGTCATTATGGACATGGTTATTGAGTGTATTTACCTTTTTTGATAGCTCCTTTCATACTATTGCTGTAGGGACAATGTTGAGCCCTATCATGAATAAGGTTAAGGGTTCTAAGGAGAAATTTGCTTTTCTTCTTTCGGTAACCAGTCTTCAGTTGATACTTCTGATACCTATAGCAACAGCCTATTTAGGCTACATGGTAGCTTTGGTCACAAATAATATTAAGGGTAGGGGAATAGAACAAAGTGCGTACACCATAGTAGCTCAAAGTGTGCTATGGAACTTTTTTTCTTGGGTAATGATATTAATAGCCATAGGAGTCAGCATATTTGGACTGGGATTCGGAAGGATCAGACTTGGGAAGATATCTGAGGGTGAGGGCCTGACACAAGCGCATATTGATAGGGATGAGGCTTCGGGTAAACCAATTCAGGAATACCCTAAGAAAAGCATGAATCTATTGGTGCCCGTTATATTTTTGCTTATTTGTACAATTTTCTTTTTCTGGTGGACAGGGCGGAAGAAATCGACCAATTTCTTTGGCGCTTTGAGTGAAGCTAATTTCAATGCATCAATATTTGCAGGAATCATACTTACCCTGATAATTACCAGTATATTTTTTATGCTTCAGAAAATAAGTCTGGCTGAGATTGAAGCTCACATAATTATTGGTGCTGAAAAAGTACTCTCCCTTGTATTAATACTCTCACTCAGTTGGGCTCTTACCATTGTCACAGAAAAACTGGGCTTTAATGACCTAATTAGTGACGAGATAATAAAGAGTATTCCGGCAATACTTATACCACCGGCTATCTTTTTGTTTGCTGCCGTTATATCTTATACTATTGGCTCATCTTGGGCGACTTGGGCACTTGTAATGCCTACAGCGGTAACATTTGCTGTAAGCTCAGGGGTCAATATAAGCATAATGATAGGCACAGTCTGGGCAGGAGGCGCTGTTGCCGATGTAATATCACCACTATCTGCACAAATGGCGGGCATATCCTTTGGAGAGCACCTTTCTACATCTTTTCCATATGTTATAGGAGGAGTGCTTATATCGGCAGCCGGATATTTATTAGTAGGAGTATTGTTTTAGCAAAAAAATATAATGGCCTGCATTGAGAAAGGCAGGCCATTATAGAGATGGTAAAAATGCTATTCATTACATCATCGCAAATGCTCTGCACTCTTTTGCACAATGAAGGTATATTCTGCCGCATCGCTGTGACTCTGTATCTCTGAATCTCAGGCATCTTTAATTTCCCTTCCTTAGACAGATTTCATTAAAATATACTATTTCTATAGGTTGATGGTACATTGTACGATTAGAAATATTTCATTTCTTAATTGAAATTGTTACTTTACTCTTCATAATTCCTCCATAATATGTAGATATAATTAGCACATAAAATAAAAAATCATAAAATAAAGGAGAGATTCCAAATGAGAAAAACTGTTATATTATTAATGACTATAGTAATATTGACTATAGGAGCAGTAACAGCGGTATATGCGGCGGATACCAACAGCCCCCAAAACTTTGGTTGTGGCAGCCAAATGATGTATCAGAACAATGATACATACAAATCAATGATAGACATGATGAGGAATAATGGCTTTGAATCAGCTGCAAAAGCAATGGAAAACAGAGACTATGCTGCTATGAATGATTTTATGAATAACCTTACTGACGAGCAGTACAATCAGATGATTGAAATGATGAAAGAAAACGGTTATGCGGGCATGGCAGATATGATGGGCTACATAGGGAGAGAAGGTATGTTGGATATGCATAATTCTATGATGGGAAGGTATTTCAGGAATTAATGAATACCAAGCAACGGGAGTGTAAGGTCTGTGGATTTTGCACTTCCGTCCTGGTTTTAAGAGGTACCTATATTAACTTGGGATAGAAAAATATGTTGACATAATGAAGATTATCATTTATTATAATACATATAAAACCGGTAGGAATAGTGTGAAATGTATTGAAGAGAAGAGTAGGCCAGGAGAAACCGACAGAGAGAAGGTCCATTGGTGAAAGGGCTTTTAGGTGGAACTTGACTGAAGTGCATCTCGGAACAACGGACCGAACATTGATGTAAGTAGGCTCCGGCGGGTATGCCCGTTATAGCATTATGGTATGTATGTACCAAATTAAGAGTTGTCTGCATCATAATGAGTTGTGCAGATTAACAGAGTGGAACCGCGGAATGAACTTCTGCCTCTGTCATAGAGGGAGAAGTTTTTTATGTTCCGATCCATAAGAATAAACTGGGAGGGGATAATCAAGCAATGTAATGGTACGATTAAAAACCCACAAAAACAATAGGAATAATAATATATAAATAAAAATTAGGAGGATTATTATGAAGAAGAGAATAGTTTTAGTAACAGCTATTATTACAATTTTAGCACTGGTATTCACAGGTTGCAGTTCTGCAAATCAGTCGGCAGCAAACCGACAGGCAAGTGAAGCAAAACCGCAGAACCTTCTTGAACAGATAAAGGCTGACGGGAAAATCAGGTTTGGAACTGAAGGTACCTATGCACCCTTTACCTTCCATGATAAGGATGGCAAACTTACAGGCTTTGATGTGGAAATTGCCGAGGAAATAGCAAAGAGACTGGGAGTAAAGGCAGAGTTCATAGAGACCAAATGGGATGGTATGTTCGCTGGTTTAGATGCAAAAAGGTTTGATGCAATAGCCAATGAAGTTACAATCAAACCGGATAGACTTGAGAAATATGACTTTTCAGATCCTTATATTGTATCCAAGTCAGTACTTATCGTAAATAATGAAAACAGTGATATAAAAAGCTTTGAAGATTTAAAGGGCAGGAAATCCGGACAGTCCTTAACAAGTAATCTTGCGGACATTGCTAAGTCCTTTGAGGCAGAAATAGTACAGGTTGACGGCTTTAACCAATCAATTGATTTGCTTGTATCAAAGCGTATTGATGCTACGATAAACGACAGTTTGTCATTCATGGACTTTAAAAAGCAGAGGCCGGATGTGCCGATCAAGGTTGTGGATGAGATGGATACGACAGGCCAGATGGGAATCATGTTCAACAAAGGAAACAAGGAGCTTGTAGATGCAGTAAACAAGACACTGGACGATATGAAGACGGACGGAACGTACCTGAAGATATCGGAGAAATGGTTCGGGGAAGACGTCTCCAAATAAAAACATAGTGCCTCGTAAAGCATATCAATTCCAGGGTATGCGAGGCGCTGAATTAAGTAAGTGGATTTTAACGCTTTGAAAGGTGAGAAAGCTGTCGCGTTAAATTCCACGGAGAGGGTGATTTCAAATGTCAGACAGAATGGTAAGAATTATACAAATACTTGCAGATTCCTTTTTAACACTTTTAGAGGCAGGGATAAAATTCACAGTGCCCCTTACCATCCTGTCCTTCATTATTGGGGTGGCAATAGCTTTCACTGTTGCAATTGTGCGGGTTCTAGAAATCAAACCCCTTGAGGGGATAGTTCGCTTTTATGTCTGGATAATCAGAGGAACCCCATTGCTCGTGCAGCTTTTCATAATCTTCTATGGACTCCCAAGCATTGGTGTCACGCTAGATGCTTTGCTATCTGCCGTCATAGGCTTCTCCTTAAGTGTTGGGGCATACAGCTCTGAAATAATAAGGGCTGCTATCCTTTCGGTACCGAAGGGTCAGTGGGAGGCTGCACACGCACTAGGGATGTCAAAGGTACAGGCCTTAAGGCATGTTATACTTCCTCAGGCAATAAAAGTTGCGATACCACCTTTGTCAAATTCCTTCATAAGTCTCGTCAAGGACACTTCTCTGGCAGCAGCTATCACTGTGACGGAAATGTTCCAGGTGGCTCAGCAGATAACCGCAAGGACCTATGAACCATTGTGGCTGTATACTGAAGCAGCGTTGATATACCTGACCTTCTGTTCCGGGCTCGGAGTGCTGCAGTCCAGGATGGAGGCACGATTCGGAAGGCATTTGGCAAGGTAATAATATAACAGGGGAGGGATGAAAAATGATTCGATTGGAGAATGTATATAAGAACTTTGGAACACTTGAGGTTTTGAAGGACATAAACCTGACTGTGGAAAAGGGTGAGACTGTATGTGTAATAGGCCCCAGCGGTTCCGGAAAAAGCACATTGTTAAGGTCACTGAACCATCTGGAGACGATAACCAGTGGCAGGATATTGATAGACAATGAATTGATATATGATATAAAAAATGGTAAAGCTGTACTCCGATCGACTCAGAATAGAATATCTGAAGTTTGCTCAGAGATGGGCATGGTATTCCAACAGTTCAATTTATTCCCCCACATGACCGTTCTGGAGAACATCATGCTTGCTCCAAGAGTGGTAAAAAGAGAAGCTGTGCAGCAGACAAGGGAATATGCAATGCACCTGCTTGATAAGGTAGGGCTTAAGGATAAGTGGGATGTGCACCCATCAAAGCTTTCAGGTGGGCAGCAGCAAAGGGTCGCAATTGCAAGAGCTCTTGCAAACAGGCCCAAAATCATGCTCTTTGACGAGCCTACGTCAGCCCTTGATCCGGAACTTGTCTCAGAAGTCCTTGAAGTTATGAGTTCCCTGGCAAAGGAAGGTATGACCATGCTGGTAGTGACCCATGAGATGGGCTTTGCCAAGGAAGTGGCAAACCGGGTTATATTTATGGATAACGGTGAAATAATTGAAGAAAATACCCCGGAAAACCTGTTCAATAAACCTGAAAAAGATAGGACAAAAGCTTTTTTAAGCAAGATTATTTAATACCATACTTGTGAATAAAAGTATATGTCAGATATGCTGATTATTTGGAGATGGGAGAAATTTAATCTCTCCATACAATCTCCATATACCTGATATATAATTAGCTGCAAACAGAGCTAGGAGGATTAATTATGAATTGTCATGAAGAGAATAAAGAAAAGCAAGTATCATATAAACACAGCCCGTTGAAGCATATGCTGCATATGGCCATTTGCTGCGGACTGCCCATAATCATCATAGGAGCACTTCCGCTTATAACAAGATTCAGTCCTGGGGCTGCCGGAATACTGGGGAAGATAGCACCCTTTCTATGCCCTATAATGATGCTGGCAATGCTGCCTATGATGTTCAGGGGACATAAAGATGGAAGCTGCTGTGATCATACAAAAGCGAATGATGAAAATAATAAGTAGCTTAATCTGAACAAATCTTGAGAATATACTATTTTGCATATAATATGTAAATAAATTACCAGCTGTAAGGCTGGTTTTGTTTTTGAACTTATAATATATCTCCATAATATTTCCATAATTATCCCTTATACTAAAGCTTGTAATAAGGTCATTATAAATTGCTTGTTTGCTGCAAGTATATGAGTGGCTTAAAATAGGAGGTATCATTTTGTTTAACTCAATTAGGAAAAAACTCATTGCGGGTTTTTCAATCATTTTAGTTGTTGTTATCTTTAGTACTCTTTTCAATGTGTATAGTTTTACTAAAAGTAAAAATCACATTATGCATATTAAAGAAAAGACTGCTAAGAGTCTGGAGTTGGCCAGCAATATGGAGAATGATATATTGCAGACCAGGCTTTATATAGCGGATGTAAGTGCTTCGAAGGACATTGTAGAATTGAAAAAGGCTGAAGAGCATGCAGTACAATTTAAGGATAATGCTAAAGCACTGGTTGATTTGGAGCCAGGCTATCTGGCGGAGATTCAAGATTTAGAGGCAGCTTTCGATAAGTTTTACAATTTTGGTAAGCAAATGACAAACATGTATATAGAAAGTGGTCATGTGGAAGGAAATAAAATGATGGCCGAGTTAGATAAACTGGCTGATGGCGTATATAAGAAAGTTGATACTTTGCAGATCAAAAGTCAGGAAAGTATGGATGACGATCTAATGACAATTGAAATGCATATGGGAATGAATCAACAGCGTGCCATCATAATAACCATTATAACTATTATACTCTCATTAAGCATGGCTGTGATATTGGCTAATGGCATGCGAAAGCCCATAAACAAACTCTTGGAGATATTTATTGATATAGAAAAGGGTCAAGGGGATCTGACAAAGAGAATACATATTAAGTCTAAAGATGAAATTGGTAAGATGGCAGAAGCATTTAACAGGTTTATGGATGGAATGGAACATATGGTATCCAATATTAAATCCAACTCAGCAATAGTAGCACAAGGCTCTGAGCTATTGAGTGAAGGCGGAAATGAGACTACAAAGGCTATGACCGGTATTGACGGACATATGAGTATAGTCAAAGAAGATACAGATAACATAACAGAGCTGATAAATAATATTACTGTAAGTATTTCTGAAATTGCTGTTACATCGCAGGCGACAGCTGGTGATGCACAAGAGATATGCAGTGTTGCTGCAAATATCAACTCTATCGCTTTGGAGAGCAAAGATAGGGCTTCAAAAACAAAGGAAGAAATGCAAAAGATTGAAAGGATATCTGCACAGACAATCTCAGTTACCGAAAAGCTCGGTAATGAGGCAAGTGAAATTGGCAAGATTGTTGATACAATAAAAACAATAACAGACCAAACCAACTTATTGGCTCTGAATGCTTCTATTGAAGCTGCAAGAGCGGGTGAACATGGGAGAGGCTTTGGAATTGTCGCAGAGGAAATCCGCAAGCTTGCAGAAAATAATACACAATCAGCTAAGCAGATAGAAGAACTGATTGCGAATATTCAGGGTATGATTATGGAGACAATCACATCGACTGCAGATGTCGGTAAGAACATAAAACAGGGAAGCCGGATGGTTGAAAGTGTATATGATGAGCTGACACGAATCACAGAAGGTGTCAGTGAGATAAATGAACGGATTCAAAACATTGCGGCTGGTACAGAGGAGCAGGGAGCATCAACAGAAGAATTATCAGCTGTAATGGATTCTATTAACACAAGCAATATAGGGATTGCCAGGTCAGTTACTGAGGTAGCAGCCAACATAGCAAAGCAGACAGAGACAATTGACGGTTTGAGTAATACGGCTGACATGTTGAATAAATCAGCTGAAGAACTCTTTGGACTGGTTGGAAAATTTAAGATTAAGGCATTATAAGTATTAACAGGGATTATCCCTCAAGAATGAGGTGCTAGACTTAGTATTGACAATACTAGTTAGAGAGCTGTTGTAAAGGATGAAGACAATATGTTACTTAATAATCGGTTGATGAGAGAAAAATATACTATAGAAAAAATGATAAAAATCTTTTGTAGTAGCCATAATACAGATCATAGCTTATGCCCTGATTGTAAATTACTATTGGAGCAAGTTCACAAAAGAATTGAAAACTGCAAATATGGAATGTGCAAGCCGAATTGCTCAAGGTGCGACATATATTGCTATAGCGCGGATATGCGAAAAAGAGTTAAAGCTGTGATGAAGTATTCGGGTCCCAAAATGCTCCTGCAACATCCAATTTTAACAGCACTGCATCTACGGGATATATATAATAAGTCTGTGAGGTAATATTTCAGATAATAATGAGTATTTTACCGGTTGGACAACTTATATTAAGGTTGCCCAACCGGTAATTCTATTTGTAGGAATTTGCACAGCAAAGTGTAGAAACTTCTACACAATATAAAGCTGCTAATCTTGTAATAAATATGTAGACCGATGGAATTGCGACAAATCCAGACTAAAGAATATACCTGATGGTAAGACTGTTTATGATATTGTTCGCAGTTGGTTTGATCGCAGGTGTTATTGCTTGGATTAAGAATGTATTATTAACCAATTGTTGGTACATCTTTAGAATGTAATGTATATGGGGAAGAAAATCATTTATCATTTTAGTTAATGAGGTTAACATTAGTTAATATCAATTTATTTTTGCTCCATAAAATCTGCACAAAGATGTTGTAACATGATAAATATAAACTTTGAATGTTGATGGACACTAACAAATATGTGCTGCTTAAGTTCTGTATTAAAAAATATGATAAAGGTTGGGTTTGGAATGAATAGTACCAAGGTAAAGCTTAAAAATGCAAATATTCTGTGCAGCAAATGCGTTCTTCATGTCCTGCAGGCTTTGACAAGACTGGAAGGGATTCAAGAGCTGGAGGTTGACCTTGCCAGAAGGCTGATAAAAGTTGTATATAATGATGAAAACATAACAAAAGAAATGATTAGTGAGATGGTAAATAACGCAATTGAGATAAGAGTACCCCGAGAGGTATCCAAAATAAATGAGCAAAAGGATTTGATCAATTAAAGAAAATGTATGAAACAGAAGGGGTAGTATCAGCTATCCCTTCTGCTTTGTGGGAAGGGGGAGATACTATGTTGCTTGGCAAAGTATCCCGGATTTATTATTTGAATATTTCATAGAATTATTGTATTGTAGGAATATGATTTGGAGCTATCCTATAGTTAATATACCAATGCAAATTTGTGGTATGAAACTTGCTATTATACTAAATTGAAATAAAATAGCGGAGGTTAAACTATGAATATTCGACGAACCATATTACTACTATTGCTAATAATACTAGGAATTATTCTGGCGTATAACTACTTGCTCATGAATTATGTGATGCAGCGCGGTATGGGTATGGGTATGCACGGACGGATGTGGTTCTATGCACAATCAGGGAATATGATAGATTTAAAATATATATGGTTTTTATTAATATCGATAGTTGGACTTCTTGTTTTTGACTTTATCCAGCCGTCCGGCAAGATAGACAGATGCCACAAATGTGGAAAATACATCGAGGACGAAAGGTGGCGCATCTGCCCGGTGTGTGGAACCAGGTTAAGGCGCAACGGGGGTGATTAAAATGACTTTGTTTTTTTTGATTCTAATAGCCTCAGCTATATATTTATTATTTATTTACAGGGATGATACCTTAATTAATAAATCAAACAATACTTCCGGCAAGTGTCCGAACTGCGGGAGTTCTGTGGAGAGTCATTTTAATGTATGTCCTATTTGCAAAGAAACATTAAGAACCGGCTGTCCCAACTGTGGAGAAAAGGTATCAGTCAAGTGGGATTATTGCCCGTATTGCGAATACTATTTAAGAAAAGGTAAAAACAAATGAAGGGAGAGCTCACAGTGGTTCGGTTTTTAAAAAAATACTTGAGTGAGATCATCATTGCATTACTCCTTTCTGTAATCAGCACATTTCACTATATTGGCAGTTCGCTGGAATCACCATACCATAACTTTTACCGTCTGCTATATGTAATTCCCATAATTTTGGGGGCTTTCCGCTATGGATTTAAAGGCGGAACTATTGTATCACTTATTGCTGGTACAATTTATTCACCACACATCCTGCTCACTGCAGGAATTGGAGTTGAAGTCCTAAGTGAAGCTGTGGATATAATTCTTTTTTTCACTGTAGGGCTTATAACCGGTACGTTGGCTGAAAGAAAGAATATAGAAAAAAGAAAACTGGATGAGCAGCTGCGGCAATATAAGATACTTGACAGATATTCAAACAGCATAATAGAAAGCATTAAAAGTGGAGTAGTTGTAATTAATAATGATATGTTGATCACCATTATAAACAAAGGGGCAAAGAGAATTCTGGAGGTTGAAGAAGACTTTACCGGGAGCAATTTTATCGAGGTGTTTTCTTGCTGTGAAAATGTCAAAGATAATATCCTGGCAGTCACAAAAGAAAATAAGGCATTAGAAAATATTGAAATGAGTTTGGAACGAAGAGGACTATCCAAGGTTATTAGAATAAGCTTTTATCCTTTGAATTATGAAAGCTTAAAAAAGGGTCTGGTGGTTATTCTTGATGATATTACTGAGCTAAAAGCTTTACATTATCATGCTCAAAGAAATGATAAACTTGCAGCTATAGGTGAGCTTGCTTCAGGTTTTGCGCATGAAATCCGGAATCCTTTGGCAATTATAAAGGCTATTGAGCAGACAATGTGCAAAGAGCTTAAGGAAAACAGCGAAGCAATAACTGAACTGACAATGATTGATGAAGAAGTGGAACGGGCAAATAGGGTTGTCAAGCTTCTAATGGATTTTGCTAAGCCTGACAAACATGAAAGAGGTTTTTTTTCTATCAATACCTTAGTCAGAGAAGTATTGATGATTGCACAAAAGTACATCAGTCAGCATGGTGTTGAAATAAAGTTGGAAGAAGTTGAACTGCCATACGCAGAAGTTGATAAAGAGTTATTAAAGCAGGCTTTTATAAATCTGATTTTTAATGCTGTAGACGCAATGCCGGATGGCGGAATACTTTACATTCAGCTTGCAAAAAAGGATGAGGATTGGATAAGGGTTTCCTTCAAGGACACAGGCTTAGGCATTGAAAAACCACTCTTGAGTAAAATATTTGATCCTTTTTTTACAACCAAGGATAAGGGGACTGGATTGGGGCTTTCCATTGTTCACAGAATTGTTGATGAGCATAAGGGTATTATAAACGTTAGCAGTGAAGTTGGAGTTGGAACATGCTTTGAGGTGCTTATACCATTAAACGGCGCGGGGGTGAATGAGCAGGATGTATAAGATTCTTATAGCTGATGATGAAAAAAACCTGAGATGGGTTTTGGCAAAAAATCTTAAGGAAGAAGGATTCTCAATTATTGAGGCAGAGGACGGAGAGGAAGCCTTTAATAGTTTTGTAGATAAAGAGCCCGATATGGTTATATTGGATTATCGTATGCCGAAGATTGATGGGATGGAGGTACTGCATAGAATCAATAAAATAAATGAGAAAATACCGGTTATTATGATTACGGCTCATGGGAATACTGAAGCTGCAGTGGAAGCCATGAAGCTCGGCGCAGTAGATTACCTTACCAAACCCTTTGACATGGAAGAATTAAAGATTAAAATCAATAAAGCATTAAATATCGATTGGATGACAAGAGAGATTGAGTACTTAAAAAGTGAAAATGTCCAACCCTTCGACAAAAGGATTATAGGCAGCAGCCGTATAATGCACGAAGTATTTGAAATGATTGAGAAGGTTGCTGACACACATGCTACAGTACTTATAACTGGAGAAAGCGGTACAGGAAAAGAACTGATAGCAAATGCTATACATCAGAAGAGTCCCAGAAGTGATCAACCGTATATAACAGTAAACTGCGGTGCCATACCGGAGAATCTTTTGGAAAGTGAATTATTCGGATATGAGAAAGGTGCTTTTACAGGTGCACAGAGCAGAAAACCGGGGCGTTTTGACAGAGCAAATGGCGGTACGATTTTTCTGGATGAGGTCGGTGAACTGAGTTTGCCTCTACAGGTCAAGCTGTTAAGGGTACTTCAGGAGCGTGAGTTTGAACGTGTTGGCGGGACTGCGGTTATTAAGGCAGATGTCCGGGTTATAGCCGCGACAAATCGTAATCTTGAACAAATGGTTGAAGAAGGGGCCTTCAGAGAGGATCTGCTTTACAGGTTAAAAGTCATTCCTATTCATGTTCCGGCTCTCAGAGAGCGTAGAGAGGACATTCCTCTGCTAACAGACTTTTTTATTCAAAAGTACGCCGGTATTTTAAATAAAGGTTCTATAAAGATGGATGCAGACATCCTGGACATACTGAAAAGGTATGATTATCCGGGCAATATCCGTGAGTTGGAAAATATCATAGAGAGAATGGTAATTCTATCTTCAGGTGGAAGGACAACAATGGAAAGTCTTCCTAAAGAAGTGTTAAAAGGTGCTTACAGTTACAAAAAAGATGTTTTTACTCTACCTGAAGAGGGTATCAACCTTGAAGAGGTTGAAAAAAGTCTGGTAAGACAGGCGCTTGAGATATCTAATTGGAACCAGACACACGCAGCCAAGCTTTTGAGTATACCAAGACACGCGTTAATATACCGTATGGAGAAATTCGGCCTGAATAATAAGGAGTAAAGAATAGTCACCCAATGGGTGGCTGTTTTTTATATAGCCTTCTTATATGTATACTATTCTACAAGTTGGTGTAGGATTTCACACAGTACAAGTGTTTAGTGGATATATATAACTTTCTTTTCTTTATGGTATTTGTCTGCCAAAGGAAGTGAAAGAGCAGAGAAGTGTTGGAATTAAAGGGGTCTAGCGTTTTGAAAAAGAAAAGAACATCTAATTTTGAAAGTTGGCACGCTAGTTGCTTTATATAATGACATAAATAAAAAACTTTGAAAGGAGGTGAAATAATGAAAAGGAATCCTTTTATCAGACTTATTGTTGTATTGGCACTAGCGCTCTTAGGCCTTTGGCTGCTGCAGACAGTGCTGTTTGGAGCAGGAATGGGCGTAAGCTATGGATTTAGAGGTAATTTTGGAGGTGGTCATATGTACATGTATCCCGGAGTTGGATATGGATTCTCATTGGTATCACTACTCTTATTGCTGACAAAGGTATTGTTCGCTGTTTTTGTTATCGCACTGGTTGCGGCTATAGTAATATGGATTAAGAACAATATGTTCACAGCAGCTGATTTTGAAACTATGAAGAATTCTTTTAAAGGGAATGGAGTATTTGTAGAGAAGGGGAAATGCAGTATCTGTGGTAAAGCATTAAACGCAGATTGGAAAGTTTGCCCCCACTGCGGTAAAGAAGTGGAAGCTAACGCATAGTTGATAAAGAAATAAATAAGTACAATTCACACAAATGAGGAGGAATAAATATGAATAGAGGTCCTTGGTCTAAGCTTGCGGTATTGTCATTGGCAGGAATTGTCCTCAGCTTTGCATTACTTTGGGGGATAAGCTACTTCAACACATATAACAGTTATTCAAGTATGAATATGAATGGATACAACATGCCTATGTATGGCATGAACAATATGCCGATGAACGGGATGAACATGCAGGGCGGCATGAACATGAACGGTTATAATATGCCAATGAATGGGATAAACATGCAAGGCGGCATGAATATGAATGGAAATATGAACAATATGCCGATGAATGGAATGAGCATGCAGGGTGGTATGAACATGAACGGTAATATGAATATGCAAGGCGGCATGGGAATGATGGGTGGAATGAATATGATGGGCGGAATGGGCATGATGAAAGGCATGGGAATGATGGGCGGAATGTAAGCCTGATCGACAAAAGGGAAACCTGGCAGTCAGCTGCCGGGTTTCTACTATAATAAGTGCATGAATTGGTAAAGGAGGACTAGTATGAGCTGCGGCAGACGTGGATTTTTCTTCGGCAGCGGATGTGGCAGAGGGTTAGGACCTGGCTGCCTGGTATATCTGATTGGGGTAGTGGTTACTGCAATCCTGATAATTTCAATAATCTGAATGGAAAAGTAGGTGTAATAGCATGTCTGGTATAAACTCATTATCAAATAATATTCAAAGAATGCCCCAAAACTGTGGTATGAAAGGTATGCATGAAAGCGCCAATGCTAAAACAATGCAACATAAGGATCATCCGAAAACAGACCACAATGAGCATATGGATAAGAGTACAGTGCAAAAGCCTGTTGCGAAGGCTGGCAGCTTCGATGTGAGAATTTAATTGCCCTCCATAATATCTTCACAAAAAACTTATATCATTAACTAAAAGCTGAGAGGTGGAGTTATTATGGGCAGCAAAAAGAAGCAGAATACAAAAGTAATAGACAGCAAAAAGAAAAATTTAATATTAATGATACTTGTTTTAGTATTGGCATCCTTTGCAGTATATTCAACGATCAATAATGATCAGAAGCAGCAGGTATCTTCAGCAGATGCAGATAAACCGCCTGTAGAAGTAACTAATGGTGAAAATGCAGATACACCAAACGATGTAGATCTTAAGATATTAAAAAGTGAGATCACTGATAAAGCGAAATTTTACCCATATAAAGCAGGAGATACTTACATGGAAGTATTTGCTGTGAAAGCTACTGATGGAAGCATTCGAACAGCACTAAACACATGTCAGATATGTTTTGACTCTGGTCAAGGCTATTATAAGCAAGAAGGAAATAAGGTGGTATGTCAGAATTGCGGGAATGTGTTTGGTGTAGATGATATCGAAATAATAAAAGGTGGATGTAACCCTGTTCCGGTTATGCAAGAAAACAAAACTGAGGATGGGGAATATATCACAATAAAGAAAGAGTTCCTGGAAGCAAATAAAGACTTGTTTGCGGAATGGAAAAGATAGAATTCAAAGTATCATTCAGTTATGAATGATACTTTTCCTTTAAGTACAAGAAATGTAATTATTTATCCTCATAAAATCTCCATATTTATCTGTTAGGATGATAATACAAAATATTATCGATTCAACTAGATAAATCTGGGAGGGAAAACGATGGCTGACATTAAGCGTGAAATTCTTCAGATGAATGGTATGACCTGCTCGAGCTGTGAACTCAGGATAGAAAAGGCCGTTGGTAAACTGGATGGTGTTAAAGAAGTAAAAGCAGCCTATTCCGCATCAAAGGTATATGTGACTTTTGATGCAGATGTTATTGATATAAATGATATTATAGCTGCTATCGAAAATGAAGGATATTCAGTATCACAAAGTACACCTGCCAGTGGCAAAAAAGAAGGAAAAATTGAAAGGCCGAAAGAGCATAATGGATCTTCATCAGGACAGACCTTAGGCTTGATTGTTATTTTGCTTTCACTATATGTAGTTATAAACAATACAGTCGGATTCAATTTCATTCCTGAAGTTAGCCAAAATATGAGCTATGGCATTCTTTTCGTGGTAGGACTTCTCACCTCGCTGCATTGTGTGGCAATGTGCGGGGGGATCAATATCTCTCAATGCATTGCTTATAAGCATATTGATGATGGAAATCCTTTCAGCAGATTAAAGCCTAGTTTTTTATACAATCTTGGGAGAGTGATTTCTTATACCCTTATAGGGGGCGTTGTCGGTGCGCTAGGTTCAGTGGTGAGCTTTTCAGGAAATGCTAAAGGTCTGGTTGCCGTTATAGCCGGCATATTTATGATGATTATGGGCTTGAATATGCTTAATGTCTTCCCATGGTTAAAAAAGATCAATCCGAAAATGCCAAAGTTTATAGGAAAGCTTTTGTATAACAATAGTTCTAAATTTGGACCGTTTTATATCGGTCTTCTAAATGGCTTAATGCCATGTGGACCGTTGCAGGCCATGCAGCTTTATGCATTAGGTACAGGCAGCTTTGTAACAGGTGCTATATCTATGTTTTCATTCAGCGTAGGTACAGTGCCGCTCATGTTTGGCTTTGGAGCAATCAGTACTTATCTTGGCAAGCGGTTTACGAATAATATGTTGAAGATTAGTGCTGTCCTGGTCATAGTACTAGGCATCGTAATGGCAGCCCGTGGCTTTAGTTTATCAGGTGTATCTTTTGCGCTTGCAGCTCCAAATGCAGATAAAATTGCTGAGTCTGGAAGCGTAGCTCAGATAGAAGGGAATGTACAAACAGTAAAAATAGACTTGGAATCCAATTATTATGCTCCAATAGTTGTTCAAAAAGGAATTCCTGTCCGTTTTATAATAAATGCTGCAGAGGAAGACATCAATGGATGCAACAATGCAATTATTATTCCCAAGTATGGAATAGAAAAGCGATTGAAACCAGGTGAAAACGTAATTGAATTTATTCCTGAAGAAGAAGGTAATGTTGTGTACTCATGCTGGATGGGTATGCTAAGGAGCAATATCCTGGTAGTATCAGACATTGCTAAAGTATCTAACGACGATATTGAAAAGGCTAATGAAGGTATAAAAGGAGGCGGCTTGGTGCCACCATGCTGCCAGTAATCAAGGAGGTAGGAATATGAAGAGCCTGAAACAGGTAATTGACAATTTCTTGAAGAAGTTAGCTGACCAGAACAAAGAGCAGTTTGGTAATGAAAAGCTTGACTGCTGTAAATTGGACCGACCTAAGCAAGTTGATAAGTAGGAACTAAATTTTCGATGATGTATTGGTATATATGGTAAAGGGGATGTTGTGATGCAGCAGAACGAATTCAAAATACTTGTTGTTGATGATGAAGAGAAAATAGTTGAGGTTGTAAAGTCTTATCTAGACGCAAGTGGTTATAAGGTGTACGCCGCATATAACTGTAAGGAAGCGCAGGATATTTTTGACAAGGTTAACCCGGATCTGCTTATTTTAGATCTGATGCTGCCGGATATGACTGGCGAGGAGCTTTGCACAAAACTGCGTAAAAAGTCAAGAGTACCAATCATCATGCTTACAGCAAAAATTGATGAAGTAGATATTCTAAAAGGCTTGGATATTGGTGCGGATGACTATATCACTAAACCATTCAGCACAAAGCAGCTGGTGGCAAGAGTAAAAGCCCTTTTGCGGAGAAGTGCGCAAGAGGTTATACCGCTCACCGACATTCTTTCATTTAATGAAGGAGATTTGAATATTGACTCGCTGAAGCACGAAGTGAAAAAGCAGGGAGACGTAGTCAGCCTAACACCAAACGAATACAAGCTGCTAATGTCTATGGTTAAATACCCCCAAAAGGTGTTTACACGTGAAGAGCTAATAGTTTTGGCTTTGGGTGGGGAATTTGACGGATTTGACAGGACAATCGACTCCCATATAAAGAACCTGAGACAGAAAATTGAAACTGATACAAAAGACCCTAAATATATTATAACTGTTCATGGAGTAGGTTATAGATTTGGTGGTGAGTGATATGAAGGTCACTTTAAGGACTAAGTTGACATTGTCCCATGTTACTACAGCTTTGATATGCGTTGCATTGATAAGCTTTTTTTCCAATATTCTACTGGAAAGGTACTTTCAAGATTATGTTAAATCAAATCAAGAAAAAAAGAACAAAGAAGTGGTCTCGCTCTTTTCCTACAATTATCAACGTAATGAGCAGTGGGATGCAAAAAGTGTTCAGGATATAGGCGTTTATGCCCTGGAAAGGGGAATGATCGTTGAAGTCAAGGATTTATCGGGCAGTACCATATGGGATGCTATGTCGTATAATAACGGTTGGTGTGAAGAAATGCTGACTCATATGACTCAGAATATGTACAGCCGATATCCAAATTGGAAAGGGGAGCTTATTGAGACAAGCTATCCTGTCTTCTATAAGGGAGATCAGGTAGGAAGTATAGATATAGGACATTATGGCCCTTTCTATTTCGATGATAACGATTTGGCATTTATAACTGCGCTGAACCGCATATTTATAGGCGTCGGGATTTTTTCACTGTTACTGGCTTTCTTATTCGGGTCAATCATATCAAAAAGAATTACAACTCCCATTACTAGAGTTATCAACTCGGCTCAAATGATTGCAAAGGGCTATTTCGGAGATAGGAGTGATGAGCAATCCAACACCAAGGAAATCAGTCAGTTAACCGATACTATCAATGATCTGGCAGCATCGTTGGAAACCCAGGAAAAGCTGCGAAAGCGTCTTACAGGCGATGTAGCCCATGAATTGAGGACACCGGTTGCTACTCTTCAAAGCCATCTGGAAGCAATGCTTGATGGAATATGGGAGCCAAGCAGTGACAGGCTCACAAGCTGTCATGAGGAAACAATACGAATAAACAAGCTGATTGGTGACTTGGAAAAGCTGGCACGCTATGAAAGTGATAATATGATATTAAATAAAGAAGAGTTTTGCTTATGTGAATTATTGAAGAGGCTAATGCATAACTTTGAAAATGACTTTATGCAAAGAAATATAAAAATAGAGATGCAGTGTGAGCATAAGAAACTTTATGCTGATAGGGACAAGATGAGCCAGGTACTTGTAAACCTGATATCCAATGCACTTAAGTATTCAGGAAATGATAGTCATGTGACCATAGCTGTTGATGAAGATGGAGCGAATACTATAATTACAGTAAGTGATACTGGAATCGGTATCTCGGAGGATGATCTGCCTTATGTATTTGAGCGGTTTTACCGGGCAGATAAGTCAAGAAACCGTATGACTGGAGGTTCCGGTATCGGATTGACTATTGCCAAGGCTATTGTAGAAGCACACAAAGGAGATATTTCGGTAAAAAGTAAATTAGGCGAGGGCACAGTATTTACTGTTGTCATACCAAAACAGGCAGGTTAATTCCTGCTTGTTTTTTTATAGGATGTTGAAGAGTCAGTAATAATAGTTTTCATTTAGAACTTTAGACACAAAATTACATATCTCCATAAAATCTGCATAAAAGAACCCTATAATCAAGTTGTAAAGCTGGAAAGAAGATGATAGAAAATTCAAATGGGAGGGGTTATGTAAACAAAACAATAAAATTTTATAATCAATTTGTATGACGAATAAGACAAGATAAAGCTCAAATACTGATTAAGGAGGGAATACAGCCAATGAAGAAGTTCTTTAATGGTCTTCTAATCTTTATACTGTTGATAGTTATTATTGGTGGTATAGGATACATCGGATATAATTACTATTTTATAAATCCCGCACAGCTACAAAATGGATCAATCTACAATCAGCAGACTACACAGACCCCTGCTAATAATTCCATGGCAGGTATGCCTGGTATGCAGCATGGCAACGCGAATAACCAGCAGCCGGCTAACAACGCAGCAACGGGCGGAACACCAGCCGCAGAAACTGCAGCATTGGCATTGAAGAACAGAGATGTAGTGAATCAGGCACTATCATCACTGAATGAGGCTATTGAATCTATGTCACTGGATCCTTATGGATCATCAAACAATACTCAGGAAGAAGATAGTATGGCAAATATGCCAGGTATGAACAATACGCCGGCAATGGCTGAATCCAACCAATCTGTTACAAACCCTGGGACAAGCACTACAATACCAAGCGTACAGGGTAATACCACCATCAATATTTACCCGCAGCAAAATGGTGGACAGACCGTACCAGCCAGCAATACAACACAGAATGGCATGATGCCGAATATGGGTACTACATACGATCCTAATAAGATGGAACAGCTGCACTCAGGTTTATTTAAGCTTTCGTTAGGTATGCAGCTGTTGGAGCAACTTAAAGGTGAGTTTGCCTACCAGGCAGAATCAGCAGCTTCCAATATCCAGGATCTTGCGCAGTACTATTCACTGCAATATACAACAGCTCTGCAGAATAAGAGCAAACTTAGCCAGGCATCAATTTATATAAACGAGGCGGCAAATCTCTTAAATATAAATCCATATATCTCAGGTAATGGAATGGTCTTCGACCAGGAAAGAATGCAGCAGATACATAAAAGCGTATTCAAGCTGGCAGATGGTATTGCTGCGTTAAGCAGGCTTGATGGTGACTTGACAAAACAAGCAGTTGCAGCTGCCAACACATCACAGACATATGTGAATGCTGCCAATACTGCACAGATGAACAATATGATGCCTGCAACCAATGGATTTGACAACATACTTGGTGGCTTAAACATACATTTCATAGTTAATGTGATACTGGTCATCTTTGTAATTGCATTTATCCTTGGCATACTCGGATCGGTCTTCAGCCTTTTAAAAGCTCCTGCCAAAAGTCAAGGGCGGATTTAGGCTTATTCGTAAAAGGAGGCAAGGATATGTGGGAGACAATCAAAAATAATGTTCTATTAAAGACAATAACAATTGTTATTCTTGGAGTCCTAGGCTTTGGGTTAGCTTTCGACATCATGTTCGGCAGAAACGCTGGGATGATGGGAGAAGGTATGAATAGCGGCTATGCTTTGGAGAGTACACTTGCGTACATTCTGATAATTTTAATAAAACTGTTTCTTATCGCTTTAGTACTTGTAGCACTAACAGCCGTGTGCAAATCAGGCAAGAAGTATCTATTTGAAGGTGGTGATATTAAAGTGTTTGAATCAATTAAGAATGATCCAATAATGAAAATAGCATCGGTTATTATAGCGTCTGTCCTTTGCATTGCTTTAATTATTATACTGTTTGGCAATATATTCGGCGGGTTTGGAGTTACACCAAATTACTATTATAGCATGGGGGTTTCCGGAGGACTTGGATTGGTACCTTTATTGGTATTTCTTTTGAGGCTGCTTTTCGCAATATCAATAGTTGGATTAGTTGCATCAGTAACCTTCTATATTATTCAGAATCCCTCAAGGCTTAGTAATAACAAGACTATAAGTACTTCAAGCAAAATGGAATCCAATTATGTTTGTATCAGATGCGGCATGGCTTTGAAGCCTGACTGGAAGTGCTGCCCTAATTGTGGAGAAGAAAAGAAAGTATGCAGCACATCCGAGTCAGCTCCTGCAGCAGATATAATCGCTGCTGAGGAAGATAACCATACAGAGATAACATCCGATGAGAAGGCTGTAAAAGAAGACTTAGTAGGAGAGTCATATTCTAAAGATAGTGTGGAAGTTTATGATAAACTCTATGACATTCCTACAGAAGAACTGAAAGATAATGCAACATACATAAAGAGCAGAAAGAAGCAAAATAAGAGGTAGACCATGAAGATTCGATTTGACTTTGTTATGCACTGGATTTATGCAATTGCTTGGGCACTTTTGGGTATCAGCGGCTTTGCAATGGTTGGAGCGAAATACGGCTGGATATTGAATTTCAATTATGCAATGGCAGATTATATTCATCGCATTTCGGCAGCTGCTTTTGTGGTTATCACACTAGTATCAATTGTTTATGAAGTAATTAAAAGCATCCGGCGTGACGATCGCTATTTGTCCTGGCATATCATAGGGAGAAGCGGTTACCAATTGTTTACCTTCATTGTGTCCTTGATACTTATTATAACTGGTGCTTTGATTTGGATATGTATAGAGTTCAATATGACAGCTATAGGTTTTGCACTCTGGTTGCATGAATATGTTTCCTATCTGGCATTGGCAAGTGTAATTTGGCATATCTACATGAAATGCCATGCGCTTATCTGGCCTAAAAAAGCAAATACATCAAAGCTGAGCGCATAAGGGGGGCAGGGTATGCTGCAGAAACCGTGGTTTAAGGTATTTGTATGGTTTATGGCGACATTTTTCTTCTTCCTGGCATCAGGGGTAGTAATCTCAATTTTCAGGCCGGGACCTTCAGAAGCTGAGGCTATGCAATTCATGATGAGCATGATGAACGCCATGGATAAGTCCATGATGGGTGTCATAATGAATATTGCGCATAGCACACTGATGCAGTCGATAATATCATTTGTTGCTATAGGAACATTCCCAATTATAGTTGTAAGTGTCATTGCCGGAGTAATAATACGAATAGCACAGCGGAGGAGTGGACATGCTTAACAAGAAGAAAATGCATTTTTGGCGCTTGACGCTCATATTCGGAGTTTTTACACTTATCACACTTTTCTTGTTATGGTCCGGTACACCTATGCAAAATGCAGGTATGATGGACAACAGCATGGGGAGTATGATGAAGTCGATGCATTTGTCAAACATAACAATCTATGATTTGTTCGATACAATGAATTCACAGCAGGCAATGAGCGCAATGAACAGCCATCATCTCAACCAGGCACCGGCTATTTACCAATTGAGCTTCCTGACAACCGGTATTATCTTCGTACTACTGCCGTTCATCATCGGTGGAGCAATATTACTGGGTATTGTCTGGGCTAGATAAGGAGGGGCAACAGTGAGTCTTTTAGGTTCAGTAGGACAGCTTTATATGCTTATACTGTTAACGCTGCTTTTTCTCGGCTTTGGTCTTGCGATATGGAGTGCAATTAGACATTTTGCAGAACCACCAAGTAAAAAAGAAAATGTGGGAAAAGCAAACAGCAATGGAAATACAACAAATAATCAAACACAATCAAAAAAACAAATTCTTGGAGGTATTATTATGGCAAATAACGGATGGTTAAAACTTGCGATTTTCTCTTTTGTGGGAATACTTATCAGCTTTGTAGCATTGGGAGTACTGACAACAAATGGCATGACAGGCGGTATGGCAAGTAATAATATGACTATGACTGGCACCAGTATGGCTAACGGCAATTCACATCTCCAGCACCAGCAGCAAGCAATGGACCCATATGCAATAAACAACATGCAAATGGCAGGTATGCAGGGTAACATGAATATGAACAACATGCAGATGGCTAATATGCAGATGACTGGTATGCAGGCAGGTATGAATATGCAGGGCAATATGAACAGTATGCCGATGTATGGAATGCAGAGCGGAATGAATGTACCGATGGCTGGTATGCAGATGAACCAGATGCCAATATACGGTATGCAAAATGGAATGAATAGTATGCCAATGAACAACATGAACATGGGCAGCAACGACATGATGATGATGCTGCAGAATATGCAGATGCAGATGAATCAGATGCAGCAGCAGGTCAACATGATGAACAATGGCGGAAGTATGAGCAGCGGCAGCATGAGCAACAGCAGTATGGGCGGCTCATCAGGCGGCGGAATGGGCATGATGGGCGGCATGATGTAGTATTGGCACATGATAAAAGGTAAACCGGGTTCCGGTTTACCTTTTAGGTGTTTCTAGAGGAATCCGGAAGGGAGAGAAATTATGGGTAACCGAGCAATAACGGTATTAGCGTTTATAGCAGCAGTTGTTGTTACTTTTGCAGCACTTATAACCTATCAGAACACACAAAGGATAATCCCCCAGGCAATAGTAGAAGCACCGAAGCCAAGCAGCCAGGGGCATAACATGCAGTCAATGCCGTCAAAAACCTCACAGGCAAATAATCATGATTATGCAAAAAATATTGTGCATCCTAAGCCGGGGCAACCTGTCAAAACTTTTAAACTTACTGCGCTCGAAACCAATATACGTATAAAAGATGGATCAAGCCTTGCGGCGTGGACTTACAACGGTACGGTACCCGGACAGGAAATCCGCGTTCAACAGGGGGATTTCGTGCAGGTAGAGCTCAAGAATAACCTCAGGGAGCCTGTGACTATACACTGGCATGGCTATCCTCTTAAATCTGCAATGGATGGTGTTCCAGGCTTGAACCAGAATGCGATAAAGCCGGGTGAAACCTTCATTTATGCATTTTCAGCAGATATGGCAGGGACATACTGGTACCACTCACATCAGGAAAGCTCAGTACAAGTGGATAAAGGGCTATACGGTGCCTTGATCGTAGAACCCAAGGATTGGACTAAACCCGATCGGGACTATACGCTTATATTGGATGAGTGGATAGAAACTCCTGATAGTGAACAAAGTGCACATGGAGGGCATGGTGGTTCAAGCAACCAGTCCAATAGCATGCCGGGAATGAATATGCCGGCAGCGGGAAACGGTGACCTGGTTATGTCGGAAGAAGAAATGATGGCATACATGTATAATGTTTATACAGTGAACGGAAAGTCTGCAGGATTGATTGAACCATTGGAAGCCAAAAACGGTGAGCGTGTCAGACTGCGTTTCATAAATGCGGGCTACAGGAAACATGGAATTCATATTCCTGGACAGGAGATACGGGTAATCGGCTCAGACGGGCAGGATATAACAAATCCGCAAATCATAAAAGATCAGATATTAATGATCTCCCCGGGTGAGAGATATGATGTTGAATTTGTTGTGAAGTCGGACCAGAACTTCTTCATAGATGCCCATGATGAGAATAAGTATAACGAACAGTTAAAGATTCCTGTAAAGGTAAATGAGTCGGACAAGATAATGGAGGAAGACAAGAATGCTTCATATCCTGTGTTTAATCTGATAAGTTATGGTAACGGGGGCAATAAGCTCTTTACACTGGATGGGAAATATGATGTTGATTACAAGGTAGATTTGAGCACTGATACCGGCAATAATGAATTGAAGTATACTATAAACGGCAAGATCTTTAAAGACCTTCCACCATTAAAATTGAAGACCGGATATATTGTCAAAATGACCTATGTCAATAACAGCAAGGTTGATCACCCAATGCATATGCATGGACACTTCTTTCAAATACTTTCGAGGAATGGGCAGCCTTCAAAAGGCGCTGTTATTGTGAAAGATACTTTACTGATTAATCCTGGTGAGGAATATGTAGTAGCCTTCAAGGCGGACAATCCAGGTAACTGGGTGCAGCATTGTCACGAATTGCATCACGCTTCTGCAGGAATGATGCAGATAATTGAGTATACAGATTTCACATCAAATTATGAGCCTGACCCGAATAAAACATTTAATAAACCGGAATAGTATTAAAATAAAAAACAGCTGGCGGTGTGAACTGCCAGCTGTTTTGATTTTTACTCTTTTATAGTGATGCCATTAGGTGCTTTTCCAACAGGAATTGTGCTTACAACGGTATTGGTCGCTGTATCTATGACTGTTACGTTGTTTGCGCTGGTATTAGTTATAAATAAGGTTGTTCCGTCTTTTGATATGCTGATACCCTGGGCCTTATCTCCTGCGATGATTGTATTGACAGCTTCCAAAGTGGTCATATCAATTACGCTGACATCATCAGAGCCCGAGTTTGCTACATATACAAACTTGCTGTCCGGTGTAGCGATAAGCTGATTGGGCTCCTTGCCGACATTGATTGTTTTTACTATGGCCATGTTCATCATATCAATGACAGCAACCTGGTTGTCTCCGCTCAAGGAAGCGAGTACATATTTGCTATCGGGTGTGAATCCTACCTGAACAGGTTGTTTTCCTATTTCGATTGTCTGAATGACACTGTTGGATGCTGTATCAATAGCAGAAAGTTGGTTTGATTCCATATTAGCTACAACTACATGTGTGCCGTCAGGTGATATCTTAAGTCCATGGGGCATCATGCCAACCGGAATTTTTGCTGTTATATTGCCTGATGCAACATCGATGACATATACATTACCAGGTTTCTTCTCACTCCCCATGTCATGTCCGCTTGAATTTGTGCTGTCAGCCATCTCTGCTACTGTTACATAAGCAGTTTTTGAATTCGGGGAGAATACAACATGTGTCGGACCATCGCCAACTTTAATTGTTTTCACAACAGAATTTGAAGCAGTATCAATAGCTGAAATACTGCCGTTCTGGCTCTCAACCACGTAGACAAAACTACCATCTGGTGTTACTTGTGCATTGTGAGCTCCCTGACCTACAGGAATCGTTGCGCTAACTTCCATAGTTGCCATGTTTATTACTGAGACAGTGGCGTCTCCCTCATTGGCAGTGTAAATAAAGTATTCCGGCATATCTCCTGAAGTTGAATTGCTCATATCGGCTGCGGGTGCAGACTGATTTGCAGGTGCTGCAGAATTTGATTCCATCGGAGGCACGCTCTTTGGTGCACATCCTGCTAATAATGCGACAATAAATAGAGTTGTCATAGTTAAAAAAATCAGTTTCTTCATATGTAACCTCCCTATATATTATAATGTATGAATGTTTTCAGCAAGAAGCTCTATGAACTACTGCTGCCAGCTGTGCTCTGCACGGGCGCTTCTTGCAGTAGAGAGCTTCTAGCTTCAAGCCATTCACGAATTGATATAACTTTATCAGGATTATATGGAGATTTTATGGAGGCTAAAATGGCTATACCCACAGTAGTTTTGTGCATTCTGTTGTAAGATCTGTTAATTTATCAATATTATGTATAGATGGTGCTAAAGTGCTAAAAATAGTAATCATTAGTGGGGGATTAAGAAGATGCCGAGGGTGTAGGAATGTCGGCGGTGAAATCCCATTTTGCACTAATAAAAAGTGAATAGTGAGGGAGAATAAACATGAAGTTTTTAAGAGGATTATTGGTTTTTTTCCTGATTATTGTGATTATCGGCGGATTAGGCTACATAGGGTGGAATTATTACTACATGCCATATATGGGCAATACCGGCAATCTGCCGTCTGCCACGCCGCCGGCAAACACACCGGCTGATACTAACCAGGGGAGCATGGGCAATATGCAAATGCCGGGGCAGGGGAACACAGGCACAACGACAATGCCCGGGCACGGAAACATGGGGACACAAACACCTGCTGCTCAAAACACAGGGTATAGTGCTCTGGCTTTACAGAACAAGGATAGGTTGACTCAAGTGGTAGCTACAATCAATCAGGCTCTGGATCTGATTACTATGGATCCTTATTCAAGGCTTACGCTGCCGGATGGTACCAATGAGGCTGCAGCACAGCAGGCACCCCAGGGGGGAGGTACAGTAAACATTTATCCTAACGGGAATAATGCTGTTAATGTCAATCCTGCCACACCTTCAGCAGCGACAACAGGAACGACACCTGCGGCTCCATCAGCAGCGACGGGCATGACAGCAGATGCCAACTTCGTATATGACCAGGCAAAACTTGAACAGCTTCATAGGGGTATTTTCAAGCTGGCACAAGGTGTAATGCTGCTGAACCAACTAAATAGCAATCTGACTTTGCAGGCTGGTTTGATGGAAGCAAATCCTCCGACTTATCAGAGTTACATTGACCGTTACAACACAACCATGCTCAACAAAACGAAGCTTAATAATGCAATCAATATGATCAATGAGGCATCGGACATGGTAAATGTCAATCCCTACGCATCGCGTAACGGCTATCAGTATGATGTTCAGGCAATGGACCGGCTGCACCGGGGCATATATAAGCTGGCACAGGGGATGGTGCTGGCTTCAGAGTTGGATGAAGAGTTTGCAAAACAAATGGTATCAGCAGTAACGGCAGCACAATATCTTTATTCAACAGGCTCAATGTCCGGCATGAATATGAATATGCCTATGCAAACCGGTTTAAGTTCACTTTTTAACTCGGCGAACCTGGCTTCCATTCTGAACCTGATTTTAGTTATTCTGATTGTTACTTTGATACTGAGTATTTTTGGAGCCATTAGTCAAATGCTGAAAGGGAAAAAACGTCTTAAAGACAATGAATCACATAATGATAGTTCTAATATCTAGAAGAAGGGAGTAATAAGCGAATGTGGGAAAACTTAAAAAATGACCCGTTTTTCAGAGTTGTATTGGTAGCAGTGATTGGCATACTTGCTTTCGGTCTACTGCTCAATCTATTTTCAGGGCAGGGCGGCCTTATGGGATTTGGTAATTATCCATACGGAGGCATGATGAGTGAAGGTGGTCATATGGGATATAGTGGAGGCTATGGCTTTTCATTCGGGAATCTTGTTGGAAGTCTTATGGTCTTACTGGTCAAGCTGCTGATTTTCATACTAATTGTCTCACTTCTAATAGGCAGCTTCACATGGGTAAAAAACCTTATGGTCAAAAATAATAACGCTCCGTGGGTACAGGCCGTAAATAGTGATCCCCTACTTCGGACTGTTGGAATCATTACAGTCACGATTTTGGGACTTGTTCTGATATCAGGCTTTTTCGGCGGCTTTATGGGTTATGGAATGGGCGGCTATAATCTGGCATATGGTATTGCTAGCCTCTTAGCCGTGCTAATCAGGCTGCTTTCTTATATTCTGGTCATATCATTGATTGTTGCTGCGGTTATTTATATTAAAAAACAGTATGAGAGCGGCAATGTAAACCTTTTTGGTACAGACAAGACAGCAGCTTCAAATATGAATACTACAGGCACAGACAAGACAAAAAATGATAAACCTCTATAACAGGATGGAGGGATAGTTTATTGAATGTAAGATTCGATTTTATCATGCATTGGCTCTGGACGATTGTTTTTGCAATATTGGCCTTGAGCGGTCTGGCCATGGTAGGTCCCCGCTATGGCTGGATATTGGTCTATGATATTGCGGCTGCAGATTTTGTGCATCGTGTTCTGGCTGCGGTATTTGTGCTCCTGACCTCTGTTTCGGTTGCATATGAGATTATGAGATCAGTCAAAGCTGACAGCAAAAAGCTCACCTGGTTTATAATCGGCAAGAGCGGCTATCAGCTTTTTACCTTGATTACCACTTTGATTTTCATTGTAACCGGAGTTATTATATGGGTCTGTATGGATTCAAACATGGCTGCAACAGCATTTTCATTGTATATCCACGAGAAACTGACCTACATCGTTATAGCCAGCTTAATATGGCATATATATATGAAAGCACATGCCCTGCTGTGGCCTAAACCGTCAAGCGGTATAGCCTCCAAGGCGAAAAGCAAGGAAGGAGAAGTCGTGTCAAAGGGTGGGAAAGCATTATGATGCAAAGGCCCTGGTTTAAAGTTTTCATATGGTTCGCAGGGACTGTGTTCTTCTTTATGGCGTCAGCAGCCTTGATTTCTTATTTTGGACCAGTACCGACTGAGGCGCAGGTAATGGCATATATGGCAGGAATGATGGCAGCTATGGAGAACTCTCTGATGGGTCTCTCCATGTCTCTAGAAGGGGACTCGCAGCTGAAAGGTTTGATAGCGCAGATTGCAAGTGTGACAGTCCCACTGATTTTTGTCGGAATCGGGTTTGGAGTGCTCGTTCGGATAAGGAGGAGCAGAATTGATTGATAAAAGGAAACTACATTTTCTGGAACTCACTTTTCTGTTCGGGATAGTGACTCTTATGACGCTTTTATATGAATGGGGCTATAGCAGGCCAGGAGAGAAAGGCTCGGAAATGATGAGCGGCAGCATGGGCAGCATGATGCTTTCAATGCATGGCCGTGGGGCGACTCTGGCAGATATTATACAGCAGGAAGAAGTTTCAGATACCAATGCAGATAATGATGCTCATGAGAGCCATCACAGTAGCAGTTATCTCAGCAGTATTCATTACATCACAACGATGACTATAATTGTTTTGCTTCCTTTGATAATTGCGGGTTCTATATTTTTAGCCATCGTGTGGATAAAGTGATTTGTAGGAGGTAAAAACATGAGTATACTAGGCTCAGTAGGTTCTTTGTATATGGTCATCCTGATTTTGTTGCTTATCATCGGCTTTGGGATGATGGGCTTATGGTTGGTAAACCTTGTGTTAACCCCTTTGAATGCAAGTAAAACTAAAACAATGAACAAAGAAACCAATATATTAAATGGAGGGATACATATGAATTCGTGGTTAAGACTTGTGCTCTTTTCCTTTATAGGAATCATTATATCAATGGCTGTCCTGGCGTTTATAGCTCCCGGAGGCTTATACGGTGCGGGGAATATGATGGGTGCTGGCTACCCAGTTCAGCAGCATACGGGAATGAGCGGTATGACGATGCAGGGCGGTATGCCGATGAATATGAACAATATGGGCTCAAGTAATATGGGCAGCATGTCTATGATGGATGACGACATGGATATGATGGGAATGCCTATGGGCAGCGGTATGTCCGGACAGGGCAATATGAACAGCGGTATGAGTATGATGCCTATGATGAACAATATGCAGGGGATGTCCGGAATGGGCATGATGAATATGATGCCCATGATGGGAATGCCAATGGGTGGCAGTGGAGGCAGCATGGGCGGCGGAATGAACATGATGAGCATGCCTATGAACGGTATGCAGATGCAGGGCGGAAGCTCCGGTATGGGAGGCATGAATATGCCAAATATGCAGCCGATTATGGATAATGACATGATGATGATGCAGATGATGAACCAGATGCAGCAGCAGATGAACCAGATGCAGCAGATGATGAATAACATGAGCAATGGTAGTATGAGCGGCGGTGGCAGTGGTGGTGGCAGCATGAGTGGCGGCGGAATGGGAATGATGTAATCCGCCTTACAATTAAGAATAGATAAAAGCTAGACTTCTGTATGGTTTGAAGTCTAGCTTTTCTTATGTTTGCAAGTAAAAGTGTGATATTCCATATTACCAAGCCGGCATCATGTTCATACCGGTCATGGGCATTGTATTCATAGTGTTCATGGGAGTCATGTTCATACCGCTCATAGGCATCATATTCATGTTGCCAATCGGGTACATGCCCATGCCGGTCATCGGCAACATGTTCATACCGCTCATAGGAGCCATGCTCATACCATTCATAGGCATCATATTCATGTTGCCCATGGGAATCATGTTCATGCCGTTCATCGGCATTATATTCATACTGCCCATTGGGTACATACTCATACCGATCATTGGTATCATATTCATGCTACTCATGGGATACATGTTCATGCCGCTCATAGGCATTGCTCCCATGTTCATATTGTTATAACGGTTCCAGCCGAATAATCCTCCAGGTATCGTAAATGATGCAACAACACTTATAATGATTATTCCGACAATAGAAAAAACTACAAGTCTTGACCAACCTCCGGCACTATTCATAATTTTACCTCCTTATAAATATTAAACTTTAATCTTATATTGAACATGATTCATACCTGATTCTTGTTTTTCGCTACATTCTGATCCTTAACCATTGTTATTGCTGCCATAACTAGCGAAATAATAAGGAACACCACTAGTGTTTTAATAATAAGCATCAGTACACCTGTAATTGCATATGCAAGGTTAAACCCATATCCCATTACATACCAGCTAGACCAGTTAAAAAGGGTACATATAAGAATGATACCCAAGATTCCAGCTCCAATAACTGCTGCAATTTTTAACACTGGAGCATCCTTAAATATTTGATCGGTCTCCGGCTCTGATTTTTGCCTATTAACACTATCCATGTAGGTGTTTCTTATCCACATTACAATTCCTGCAGCAACCGCAACAAACAATACAAATGCAAAAATCTTAAGAAGTAACGTCAGTACCAAAACAATTGTATTTCCGGCCGAGTATCCGTAATATCCCGTATATGTCATGTATCCCATAACCGTCTCACCTTTCTTATAATATTGATATTCATATCTGATTCTATTATTTGCAGATGGTTTATTTATATTTAGAGAGATTATTTCAGAAATTACATTAAAAGTATTTTCCGTTTAAGAAAGGATAAATGAATATAAGCGGTTTTTAAATGAAAAACGGCAGATTCTGAAACAACTGCCGTAAAAATGTTCGAAGAATGCTGTACCATCTAGTCCATTTCCATAATGGTCACACCATTTGGCCCTTTTCCAACTGGGACCGTACCAACAATATTATTGGTTGCACTATCAATAACCGTAACATTATTGGCTACATAAACGAATTTACTATCCGGAGTAGAATACAATTGAATAGGGGATTTTCCTACAGGTATTGTTTTCGTAACTGCCAAGGTTGTCATATCGATAACAGCTACTTTATCTTCACCGCTCAGTGAAACAAATACATATTTATCATCCGGAGTGGTGCCAACCTGTGCGGGCTTGCTGCCTACCTTTATGGTATTGGTAATCTTGTTGCTTGCAGTATCAATGACGGATACCTGGTCTGCTTCCGAGTCGGCTACGAACAGCATACCGTCTGAAGCCAGTCTGAGGCCGTGAGGCATGGCACCTACTTGAATCTTTGCAGAGACACTGCCGCTTTGTAAGTCTACAACATAGACATTGCCGGGTTTATTATCGCTGCCCATATCCATCCCGGCGCTTTCGGCCATTTCGGGCACTGTGACATAAGCCTTGCTGGAATCAGGTGAAAAGACTATATGACTTGGACCTTCACCTACATTTATAGTTTTGACAAGGGCATATGTAGTTGTGTCTATGGCTGATATTGTGTTGTTTTTATTCTCTACTACATACACGTATTTACCATCCGGTGTAATCTGGACGTTGTGCGGACTTTGGCCAACCGGAACAGTCTGAATAACCTGCATGGTCGCCATATTTATGACTGAGACAGTGGCATCGTCCTCATTGGCTGTATAGATGTGATATTCTTCATGTCTCCCATTGGCTCATTTCCCATTGCCGGTGTCGGTGTTGCCTGAGCCGGTGTCGGCTGGGCAGGTGCCGGTTGGGGAGCATTTCTTGGAGCACATCCGGATAGAAGAGTTATAATAATTACAATGAACAAAATACTGTATCTTAAGTGTTTCATATTATGCCTCCTTCTGAATTTTGTATTAGTATTTGAAATTTAAGTTTCGTTATTCCATAAAAAAACTGAAACGGGCAAGCCTTTTCAGTTTATCATTACACCATAAAAGATATATGTATTGATTTTATGAAGAAACATAATAGTAAATATGATGCTGCCTAAGAAAACAAAAGGAGTGCTGAAGATGCAGGAAGAAGCTAATAAGACTATGAGGCGTTATGATAGAGTATCTGCAATTTATGATATTTTTGAAGCCCCTATGGAGATGGTGGCTTTAAAACAGTGGCGTAAGGGGCTTATGGATGAGCTTTATGGTAACGTGTTGGAGGTAGGTGTCGGAACGGGAAAAAATATTGAATATTATCCTAAAGGCATTGATATAACAGGTATTGATTTTAGCCAAGGAATGTTAAAAAGGGCAAGACAGCGGGCAGAAAAGCTCGGTAAGAAAGTTGAGTTGCTGCAAATGGATGCCCAGTCCATGGATTTTTCTGATAACACCTTTGACACGGTATTTACAACATGTGTATTTTGCTCAGTTCCGGATCCGGTTATAGGGCTGAAGGAGATACGAAGGGTATGTAAAGAAAGTGGCAGGATAATTCTAATTGAGCATGTCAGAAGTGAGAAAAAACTATTAGGGCTTCTGATGGATGTTTTAAATCCGGTTGTTGTAAACCTATACGGAGCAAACATTAATAGAAGGACGGTTGAAAACGTCCGTAATGCCGGCTTTGCAGACATACACGTGACAGACCTCTATAAGGATATTGTAAAAAAGATAGTTATACAAAATTTCAAATAAGAAGGCATCCAATATAAGGATGCCTTCTTATTTGAAATTTTCGCTTTCCGAGGAAATACTAATGTATAAGGAATTATTATATTAAAAATAGCTTCTCCATAAAATCTACACAAATCAAGTTTATATTATGTGTATAGGGTAGTGGGGTATAGTAAAGAATGAAAGGAGAAATAAAATGAAATCAGGAAGCTTTAAGATAAATGGCATGACTTGCGCAGCCTGTGCCAAGGCGGTGGAAAGAGCAGTAAAGAAGCTGGACGGGACTGAGGATGTCAATGTCAACCTGGCTACAGAAAAGCTCGCTCTTAACTATGATGAAGCAAAAATCAAAGCAAGTGACATTGCAGATGCAGTTACAAAAGCAGGTTATGAGGCTGTGGAGGAGAAAAATACTAAAGATGTTACAATACCTATCTCAGGCATGACATGCGCTGCTTGTGCGAAAGCAGTAGAAAAAGCGATAGGTAAATTGCCGGGGGTGGAGGCTGTAGCGGTCAATTTTGCTACAGAAAAAGCAAATATCAAATACGATCCGACTGGTTTAAGGTTGTCGGAAATCAAACAAGCTATAGCAAAGGCGGGCTATAAAGCACTGGAAATTGAAAACAAGGACAAGGTGGATGAGGATAAAAAGCGCAAGGAAAGAGAGATTAGGATACTGTGGACTAAGTTTATAGTCTCGACGGTTTTTGCTGTTCCACTCCTGTATATAGCAATGGGAGCCATGTTGGGATGGCCGCTGCCTAAAGCATTGGATCCAATGGATTTTCCTCTCTTTTATGCGTTTGTACAAATAGGACTTACCATTCCAATAGTCATTGCAGGATATAAATTCTATACCGTAGGATTTAAAGCGATTTTTCACAGAAGTCCTAATATGGACTCCTTAATAGCAATGGGTACTTCGGCAGCTATACTTTATAGTTTGTACTCAACATATCGTATAAGCACTGGAGATTTTATGAGTGTCGAAAACCTTTACTTTGAAACAGCGGGTGTCATAATAGCATTGATTCTATTAGGAAAGTCCCTGGAAGCAGTATCAAAGGGAAGGACTTCAGAAGCCATTAAAAAACTGATGGGTCTGGCCCCTAAGACTGCAATAGTAATGCAGGATGACAAGGAAATTGAGATACCAATAGAAGAAGTTGAGGTAGGCGACATTATAGTAGTAAAACCCGGATCAAAAATTCCGGTAGACGGCGAAGTGGTGGAAGGACTTACAGCAATTGATGAATCAATGCTGACTGGCGAAAGCATACCTGTAGAGAAAAAGCAGGGAGATAAAGTGTTTGCCGCTAGTATCAACAAGACAGGGTCTATTAAGTTCAAAGCCACAAAAATAGGAAGCGATACAGCTCTGGCACAGATAATAAAGCTGGTGGAAGATGCTCAAGGGTCCAAGGCACCTATTGCGCAAATGGCGGATATTGTTTCCGGATATTTTGTACCGATAGTATTCGCAATAGCAACTCTCTCAGCACTGGCATGGTACTTTATCGGTGGTGAAACACCAGTGTTCTCGTTAACAATCTTTATAGCGGTATTGGTTATTGCCTGCCCTTGCGCATTGGGCCTGGCTACTCCAACAGCCATAATGGTCGGAACAGGAAAAGGCGCAGAATACGGTGTGCTGATTAAAGGCGGAGAAGCCCTGGAAACAACACACAAGATCAAGACCATTGTATTTGACAAAACCGGAACAATAACAGAAGGAAGACCAGAAGTTACAGATATAGTCACTACTAAGATTATCGAGAAGAATAAGCTTCTTCAGATTGCAGCATCTGCTGAAAAAGGATCTGAGCATCCTCTTGGAGAAGCGATAGTCCGCGGAGCAGAAAAAGAAAAACTCGAGACCCTTAAAGTGACAAAGTTCAACGCAATACCAGGTCATGGCATAGAGGTTGAAATCGAAGGCAAGAATGTGCTGCTTGGTAATAGAAAGTTAATGGTGGAAAGGAATATCAGCCTTTCTGAGCTTGAAACCGAATCTGACAGATTAGCATCTGAAGGAAAGACACCTATGTATGCCGCTATAGACAATCAAATGGCTGGTATTATAGCAGTTGCTGACATTGTAAAAGAGAGCAGTGCAAGAGCAATAAAGAAGCTTCATGATATGGGCATAGAAGTGGCGATGATTACCGGTGACAACCGCAAAACAGCAGAAGCAATTGCAAAACAGGTTGGTATCGACCGCATACTGGCAGAGGTTCTTCCGCAGGATAAGGCAAACGAAGTGAAGAAGCTGCAGGCGGAAGGCAAGAAGGTTGCCATGGTTGGGGACGGAATCAATGATGCTCCTGCATTGGCGCAGGCCGATATAGGTATTGCCATAGGCTCCGGTACTGACGTGGCTATGGAATCAGCGGACATAGTGCTGATGCGAAGTGATTTGATGGATGTACCAACAGCAATACAGCTAAGTAAGAGTACAATCAGGAATATTAAACAAAATCTATTCTGGGCATTTGGCTATAACGTGGCAGGTATACCGGTTGCAGCAGGTCTCCTGCACTTATTTGGAGGACCACTGTTGAATCCTATATTTGCAGCAGCTGCCATGTCGCTAAGCTCAGTGTCTGTATTGACAAACGCTTTAAGGCTGAAAGGCTTTAAACCATATAAGTAAACAATAATAACTAAAATGAATGGGAGGAATATAAAATGAGAAAACAGATAAATATTGAAGGAATGAGCTGTGGCCATTGTGTAAAACATGTTGAAGGTGCACTTTTGGAGGTGTGTGGTGTTGAAAAGGTTAATGTAAACTTACAGGATAAATATGCAGTAGTAGAGCTAAAGCACGACGTTGAGGATTCTGTGCTCAAGGAAGCCGTCGAGGAAGCAGGCTATGATGTTGTAGCAATACAGGGGATATAACCTTAAGTATTCAAAGGAGGAATAACGTTGGAGTATACAAAGCCTTCGAATCAAAGCAGTGAATGCAATCATACAGATGTGTCTATGCGGACAGATAAAGCAAAGAAGGATCTGATAGCCAGGTTGAACCGCATTGAGGGTCAGGTAAGAGGTATAAAAGGAATGATCGAGAAGGATGTATACTGTGATGACGTGCTGAACCAGATAGCAGCGGTGCATTCAGCTATGAATTCAGTCAGTCGGCTGATTCTGAACAATCACATGAAGTCCTGTTTGGTAACACGTATTCAATCCGGAGACATAGAGGTAGTTGACGAACTGCTGTATACAATTGAAAAAATGTTAAAATGAAGAAGGTAGGCTAGAAGTATGAAAAAGTCAATAATTATTAGTTTGGTTTTAATAATGGTAGTATCCCTGGCAGCGTGCCAGGCAACAGACGTGGTGGGTAAGGTTGCGGTTACATCCTTTGAAGCTGTATTGAACGCAGCCCCGGATAATGTAACCTTTGATGAAGCAAATAACGGCTGGTCTTTAGCTTCTCCAACCGGTGAAAGGTTCATATGGGGTAAAGACTTTAGCATGGAAAACATGGCAGATGTGATGATGGAGTTTGATGCAAAGCCTTTTATTGATGCAGGACTAAATGTAAGTCTGCTCCCACAGGAAATGTACTTATATGACAGTAATATGGGTAAGCTTATGGTCCACTCGGAGCTTGGCAACGAAAAGTTCACATATAACGGAGAGGCAAAGCCTCTGGATTCCTTTAAGAAGCTTGTTGAAACCCACAGAGCCAACGTCGGCTATCATGAAAAGCTGGACCACTATGGCATAGCATTAGGCGAAGGTAATATGTTCGAATGGGCAAAGGATATGAGCACAAACAATAAGGATATAGTGTTCGTACTAAACCCAGAGATACTAATTAATGCCGGTGTTGATCCAAATAAGGTTGAAGGCTGGGCTTTTGCAAAGGTTGAAGTAAAGGATGAGCAGGGCAAGGCAGTTGAAGTAGATAAATTCCTGAAGCCTTTTGATCTGAAGTAGAATACAGATTAATCATATAGAGCTTATAATTCTGGAATAATCCCGGAAGCCAGGCAAAATTTGTTAGGTAATCTTGGAGAATGAGCTCTGTATTTTGCAGGGCTCATTCTTTATCTCAGCTAATACTATTCCGGGGACTTACTTGGTATTTTACTTGGTTTCGGACTCATGGCTATATCCTATACACTGGTATATTTCATAGATAAGCACTATAAGAAAAACGGTAGAGTAAGATTCATAATAAAGAGAGTTTATAATGAGAGGATAATAAGACACCACGGATACATGGAAGTACCTCGTAGTGTCAGATTTATGAGGAATTACAGCTTCTGAGATTTATTTTTGGTGGCCGGAATATTACAATAAGAAAATGGGGTGAGCATATGACAAGTGAAATTATCTATAAAACTCTAGTTGATAGATTGAATGAAGGTAAGAAAGCTGTAGTAGTTACAACCTTAGTTAAAGAGAATTCCGGGAAAGTTGCATATGCTACTAAAAACATATTTGGAGAAGATATTTGTTATAGGGGCAAGCCATTCAGGTATTTGGACGCTACTGTTTTAGAATATGCAGTGTATGCTTTGAAATCTGGGAACCTCCAGTTTATTGAGGGAACAGGCCGAGCAGCATATTTAATCGAGCCGTATTTACCTGAAAGCCGCTTGATTGTTTTAGGGGGTGGGCATATTGCAAAACCACTGGCTGAGTTCGGCTCAAAAGCAGGTTTTTCAGTGACAGTTGCCGACGATAGGCCTATATTTGCCAATAAGCAGCGATTCCCTGATGCTGAGAAAGTAATTTGTGAGGATTTTCAGAAAAGCATTGGTATTCTTAACTTAAACAAATCTGCCTTTGTAGTAATTGTGACCCGTGGTCACAGGCATGACATAACCTGCCTAAGACAGGTGCTAAAGTATGATACTGCATATGTAGGTATGATAGGTTCAAAACGTAGGGTTCAAAGTGTAAAAGAGCAGCTTTTAAGTGAAGGGTATTCCAGAGAAAGGATAGACCAGGTAAATGCACCCATAGGTTTGGAGATAGGTGCAATAACTCCTGAGGAGATAGCAATATCTATTATAGCCCAGGTTATACGCTATAAACGTCTTACTGCTACATCAAACAAACATGTTACACATGAAAAGTCAAATTGGCCGGAATTTGACCGGGAGGTTCAGACAGAACTGGGTAATGCCAGTGATGGAACTAAAGCCATAGTTACGGTAATCTCTACAAAAGGTTCAACTCCAAGGAAAACAGGTGCAAAGATGCTTGTATGGCAGGATGGAAGGACTATGGGAAGCATTGGCGGCGGATGCAGTGAAGGAGCAGTAATAAGGACAGCCCTTGATGTAATCAGGGATGGAGGCTATAGAATCCAAGAAGTTGACATGACAGGAGATATTGCTGAAGATGATGGTATGGTTTGCGGTGGTATAATGCAGATTTTAATAGAGGCTTATTAAGGGCATGACTAGTCGTTGAATAGAAGAAAGAGAAAAAGGCTACAGATATTAACAGGACCGGTATCGGATGGATATCAGGTCCTTTTGTTATTCCAATACCCGGAAAAATTCAAGAGCTTGAGGTTGTCCAGAAGATGGTATATAATTCAATTATATTGTTAAACAATAACATATTTTACAGCAGATACAACATGAAGTAGTCCTTTTAGCGTCCGGCTGGTTTCCTTTGCCTCCGCACCTGCCGGGTGGCTTCTTTGCGTCTGGAGCTTATTCAATGAACTATTAGTGAGGATAATTCAATGAATGGAAAAAAAGCTGACAAAAGAATACTGTTGCTTCTGTTTAGCCTTATCTTCTTAGCTGTAATAATTACCGGTATATTATATTTCTATGCGGGTGATGATCACAGGGCATACCCGGCTCAGGGGACGCTGGACCTGAAAAACTGGGATCCGGATAATGACGGACCTTTAAGCTTGAGCGGGCAATGGGATTTTTACTGGACGGATTTTCTGGACTACCAGGAGGCTTCTGACAGCAGCCGACCACCTGATTTGACTGCAGATGTGCCTGCTGTCTGGAACAACTACAAATTAAACGGTGAGAACTTGCCGGGCTTCGGCTATGGTACATACTTGCTCAGGGTGGTGAATGTGCAGGAAGGAAAGCCATTAGCACTGAGTATTCCAACCTTCTCAACAGCCTATGAGCTTTATATCAATGAACGCCTTGTTTCCTCCAACGGAAAAACCTCTACAGGCAGGGAGGGGTTTTTACCTGAGTATAAACCTGTGATTGTGGAGTTTACACCGGAGAAATCCAGCTTTATGCTTATAATCCATGCTGCCAATTATATCTATGCCCGCGGAGGGATGTGGTATGCGGTCAATATGGGTACGCCGGAACAGATCAGGAGCATGGAAAAAACCACTGCGTACAAGGACCTGTTTTTGTTCGGGGCACTGTCTATCATGGCACTTTATTACCTTAGCATTTTCCTGCTGCGGCGGGAGGACAGGAGCAGCCTTTATTTTGTATTTATGTGTATCATATTTGCAAGCCGAACTGTCATATACGGAGACTTTTCCGTTTACAAACTGCTTCCCTTTATCAGTTTCCGGGCAATCGTAACCATAGATTATATCACTTTATGCTGGTTTTCTATCTCTGCTGCCTTTATGATCGGGGAACTGTTTCCGGAAGAGAATTCCGGAAGGGTTCTGAAAGCGGCTTTCATTTATGGGGTGGTCATGGCACTGGTGTTTTTACTGACTCCAATTTCCTTTTTCACACGGCTGGTTCATCTTGTTCAAATTGCTGCAATACTAATTGGGGCTTATTCCATAGTGACTGCCGGTAAAGCATTCCTTAAAGGTAAAAAGGACTCATTGCTTGTGCTGCTTGGAGCTCTTGTGGTCATTGTATGCGCACTGCATGATATGCTGTTTCAGAACAATGTCATACTCAGCAATGTAGGCGAATTGGTGCCCTTTGGGCTGTTCATACTGATGTTTCTCCAGTCCTTTGTCCTTGCCAGGAGATTTTCAGAAGCTTTTAAGAATGTCAATTCACTGTCCCAAAAGCTTCTTAAGCTGGATAAGATAAAGGACGAATTTCTTGCAAACACCTCTCATGAGCTCCGTACACCCCTGAGCGGAATACTCGGTATCACAGAAGCAATGATGAAGGAAGAAAGCGGTCAACTGAGCAGTATCCAGAAGCAGAATCTGTCTACCATAGCAGGAAGTATACGGAGACTTACAAATCTGGTCAATGACATCCTGGATTATTCAAAGCTGAAGCATGGAGATATAAGGCTCAATATAAGGCCAATGCAGATAGAAGGGCTGATTTCCACCGTTGTTAATATTTTTAAGCAATTAAGCCGCTCAAAGGAATATGATGTTATCCTGGAAATTCCCGAGGGGCTGCCCCCTGTACTGGCAGACGAAAACAGGGTGGTTCAGATATTGTACAACCTCATAGGAAATGCAGCCAAGTTTACAGTCAGGGGTTATGTCAGGATTTCTGCCAAAAAAATTCATAATATGCTGGAAATCTGTGTCAGTGACACTGGGGAAGGTATTCCGCAGGACAAGCTTGAAGATATATTCAAATCCTTCGAGCAGGTGGACACTTCCCTTACACGAAGGCATGGAGGGACAGGCCTGGGCCTTCCCATTACCAAGCAGCTGGTGGAATTACAGGGAGGCAGCATATGGGTAGAGTCGAAGCTGGGAATTGGCTCCAGATTCTATTTCACACTTCCTGTATCCAGCGTATCCCCGGAGGCTAAAGAACCGGATATGTCGGTATCAGAATTAGCTGCCTCAGATACGGAGGAACTGACTGACAATACAAAAAAGCTGGGGGATGGGACCCGGATACTGCTGGTGGATGATGATACAGTCGGCCTGCAAGCCTCTACAGCCATACTCAGGCTGGGCAGCTATGCGGTTAAAGCGGTAAACAGCGGCAAAGCCGCCCTTGAGGAAATCAGGAAGCATTCGGATTATTCGCTGGTAATATTGGATGTCATGATGCCGGAAATGTCCGGCTATGATGTATGCAGGAAAATAAGGGAGAGTAAATCGGCCTTTGAGCTGCCGGTGCTGATGCTGACCGCCAAGGCAGCCATCGAGGATATTGTCATGGGCTTTGAAGCGGGAGCCAATGATTACCTCCAGAAGCCTTTTGAGCCGGAGGAACTGCTTGCAAGAGTGGGAACCCTTGTTAAGCTCAAGGCTTCAGTGGACAAAGCAGTGGCTGCAGAGGTAGCTTTTATGCAGGCACAGATAAAGCCGCATTTTCTTTTTAACACGCTTAACACTATCTCTTCCTTCTGTGACAGTGACCCGGAGCATGCACGGCAGCTTATTGATGATTTTTCCAACTACCTGCGGCAAAGCTTTGATTTTAAATGTATTGAGATGTATGTACCGCTGGAAAGGGAGCTTAGTATTGTAAAATCTTACGTGGCAATTGAAAAGGCGCGTTTCGGGGACAAATTGAGGGTAGAGTTTGATATTGATGATACAATAGATGTCAGGATCCCATTGCTGTCAATACAGCCGCTGGTTGAAAACGCTATCAGACACGGATTGAGAAAGAAGGGCGGAAGGGGTACCGTTTTAATATCGGTAAGAAATGTTCCCCAAGGTGTTCAGGTGCTGGTGGAGGATGACGGTTCAGGCATACCGGAAGACAAGCTGGCAGTATTGTTAACGCCCGGGTCAGGCAGAGGGATAGGTCTTTGGAACGTAGACCGAAGACTCAGGAAGCTTTTTGCAGAGGGACTTACTCTGGAAAGCGAAATTGGGAGAGGAACAAAGGTATATTATATAGTTCCATCAGAGGTGATATGAATTGATCAGGACTGTTATTGTGGATGATGAGCAGCCTTCTCTTGATAAGCTGGAAAGGCTGCTGACGGACAGCGGTCTGGCAGAGATAAAGGGGAAGTTCACTGAACCGCTGGAAGCGCTGGAATTTCTTAAAAAAAATGAGGCAGATGCTGTATTCCTGGATATTGAAATGCCCGATATTGACGGAATTGAGCTGTCAAACAACATCATCGGGCTGCAAAGGAGTATTGCAGTTGTTTTTGTTACGGCATACAACCAGTATGCAGTTGAAGCCTTCCGCCTCAATGCTCTTGATTATCTGATGAAGCCTGTAACATTGGAGCGGCTTATGGAAACACTGAACAGGGTAGTTGAAGAAAAAGGCATCAAAGTGCGTTCCTGTAGGATACAAGTCCAATGCTTTGATAAATTCAGCGTAATTTCCGGAACAGGAGAAGTGAAATTCCGAACAGGTAAGGCAGAGGAGCTTTTGGCATTTCTCATTGACAGGCGTGGAGGTTCCATCAGCCGTAGGGAGCTTATTGACTGCCTGTGGGAGGATTTTGACGGAGACAGAGCGCTTATCCATTTCAACACCACCCTTCATTATGTAAAAAAAGCATTGCTGCTTCATGGCATTCAGATACCGATCATATATGAAAGAGGATGCTACAGATTTGGTATGGAAGGCTTGAACTGTGATTATCTGAAGTTTCATGCCTTTATTGACAGTGCCGCGGCTGTCGATCTTAAAAACATCCGGGAATATGAAGCGGCGGCAGAGCTATATACGGGAGACTATCTTGCCGGCAGGGAATATGAATGGGCGGAGAGAAAACGGCAGCTTCTGAGAGAACGGTTCATACACCTTCTTATTGCAATCTCGGATTATTACAAAACAGGGGGCATTTATCAGAAGGCTACTGAATGGTTGAAAACCGGACTAATGCACGAACCGCTTCACAGGGAACTGAATTACATGCTGATTGAGATGCTGCTGCTGACCAATGACCGCATATCAGCTGCAAGATATTATAATATTTACAGTAATGGATTGAGGAAAAAGCTCAACCAGGAGCCGGATGAAGCCTTCAGGAGGCTGCTGCGGTAGGAGCCGGCAGTACCGGCAGGTTAATTACGGCAGGCTTTTCAGGAATTATTTTTGAAATTTTTGTCCAGAGACAGCTTTATACGTTCTTTGCCTTTTTCAGATACAGCTTCTTTTCTGATCATAGTCTTTATGTTATCGGCATGTCTGAATCTGAGGGCTGACCAATCATCATCCATGGCTATCTGACGTACAGGTTCGTAATTGTAATCACCAAGCAGGCTGCCTGTTGTATCCCGGTCACAGTCTGAGGTCTTGTATTTTTTTGATGATTTCTTAGGATAACAAATCCACAGCAGTCCATCTCCCTCTATGAAGGAAACAGCTTTTTTGCTAAATTCCTTCAGCTCCTCATTATTCTTGCCGTATGCCATTACAAATCCGTATATGTCCTGTTTTGGTTCATAATCAACGGGGACCTTGAATTCATCGGCTACAGCACTGAATTCGTCAGGAGCATTTAGAATAAGAACAGGTTTATGCGCATCCTTAAGCTGCAGCTTTTTTATTAATGATGTGTTTTCTGACATTTGTAATTTCTCCCTTGCTATTTTATATAGATGAATTTGAAATAACCTTTCATATATATGTTTCGCACTAAACATTTTACATTGAATTCAAAGAGTGCGAAACATTTTCCTTGATTCATATATCGTGAAAAGTATATTTTGATAATACAAAATCAGACGCTTCAACTGATTTTGTAATGATAAATCTTTTTCACGATATATATAGCATACATTGATTAAAATTGAGAAAACCATTCCTCCTTAACCTTTCTAAGCGATTCAGGGTTCAACTTGAGTATTTTACTGTTGCCGGCTCTTGTATATGTCAGCAGGCCGGCCTTTTCCAAAATGTTCACATTCTTCATCACAGCAAACCTTGAGGTAGGGAAGTAGCTGCAAAGAGTATTGATAT
Organism: Clostridia bacterium; assembly: GCA_035627615.1. Classification (GTDB taxonomy): domain Bacteria; phylum Bacillota; class Clostridia; order Lutisporales; family Lutisporaceae; genus BRH-c25. Next base: position 151,093 of record DASPLL010000086.1, read on the forward strand.
TAATCGCTTCATTATCCCGTAATATCTCCAATATTTTTCTTCTGCCGCTGTCTGCCAATGCCTTGAATACAAGCTCCTGTGCGGTGTCTGCCGAATATATGTTTTTTTCTAGTGCCATACTGCCAATAACCCACCTGTCAGTACGAGATTGATCAGATCAACACCGGTATCAATTGCAAGCAGCCTCAAAGGCCTATCCTCCCATACCCGCAGCTTCATTGCACCTGCAAAATCCATACCCACCCATAGAATAAACCCTAAAAAGCTGCCTACAGCTATTTTGTTTACATCCAGGTTTAATATAAGTAGCGATAATAAGACAGACTGCAAAAATGCACTGAATACACTGTAGACATATGCCTTAACCGTCGATAAACCGGAGTCTTCTACATCTGCCGCAGTAATACCCAAACACTCCATCCATTGGCTTCCGATCAGCTTTGATGAGTACCATATGGCACCAATAACAATGTTGACGACTGTACATGCAAGAACAGGAACAATACTGATTTGCATAGTCAGAATAATAATCACCTCCCTGAACTATGTTACTATATGGTAACATAGTTCGGAGGGTAAGTCAATAATGTTGTTACGGAACTGAGGTAACAAACATAGACTTGATATGAATACTAGATAGATATGACAGGACAGATAATTCACGTGAATGGGGACAAAATGTGATATTCATAGGCATACTGCGCTCCATATACTGCAATGATGGACAATTGCTGTCAGTATATTAAAACGGTATAATATATTATTAATAATACAAAGTACCAGAATAAACCTTAGCTGTAACAAGGAGGTACACCAGATGAAAAATACGGCTGCGGTCAGCAGATATATAAGAACAAGTGAAATCGCCAAGGCAGTCGGAGTGCATCCGAATACTGTGAGACTGTATGAGGAATTGGGGTTCCTGCAGACTGTTCCCAGGAGTATAAAGGGTTACCGGCTTTATACAAAGGAGCACCTTGAACAGATGCGCCTTGCCAGGATTGCCATGCGGTGTGAGTTCGTTGAGGGCAACATACGCAAGCGGGCGGCCTCTGTAGTGAGAACCGCTGCAAAAGGGGATTTGAAGGAAGCCCTACAAATGGCCTACGGATACCTGGCACATATAAGGAATGAGCGTTCTAAAGCAGAAGAAGCGCTGGAGCTGTCTCAGAAGTGGATAAGCGGGGAGTTTCCTGCGGATTCCGGTGTGTATTACAAAAGGACGGATGTTGCAAGGCTGCTGGAGGTTTCCATTGATGTTCTCAGAAACTGGGAAAGGAACGGATTGGTGAATATACCCAGAAGCGTTAATAATTACAGGGCGTACGGTCCTGTGGAAATCAGCAGGCTGAAGATCATCCGCACCCTGAGGGCTGCCAATTACAGCATGATGGCAATCCTCCGCATGATGAAATATATAGACACAGGAAAAAAGGGGGATATGAGGGGAGTATTGAATACGCCCCTTCCGGAGGAGGACGTTGTCGGCGCTGCCGATAGGTGGATATCAGCCCTTACGGAAACGGAAGAAGATGCAAAAGAGGTCATCCTTCAGCTTGAAAAAATGATAAAAATAAATATGGAAATTTGAAACCCTCCAGTATGACACCAGGGTTGCCTTCATGGTTTATAATGTGATGGCAATAGGGTAAAAGGAGGGTTTTTTTATGTTCAAAATTCTGAAGGGACAATATGATACAGCTTTTCCGGCTGCGGAAATGAAAGGGGATGACCGTACATGCAGGGAAATATGGTAAGGTTAAGCATTGAGAAAGAACTTACAAAACTATCCATACCGATGTTGATAGGGATGATATTCGAGCTGATATGCACCCTGCTGGATATTTTCTGGATTGCCCGGATAGATCCCGGAAATACGGCTATAGTAAGCGGAGTCGGGCTCATTTATCCGGTTGCCTTTCTGCTGGTAGCTCTGATACAGGGTATCAGCACCGGGATATCTACGATTGTGGCCATTGCCGCAGGCAGGAAGGATGAGGAATATACCGGGGAAGTGGGAAGAACAGGCTTTAATATGAGCTTTTACTCAAGCATGGTAATCATAATCCTGACCTATGTGTTTTCCGGGAGCATCATAAATCTGCTGGCAGGAAACGGGATTTCAGCAGCTGCAAAGGAGTATGCCATGGAATACCTGATGTTCTATATGCCGGGAATATTCTTCCTGTTTTGCGCCCAGGCTTATCTGGCCCTTCTGCAGGGTCAGGGGAATACAAAGCACGTTGGAATGGCAATGTCCTTCTCTACTATCGTAAATGCAATACTTGACCCGGTCTTTATTTTTGTGCTGGGGCTGGGTGTGAAAGGTGCGGCCATTACCACCTCGATTGCACAGGTGCTTTTGTTCGGGTATACCTTAATGGTAATGCTCAGGCAGGAGAACAAGCCTATATCCGTCCGGGGCCTTACTTCAGTCAATTTCCCCATAATCAGGGAAATATTGAAGCTTGGTATTCCCCAGAGCGTCAGCTTTATAATCCTGTCGGCATCCTTTGGAATTCTGAACTGGTTCGTCAGTTCCATCAGCGAGACCTTCATGAATTCCTACACTATCGTCAGCAGGTTTGACGGGATTCTGCTGACTCCGACCCTTGCATTTTCCATCGGGCTTTCCATCATGATAGGACAGAATTACGGTGCGGGAAATATTGAAGAAATGAAGTCCATTCTGATACGCGGCACCGGGCTGAACATGATAATATCAATCCTGACCGGCCTGCTTTATATGGTCACTGCAAAACCACTATTCGGAACGATGACCGGCAATCCTGAAGTCATAACCCTGGCAGTTAAGCAGGTATACTACCTGACAATCGTGACCACAGCGGGAAGCGTGCTTGGCTTGTGCGCAGGCTCGGCATTCCAGGCAATAGAAAAGCCGGTAAGCTCTACATTCATCATGCTGCTCAGGATGCTTCTCATAACAGTCCCCTGCATTATAATTCTCAGGCTTATTCTTGGAAATACCGTGGAAAACGTCTGGATATCCATTACACTGGGCAGCCTGACAGGCGGGATAATCGGCTATGGCATGATACTCGGAAATATAAATAAGCTTATCGTACAGTCACAGTCCGGATTGGGTGAGAAGGAGAGAGAATATGCACAATGAAATAGTAATCCGGGGCGCCCGGGAGAATAATCTGCAAAACATTGACGTTATAATACCGAAAAACAGGCTTGTCGTGCTGACAGGCCTGTCGTGCTGACAGGCCTGTCAGGCTCGGGAAAATCCTCTCTGGCTTACGATACCCTGCAGAAGGAGTGCCAGAGGCAGTATATGGAATCCATGGGAATGGCGGTTGATTTTATTAACAAGCCAAAGGTTGAATCCATTACAGGACTCTCCCCTTCCATAAGTATCGACCAGCGTATGTCAAACCGAAGCCCCCGTTCAACAGTCGGAACCTCGACGGAAATATTCACTTACCTTAGAATACTTTTTGCAAAGCTTGGAGTCAGGGAGTGCCCCAAGTGCGGGAGCAGGATCCAGCCGCCCTTTGATTCCGGGAAGGAAACCATGGAACTATCCTTTGATGAAGAAGATGGGGACGGCGGTTTTAAATGTCCTCACTGCGGAGGTACAGTGCCCGGACTTTCAATGTCGCACTTTTCCTTCAACAAGCCTCAGGGAGCCTGTGAGACCTGCACGGGACTCGGGGTGGTTTATGAAGCCGACTGGGACAGCTTGATTGACAATAAGAAAAGTATTATAGAAGGGGCTGTAAGGGAATGGGATATCCACTATATCAGGAGAAACAGGGAGACCTTTGAGGCCTGCGGGAAGCATTACGGGTTCACCTTTGACGTCATGAAGCCCATAGGGCTTCTGGGACAGGCAGAAAAAGACCTGTTGTTTTATGGTGTGGACCACGAAAGGTTCAAAAGGCATTTCCCGGGAATAACTCCTCCTGAAACAGCAAGCATGGGGAGATTCGAAGGCATAGCAACAAATATACTGAGAAGGTATTCGGAGCATGCCGGTAATTCCGGACACCAGAAGAAGATTGAAAGGCTGCTGGTGAAAAGGGAATGTTCCTCCTGCAAAGGCGAGTGGCTAAAGGAATACAGCAGGAAGGTGACTTTGGAGGGGGAAAACATAATCAGCTTTTCAGAGATGCCCATAACAAGGCTGACCCAATGGATCGGGGCTGTTAAAGGAAAGCTTTCGGGACAATCCGGATGCATTGCCGCTCCCTTAATAACAGAGCTGGAAGAGCGGACCGGCATGCTTCTGAACGGGGGGATAGAATATCTGACCCTGAACAGGGGGATGACGACCATCTCCGGCGGCGAAGCGCAGAGGCTCCGACTTGCCTCAGTACTCGGCTCCGGACTGACTGGTGTGCTGTATGTACTGGATGAGCCCACCACAGGTCTTCATCCGAGAGATGCTCAGAAGCTGCTGGAAGTACTCCGGAAGCTCAGGGATATGGGCAATACGGTACTGGTCATCGAGCATGATACCGACATGATGCTGCAGGCGGATTACATCATAGACATGGGGCCGGGAGCCGGGAAAGACGGCGGAAAGATCATCGCACGTGGGACACCGGAAGAAATAATAGAAGTCCCTGCTTCTATAACGGGCAGATATCTGAAACAACTGCAGGAAGGCAATGAACTGCGGAAAAAGAGAAGCGACACAAAGGGGCATATTGAAATTCACGGAGCTGCGGAACATAACCTGAAGGGTATTGATGTTTGTATACCTCTGGGAAAGCTGACGGCTGTGACTGGAGTATCAGGTTCCGGCAAATCCACCCTTATGTTCGATATACTTGAAAAAGCCGCATCCAGGAAACTGAACGGCACTGGAGCTGAACCGGGCAGGCACACCTCCATATCGGGGCTGGAGCTTATAGACAGGGTTGTGTCGGTGGATCAGACACCCTTAGACAGGAATCTAGGCTCCAATGCAGCGACCTATACCGATATTTTTACACCTGTGCGCAGCCTTTTCTCGGAGCTGCCGGAGGCCAGAGCGCAGGGGCTTGCTGCCGGGGATTTTTCCTTCAACACGTCCGGCGGCAGGTGTGAGAAGTGCGAAGGCGCAGGAGTGCTGAGTATCGGTATGCATTTTCTTCCTGATGTTGAGATAGCCTGCCCAGTGTGCAGAGGCAGGCGGTTCAAAAAGCATATCCTTTCAGTCCGGTACCTGGGCAGGAATATATCCTACCTATTGGATATGACAATCGAAGAAGCATATGAACTGTTCAGAGACTGGAAAAACATCTCCACCAGGCTAAAACTGCTTGTTGATGTAGGTTTGGGCTACCTGAAGCTGGGTCAGCCCGCCACCACCCTCTCAGGGGGCGAAGCCCAGAGGGTCAGCTGGCAAGGGAGCTTTGCCGCAATGGGAAAAGGCTTACCCTTCCTCCTTCCGGATTTTTAATATAAATATTTATTTATTGATTTGACATAAAAATTGATATAGACTAATCTTGGAAATAATAACTAATGTTTCAAATATAATTGGAATTTTGGAGGACTCACATGGTTACTTTGAAGGATATTGCTAGGGAAGCTAATGTAAGCGTCACAACTGTTTCAAATGTAATACACGGGAATTACAAGCGTGTCGCACCGGATACTGTCGAAAAGATCAAACAGATAATTGAAAGAACTGATTACGTTCCTAATATGACCGCCAGATCTTTGGTCAACAAGCTGTCAAAGATCATCGGCGTTATTAACCATGTAGTGCCTGAAAAGAGCGGAGGCTTCATATCCGACCCCTTTCACAGCGTCATTATTGAAGGTATCGAGGAGAAGCTCCGTGAAAAAGGCTATTATCTGATGGTACGTACCGTATTCAGCGAAGATGAATTGTTTTCACTGCTCCGTAACTGGAACATAGATGGTCTTATTCTGACCGGACTGTTCCAGGATGAGTTTTTTGACAAGCTGATGAATGCTGACGTGCCCTTTGTACTGGTCGACAGCTACATAGACAACCAAAAGGTGCTGAATATAGGGCTTGAGGACCGCAAAGGCGGATATATAGCCACAAAATACCTTATTGACAAGGGGCACAGGAATATAGTATTTGCATCCCCTATAATCAAGCAGAACGGTGTCGTGGAAGAGCGCTTCAAGGGCTACAAGCAGGCACTCAAAGAGGCGAACATACCTTTTGACAGGAAAAATGTATACCAGCAGGAGATCACCATAACGGAAGGTATAGAACTGGGACACAAGCTGGCGCACAGGACTGATGTATCTGCAATATTTGCAACAGCAGACATACTGGCCGCAGGTATCATATCCGGCCTCAACGAGCAGGGGAAAAGGGTGCCGGACGATTTTTCGGTAATGGGCTTCGACGACCTTTACATAAGCTCGCTCACGGCGCCGAGACTGACCACGATACATCAGAATACTCAGGAAAAAGGCAAGGTTGCGGCGGAGTCATTGATCAGAGTTATTGAAGGGAAGTCTGTTGAGAACAACAATATAATAATGCCGGTCACATTGGTAGAACGAAACAGTGTAAAAGATATAAGATAAATATAAGCAATTGATTATTGACAAACAATGTAAAAAAAGTTATATTTATATTAAGGTTTAACGTTAAACCTGTATTTTTATCACTTAGGTTTAACGTTAAACCAAGCAATAAATATTTAAATAGGGGGAAGTTGTATGAAAAAGGGTTTTCAAAGACTTGTTTCCTTGGGTTTGATATTGACTTTGCTATTACTGGCAGGCTGTGCGAAGCCTGCTGCTGAGACCGCCGCACCGGCTGCTGCTCCGGAGCCGACGCCGGAGAAAATAACTCTCAAGCTTGGTATCTGGCCGGAGGATACGCTGACCGACGATATCAAAATGCATGAAAAATGGGTAGAGACCTTTAACGCCAAGTATCCCAATGTGGAAATCGTGCCTGCATATTATAAGTATGCAACAGATACTTTTGTTTCCCTGGCTGAATCAGGCAATCTGCCTACAGTATTTGAGACGTGGTATACAGAGCCTCAGAAGCTCATAGAAGGCGGATTTGTAAAGGACATTACCGCAGAGCTTAAAGAGCTGGGCTGGGATAATGCCATGAACCCCACCATAAAGGAACTACTGTCAAAGGACGGCAATATTTACGGTATTCCTAGAGACGGATATGCCTTGGGACTGATGCTGAATGTTGAGCTGTTTGAAAAGGCCGGCCTGGCAGACACCAATGGTGTTCCTCTATATCCCAAGACCTGGGAGGAGCTTGCGCAGACTGCAAAAACGATAAAGGACAAGACAGGAAGCGCCGGTATATGTATTCTTGCTAAAGACAATGCAGGTGGATGGCATTACTCCGGTATAGCCTGGGCTTTCGGCGCACAGATGGAAGCACAGAAGGACGGCAAATGGATCGCACAGCTTAACTCCCCTGAAAATATAGCTGCAATGAGCTTTGTTAAGGATTTAAAATGGAAATACGGTGTTTTAACAGCCAACCCGACTAACGAAGACTGGGGTACAGGCTTCAAAGCCCTTGGAACCGGCGAGGCTGCAATGTATATCGGAGCAAATGACGCTGTAAACCAGCCGACCCAGGTCAATAAGCTGGATGTTAAAAAGCTTGCCCTTGTACCTCTGCCTGCAGGACCAGGAGGACAATACTCGCTGATGGGCGGCACACCATATATGTTCTCGGCAAAAGCCACTTCCGAAGAAGTCAAGGCTGCGCTCAGATATATTGAAATAATGGGAAAAGCTCCGGTAGCAACGGAAGAATCCATTGCCGGCATGGAAGCCGACGCCAAAACAAAGGTAGCATCAGGGACGCCTGTTATCCCCGATTTCCCGGCATGGATCGCACCGGATTTCCTGAAAGCCAAGGAAGAGGTCATTGCCAGGAACTCAAATGTTGATATGGCACTCTTTAACGACTATTACAGCATGCTCAAGAAGCCGGGCAACCTCCATCTTGAAGAGCCCAAGCTCACCCAGGATATGTATGCTGAATTGACCAAGGTGCTTCAGGCTGTATTGACCGACAAGAATGCTGATGTGGCAAAGCTTCTTGATACTGCAAATACCAACCTCCAGAGTCTGCTGGACAGTCAGGTGAACAATTAACCGTAATATCAATTTGTAATATTTGTATTATACACCGTGAAAGCAGGAGACATCCCATACTTTCACGGTGTATACTCTGATTCACGATATATATAGGGAGGAGATTCGGTTGCTTGATCATAAGCCTGAGGTGAGGATAAACAGGACTAAAAACTATAAGCTGCAGGATACCATTAAGAAAAACATATCCGGGTGGTTGGTCATGACGCCTACCCTTCTTTTATTTGCCTTTTTTGTCTGGGAACCATTGCTGGCAAGTATCCGCCTTTCATTCTACAGTGCCAAAGGCATGAGGATCATAGAGTTCGTAGGTTTCAAAAATTACATAGACGTATTCCATCATCCTGATTTTTTACCTGCCGTAAGAAATACATTTTCCTATACCCTTTGGTCACTGGTGATCGGGTTTTTAGTACCTGTCATTATGGCTATCATTATCAATGAAATGGTACATGCAAAATCACTTTTCAGGGTGGGTATATATTTTCCGAATATTGTTCCCGGCTTGGCCACTGTTTTGATGTGGGGTTTCATTTTCAAACCGGGAAAGACCGGTGTGCTAAATATTATTTTGGACCAGCTGGGAATAGAGCCTATGGTCTGGCTTAGCAATCCAAAGCTTACTATACCGCTCATCATTGTTACCATGACATGGAAGGCTGCAGGAGCCACCGCGCTTATATATCTGGCTTCACTGCAGGGGATAAACCCTGAACTGTATGAGGCTGCCATTATAGATGGAGCCGGTATATGGGACAGGATCAGGCATGTGACCATACCGGGCTTTCGCAATCTGGCTCGTACTCTTCTTATTCTCCAGGTTATCTCGGTTTTCCAGATACTATATGAACCATTGGTTATGACTAACGGAGGTCCTAATAACGCTTCCATTTCAATAATGCAGCTGGTCTTTAAATATGCATTTGAGAAATTTGATTATCCAAAAGCAGCGGCAGTATCAGTCATTATAAGTATATTTTTGATAGTACTTACAGCGGTATACAACAGGTTCAAGAAAGTGCAGGACGTATAGAAAGGAGTGAGTTTTATGCTGGATTTACAGAACAAGGATAATGGCATCATTGCCAGGTCAGACCTGAAAAAGCCCCGGGTAAGGCTCCTTTACTATGCATTGTTCATTGTCTGCCTGATCATAACCATAGTATCGGTTGCTCCTCCTGTATGGGTGCTCCTGTCCAGCTTTAAGGATATAAAGGAATTCACGATTGAGCCGGCAATAATCCCTAAAGAATTTGATATCAGTAAGTTTGCAAAGACATGGAATGATCTTAAGTTTTTCAAGTTCTATGTAAACTCATTCTATTCTGTAGCCGGCAGTGTTGTTTGTGCTATAGTGTTTAACGGTCTGCTGGCATTTGCCCTCTCCATTATAAAGCCCAGGGGTTCGAAATTCATCTATGCCCTTGTGCTGGGAAGTCTTATGGTACCCGCAACCACCAGCATAGTGCCTTTGTTTATCAATATAAACAGGCTTGGCCTTAGCGGGACCTTCTATCCCCTGTGGTTCTCCATCGGAGCCAATGCGTTTTATGTGGTCTTATATAAACAATTTTTTGATACACTTCCAAAGTCAATTATAGAAGCCGCCAGGATAGACGGATGCAGCAATCTACAGATATTCACAAGAATAGTTATGCCATTGAGTAAGCCTATCACAATGGTTGTAGCAATGTATGCGGTCAATTATGCCTGGTCGGATTTTTTACTTCCCTATCTGGTACTGAATAATTCGGGCTTTGAAACAGTGATGGTGCGTTTATTCCAGTTCAGGAACGGCAAGACGGCGGATGTTGATATATTAAGAGCCATTGTATTTGCATTAATTCCGCCGATAATCCTGTTTACGGCCTTCCAGAAGCAGATCACCCAGAACATTACACACACAGGAATAAAGGGTTAAGAGACAATAATTTATACTTTATAGCAAGGCGGAGGTCACTATGGCAAAAATAGCAGATATATATTATAAGCTTGATCCATGGAAAATAATAGAAGAAGGCTTTGATCCCAATAGAAATATGGTGTCTGAATCCATATTCTCCCTGGGGAATGAGTATATGGGGGTGAGGGGATATTTTGAAGAGGGTTCCTCCTGTGACAGCTTCCTTGGAAGTTATTTTAACGGAGTATATGAATATTCCTACGAAATAAACAAGTCGGCTTATAAGGGGATAATAAACCATACCCATTTCATGGTCAACTCGGTAGACTGGCTTTATACCAGGCTATCAATGGACGGGGAATTGCTGGATCTACAAAAATCAAGCTTTGACAGCTTCATGAGGGTTCTGGACCTCAAGGAGGGTACACTCACACGTGAATTTACCTGGAATACCAAAGGCGGCAAAAGCATAAAAATCAGCTTTTTGAGATTTTTGAATATGGACAGAACCAATGAAGGCTTTCAGAGGATCATATTTGAACCTGTTAATTTCTCTGGAAATATTGAAATTGTAATGGGACTGGACTTTGGAACTATTCATGCCTCCAAACAGAAGAATTTCTGGAATGTGGTAAAAAAAGTGGCAGCTGATGATATCGCCGGGATCATAGGAAAAACCTCCACTTCGGATCAAAGGGTCTTTTCCGGCTTCAAGCTTATAGCAGATGGGATAACTGATAAGAGCATTTATGATACAGATAAAGCTATTGGTTATAAATTTTCCTTAACACTTTTGAAGGGCAAAGAAAGTACTGTGGATAAGCTTGTATCAAACATTGTACTGAAAGAACCTTCAGTGGATGATGAATGCCTCTGGAGCACCGGCAAAAGTGCGCTTAAGAAACAATCGGACATAGGGCTGGACCTGGCCCTTAAAGCCAATAAGGCGTTATGGAATAATATCTGGGACAGGTTTGATATCCAGATAGATGGCGATGAAAAGAACCAGCAGGGAATACGTTTCTGTATTTTTCAGATGCAGCAGACCTATCACGGGCAAAATCCGGCCAACAATATAGGTGCAAAGGGGTTAACAGGAGAGGCGTACAATGGTCATGCATTCTGGGATACAGAAACCTACTGCCTGCCCTTTTATATATTCAACAATCTGAAAGCTGCCAGGAACCTGCTGGAATTCAGGTACAACAGCCTCGACAAGGCTATGGAACGGGCAAGGATGCTTGATGGGGCAGGGGCCTGTTATCCTGTTGCAACCCTGAACGGGGAAGAAGCTTGTGATCTCTGGCAGCATGCCAGTATACAGTTTCAGCCTAGTACGGGTGTGGCCTATGGTATCTGGCATTATGTTCATATAAGCAATGACAAGGAATTCTTATTTACTCACGGGGCGGAGATGCTGGTACAGATCAGCAGGTTCCTGAAGTCCCGGGGGGCATGGGGACAGCTCAGCAATAAGTTCGGATTCTATTCTGTCATGGGACCTGACGAGTTCCATATGATGGTCAATAATAACTGCTATACCAACTATATGGCTAAAAGGACCTTTGAATATACCCTGAAGGTCTTGAAGGAGATGAAGGAGACCTCTTTTCTCCTATATGAGGAGCTGCAAAGGAAAACGGGCTTTACTGAGGAAGAGCTTCAAAGCATTAAGGCATGCTCGGATAATATGCTCATACTGCTGGATGAGGCCACCGGTATTTATGAACAGCATGAAGGGTATTTCAATTTGCCTCATATTGATGTGGATTCGGTGCCTGTTGAGGAGTTCCCGCTTTACCACAATTGGTCCTATGACAGGATATACCGTTCTGATATGATAAAGCAGCCGGACGTTCTGATGTTCATGTTTTTGTATAACCAGGAATTCAGTTTTGAGTGCAAAAGGGCCAATTATGAATTTTATGAGCCAAGGACTATCCATGAGTCCTCCCTTTCTCCATCCATTCATTCGATTTTCGCGGCAGAGCTGCTGCGTCATGAAGAAGCTTTCAATTTCTTCGGCTTTGCAACCCGGCTGGACCTTGACAACTATAACAGGAATACCCGGGAAGGCCTGCATACAACAAGCCTGGCCGGCACCTGGATAAACATTGTCTACGGCTTCGGAGGAATGAGGAGCGATGGGGATAGGTTGAGATTCAACCCATCCATTCCCAGGGCATGGAGCAGCTACAGCTTCAGAATCACTTACAGGGGTGCGGTGCTTTCCATAGAAGTGGGCAAGGAGAAGCTGCACTTCAGAGTCATGAATGACAAATCCATAACTGTGGAGATATATGGTGAAAAGCAGGTTATTGACTCCCGGGGAGTGACTGTAGCGATACCTGATTGCTGGAGGGGATAGCGTGGTATGGACAATTTATGAAGAGGGGTTTAACACTGATAATATAGTCAGCAATGGCAATAAGTTCATTACCGGCAATGGGTATATGGGCTATCGCGGAACTATGGAGGAATATACCGGAAACGAGCTGGTTGCCTGCAATCTTTCAGGCTTGTACGACAGGCAGGGGAATAAATGGCGTGAGTCGGTCAATGCACCGAATGGAATTTTTACTTCATTAGTGGTCGGGGATAAGGAAATGGGGCTTTTGCAGGAGAAACCCGCTGAGCATGTGCAAATGCTCGATATCAGGGAAGGGGTTCACAGGAGACATACGGTGTGGAACACTGAGTATGGTGAGCTGAATGTTAAGGCAGAGCGGTTTGTCAGCCTTTCAGAGGTTCACCTGCTGTGCCTTAAGTATACCGTGCAGGTGGAAAAGAGCTGCAGCATAATCATTAAGACAGGTATAGACGGAGAGATATGGGATATTAACGGCCCTCATCTGGAGGATTATATTTTGGAAGAGGAAGGAGAACTCCTTAGAGTTTCATCAAAAACTCAGGAATTGAAAGTGTCTGTGGTAGTGGCAGAAATATGTGAAAAGGGCTTTATAGCAGAGAAAGCTGTTGAAAAGGGAAGTAAGGGCATTTTCCATATCATAAAAATAAATGCTGAGCCTGATGCAGAATATACATTTTATAAATATGTATCGGTCTATACGGGAAACGACAGTGCATCAGATGTTCAGAAGGTATGTACCGCAGCAACTTTAAAAGCTGCTGCAGTGGGTTACTGCAAGCTTTATTCAGACCATATAGCCAGCTGGAACGCCAGGTGGGAGGCCTCGGATGTAATCATCGAGGGAGACGAGCAGGATCAATCAGCCCTCCGGTACAGTATTTACCAGCTTCAAATAATAGCACCCGTACATTCACAAGCACAGTCGATACCTGCAAGAGGGCTTTCAGGGCAGACCTATAAAGGCGCAATATTCTGGGATACCGAGATGTTCATGCTTCCCTTCTTTCTTCATACGGCTCCCAAAGTAGCAAGGAGCCTGATAAATTACAGGATAAAGACCCTGGACGGAGCCAGAAAAAAGGCAGCCTATTATGGCTGCAGGGGAGCCTTTTATGCCTGGGAAAGCCAGGAAAACGGTGAGGATGCCTGCAGTGATTATAACGTTATGGATGTCTTCACCGGACGTCCTGTCAGAACTTATTTCAGGGATAAGCAAATTCATATCAGTACTGTTGTAGCATATGCAATATGGGAATTCTACAAATATACCGGAGACGTGGGGGTACTGATAGACGGCGGTGCAGAGGTAATTCTTGAATGTGCCAGGTTTTTCTACTCTTATGCTTACTACAAGGAAGATAAGGACAGGTATGAACTCCTTGATGTCATCGGCCCGGACGAATACCATGAAAGAGTGAACAATAATGCATATACCAACAAAATGGTCCATCATACACTGGAGGTTGCGCTGCAAGCCCTGGAACTGCTGAAAGGTGAATACCCCGGGGAGTATGAGGAGCTTGTTGCAAAGCTTGATTATAATAGGGAAATTATAAATATAATAAGGTTTAAGGAGAAGCTGTATGTAGCAGAGCCTGATGAAAAGAATCTGATAATAGAACAGTTTGACGGTTATGACAGACTGGAGGATTGCTCTTTGGCTGAAGTCCGGAGCAGAATAATTGATCCAAGGGAATACTGGGGCGGAGGGCACGGAGTTGCATCAGACACTAAAATCATCAAGCAGGCCGATGTGGTGCTTATGCTGTATCTGTTCAGAAAGGAATACACCCGTGAGGTACTGAAGGCCAACTGGGCTTACTATGAACCAAGGACAGAGCATGGCTCAAGCCTTAGTCCATGCATTTACTCGCTTCTTTCCTGTGAGACAGGAAATGTGGAGTGGGCATATCAGTTTTTTGTGAAGAGCGCCAATATTGATTTGATGGGAGAGTCCAAGCAGTTTGCGGGATCAATATATATAGGAGGCACACACCCTGCGGCAGGTGGGGGAGCCTGGATGGCAGCGATACTAGGCTTTGCAGGACTAAAGGTCGTGGACGGCAAAATTACAGTCAGGCCTAATTTGCCTAAAAAGTGGAGAAGGCTTGCCTTTAAAGTGATTGTAAGAGGAGAAATGTATTATATAGATATTACACATGATAACCAGAAATTGATAAAATTGTAATGAAACAAGAAAGCAGCAGAATAATAATCAGAGGACATTGATCCGAAGGGAATTATAATTGCTGATAGCTTAGTTACACGTGACAAAGGTCAAATTATTCCATGGTGCTGTATAATTTTACGTTGAATTTTACGAATAATAAGGGTACAATAATAACAAAGAGCGGTTATCAGTTTAGTTACTAAAATCATGGAAAAAATACGTGGATTATCAGAACATCCTCAAATTGGCGCGTTACTAACTTCTGTTGTAGATATTCAGACAGACTGTCGTTTTCTTGTCTGTGCCAATTACTTGATATTCTATAGGTGTGAAGGCGTAAATATTTTTGTGTTGAGAATTTTATACAGTAGACGAGATTATATGCAAATCCTGTTTAATGGTTTGTCGGAGGATGGAGAAAATAGGTTATAGTGTTATTGATATATCGTCAGCTTCTGGGCTGGCGATTTTTTAATATCATATTCTATCTTTAGTTCCAAGAAAAGGACTTATTTGAATTTAAGTCGAATTTTATAATAGTTTGGAGAATTTATAAGGAGCTGAGGATATTGTTAAACCCAATATTAATGACAAAAATATTCATACCAGCATCCAGGCCAAATACAGTTTTCCGCTCTTCATTGATTCGGAAAATTACTGAAGGATTAGCACAGGGTGGAAAGTTTACTTTGGTATCAGCTCCGGCGGGATATGGCAAAACAACCTTAATTATAGAGTGGTTAAAAACCATTGATCGTGAGCATGCTTGGTTTTCCATAGATACAGGGGACAATAATCCCCAGAGGTTTTTTACTTATCTGGTGGCTTCCCTACAGACAATTCATAATGGTTTTGGTAAAGAGGTAGCTAACCTGTTACGATCCCCTCAATTACCTGACCCTGAAACAATAGCGACTCTATTGATTAACCAAATTATTGATGAAGGTAAGCCTATTGTACTGGTATTAGATGATTATCATGTAATAACCAATGAGTATCTCCACCGGACATTAGAAATCATAATCGAGAATAGCCCCATTATCTTTCACATTGTAATTGTGACAAGGCATGATCCGCTTTTAACTCTTGGAAAATGGAGGGCAAGTAATCAATTAACGGAGTTGAGGATAGATGATTTAAGGTTTTCAGATCAAGAAGTGGCGGCGTTTTTTGCCCAAACCATGCAGCTAAGCTTAAAAGACTCTCAGGTTATAACCCTTAAGGATAGGACCGAGGGCTGGATTGCCGGTCTTCAGTTGGCTGCCCTCTCATTACGGGGCAGGGAGGAGCAGGGGATCAATGACTTTATTGACAAGTTTAGCGGCAGTCATAGGTATGTGATAGATTACTTATTTGACGAAGTACTCCGGCTCCAGAAGGTTGAAATAAAAGAATTTTTATGCAATACTGCAGTTTTAGGCCGGTTGTGTGCTTCTTTGTGTGATGAATTAATGGACAGGAATGACAGTAAAAGCATACTAATCAGCCTAGAACAGACCAATCTTTTTTTAATACCTTTGGATGAGAAACGCCAATGGTATCGCTATCATCATCTTTTCGCCGATTTTCTGCGTACAGAGTTGGAGGAGGAGCAGGAAACAAGCTTGCATCGGAAGGCGTCTGAATGGTTTGAGTCCAACGGTTATAATAGTGAAGCCATAGAACATTCTCTTGCAGCAGAAGATGTTGATAATGCCGCCAGACAAATAAAAAAACAAACAAACAGCAGTCTGTTGAACGGGGAATTATACACCCTTATTGAGTGGTTGGATTCTTTGCCAGAAAACTTGGTTCTTAATGACAGTGAGTTATGCTCTTATAAAGCTTGTGCCTATTTTCTTATGGCTCAAATTGATAAAGCTCAATATTATATTAATGCTTTTCGGCAATTAAAGCAGGCAGACAGATTAAATGACGGCCGGGTTAAAGCTCTGGAAGCATGGATCGCTAATATTCGTGAAGATAAGAAAACTATAGAATTGGCTGCGGAGGCCATTGGCTTGATGGCCGAAGAGGACCTTGGCATGAAAATTTTCGCACTTGTTGTTTTAGCCCAGGCCAAAAGAAATATAGGTAATTTAGCTGAATCCAATGAGGCCTTTAGAGAAGCTTTGGAAATCAGTATAAATGAGAGCTACTCCCTGACAGTTTGTACCGTTTCGATGGACTTAGTCTATAATTACTATTTTCAGGGCGGTTTACAGGAGGCCATACAATTATGTTTGGATATCTTAGGAGGGAAAACTACCGGAAATAAACCTTTGCCGGAGGCAGGAATTCTTAATATTCCTCTAAGTCTCTTTTGTTATGAGACTAACCAGTTAAAACTGGCCGAGGAAACTGTACTAAAAGCAATAGATGACTGCCGTAAAATGGCCATGAGTAAAATTTTCGGCGGAGAAGCGGAAAGAACTCTGGCCCGAATCCGGTATTTACAGGGCTTTTCGGAGGAAGCTTTAACTATTTTGCAGGAGGGCCTGGAGAGGGCTAAGGCTTCCGGCCTGCCCATCGTTGTATTAAGATATGAAGCAAGCCAGGCCGATCTGATACTTAGAATGGGAGAAGTACACTGGGTTGAAGATTGGATTAAGAGAAGCGGATTATCTCTTGAGGGGGAGATAACTTCATTAAAGGAACAGCCTTATTTAATCTTTGTGCGATACCTCTTGGCACAAAAACTTTGGACCGAAGCTCAAGCTCTTTTAGCGAAGCTTGAAGAGTTTGCACGGAGTGAGAGAAAAGGACGCTTGATTAGTATCCTGATTTTAAAAGCAATTTTAAATAAAGCCCTTGGTGATGATAATGAAGCAAAGAAGAACTTAAGTGAGGCTGTATGCATTGCTGCCCCTCAAAATTACCGGCGTTCATTTTTGGATCAGGGAGAGCAGGTTCTGCATATGTTGCCTTTAGTCCGGGATAAGTCTCCTGAATTCGTTGCTACCTTGATTGATGATTTTATGCTGGAGTTAAAATCAGGTCCTGCACCAAAAAGGCAGGCGGTTTCGGGGCTGATAGAACCGCTGAGCGAAAGGGAAATTGAAGTATTAAGGTTAGTTGCCCAAGGATTATCCAACGCAGATATTACCCGCCGGTTATATATTAGTCTGGGAACAGTTAAATGGCATCTGAACCAT
Organism: Clostridia bacterium; assembly: GCA_035627615.1. Taxonomy (GTDB): domain Bacteria; phylum Bacillota; class Clostridia; order Lutisporales; family Lutisporaceae; genus BRH-c25. The sequence continues at coordinate 168,762 of DASPLL010000086.1, forward strand.
ATCTTCGCCAAACTAGGGGTTAAAAACAGGACTCAAGCCATTAACAAAGCAAAAGAGATAAAAATAATCTGAGAGCTGCTGTTTCGGAGCAGCTTTTTTTCTTTACCTAACCATGCAACTGAACTTTAGTTAGGTTTCAACCTAACCTTCTGGGATTTATAAATATAGTGTAAAGATTTTGCAAGGAGGTTAGCGGGATGGACAATTATGAGATTGTAATACAAGGTCACATCGATAAACGACGATTTCGGGGCATAGCAGAAATCGAGTTAGAGAACCTTCCCAACGGGAAAACAAAAATTACCTGTGTACAGTTTGACCAGGCAGCTTTGCATGCAATATTAAAAGAAATGTATGATTTGGGGCTGAATTTGGAAAAGCTTAACCGGATTTAGATTGGAATCACAAAGGAGGATAAAAAAATGAAAACTATAAATTTAATTATTGGGATAGTCACAGGTTTATTGCTGCTTTCAACAGCAATTTGCGGGTTTTGGATTAGGGCTAATAAAATTACAGATATCACATCCATAGATTTTCACGTAACAATAGGGAGTCTTGCTATAATTTTTGGTATGTTATCAGTTGTAAGTCTTATCAGATTACTTTTGAAAAAGCAGTCCAGGATTTCCTGAATGGCGAGCAATGGCTCAGGTCATTGGTAAATTGCATATTAGAAAGAGGAGAGTAATTATAATGAAGTTTAAGATAATAGCTCTGTTGGTGGCTATATTTATTGTTTCAACAGTTCTGGTCTGGGTGAAATATCAAAGAGATATCCGGGCAGCCTATGCGCGTGTCCAAGGGAAGAGCAGTATCGTCTCCACGCTATATGGCAATGTTGAATATACTGAAGGCGGAACGGGTCCTAATGTTTTGGTAATCCATGGGGGCGGCGGCGGTTATGATCAAGGAGAACTGCTTGCCCGTGTGGTTTTGGGCGACGAATTTAGATGGATTGCACCTTCGCGTTTTGGCTATTTGGGGTCAAATCTTCCTGAAGGGGCCACTTACGATGATCAAGCCCATGCTTATGCCAAGCTGTTAGACCATCTTAAAGTTGAAAAGGTTGCAGTTGTCGCCTTATCGGCCGGCGGGCCATCAGCTGAACTGTTTGCCCTGTTTTATCCTGAACGGGTTTCTTCCCTTACCCTTATTTCCGCCGGGGCTACAAATGTATCGGTTCCAGAGGGAAAACAGGGTGACAAACAAGGCAAGATGATATCGAGCATAATGCAAAGAGATTTTTCATACTGGATTGCGGTAAAGCTTTTTAAAAACCAGTTTATGCAGCTAATGGGGGCCAGCAAAGAAGTGATAGCAGCCCTCAGTTCTCAACAAATAGAAGTAATGAACCAAATCATTGATTATATGAACCCAGCAGCACTGCGAAAGTCGGGTGCTAATTTTGATCACTATGCTGCATTACCAAATGGGCGGATTGCTGGAATCTGCACGCCGACTCTGGTTGTGCATGCTAAGGATGACACGCTGCAGCCGTATCAGAACGCTGTCTTTTCATCTTCTACCATTCCAGGCGCACGTTTGCTTAGTTTTGAAAAAGGCGGGCATTTCGTTATGGCTATCGAAGAATCTATAATCCGCAAAGAGGTATGCAAGCATATTACTAATCATGCACACGCAACGAAAGAATAAGCAACTATAGGCGAGGATTGGCTTGTTATCTGGCTCTACCACGGTTACTTCAGGAACCTAAAGTAAGCATGTGTGTTTCTATTATTCGTTATAACGATTTAATTGCTAGGGTGGTGCGTTCTATAAAGGGACAAGGGGTCAGTATCTGTCCCCATGTCCCCCCATGTCCCCCCTTGTCCATGTCCCTATCTTATAAGATCTCAATTATCGTCATCATACCACTGGACAGACCGTTGATATCAACCAGATGATGATAATCTCTGTCGTAAATCATGTACATTCCTGGTGTATTTACTGTTGTGATTATGTCATAGCTTTCACCGGATGCGATTGTAACTGTGTTCTTTTTATAGGTCTTATCAAGAGTATTTGAATTTAAAGGTACTGAATCGGTAGCTATTACCCTTACTGACAGGTTGTCAAATCTGATATTGTGATGTTGAAAACCTGCGTTAATACACCTGATTAATATTTTATGGCCTTGGCCAGCCGTGATTTTTGAGCTATAGGGCTGGGAGGAATCATCATCTGCTGCTGTAGTATGCGGATAAGATCTGCCGTTGATCGTCCAATAGTCCGGACTGAAAATATACATGCCGCCAGGCTGTGGATTGACTATTTTCGAATGCAATACACTATCTATTTCACCAAGTACCAGTACTTTTTCAATATCAAATTCACTTCCGGTATTTGTTCCATATGCTGTTCTTGTTGATGCATTTACTGCATCAAAACCTGCAGGCCTGACAATAATAACACCATACATTCCCATTTGGATTTGCCTTTCCGGGCTGCTGCCGCTTTCATAAAGAAATATGCCAGGCTTGTCGGCGGTATAACTGTAGCTTACTACATCACCATTGTCCGGTGCATGGGCTGTATAGGATACAAATCTGCCGTCAGCATCTTTTACTGGGGTGGGTACAACATTCTGCCCCGGAAAAATGATGGATACAGGCTCATTCAGCATGTTATGAAAATTAACATGCAACGTATCACCGACAGCAGCCTCTATTACAGGTCCTGGAAGCTGTGGCTCGAAAGAGGCAGATTCAGCATAACCCCAGAAAGGAACTGAGAAACCGTCGGGCATGTTAATAGTTCCTGATTTAGCCCATAAATCTTTAATTATATTCATCACATCTACCTCCTTATTACACCGATGTCAGGGGAAAGTGTTCCTGGCGGATGTACCATAAGCATACTCATCATACCGCCCGGAAATTCGCCCCAGTTTGTAATCTGCGGCTCTTCGTGTGAATGGAGCATGAAATTATACTCACCGGTTTCGTTATAAGATACAACACCTACCGGTATATCACGCTTTTCGCCGAGATATGGACTGCCGCTCCACATTGTCCATCCCGGTTCGCCTATACCTAAATTCCTTATGCTGGGAAGCAGTGTGGGAATTGGATTGCTTGGAGTATAACCTAATCCATTCCATTTAAATATCATGTCATAGGTTTGCCCTGAGCCTACCAGGATGGTAAACCGATTATGGGACAAATC
>DASPLL010000087.1:0-180610 GCA_035627615.1 Clostridia bacterium
TTTACCTGAAAGCAAGCAGGTGGTATGAAAAAAGCAATATGATGCAGGAGGCGATGGATTACTCAATCAGGTCGAACAACCATCAGAATACGGCAAGACTGATAGAAAAATACGGGGAGATAATGATCATCAACAGGGACCTGGTAAGGATAGCAAATATAATTGAAGCTCTACCCGACAGCCTGATTATAGGAAATTCGAAAATTTGTGCATTATATACTATGGCAGTTTCCGGTAGAAACAGCTCCGGTAACAATGCTATATTCATAGGTGATATACGGGTGAGCTTTGAAAGCAAGACTTTTATTGAAGCTGAAGAAGATTTGCTTTTGATACGGTTGATGATATGTTATGCAAATGAAGATTTCAAGCCGGCGCTTGAATACGGAAACCGGATACATGGGCTTCTATCGGATAAAAGTTCGTTTCAGTGCCTGCTATATAAAGTATTTATGCAAATTTGCTGTGTAACGGGAAATACAGAGAAAGCGAAAGCTTGCCTGGATAAATACATTAGTGCGATAAAGAAGAAAAATTATTATGATGAACTTTTTGTTGACATAATATATACACATGCATTGGTGCAAATACTATGCGGGGCAGGAGAATACAAGCAAGCTCTTAATATTACAAGTAAACTTGAAAAGAAGCTTAGTATTCATTATCTGCCTTTACCGGCGGCGGCAAGCTCAATATACATGGATTTAGGTTACTTGTATTATGAGTATGATGAACTGGAGCTTTCCTATGATAATATTAAGAAGTGCATTGAGATAAGCAGTATAAAAATGGACTTTTGCAGATTGATAAGCGGATATATTCTTGTTGCAAGGATAAATCAAAATATCGGAGATTGTGCCGATATGCTGAAATACATAAAAAAAGCGGAAGACTTATGCAGCAAGCATAATGCAAGACTTATGAGCAACAGGTCAATTGCTTACATAGTAAGAATGCTGCTGTCCACCGGGGAGACAGAATATGCTGAATATTTTATCCGGAAATACAAGATTGACGTGCAAAACGGTTATGATGTTCTGCATGAAGAAGCATATTTGGTTATGGCTGATTTTTACATAGCGAAAGGTGAATTGGATAAAGCCGGAGATATATTGGACAGGCAATACAAAGAGGTAATGGGGACAGGAAGGGATTTGAGCTATATCAGGATAATGATCCTTAAAGCATTATTATCAAAACTTATGGGAAATGAAGCTGAGGCTGTGAAATATATAAAGGATACATTGGAGAAAGCGTCCGGACAAGGATATATCAGTACCTTCAAAGATTATGGGGCTCCTGTGGCTGAAATTATCTGCAAAGCTTTGAACCATAAGGAAGAATCAGGCTTGGTGAATGAAAAGGATATTAATTATGCATTAAAAATACTGGCTCATATAAAAGAATCAAAAAATCAGATATTTAATGTTGATATGGAAAGCATGAAATGCCTCAGCAAAAGAGAGTCTGAGGTGTTGGAGCATATATTTTACGGGCTTACCAACAAGGAAATAGCGTCAAAGCTATATGTAGCGGAATGTACAGTGAAGAAGCATATCAATAATATATATACAAAGATTGGAGCGGTCAACCGGGAAAAGGCCATTAAGCTAAGAAGCATCAACACAGTGAAAAAGGAGCTGCAATTATAATACAGAAACAACAGGAGGGGGGTGAAGATTACTTCACCCCCCTTGTTCTATATAATAGAAAAAATACGATAAAAATTCACCCTTTATTTAGTGTTTTTCACGTGGGATAGCGCACCGAACTTTGATATTATTGTACTGGGAATAGCAAAATGTGACAGAATATTATGTATTTTGCAACTAAATTTATTTAGGAGGTCGGCCTAGTGAACAGCTTAGTGAGTAGCCCGGTGAACAGGTCAATGCGACTTGTGTATGACCTGCATGGAATTAACATCAGTAATAGTGAAATAATAGACTATGTTAGTGAAGGACTGGTAATGATGGGCATTTATTGTCGAAATATTGCCTTGCATTGTATCAGAGTATCAAACTATTCGGCTGCAATAGGCAAACGGTTTGACCTTTCCGGAAAAGAAATCAAATTACTCTGGTGCGCAGCTATTTTTCATGATATAGGCAAGAGCAATATACCTATGGAAATCCTGCAGAAGCCGGCAAAGCTTACAAAAGAGGAATATGAAATAATTAAGACACACTCGCGCAAGGGATATGAGTATACCAGAATGAATAAGAATATGGAGGAAGTATCGGAAATTATATTATATCATCATGAAAGATATGACGGTAAGGGTTATCCTACAGGTAAAGAAGGACGGGATATTCCTTTATTATCCAGAATAATATCCGTTGCAGATGCCTTTGACGCCATGACATCAGAACGGCCTTATAAAACAGCACTTTCGCCGGACAATGCACTGATTGAACTTAAAAATGGAAAGTGGACTCAGTTTGATGGACATGTTGTCGATTGCTTTATAGATTTATTGGAGGGTAACTGTTTGAGGCCAAAAGAACTTAATATTACCCTTGGTTTGATTTGAAAAGAATAAAGGATTGTACTAAAAAACTCTCCCGGTTTATTCCCTGATAAGAATAGACCGGGAGGATTAGCTTGTAAAGCTGAAATTATTATACTAAACAGGAGGAGAAAGAGATATGGCAAGTATACAGGTGGTAGTGTTCAAGCTCGACAATGAATTCTATGGAGTAGACATAACAAAAGTAAGGGAAATAGGACCATACATTGAATCGGTCAAAGTCCCGAATACACCGGAATTTGTTGAGGGTATTATCAATTTCAGAGGAGATATCATACCGATTATAAACTTGCGGAAGGTGTTTATGCTGGAGGACAGTAAGGCTGTTAAAGGTACAAGAATAATAATTGTTAATGCGGGGAACAGGCAGCTGGGTATAATTGTTGATGAGGCTTCAGAAGTTCTTTACATTAACAATGATAATATCGAATCTTCAGCAAAAATTGTGACAGAAACGAAAAAAAGGCTGATTTCAGGCATAGGCAAAGAGCAGGGTAGGATTATCATGCTGCTTGATTTGTCTGAATTGGTAAATGAAAATAGCGATGATATGGAAGCGGTATAACGAGGACAAATATCTGTAAAGGAAAAATAATGAGGGGAGTTAGACATAATGAAATTTATTAGCTTAAAATGGAAGCTGGTAGCTATTCTACTATTGGTAGCTGTACTACCTACAATTGCTCTGGGAGGTCTTACATATCTGATGACTTCAAACATTCTACAGTCTCAGGTTAATAAAACTATTGAAGAAACCATATCCCAGGTCAATGTTGCTTATGACAGCTTCTTTGAGAAAATTGGCGATTCCCTGCAATATGTATCATCAAGCCGTCATGTAAAAGAAACCTTTAATAATAAAGAAGACGAAACGGAAATGATTAAAGAATTTAAGGAGTATATAGGGAAGTATACTGATGTTCAGTGTATATATTTAGGTATGGAGGATGGACGATTACTTGCATATCCAGAATTTGACCTTCCTGAGGGGTACGATCCGAGGCAAAGGCAATGGTACCAGTCAGCTAAGGAAAACCAAGGCAATTTATTCTGGACAGAACCTTATGTTGATGTTTTCACCGGTGAATTTGTAATTAGTGCAGCAATAGAAATAAAAGACTCAAATGGTAATCCGGCAGGTGTATTAGCAGTTGATATTAATCTCCAGAAACTAACTGAACTTATGTCGAGTGTGAAAATAGGAAAAAGTGGTTTTACATTCGCAGCAGACAGTAAAGGAATTACTATCACACATTCCGACAAAGAGAGGATAGGAAAAGGTATTGGCGAATACGAGTGGGGTAAACAGATTATAAATAATACATCAGGTTCATTGGAGTATAGTATCGACAATATAGAAAAGTATGTAGTATATCAGACAAACAAGACCACCGGCTGGAAAATTGCAGGTGTCATAGAGAAAAAAGAGCTGACAAGCGAACTATCCAGAATTAAGAATACCATGTATATAATTTGTATAATAAGTGCATTGCTGGCTTTGTTAGGATCCTTGTTTGCAGGAAAGATGATAAATCCCATAAAGGTATTAGCTAAGATTATAGATAGACTAGCAAAATATGATTTGTCCTTTGATGAAAATTCAGAGGCTGTTAAATATTTAAAGAGAAAAGACGAAATAGGATTAATTACAAAGTCATTAGCAACAATGCAGAATAATATCGTTTCATTGATAAAAGATATTTCAAATATTGCACAGCAAGTGGCATCCTCATCGGAAGAGCTGACCGCCACCAGCCAGCAGTCAGCTACAGCAGCAGATGAAGTAGCAAGGACTATTGAAGAAATAGCAAGAGGAGCCGGTGATCAGGCCAAAAACACTGAAGAGGGAGCAGTACATATTAATGAACTGGGTCAACTGATAGAAAAAGATCAGGATTATATAGAAGCCCTCAATAATACTGCCAATGAAGTAAGTACTTTAAAGGATGAGGGTTTGGAAGGCCTGAAGAAGCTTTTGGAAAAGACAGATCTTAGTAATGAAGCGGCAAAGGATATCCTCGGGATTATTATTAATACCAATGAGAGCGCAAAAAAGATAGAAAATGCCAGCCAGATGATTAAAAGCATTTCAGAGCAAACCAACTTGTTGGCTCTTAATGCGGCAATCGAAGCGGCCAGGGCAGGAGATACGGGTAGAGGTTTTGCTGTTGTAGCCGAAGAGATACGGAGACTTTCGGAACAATCTAATTCATTTACAGGTGAAATATCGGAAGTAATTCGGGAATTAACAGATAAAACACAGTATGCAGTGGAGACAATGCAAAAAGCTAGTGAAATAGTAATATCTCAGGCAAAAAGTGTAGAAGAGAGCAATGAAAAATTCGAAGGAATTGCTGCTGCTATTGAAAAGATGAAGACGGTGATAGCAGATGTTAATCAGTCAGGACAAGAAATGGAAGCAAAAAAAGATCAGATTATCAGTATTATTGAGAACCTTTCAGCCATATCCGAAGAAAACGCAGCCGGAACACAAGAGGCATCTGCATCAATAGAAGAACAGACTTCTTCAGTGGAAGAAATAGCGAATGCCAGTGATTCCCTGGCAAAGTTGGCTGAGGAAATGCAGGGAAGTATCAGTAAGTTCAAATATTAGAAATACACTGTAAAAGCTCAGCTAAGGGAGTGATAAGGCATATGGAAATGTGTGAAATTGAAATTGAAGGAATTGAAACTGCAGAGGAGCAATCGTCTGTTATAGCAGAAATAGAAAATATTATAGCAGAAATGGAACGAATAATTATGGAGCAGGAAGATTTAAACTAGCTCACTTTAAACATATATGGATATAAAAAAGAAGCAAATAGAAGAGAATGGAAAGCTATATTGTATAAGGGGGGAAATATCATGATCAATACTATTGACAGAAAAAGGCATAATTCAATAAAAATAAAATTAATAGCAATACCGTTAGTACTTGTATTTATAGCTGTTCTGACAATAGGTGCAATGTCTTCATATTTAATCAGAACAAGCTTGATAGACCAAATGAGAGCAAGCGGTTATACAATGGCAGACCAGATAGTAAGCAAAATTCAAAGCAATGCCGGATCACTGGAAATGGTTAATGAAATGATAGAAGATAAGCTCAGGGTGGCAGGTAATGTTGTTATAAGAAACCAGAATAATTTGAACAATGAATTATTAATAAGCTTACTGGAAGAATTAGAAGTAGATGAACTCCATTGGTTCAACAAGGAAGGAGAAATTATTTACTCTACGATTGAAGGTTACTTAGGATGGAAACCAGCCGAAGATCATCCTCTGTATACTTTTATGCTAAGTGATCAGCAGGAATTAATGGAAGAAATAAGAGAAGATGCTGAATTTGGAAATTTCCTGAAATATGGAGCAATTAAAAATACAGACGGAACATTCGTGCAAATTGGAATAAACGCTAATGTAATCCAGGAATTAACTGAGCGTTTCAGCTATCAAAAGCTAGTGGAAGAACTAGCAAAAAATAATGAAGTAGTTTATGCACTTTTTATAGATAAAAATGCAAAAGCAGTAGCTTCCAGTGATAAGGATGAAATAGGTGAGGATCTTACATATGATGTAGGAAGTGTGACTGCTGCAGTACAAGGTCAGAGATATGCCTCAGAGTTTACTTATGAGGAAGATAATAAAACTATAACTGCATATGACATATTGGTACCTGTCAGCATAAATGGAGAACATTCAGGGGCTTTAAACATAGGCCTCTCAATGGAAGGTATTCATGCTTCCATTAATAGAAGCATTATGATAGTTACTGTCATAGGCCTTCTGGCATTTATTATATTAGGGGCTATATTAATGAAATTATCTATAGGTATAGCCAATCCTATAATCAATTTATCACAGATCATTGACAGACTGTCAAAATACGATTTATCCTTTGATGAAAACTCAGTGGCTGTGAAATATTTAAAGAGAAAAGACGAAATAGGATTAATTACAAAGTCATTAGCAACAATGCAGAATAGTATCGTTTCATTGATAAAAGATATTTCAAATATTGCACAGCAAGTGGCATCCTCATCGGAAGAACTGACCGCCACCAGCCAGCAGTCAGCTACAGCAGCAGATGAAGTAGCAAGAACTATTGAAGAAATAGCAAGAGGAGCCGGTGATCAGGCCAAAAACACTGAAGAGGGAGCAGTACATATTAATGTATTAGGCCAATTGATAGAAAAGGATCAGGAGTATATAAAAGCTCTCATTAATACAGCCAATGAAGTAGATTCACTAAGGGATGAAGGGCTAGAAGGCTTGAAGGCGCTTGTGGAAAAGACAAATGCCAATAATAAGGCATCTAAGTATATACATGAAATTATTATTAACACCAACGAGAGCGCAACAAAAATAGAAAATGCAAGTCAGATGATTAAAAGCATCGCTGATCAAACAAATTTATTGGCTCTAAATGCAGCAATCGAAGCAGCCCGGGCAGGAGAAACGGGTAGAGGCTTTGCTGTTGTTGCCGATGAGATTCGAAGACTTTCAGAGCAGTCTAATGAATTTACGAGTGAAATATCAGAGATAATTCAAGATTTAACCAAAAAAACACAACATGCGGTAGAGACAATGGAGGAAGTTGGTAAATTGGTAGCCTCTCAAGCAAAAAGTGTAGAAGAGAGCAATGAAAAATTCGAAGGGATTGCTGCTGCTATTGAAAAGATGAAGATGGTGATAGCAGATGTTAATCAATCAGGGCATGAAATGGAAGCTAAAAAAGATCAGATTATCAGTATTATTGAGAACCTTTCAGCCATATCCGAAGAAAATGCAGCCGGAACACAAGAGGCATCTGCATCAATAGAAGAACAGACTTCTTCAGTGGAAGAAATAGCGAATGCCAGTGAATCCCTGGCAAAGCTGGCAGAGGAAATGCAGGGGAGTATCAGTAAGTTTAAATATTAGAAATACACAGTAAAAGCTCAGCTAAGGAAGTGGGAGAGCAGATGGAGATGTTTGAAAAGAATAATGAATTAATTGAAGCTGCAAAGGATATTTTATTAAATACAATCACGGGTATTTCTAGCCTAACAGAAGAAGCATCAGCATCAACACAGCAGGTTAGTGCATCAACAGAGGAAGAGTCGTTTACTATATCAGAAATAGAAAATACCATAGCTGAATTGGAAAGAATAATCAGGGGATTGGAAGATACAGTAAATGCATTTAAGCTTTAGATGCTACACGAGTCCTTGCAAATAGTTTTGAAGTCTCGAAACAAGTTTGAAATAACAGATGAGATTATATGAAATAATTCTAAAAAATGTTTTTTCTCAAAACCCTAAAAAGGGCGAATGTATTATTATGTTTGTTTCATGGTGGGAGACCGTGTGTTTTATGCAGCAAGATTATTATATCGAAGATAAGTCGGGTTTAATTTGATATTGAATTATAAGCATTATTAGGAGGAATAAGGAAATGAGACTTCAAACCAAAATAACTTTACCAATTTTACTGGTACTGGCTATTGCTTTTTTTACGCTTGCGGGGGTAGCATACTATTACTGCTCTGAACTTCTGAACAACAACATGGCAGAGATAACAGGTGAAAAGCTGGAAGAGGCAGTCGTCGCTTTTAAGTCGCAGCAGGAAAGTATAACAGAGCTAAAGAAAGAGTTGGGCAGGAACTATATTGATAAAGCAAAGATGCTTTCTCTGATGATAGAACAGAGGCCTCAAATCACAGATTCTCCGGATATGCTGAACAAAACAGCAGCTGTACTTGGAGTGGAAGAAATCCATATTTGCGATGAAAACGGAATCATCGTGTCGAGTACAGTACCTGAATTTGTAGGCTTCGATTTTAAATCGACAGAGCAAACAAAGCCCTTTATGGAAGCAGTATCGAATAAGTCTTTTGAATTGGCGCAGGAACCCTCAGAAAGGGGTATAGACAAGTCCTTATTCCAGTATATTGGTGTAGCAAGGCAGGATAGATCCGGAATAGTGCAGATCGGGGTCAGGCCTGACAGGCTGCAGATGGCTTTGAAGAAGGCTGATATCAAAAATGTTGCGAAGGATATACTTTTTGGAGAAAGTGGATATATTTTTATAATTGATAAGGATATTAACAGAACAGTGAGCCATAAGGATGAAGGCCGTATAGGTGACGATGCTTCAGTGCTGCCGTTTTATAAAGCATTGCTTGAGAAGGAAACAGGCAGCCTACATTATGAATTTGATGGTATTAAGAAGTATTTGAGCTATAAACAGGTTGAAAACTATATTATAGTTGCGACAATTACGGCCGGCGAATATACTGGGGGACTTAAAGCACTGTTAAGGAATGTAGCGATAATTTCATTATTAGCATTGATAATATGCATATTTATTATATACCTGACATTAAGACTTAATGTAACAAAGGAAATCAACAAGATTCTGAATACGCTGAAGTCAATTGGTGAAGGTAATCTCAATATTAGATTGGAAACCGGATCAAGCAGAGAGTTCAAACAACTGAGCAGTGGGATAAGTGCAATGACAGATAATTTGAAACAAATGATTATAAAAATCACTTCAATAACAGACAAGCTAAAGACAGCAGCACATATTGTTTCTGAATCATCAGGAAATTCAAATAAAGGTGCTGAAGAAATTGCCAATGTCGTAAATGATATTGCAAAAGTAGCAAATGAACAGGCGGAAAGCGTAGCAAATGGTGTCGAATCAGCAAAAGATGCGTTAGTAAGATTTGAAGCTATAGCAAAAAATATTAAATCTACTGTAGACAGCACTGCTTCAGTTAATAAATCCGTTGGAGCAGGAATCAGTACAATAAATATTCAAAATGAAAAAATGAGAAGGAATGCAGAAAGCTCACAGATGGTTAATACTGCTGTAGACGATCTGGCAGACAAAGCAAAGGAAATAGGAAAAGTAACAAGTGTTATTGCGGAGATAGCAAATCAAACAAATATGCTTGCATTGAATGCTGCTATAGAGGCTGCAAGAGCCGGTGAAACAGGCAGAGGGTTTGCAGTAGTAGCTGATGAAGTAAGAAAGCTCGCAGAAGATTCAACTGCAGCTGTCAATCAAATATCAAATATTATCAGTGAAATTCAGGCGAGGGTCGGGAACGTAAAAGAACAGGCAAATGTATCATTAAGGGCTGTAAATGAGCAGCAGACAGCTGTTAATGAGACTGAGGAAGCGTTCAGCAATATTTCAGTATCCACTAAGGAAGTAGAGAACCAGGTTAAGGAGGTTTCCCAATCAGCAGATATGATAATAAATAGTATTGTAGAAATAGTCAGTGTTTTGGAAAACGCTGCATCAGTTTCAGAGCAGAGTGCCGCTTCCACAGAAGAAATAACTGCAACTACTGAAGAGCAGCATGCTATAGTGGAAGAGCTGACTCAAACATCAGAAAACCTGGCTGAAATGATTCGGGAGCTTGAAAAGTATACCAGTGCTTTTGAAATATCCTGAAAATTGCAATCAATTCTCTGGATTTAGTGATAGTAATTTTTTGATGAGATAGTATGTTTTCTTGTTTAACCGGGGGGATTAAATATGTTCGACTATTCTTTTTATTATGTGTTCCTGATATTATCATGTATTATTACAGCTCTATTGGGTCTGATCGCATTACAGCGCAGTGTGAACAGAGGGGCTGTTGCTTTTGCATGTTTAATGTTTGGGGCTGCATTATTTTCCTTTTGCTATATATTTAAAGCATCAAGCTTGTCAATATATACAGCATTCTTCTGGCTGAAGCTCGCATATGTCGGAATTGTCTCCATACCTGTATTCTGGTATATTATGATTTATCAGTATACAGGTGCTAAGAGTGAATTGTCAAATAGAACGGTCTTAAAGATTATTCTGATACCTTCGATTACATTACTCATATTATTTTCTAATTGCTGTCATGGTTTATATTATACCGGTATGGTGCTTACGCGACCTGAGCATATCAGTCTGATACATGTTGATAAAGGACCATGGTATTGGGTTCATATAGCCTATTCTTATACATTGGTTATATGCGGCTATGTCCGGTTGATAAAGGAATGGTTGTATTCCGATAAAATTTACCGGAGCCGGCTGGGTATTTTTTTATTAAGTGCTATTGTACCGTGGTTTGCCAATATACTGTATCATATGCGAATAACCCCTCAGGGTATTGATATAAGTCCCGCGTCCTATGCAGTTGCCGGACTGGTTTTTGCATGGGGGATATACCGGTATGGTGTTTTTGAGCTGATTCCAATTGCACGGGATAATGTTTTTGAAGCGATGCAGGATGGCGTAGTGGTATTTGATCTGCAAAACCGCGTAGTTGATTTTAATCCGGAAGCTGAAAGCATTATGAAAGATATTGCTGAGCTTGAGATCGGGCTGACGTACGGTAAGGTGCTTGAAAGTTATTTTGGCATTTCAAGTGCTGTTGCGCTTGGATTATGTGAACAGCGGGAAATAAAAATTACAGTAAAGAATGAAATGATTTACTATAACTGTGTCTTATCTCCGATAACGAACAAAAAGAAGGATGTAGTCGGGAAAACCCTGATTCTGAGAAATATTACAGATCAGATAAAGTTAAGAGAACGCTTAAAGACTTATGCGACTTTAGATGGGCTTACCAATATTTTTAACCGTAGGTATTTCCTTGAGTTGGGCCGTAAAGCGTTGGAGGGATTTGAAAGTGAAGAACATTCTTCAGCTATAGTTTTATTTGATATTGATTTATTTAAAAATATTAATGATGCATTTGGACATGAAGCGGGAGATAATGTTCTATGTTCAGTTGCTAAGGTCTTTGCAAACTGCCTGCGCAGTATGGATATATTTGCCCGTTATGGAGGAGAAGAATTTGTATGCCTCCTGCCAGACACAAGCTCTGAAGCGGCAATACAAATTGCAGAACGTATCAGAAAAAATCTGGCTAGCTCATCACTGGACTTTCATGGTAACTCATTAAGAATAACTGCAAGCTTTGGTGTTGTAGGAACAGATCTGGTTGGCAAAGCCAATCTGGAGGAATTATTAAAGATGGCGGATAAAGCTTTATATGACGCAAAAAGAAGAGGCAGAAATTGTACATGTCTTTTTACATGGGTGGGTTAATTAAGAGCAGCAGTAAGCTTAAATATTGGAAATACGCCTGATTGTTGAATATCAAGATACAACAAAACAGTTAAGGGAGATGGTACTGGTGGGGGTTTCACGGGTTATTGTTTTCAGACTGGGTGATGTGGAGTATGGAATAAGTACACTCAAGGTACAGGTGATAGAGCCATATAAGAAACCAACAAAAATACCTGGTGCTCCGGAGTATATTGAGGGGATCATCAGCCTTAAGGGAGATATTGTTGTTTTAGTAAATCTCAAGATTATGCTTTGTAAAGCAGATTGTCAAATTGAGGATAATTCATGGATAGTAGTAGTGAATTCTCCGGATTTTCAGGTAGGTTTTACAACTGATAGTGAGCCAAAGGCCGAGGATTTGGACACTGATAGTATATTGCTGGCGCCGGATTCTTCCGCTGGAGCAGGTAATAGCTGTGAAGGAGCTATAAGCAGAAGCGGGAAAAGGAAAGTTATAATACTTGATACGGATGAACTGGTAGAGAAAATAGAAATATAAAGATTTTAATGTTTTCATAGTGTGAATAACATTATACAACATAAATCTGTTTTGGTTAAGCGGGGGGAAATGTGTTCGGTTATTCTTCTTATTATGCGTTCCTTATGTTATCATTCATTATTACAGCCTTATTGGGCCTGATCGCATTACAGCGAAGTGTGAACAGAGGGGCTGTTGCTTTTGCGTGTTTAATGTTCGGAACTGCATTATTTTCTTTTTGTTATATATTTAAAGCATCAAGTTTATCGGTATACGAAGCAAAAAGCAGAGGCAGAAACTACACATGCCTTTTTACAGGGGAGCTTAGCTAATGCAGGGGACCGGCCGCCCAGAGCTCTGGAAATATAATGAGTGGGGCATTAAGCACCACGGTATTAAATATAAATACTACAGTTATTGATATCTGCTGTATTTATATTTTTATTTTTGTCCAATGATTATTGGAATATTTCCAGGCATATGTTATAGGATATAGTAAATGATTTACCGGCTGATAATTAAGATGTAGGGAGTGGTAGGTATGGTCAAGATATCGGAGCTCAAACAGAGGGAAGTAATAAATATCAATGACGGCAGAAGGCTTGGAATTGTATACGATGTAGAGATAGACATGGAAAAAGGCAAGATAGATGCTATAGTGATACCGGGGACAGGGAGGGTATTGGGTCTGTTCAGCAAAGAAAGTGATATAGTGGTCAATTGGGAGAATATAAAGAAAATCGGTATGGATGTGATACTCATTGAGGGAGGAGGGTATTGAAGTCACTAGTCGCTAGTCTCCAGTCACTAGATTTGGATATGCCTTCGAAGTCTAAGACGGATTCTAGAGAACGAGATTACAAAAAGCGACATTGTCGCTTTTTTTGTGTTTTTTATGACAACAGGAGAAAGGAAAAGAATAGCAGAGGTAGTATATATTATTCCATTATTTTGGTATATTAGTAAGGATGATTTTACTATATCATGTATAATATAATACAATAGAGCACAATATATTGGTGCAAAAATAGGAGTGGAGACTCATACAAATAGTAATATTATCTCTGTTATTACGACATAATCTTCCATATACTTAGAAGGGAGGGGGACTATTGAAGTGTCCTTATTGTGGATATAGTGAAAGTAAAGTGGTAGACTCAAGGCCTACAGATGAGGAAGCAGCGATAAGAAGAAGGCGTGAATGTGAAAAATGCGGAAAGAGATTCACTACCTATGAGAAAATAGAAGAAATGCCTCTTATCATAGTCAAGAAGGATGGCAGCAGGGAAATCTATCAGAGAAGCAAGATGATGACCGGGCTTTTAAGAGCTTGTGAGAAGAGACCTGTTTCAATATCCCAGATCGAAGAGATAGCCGATGAAATTGAAAAAGAGTTATATAATTCCATGGAGAAGGAAATAGACAGTAAGAAAATTGGTGAATTGGTTATGAGCAGGCTTAAAAAAGTTGATGATGTCGCATATGTACGGTTTGCTTCTGTATATAGGCAGTTTAAGGACATCAATACTTTTTTGGAGGAGTTAAACAAACTAATAAACGAAAGATAGGGGGAAGCTGAATGTTCACAAAAATACGCAAAAGGGATGGTAGAGTAGTAGATTTTACAAAAGAGAAGATTACCAGTGCAATATTCAAGGCAGCGCGGCAGGTAGGGGGAGAAGACTACGAAACCGCGGAGAACCTTACGGAAAGAGTGATTTCCTATCTTTTCAAGCACATCAAGGATGAGATTCCGGATGTGGAAACAGTTCAGGATGCAGTGGAGAAGGTCTTGATTGAGACAGGCCACGCAAAGACTGCTAAAACGTACATATTGTATAGGTCAAAAAGAACCAGGATAAGAGAGACGAAAAGTGAGCTGATGGATGTAGTTAAGGACATATTGGTGGAAACCAGCAGAGATAACGCCAATGTGGGCAATTCACCATCTGCGAAGATGCTGCAGATTGCTTCGGCGGCCAGCAAGCATTACTATCTTAACAATGTAATTCCGGAAGAAATGAGCAGGGCACATATTGTTGGGGACATTCATATACATGATTTGGATTACTATGGCAAGACGTTGAATTGCCTTCAGATAGATCTTACCAAACTCCTGAAAGACGGCTTCAATACAGGCTATGGGTTTATAAGGCCTCCCAAAAGAATAGGCTCGGCAGCCGCACAAGCCGCAATAATACTTCAGAGCAATCAGAATGACATGTTCGGAGGCCAGAGCTTTCCGCATTTTGATAAGAGCATGGGCGAGGTAATTAGAAATCAATGCCCCGATACCACTGATGATGAGATATTTCAGGCAATGGAGGGTTTAGTATACAATCTTAATACAATGCACAGCAGGGCTGGTGCACAGGTGCCCTTCAGCAGCATCAACCTGGGTACCGATACCACTCCTGAGGGAAGAAAAATATGTGAGGCAATGCTTAAGGCTTTTGGTAAAGGCCTTGGAAAAGGAGAGAGCCCTATATTCCCCAACCTGGTTTTCCGGTTGAAGGAAGGTATAAATATGAATGAAGGGGAGCCTAACTACGATCTGTTCCAGCTTGCTATAAATGTTGCATCCAGGAGGATGAACCCTACCTTTAGCTTTATGGACGCCAGCTTCAACAAGCGCTTCGGAGACGAGGTTGCTTATATGGGCTGCCGTTCAAGGGTAATAGCAAACAGGCATGGAGCTGAAAAATCAGCTACCAGGGGGAATATCGCACCGGTTACTATAAATCTTCCCAAGCTGGCATTGAAGACAAAAGATATAGATGTTTTCTTCATGGAACTGAACAATATTTTAGACTTATGCAGCAGACAGCTGGTGCACAGGTTCAATGTAATTGCCGCTCTCAAGGTAAAGGATCTGCCTTTCTTGATGGGACAGAAGCTTTACATGGGCTCTGAAAGCTTAAAGGACCTTGATGAGATAAGAGAAGCGATAAAGAACGGAACCCTGGCAATAGGCTTCATAGGACTTGCTGAAGCACTCATAGTCCTTACCGGAAAGCATCATGGCGAGGATGAGGAGTCATGGAAGCTGGGTTACCAGATCATAGAGGGTATTAAAAAAGCCGCAGATAACTACGCCGAGCAATACGACCTGAATTTTGTAGCTTATGCCACACCGGCGGAAGGAACCAGCGGAAGGTTCATTGAAAAGGACAGAAAGGAATTCGGAATAGTAAAGGGAGTTACCGACAAGGCGTATTACACCAACTCCTATCATATCCCGGTTGGTTACCAGATAAGCGCCTTCGAAAAGATAGAAAAGGAAGCTCCCTTCCATAAGCTGTGTGCTGCGGGACATATCTCCTATGTGGAGCTGCCTTCATCGCCTAAGAGCAACCTGCAGGCTTTTGAGAAAATAATAAAGCATATGGCAAAATGCGATATAGGCTATGCAGGAATAAACTTCCCTATCGACGAATGCAGAAGCTGCGGAGTCTCAGGAATCATCGACAATGACTGTGTAAGCTGCGGCAGTGAAGATATAAGGAGAATAAGAAGGATTACAGGCTACCTTTCAACTATTGACAGATTCAATGATGCCAAGCAGGCAGAACTTGCAGACAGGGTGAAACACGCATTTTAATTTTGGGGAGGCATCAATATGGAATTGAGAGTGGCCGGTATTGTTAAGGAAAGCGTAGTGGACGGCCCGGGTTTCAGATATGTGATATTCGCTCAGGGCTGCAACCACCATTGTAAAGGCTGCCATAACCCCGACACCCATGCATTGGATGGAGGCTATGTGGTAGATACTGATAGTATAATAGAAGATATAAAGCAAAACAGATATATCGACGGAGTGACCTTCTCAGGAGGGGAACCCTTCCTTCAGGCGGACACCTTTGTACATATTGCGGAAAAACTTAAGGAAACCGGCACAAATATTATATGCTACACCGGATATACCTTTGAAGAACTGATTGAGGAAAAGGATGAGAACCGGATGAAGCTTCTGGCGCTTGTAGACATGCTGGTTGACGGTCCCTATATTGAAGAACTGAAAGATCTGAGCCTGACCTACAGGGGCTCCAGAAACCAAAGGCTGATAGATGTGAAAAGCAGCATGAAAGAAAAGACGGTAGTACTGGAGAAGCTTTATAGAGATGCTGTATAAGATCGGGGGATTTATCCCCCGATCTTATTTTTAAATTCCTCCCTCAGGATACCCATTACAATTGTGTCGTAGTACCTGCCGTCCCTGAATATTTCCTGCCTCAATAACCCCTCTCTTTTAAAGCCGCACTTTTCATAGCTCCTTAGCGCCTGTTCATTAAAGGAATATACATTAAGACGGAGCTTATTGATATTCATCTGGTTGAAAGCGAAGGCCATCAATATTTGCATGGCTTCAGTGCCGTAACCTCTGCCGCGGTATGCTTTGCTGCCAATGAAAATTACTGCGCTGGCGACACTGTTTTTCCAGTCGACACTATTTATACCGCAGTCACCGATATAAAGCCCCTCAGCTATAGCCTCTACCGCAAATCTGTAAGAGTCCTTAAAGGCAGAGACAGCCTCGAACCACTTAAGCTCTTCATTGAAGGTCAAGGGATAGGGGATGCCGGATTCCAGATATCTTAAGATCTCGGGATCGTTGATATAATTATACCTGAGGTCTATGTCCTCTCTTCTGTATTCTCTTAATCTTACCAGTTTTCCATCAAACACATGTTGTCCTCCTCACAGGTGAATTAATAATTGTATATTCATTAATTGTAAAGCGGTACAATCCATATCCTTGCAGGATTATACTGCCCCAAACTTAATCCGAATATTAGTGTATTGAACGCATATAAGTATTTCTCACGGGTAAAGTGCGAATTCAATAATGGACAAGGAAGCGTTTTGCGGAATTTATACACCCAAAATAAGGTTTTCCGCAAAACGCTGAAGTGTAACATATGCAGCACCTGTGGAATATTATAGTAATGATATTATGGTTCAGGAATAAAAAAGAGAAGGGGGATACTGTGTTATCAGATAAGGAATATATCAAGCATTCTCTGGAGACGAATCTGTTTTTCCTCAGAATTGCAAAGGAACATGCAATTTTTGCTGCTGCTTCTATGACTCCAAGGGACCGGGCAATAGCGGGCAGACTGGTTGCTATGAAGAACAGCTTTGAGGAGCTGCTGTCTGAGGTCATTGAACTGGCAGACAGGGCTGTAAGTCATGAAGTACTGGCTTCTGACGAGCTGGTTACTGATTTTACACTGGCGGCAGAGATAAAAACTCAGTTTTTGACGGGAATTCCTATAAATACTGGGCTGACCAGACGAGAGCTGGAGCTGAGAGGTGAAAAGACAGACAGAAAGCCGGATGAGCTTTGTGAAAAGGCAGCTGCACTTAACAGAAGAGCTATAGCCATGACAAAGGCTGCCATTGCTCTTAAAAGCAAGCTTCTTAAAAACATAACCGAGTGTAGGGCATTCAGCTATACTTACCCGTCGATGCTTGAGCATGTTATAGAAGAGGAGCAGTACTATGTCATGCTGCTTGAGAAGCTGGAGAAAAGGGATTTCATTGACAGTGTGAAGGAGATAATTGAAGAGGAGATAAACTGGAATCATCTTATGGAAGAGCACAGTGAGTTTATCAGGGGGTATCTGGATCCTGAAGAAGAAAAGCTCTTCAATAATGCAAACAGTTTTGTAAAGGAATTTGATATGCTTGTGGAAAAGACAGAGAAGGCAGCTGATAATCCCAGTATACTTTCGGAGGTTACCAGGGAGAGCCTGAAGGATGTCACTGCGCTCAGAAACTTCAAAGCACAGGGGACTCAGGGGATACTCACCTGCAAGATAAAATCCCTGATACCTCCGCTGCTGTCAGATCATGTGACAAGGGAAGCCAACCATTTTCTGAGACTGCTTAAAACCTTCGAAAAGATGGTTTAGCGGCTGATTTTCCAGATTGGCAGAAAATAAACCGAGGATAGTCTGAAGACTTATCTATGGGATATATTACCTACAAAATTTGACAAAAAGTACTATAATTATTTATAGTACTTTTATTAATATAATAGGACTTGCATAAATATACCCTGTATGGGTAATTGACCTTATGCTGTAGGTATTTGTACTGCAATGTAAAATGAGCAATTTGAGGGATGGTGCCATTACGTAATTATGAGTAGAATGTATATACAAACAGAAAAATTTAAAGGAGGCGACATAGATGATGATGAGATTATATAATTTCTGGTATGAAATAAAGCAAAATCTGACGAATAAGAAGGGACAGGGCATGGTTGAGTACGCACTGATCATAGGTTTGATCGCAGTAGTACTTATAGTGGTCCTGGGAGATATGGGTACAGCTATTCAACTTAAATTCCAGGAAATAGTTAATAATCTCTAACAGCATTATCCAAAGCATTCAAAGTAACAGCCAACAATCTCGACCCTACTTGATTTTATCCGGTAGGGTCATTTCATCTATTAAATCAGGTGAAAGGAAGGAGGTAGGCCATGATATTGAATAGGAAAGGGCAGTCAATGGTAGAGATGGCACTTATATTACCTCTTATAATACTGTTATTGATGGGAATGGTAGAGTTCTCAAGGATTTTCGGCTCCTATCTTCTTGTGGCCCATGCGTCACGGGAGGGTGCGAGGCAGGCGGCCATAGGCCTGACAGATGCTGAGGTTCAGGCAAATGTGGCAAGCAAAGTCAGCATATTGAACTTAAGTGAACTGCAGGTAATACTGACTCCTGGAGACAGTGAAAGAATCACCGGAGAAGATGTCAGGGTATGTGTAAAGTATAGGCTGGAGATATATGCTCCTGTTATCAGCAGTATTGTTTCAAATCCATTCGAAATGGAAGCTAATACTTATATGAGGGTGGAATGATATGAAACATTTGAACAATAAAAAAGGCAGCAGCTCAATAATTCTCTTGTTCATGGTTGTTGGCATAGCAGGCTTGATGACACTTACAGCAGATGCAGGCCTGCTTTATCTGGAGAAGAGCAAGCTGCAGAATGCCGTGGATTCTGCAGCATTGGCAGCTGTATCCGTATATGGGGACGGACAGGAGAAAATGTTGGAGGAAGCCTTTAAATATGCTGAGCTGAATGGGATTCCGGCTGAGAGGCTTACAGTAGAAATACAGGAAGATGATAACAAGGTTACTGTATGCAGCAGCAAGTCGGTTACGCTGTATTTTGCGAAAATATTCGGCATATCCGATGCTGATGTGGCGATAAGGGCTTCCGCGATTACTGGTCCCATAGTATCATTGAAGGGGATACGCCCCTTCGGGATTGAGGAACAGGAGTTCACATATGGTGAGACCTATACTCTGAAGAATGGTGGCGGAGAAGGAAATACCGGCAATTACGGAGCATTGGCCCTGGGTGGGACCGGAGCCTGTGCATACAGAATCAACCTGATAAATGGATATGATGGTCATATGATAAAAATAGGAGATGAGATAGAAACAGAGACAGGAAATATGAATGGCGCCACTTTTGATGGGATAAATGAATTGTTGGATTCTGATTCCTTTGTGCATGGTGAAGACCTTTCACAGCTTGAAGCAGACTGTCCCAGGTTGATAAAAATACCCGTGGTGGATTCCTTCAGTGTTGCCGGCAGGACTACAGTGAAGGTTGTTGGGTTTGCAGCCTTCTTTCTGGATGATGTAGTGAGAAGAAGCGGAAGGACTGAGATAACAGGACGGTTTGTCAGGAGGATCAGTGAAGGAGAAGTTGACGAAAGCGCTGAAGGATATGGCCTGGTCGGAGTAAAGCTGGTTGAGTAGCGTAGGAGAGGTGGATATGGAAAGTATTAATAAGAAGATACTTGCTCTTTCTATAATTATGGCATTGGTTACTTGCCTGCTGTTGTATTTCTACATCTCAAAGCCGGATAATCACAGTTCTGTTATTGAGTATACCGAAATATATGCGGCCAAAGTGGAAATTCCGGCAAGGACAGTAGTCACGGATGAGATGATAGTAAAGGTTCAGTTCCCCAAAGATGCCAAGGTCACAATGGGATTATCGGATAGGAGCCGGATAGTTGGGAAACTTACGAAGGAAAGGATCATAAAGGGTGAAGCCATACTATCGGACAGGCTGTATGCAGGTGAAAAGACCAATATGGCATTTATTATTCCTGTGGGAAAGCGTGCTGTGACAATAGGGGTCAATGAGGTCACAGAAGTGGGGGATTACATATTACCGGGAGATAATGTGGATGTTATTGCAACCTTCGAAGAGGCGGCTGTGGAGCTTGAAGGACGCAAGATATATTACCCGAAATACACAAAGGTCATATTGCAGAATGTGCAGGTAATGGGGGTAGGTCAGAATATGCAGGTCCTGAAGGAAAAAGGTGGAAAGCTGCCGGCCAGCGTTACGCTGGCTGTGAGCCTGGAGGAAGCAGAAAAGCTTGTTCTGGCTGACGAAAGCGGAGTTCTGAGGCTTGCTCTTAAGCCGGCTGCAGATAACAGCAGGATTATGACCACCGGTGTTATAAGGGATGATATGGTAATACCCAAAGGTAAAATTGAAAATTAGGAGTCAAGGAGCAAGGTGGTAAAATGGAAAATAAAATAAAAGTTGTGGTAGTTGATGATTCAGAGCAGACCAGAGAGAACATCGCAGCTATAATGAGCTTTGAGAAGGATATCGAGATAGTGGGAGAAGCCGGCAATGGAGCTGATGCAATAGATATTGTCAAGGAGAGAAGGCCGGATATTGTTCTTATGGATATAAACATGCCTGTAATGGATGGGCTGAAAAGCACACAAGCTCTGACTGAAGATGGGGTGGAAGCCTCGATAATAATGATGTCCATTCAGGGTGAAGGAGAATACATAAAAAAGGCTATGTCTGCAGGTGCCCGTGACTATGTAGTAAAGCCGTTCGGCGTAAAAGAACTGGTAGATACCGTAAGGCGGGTATATGAGCTGGAAATGAGCAAGAAGAGAAAAAGTGGGAATGCAGCTGTGAACAATGTAGCTTCCAGGATAATAAGCGTTTTTTCCACAAAGGGAGGAGTAGGAAAGACAACGGTAGCAACCAATCTGGCTGTGGCACTTTCTAATCTGACAGGTAAAAAGGTTGCACTGCTTGATCTCGACCTGCAGTTCGGTGATGTTGCTATTTGTCTGAACCTATATGTCAAGAATTCCATAACAGAGCTTGTGAAGGATTTTGCCAATATTGAGCAGGATCCTAGCTTAATAGAGGAATATCTTCTTGCTCACTATTCAGGGATAAAGGTTCTGGCTGCACCCATTGAGCCTGAAAATGCCGAATATGTCACAGCCGGACATATAAAAAAGATAATTGAGAATATGAAGGGCAAATATGACTATATAATCATAGACACTTCTCATGGCTTTAATGATACTATAATTACTGCCCTGGATATGTCTGACTTGATAATATACATTTCTACCCTGGATCTGCCGTCAATAAAGAATACAAAAAACGGACTCGGAATAATGAAATCGTTAAATTACCCCAATGAGAAGGTAAAGATCGTAATAAATAAGCTGAATGAAGGCTTCGGGGTAAAGCATACAGATTTTGAGAGTGCTCTGGGGGTAGAGATTTGGGCAATGATACCGGACGACCTTGCATCAGTGACATTGTCAGTCAATAATGGACATCCTCTTGTATCTCACCGCAGGGCATCGTCGGTATCAAAAAAGATATACAGGCTGGCGCAGAGTGTTGTAGGTGAAGAAAAGGTCAAAAGGAAGATATTCGCAGCAGCATTCTGAACAGGCGGTAAGGGCTCTCTAGATGTTGCGGATTGCGGGTTACGCGTAACAATACCATTAATGAATACCCGGGAGGCGATCATATGAGCTTGCTTAAGAGGATAGAGCAGGAGAAAAAAGGCGAATCATCAGCGGAAGGGAGGCAGCCAGGCAAGGAGAACAGGAGGGAAGATCCCCTCAGTGAGGTAAAAAGCATAATTCATAAGAAAATTATTGAGAGAATAGATACAAGCATACTGAACAGTGAAGATGAAGAGCTGAGACTCAATGCTGAAATAGCTGAAATAGTGGAAGAGACTCTAAAGGAGAAGGAGCTGCACTTTTCACGCACTGAGCGGCAGACAATGATAAACTATATTATCGATGAGTCCATAGGTTTCGGACCGATAAGCAAATACCTTATGGATGAGGAAGTATCAGAGATAATGGTCAACGGGCCCGAACAGGTCTATGTTGAGAAGAAAGGATGCCTGGAGCTTACTGATGCATGCTTTGAGGATAATCAGCATGTGATGCGGATCATTGAAAAGATTGTGTCCCCCCTGGGAAGAAGGATAGATGAGAGCTCTCCAATGGTTGATGCGCGGCTTCCTGATGGTTCCAGGGTGAATGCGGTGATCCCACCGCTATCCCTTAACGGACCGACAATAACAATAAGAAAATTCGCCAAAAAGCCTTATAGTGTGGGAAATCTGATTTCCTTCGGTACCCTTACCCCGGATATGGCACTCTTTATTGAGGCTTGTATAAAGGCGCGGCTTAATATAGTAGTATCAGGAGGTACGGGAAGCGGTAAGACAACGACCCTGAATGTACTTTCTTCCTTCATTCCTGATGATGAAAGAATACTTACGATAGAAGATGCTGCAGAGCTGCAGCTCAGGCAAGTACATGTAGTGAGACTTGAGAGCAGGCCTGCAAACATAGAAGGTAAAGGGGTGATCAGCATAAGGGAACTGGTGAGGAACGCCCTCAGAATGAGACCTGACAGAATAGTCATAGGAGAGGTCAGAGGAGGAGAAGCCCTGGACATGCTGCAGGCGATGAATACCGGACATGATGGTTCACTTACCACAGGACACTCTAATTCTCCCCGGGATATGCTGTCCAGGTTGGAAACGATGGTGCTTATGGCCGGTATGGATCTGCCGGTAAGGGCGATAAGAGAGCAAATAGCGTCGGCGATTGATATCATAATACAGCAGACAAGGTTGAAGGACGGCAGCAGGAAGATAACGCATGTTACTGAAGTGCAGGGAATGGAGAAGGATACGATAATACTTCAGGATATATTCGTATTCAATGAGAAGGGAATGGATGAGAAGGGCAGGGTAATGGGAAGCTTTACTGCAACAGGGATAAGACCGAAATTCATGGAAAAGCTCGCAAATACCAGGATCCCCTTATCAAATAGCCTGTTTAATCAGGTATGAGAAAAGAGAGGTTGCAGAATGCTTGAGTTTTTATTGCTTTTGTTATTTGTGAGCCTGACACTTGTGACATATTTAGTGTTTGACTGTTTTACCGGCAGGAGAAATATATATACAAGAATGAAACAATATCTTAATCCTGATAGGGAAAGGGAAAAGCTTGAAAGAGAAAAGGGTCTTCCCTGGCGGGATGGCCTTGCAGCTTTTGGAAAGACCCTTGGGAGAAGCAGATGGGGGAGCAGGTATAAAGAGCGGATTGAAATACAGCTTGTTCAGGCTCATTTGCCGCTTAAGCCGGAAGAGTATATAGCTATAAATATATTAGTCCTTTTTGCGGCGGCTTCAGCTTTTCTTATCCTGACGGAAAGCCTGGCTGCGGCGGCGGCTGGGGGGTTGCTGGCAGCATGCGTACCTGAATTTTTTGTCCGCTCAAGGAAGAAGAGGATAATACATAAGATTGATCAGCAATTGCCTGATACAATAGCCTTGGTATCAAACACCCTGAAATCGGGATATAGCTTTATCCAGGCAATTGATACAGCTGCAAGAGAGCTTCCGCCGCCTATTTCCCTGGAATTCCGGCAGATATTGAAGGAAATAAACCTTGGAGAGAACACGGAAAAAGCCCTGGAGAGCCTGAGTAAAAGAGTGCAGAGCCAGGATCTGGAGCTTATTATAATCGCAGTGCTTATACAAAGACAAATAGGGGGTAACCTTTCGGAGGTCCTGGACAATATATCTGAAACAATCCGTTCAAGAATAAAGATCAAGGGTGAAATCAGGATACTGACGGCTCAAGGAAGGGTTTCCGGCTTTATTATATCGTTTATGCCGGCAGCTCTTGGAGCCGTACTTTATCTTATAAACCCTTCTTATATTTCTGTTCTTTTTGAGTACCCCGCCGGACTTGCAATGCTGATTCTGGCGGCGTGCATGCAAGGCATCGGAATTTATCTTATAAGGAGAATTATAAGGATCGAGGTGTAGTTATGCTTGCGGCTGTTATGATAGGCGTATTTTCAACAGTAGGTTTTTCTTCATATATGCTTCTAAACCTGCTTTTTAAGAATGAACTGCTTATTCAGAAGAGAATAAAGCAATTTATCCATATAAATACAAAAGAGAATAGCGCGATGGAGGGTTCATTTACAGATAGGGTTATAAAGCCCGGTATGGCAAAACTCAGTCGTTTTCTGAACAGGATCACCCCCAGACACTATTACAACCAGATGGAAATGAGGATAAAAGAGGCAGGCAGCCCAAGAGGCATAAGTGTCGGAGGTATTCTCCTCTTCCAAATATGCCTGATTTGCATATCTGTTGCAGCAGCAGCCGTCATGCTGGCAGCTACGGATATTCCGCTAATAAAAGTCATGGTTGTACTATGTGCCTTATTAGGTATAGTCAGTATCCTTCCCAAATACTATCTCAAGCATAGGATTGCGGAACGACAGAAAGAGATCGAAAGGTGTCTGCCCGATGTACTTGACATGCTTACTGTATCGATAGAAGCGGGTTTGAGCTTTGACGGTGCAGTAGCGAAGCTGGTTGAAAAAATGACAGGGGTGCTTGTACAGGAGTTTTCCATAGTCCTGAAGGAAATGAGAGTCGGGGTATCGAAGAAGGATGCGTTCCGGTCTCTTCTGGAAAGAGTACCTGTTCCAAGTCTTGTAACCTTTATAGGTGCAATAATACAAGCAGATCAATTGGGTATAAGCATAGGAAATGTACTCAGGATCCAATCCTCTCTGGTAAGGCAGAAAAGACGGCAGAAGACCCAGGAGAACGCTATGAAGGCGCCTATAAAGATGCTGCTGCCAATGATAGTATTCATATTTCCCACTATATTCATAGTACTTCTTGGGCCGGTGCTGATCAAAATGATGAAGGCCTTTGCCCGTTAAACATGAAGTAACGTCAGAAAAATATCTGACATGAGATATTTACGGAGGTGGCACGTGCTATACAACGTAACAAAGAAAACAGTGGTAGTCAATAACCTCAGAATAGCCGGAAGCTTTAAGGAACGCCTTACAGGACTCATGTTCAGGAAAAGCATCGGCAGCAGCGAAGGACTTATGCTGATGGGCTGCAACGCGATACATACATGTTTTATGAGATTCTCGCTGGATGTCGTATTCATGGATATGAATTACAGGGTAGTATATATAAAGGAAAAAATAAAACCGTGGCGGCAAAGCGGTTTTATTCACAAAGCACATATAGCTCTGGAATTGCCGGAAGGCACGGTCAATAAGAAAAATATTGCAGTCGGTGATATTTTATTTCCGGGATGAAGCACTCAGCGCTAAAGCTTCACATACTTCCCGAGTCTTAAAGTGATAAGTGCTGCGATCGCTATCTTAACAATATCTCCTGGTATAAAGGGAAGTGCGCCGAATATGATCGCATTCGGGATGCCTATTCCGGTAACATAGTTCAGCCACAATACGCCAAAGGCATATACCACAAGGATCCCACCTGCTGCATTTATTATCAGAAGCTTTATTAATCCAGGCTTTTCTCCCTTCAGTGCAGATATGAAAACAGCTCCGGCCAGGAAACCGATAAGATAGCCTCCGGTTTTTCCTAATATAATACCCAGGCCGGCAGCACCGCCTGAGAAAACAGGAAGGCCGATTGCGCCCATCAAAAGGAAGACAAGCACACTGGCAAAGGTATGTCCCACAGGCAGAAGACTGCCTGCCAGCATAACTGCAAGCGTCTGGGCAGTTACCGGAACTGTGGAAAAGGGCAGGGGTATGGAAATATAACCTGACACTGCTATCAATGTAGTGAATAATGATATGTAGCTTATGTCCCTGACTGAAAATCTCTTATGCATATTTATCCTCCAATGGTGATTTTATGATTACAGAATTAATTATATACAGATACATTTCAATTGTCAACCATTAAATTCAATATGGTTGACAATTGAAATATAAAATATCCTTCATATGTAGAGTATGAAGGAAAAGCTTTATATTGCCGCCTGTATATACTTTTGAAGCTCTGTAAGGGGCAGGGGCTTGCTTATAAGGAAGCCTTGAAGCTCATCACATTCCATCTGTTTGAGCAGGGACATCTGTTCTGAGGTTTCCACACCTTCTGCAGTGACCTTCAAGCTCAGGCTGTGAGCTACATCTATTATTGATTTGACAATAGTCTTGGTATTCAGGTCATTCTCCATATCACATATGAAGGATCTGTCTATTTTCAGAATGTTAATCGGGAAATACCTTAAATAGTTGAGGGAGGAATAACCGGTACCAAAATCGTCGATTGATATATTGACTCCCATTTCATTGAGCCTGTTTAAGGTTTTTATTGTAAAATCTATGTTTTCCATAGCAGTGGTCTCAGTGATCTCAAGCTCCAGCTCAGATGGCGTGAAGGAGGTTTCATAAAGAACCTGCTCTATGGTATCCACAAGATTGTGATTCCTGAACTGATAGGCGGAAAGATTCACAGATAGCCTCAGAGGGCTGCTGCAGGCTTTCTTAAGGTTTATAAACTGCGAGCATGCAGTCAGAAGCACCCAGGTATCCAGCTGCTTTATAAGGCCTAATTCTTCTGCCAGGGGAATGAACACATCAGGACCTATAAGTCCTTTTTCCGGATGCTGCCATCTTACTAGTGCTTCCATCCCGACCACCATTCCCGTATCACTGTTTATTTTGGGCTGATAGTGAAGGAGCATCTCATTGCGTTCCAGGGCTGTATGCAGATCCTTTGTAAGTGAGAACCTGCGCATAACTTTTTCATCATCCAGTACAATATAGCTTTGATATGTATTCCTGCCATTAGCCTTTGCGTTATAAAGGGCAGTATCCGCGTGCTTCATAATGACCTCCGGCTCCAGACCGTCTTCAGGATACACCGCTATGCCTATACTTGCAGTTATGTACAGCTCATGCCCATCGATAACATATTCGTGTCCCAATGCTTCTATTGCTCTGCGTGCAAGCTCATTTGCCTGTTCCAGTCTGTCAATCTGAGGCATGAGAATTGTGAACTCATCCCCCCCCATCCTGGCAAGGACGTCATTTCCGTTAAGAACTCTGATCAGCCTCGCTGCTGCTTGCTGAAGCAGTTTATCTCCGATATGATGGCCAAGGGAATTGTTTATATTCTTGAAATAATCAAGGTCGATAATAAGGACGGCCAGCTTGCTTTTATACCTGCCGGCGCTTTCAACTGCGCTGTTCAGATACTGTTGAAGGAGCTTTCTGTTAGGTAAGTCTGTAAGACTGTCATAATACTCATGATACTTGATAGTCTCCTCAGACTGTTTTTTTTCAGATATATCCTGGAAAGTGACCAGTACACCTATTACTTCATCCATATCATTTTTAATCGGGGATGCGGAGCCAAGTATCAGATGCTGGGAACCACCTTCAGATATAAGTATGTTAAGACTGTTGAAGTTGACCGGGCATCTGTTTTCAAGTACCTCTTTTACAGGAACCTCGTATCTCATTCCACTGTCTGTATCTATGATATTCAGAACCTCTTCCAGGGGCTTGTCTATGGAATCCTTCTCCAGGAAACCTGTGAGCTTTTCTGCTGCATGATTCATAAAGGTAATTCTGCCCTGGCTGTTTACTGCCACTACACCATCTGTTATGCTCAGGAGTGTAATACGGAGCAGCTCATGTTCCTTTTTAAGGCTGCTTGTGGCTTTATCAACCATTTTCCTGAGCTGTTTTATTATTGTATTGGAAAAAAACACAGTGGAGATTATAATAAACAGAAGAAACAGGCCCAGATATAAAACCATTCTCTGCTGATTGCTCCTGTAATATTCTGAATGTCTGTAAAAATGTTTCTGGAAGACCTGTTCATATAAACCTGATCTTTGCAGCTTTTTGATCTGCTCATTAATGAATGGCACCAGTTCAGGCCTCGCTTTGCTGATACCAAAGGCCAGGTCAATAGGATAAAGATTTATGATATGAGGGGATATGTCCTTGGACAGCTGAAGCTTTACAAGCAAAAAGTTTGTTACTTCCTGGTTCCCAAGAATAATATCGATCCTGCCTTCCTTAAGGGCAAGGAGACAAGCCTCAAGATCCTTGAAGGTCAGGTAGTCCTTTATGCCCAGATCATTTTGAAGTATCGTCTCGGAGTAGTCGGATTTCTGCACTCCTATCCTATACCCTGCAATATCTGTTATTTCATTAATCTCTATATCCCTTCGCGCATAAACTGCTCTGAAGGTTTTGACTACAGGAGCGGAAAAAAGTATATCCTTCTTTCTGCTTTCACTTATAGCCAGCAAACCACATATGTCAATTTCACCGTTTTTTATCCGTTCATAGACTTTGCTCCAGATATCCGAAGAATACCGGACATTGTAATTACCTGCGCTGAATATGATTTTCCCTATATCCATGCCGAAACCATAAACTTCATTGCCGGAGGAGAATTCAAAAGGAGGGTGACTCTCATCTACCTGATATATAAGCTCAGTGGCGGGTTCTTCAGTAATGGAGGCGCTTGAAGCAAAGGAAGGGATCATTAAAGCCGGAATAATTATTAGTAAAACAATACTTTTGAAGATGCCTCTGAACATAAATTTCCACTCACTTCCACTATAATATTCTGCTATAATATGCATTTGCATTTAAAATACTTACATAAATATATAATTTAAATATTCTGCATTAAACCCTATAATCCTTCATTATCAGATATGCGATTAAAGAAAATTAGCGAATATTGTAAATATGTATGAGAATAGTGGGGATATGTTGATTTCACAGCGATAAGAGTAATAAAAGAGACCTGTGATAATTCACAGGTCTCTTTGAAGCTGCAACTGTTGATTTTATACCAGGCCCTGAGCTTTCATAGCTTCAGCAACCTTGAGGAAGCCTGCGATGTTGGCGCCTGCAACCAGATTGTAACCGAATCCGAATTCTTCAGCAGCCTTCATTGCATTATTGTGTATGTTGATCATTATCTGGTGAAGCTTCTGGTCAACTTCTTCTGCTGTCCATGAAAGTCTCATGCTGTTCTGTGACATTTCAAGGGCTGAAGTAGCAACACCACCAGCATTAGCAGCCTTTGAAGGTCCAACTATAACCTTGTTCTCGAGGAAGTATTCAACTGCTTCATTTGTACATGGCATGTTGGCAGCTTCGCAGACATACTTGATACCATTGGCAACTATCTGTTGTGCATGCTCCAGCTGAATGTCGTTCTGAGTAGCAGCAGGTATTATGATATCAGCTTTGACATTCCACGGCTTTTCGCCAGGGAAGAACTTAGCTCCATACTTGTCTGCATAATCCTGAACTCTATCTCTTCCTGAATTACGCATTTCAAGAAGGTAATCTATCTTTTCACCAACTACTCCGTCCGGATCGTAAACATATCCGTCAGGACCTGAGAGTGTGACAACCTTTCCGCCTAAATCTGCAACCTTTATGCATATACCCCATGCAACATTACCAAAACCTGAAATTGCAACTGTCTTGCCTTTGATTGTATCGCCTTCATGCTTCAGCATTTCATTACAGAAATATGTTACACCATAGCCTGTTGCTTCCGGTCTTACCAGGCTTCCGCCATAAGACAGACCCTTACCGGTAAGTACGCCGTTTTCAAATACGCCTTTGATTCTTCTATACTGTCCATAGAGGTAGCCGATCTCTCTTCCGCCAACACCGATGTCCCCTGCAGGAACGTCGACATCCGGACCGATATATCTGTAAAGCTCAGTCATGAAGCTCTGGCAGAATCTCATTATTTCTGCATCAGACTTTCCTCTTGGGTCAAAGTCTGAACCACCCTTACCGCCGCCTATTGGCAAACCTGTCAGGGAATTTTTGAATGTCTGTTCAAAGCCAAGGAATTTGATGATTCCTATGTATACTGATGAGTGGAATCTCAAGCCTCCCTTGTATGGTCCAATAGCTCCGTTGAACTGTACTCTAAAGCCTCTGTTAACCTGTACCTTACCTTTGTCATCCACCCACGGCACTCTGAATGTAAACTGTCTTTCCGGTTCAACCAGACTTTCCATAATGCCGAGTTCTATGAAATCAGGACGTTTTTCAAGAACTGGAACCAAGGAATCAAGAACCTCTCTAACTGTCTGATGGAATTCCGGTTCTCCAGGATTTCTCTTTACGACTCTTTCGTAAAGCTCTTCGCAGTATTGTTTTGCGTTCATAGGTATCTCCCTCCAAAATATTATTTTAGTTTTTACTTAAATGTCAAAATTCTGAGCTTTTTATAAACTCATATATAATATGTAGGCTCATGCTGTGCCCATATATATTATATAACAAGTTACAAAATAGAGAAGTGCTTTTTATGAATTTTTTTAAAACTTACAAAAAAAATGCATTGATATTTCCAAAATTAGTGTAGCACATAAAATAATTTGGCTATATAATATCTTTCTATATAAAAATAAAAAATCCTGCGTATTTTTTAACCATTTATAAATTTGTTATATTTTTCACAGCCAAGGATTGTAGTAGAATAATATTTATTATCATAGTATTCACAGAAACTGACGACAAAATGCAGATACATATATTTCACCGGAAACACTCAAAACATATCCGATCTCTGCTTATCATGCCATGGATATAACAAAAAAAATATCAATATATTGGTAATTGTTTATTTTTGTGCTACAATATATACATTTTATTGAGAATTTGTTATATTACTTACAAATGAAAAATACTACAGCAAATTTTATGTCAATAAGATTAGTTGAATAATTCTGCGTACCAGGTTTCTACAACGCAGAACAAGGGGGAAGCAAGGAATGAAAAAAGTACTGACTACATGTGGTTACTGCGGCTGTGGCTGCAACTTCTATGTTAATGTACGGGACGGTGAGGTTGTAGGAGTTACTCCGAAATCCGACCATCCTGTAAACCAGGGCAAGCTTTGCGTCAAAGGCTGGCATGGTTATAGCTTTGTCAATCATCCTGACCGGCTGAAGCAGCCAATGATCAGACAGGAGGATGGAAGCTTCAGGAAGGTGGCCTGGGACAAGGCTCTGGAGAATACAGCAGAAGAATTGAAACGGATAATATTTGAATATGGACCTGATTCAATCGGGGTGCTGTCTTCCGCAAGATGCACCAATGAAGAGAATTATCTTATGGTCAAGTTCGCAAGAGCCGTTCTGAAGACAGGCAATGTAGACCACTGCGCCCGCCTGTGACATAGTCCTACGGTGGCTAGTTTAGCTGCTGCATTCGGTAGCGGGGCAATGACCAACTCAATAGAAGAGCTGTCAAAGGCAGACGTAATATTTGTCATAGGCTCCAATACAACAGAACAGCATCCTCTTATCGGTATGAGGATAAGGGAGGCTGTATTGAAAAAAAATGCAAGGCTTATTATTGCAGATCCCAGGTGCATACCTCTGGCAGAGCATGCCGCAGCTTATGCACCTCTGAGACCGGGAACCAATCTTGCATTTATCAACGGAATGCTTAATGTAATTGTTTCTGAAGGTATGACAAATGAAGAATTTGTTGGAAACAGAACAGAAGGCTTTGATGTATTCAAAGAATCTATTGCAAAATATACACCTGAAGCAGTAGCGGAGATAACAGGTGTTGACGCAGAAATGATAAGAGAATTTGCCAGGGTATTCGCAAAAGCTGAAAATGCTTCTATCGTATATGCCATGGGAATCACACAGCATGTCACAGGCTCGGCGAATGTTGCCGCACTGGCGAACCTTGCATTGTTAACAGGGCAGATAGGAAAGGAAGCATCGGGAGTAAACCCTCTCCGCGGACAGAACAATGTACAGGGCGCTTGTGATATGGGTGCTCTCCCCAATGTATTTCCGGGGTATCAGCCGGTAACGGATGAAAAGGTCAGGGAGAAATTCAGAGCGGCATGGGGTAAGGATATTGCCTGCAACAATGGAATGACTGTATCCCAGATGATGGAGGAAGCAGCTCATGGCAGGATAAAGGCTTTGTTTATAATGGGCGAAAATCCCATGCTTTCCGACCCCGATATAAATCATGTCGGTGATGCCCTGAAGAACCTCGAATTCCTGGTTGTACAGGATATATTCCCTACTGAGACAACACAGTATGCCAATGTGATATTGCCGGGAACCAGCTTCCTGGAAAAGGACGGAACCTTTACAAATACTGAAAGAAGAGTACAACGAGTGAGAAAGGCTGTTGAACCGGCAGGAAACAGTATGCCGGACTGGGAGATACTCTGTGCTCTGTTTAAGGTCTTCGGCCATCCTGCGGATTATAAGACACCGGGAGATATAATGGAGGAAATAAGAAGTCTTACTCCGAGCTATGGGGGAATCAGCTATAACAGATTGGATAAAGCCGGCTTGCAGTGGCCTTGTCCTGAGCTTTCACACCCGGGAACCAAATTCCTGCACAAGGATAAGTTTTCAAGAGGCCTGGGAAAATTCA
The DNA here is from genome assembly GCA_035627615.1 of Clostridia bacterium. Classification (GTDB taxonomy): domain Bacteria; phylum Bacillota; class Clostridia; order Lutisporales; family Lutisporaceae; genus BRH-c25. The sequence continues at coordinate 32,743 of DASPLL010000087.1, forward strand.
CCGTTAATGAATACAGGGATCCCGGTGAACTGGCAGATAATGAGTATCCCCTTATAATGACGACAGGGAGGATACAGCATCATTACCATACGGGAACCATGACCAGAAGATCCTGGGCATTGGACAGGGAATATCCCCACGGCTTCATTGAAATGAATCCAAAGGATGCAGAAAAACTGGGAATAGTCAATAACAACAAAGTAAGGGTGACTTCCAGAAGAGGAGAGATCGAAACGGTTGCAATAATCACAGAGAAAATTACACCGGGCGTTGTTTTCATGCCCTTCCATTTTGCTGAAGCTCCAGCTAACAAGCTGACCAACAGAAATCTTGATCCGGTATCGCAAATACCTGAATTCAAGGTTTGCGCCGTAAGAATCGAGGGGGTAAAATAAATGATGTTATTAAATAAGGAAGACATTACAAAATTGCTTGGGGTATGGTCAGGCAGCTTTGAGGTATATGCACCGGGCAGGCAGCAGAATGAGGATGTAATGTTCATGCCCTATGATGAGAAAAGCTTTACAATGGACTATCTGAACACTGTGATGCCGGTGAAGGAATACCTCTTCGAACAGAAGGAGAACCTGTACAACTGGCAGAAGAGCGACAGTGATATTCAGATTACGGAATTTGACCCAAGCAGGCTGAAAGCCAGAATACTGTTTGGCGTCAGAGCTTGTGATGCATATGGAATAGCATACCTGGACAGATTTTTTGCAGAGGAGTTCAGGGATCATAATTACGCAGGCAGAAGGGAAAAGACATATATAGTTGCAGTAAACTGTGTCGAGCCCGGGTATAACTGCTACTGCTCCTCCACTGGAGTCGGACCCTTTGCACAGAAGGGTTTTGATTTGATGCTCACTCCAATAGGCGATGAATACCTGGTTGAAGCAGGTACGGACAAGGGCAACGAGCTTATTGAACTGGCAGCCGGTATTATGGAGGATGTTGGGGAAGAAGCGGAGGAATTGAAGGAAGCCATAGAGAAAGCCGTTCTGGAAAAATTCATCAGCAGGGTGAATCTTAAAAACATTGCACAGGTAATGGATGAGACTTTTAATAATGAGATATGGAAGGAAATATCAAAGCAGTGTATAGGCTGCACCGGCTGCACCAGTGTATGCCCGACCTGCACCTGCTTCAATATAGTAGAGGAAGAGGGCTGCTATGGTGAGAAATGCAGGGTCAGATACTGGGATTCCTGTCAGAGTGATTCCTTTACCAGAAATGCCGGGGGACATAACCCCAGGAATGAGGTCTCGCGGGTAAGGTACAGGATCTACGACAAGCTGAAGTATATAGAGGAAAGATTCGGCTTCAAGGGCTGCACCGGATGTGGAAGATGTATAAACGTATGTCCGGCATTTATTGACATTATTGAAGTAGCTTCAAAGCTGAAGCAGGAATACAAGCATGATATGGAAGCAATGAAGCAGGATAATGCCGCGGCCGCAAGATTTGAGATACATACCCATGGTCCGGAGCACCGCTGTGAAAATGTGTATAAGCCTCAGATAGCCGTGATAAAGGATATAATCCAGGAAACAAGGGACATAAAGCGGTTCATAATTCAATATGAAGATAAAACGCTGCATGAGAATTACAGGTTTACAGGGCAGTTTTTTGAGATTACGATATTTGGTGTAGGAGAGATAGCGATCTCAATACCCTTCGGACCATCCCAGAAGGAGTACTTTGACTTCTGTGTGAAGAAGGCGGGCCGTGTTACATCTGCAATGCACGAACTGAAGGTAGGAGACAAGGTAGGTCTTAGAGGACCCTTCGGAAAAGGCTTCCCCTTTGAGGAAATTAAGGGAAGGGATATACTGATCGTAGGCAGCGGTGTAGGCCTGGCGCCTGTCCGTACAATGATCGTAAGGATAATGGAAAATATGAAGGATTTCGGAAGGCTGGTGGTAATAGCCAGTGCCACAACTTATGAGGGACTTGTTTATAAGGAGGACCTTAAGAAATGGGCTGAAACCGACGGGGTTAAGGTACTGTACGCTCTCAGCAAGCCTACTGACAAGGTTGAGGCTTATGTAGGCTATATCAATGACCTGCTGCCGGAGCTCGGTCTGGATTGGGAAAATACTACCTCGGTATTATGTGCATCACCAAGGAGAATCAAAGCAGTGGCGAAGGACCTTATCAAGCTCGGAATGAAAGGGACGGATATTCTTACATCCCTTGAGACCCACATGAGGTGTGGAATCGGAAAGTGCGGCCACTGTAAGGTAGGAAACAAATACATGTGTGTGGACGGACCGGTGTTCAACTATGAAGAGATGCTGACTCTGCCTCCGGAATTCTAGGAATCCGGGCGGATTATATAGTGGGAATTTATATATAATATATGTATTCCCACTATAATATTTATCAAAGGAGAAGCGGTAATGGGGAACAGACAGCGTATAGACAAGATACTCTCCAATATGGGACATGGTACCAGAAAGGAAGTGAAGGAGCTTATAAAGAGCGGCCTGGCTGAAATTGACGGGAAGGTTGTGACAGATCCCGGAACACAGGTGGAGGCCGGTTTGCAGGTAATCCTGGTAGGTGGCCGTAAATTATTCTATGCGGAATCGATATATATAATGATGAATAAGCCTCAGGGTGTAATATCTGCTACTGAGGATACCCGTGAGCGGACGGTCGTCGATCTGCTGCCTGACGAATTCAGAGCCAGAAACCCTTTTCCGGTAGGCAGGCTGGACAAGGATACCGAAGGTCTGCTGCTGCTTACCAATGACGGGCAGCTTTCACACAGGCTGCTGTCTCCCAGGAAGCATGTCCCAAAGACTTATTTGGCAAGGGTAGCAGGTAGGGTAAGCGATGAGGATGTGGAAGCCTTCAGCAGGGGTGTGACCCTGGAGGACGGATATAAGACCATGGCTTCACAGCTTGTGATATTGGAAAGGGGAAGCATATCACTGGTTGAGATCACAATTTATGAGGGTAAATTTCATCAGGTCAAGAGGATGTTCCAGGCAGTAGGAAAAGAAGTCATATATTTAAAACGTATATCCATGGGAGAGCTTAAGCTGGATGAAGCTTTAGAACCCGGCGATTTCAGAGAGCTTAATCCGGATGAACGGAGAATGATTGGTATTCTGTAGTTAAACTTCTTGTTGCATGTTTGTCTTTTAATTGGTAATATTATTAATTAGATAAATATCGAATTGGGGGGGTATTGAGGATGCCAATGGAAATATATGGTGAAACCAATGAACCGAGTATAAGTGTTTTTAATTCTCCTGTAATAGAATTGGTTTGCGCAGTTCATTTGCTTACAGATGCAGCCCATCACCAGTATGAAATAAAATGGGCGGAGGATTTGCTTGCAAAGCTTAAAAAAGAAGATTTGAAAGCCCTGGATACCTTCAAGTTGTTTCCAGCCGGGGGGATGAACATACTGAACCTCATACTGGAAAGTGAAGAACTTACCTCAATACCAAGGTTCATTGAGTACATAGAGCAGCTGGACCTGCTGGACTTTTATTTTTTCCTTTTAAATGAGGAGATAGATAAGGCAAGGATACAGAAAGCATTCACTGATAAGAAGGAACGGTACAGGATACAGGAAAAGATAAAATGGATAGTTGAAGAAAGCGAGCTCATGGAATTCTTTGAGCACCCAGGGAAGGTAAAGAGCAATACAGCACATATTTACAGAACGATCCTTAATAATGATTTCCTGAAAAAGCTGGAACAGTGCAAGGATAAGATGGAAGCGGGGATACAGTATGTTGACAGCTTCAAAGGTAAAGACAGCATAGAATCAATTCTTGAAAAGATTTCAGGAAGGCCGAGGAAGCTGTTTACAGGTTATAAGGAGTATTATATCATTCCTTCATATTTTGTTTCACCCCAAAGGTGCATAAGGATATTCTCCGGAGATAAGCTTTATGTGGTATTTGACTGCAGAGTGACCAGAGATAAGAGAGAAGCATTGCTGGACGAGCTTTCCACCATATTGAAGGTCATTGATGATAAATCAAGGATGGAGATCCTCAGGCTGCTTGTAAATAACAAGAGCTATGGGAAGGCACTGTCCGACCTTGTGGGTATCTCCACGCCGACAGTATCACATCATCTGGACATACTAAAACAGGCAGGCTTTATAAAGGAAGAAAAAATCAGAAACATCAAATATTTTTATGCGGACAAGGAAAAGCTTAAAAAGGTTATAGATGATATAAACAAATATTTCTTCGGAGCCGAGTAAATTTTGAGTCTTAAATTTTGGGTTGCATTAAGTGCAACCTTTTTTCATATAAAAAAAGGAATATTTAAATTTATGTTGTATATAACATGTACATATAATTATGTACGTGATAATGCAACCAAACATATGCAAGTTATTGCAGATGGAGATGTATATATGAAAATCAGAGAAATTACTGAAAGCATGGAAAAGCAGAATCTTTCAAAGTATGCTGCCTTAAGCATGAATACGAAAGGGCGGCTTCAGAACGAGGAAAAATGTGATATAAGAACAGATTTTCAAAGGGACAGGGACAGGATACTACACTCAAAGGCATTCAGGAGGCTGAAGCATAAAACCCAGGTATTCATATCCCCTGAGGGGGATCATTACAGGACAAGGCTGACTCATACCCTTGAGGTATCACAGATAGCGCGTACCATTGCAAGAGCGCTCAGGCTGAACGAAGACCTGACTGAGGCAATAGCCCTCGGACATGACCTGGGGCATACGCCCTTCGGGCATGCAGGGGAGAAGGTCCTGAATGAGATACATCCTGGTGGATTCAAGCATAATGAACAGAGTTTGAGGGTCGTTGATATCCTCGAGGGAGGAAAAGGCCTTAACCTGACCTATGAGGTCAGAGATGGTATTTTGAGGCATACGGGAGATATGGCGCCGGAAACGCTGGAGGGCAGGATCGTCAGCTTGTCGGACAGGGTTGCCTATATAAATCATGATATTGATGACGCCTTAAGAGGCGGTATACTCAAAGCGTCTTCAATACCTGAAGAATGCATGAAGGTTCTTGGGTACACACACAAACAAAGGATAAATACAATGATAAATGACATAATAACTGAAAGCATGTTCAAATCGGATATAATGATGAGCAGCAATGTGAGTCAGGCTACCAACGAGCTTAGGGAATTCATGTTTGACATGGTATACATCGGTTCGGCTGCCAAGGTTGAGGAGAAGAAAGCAAAGAACATAATAATGAGCCTGTATAAATACTATATGCAGAATCCGGAGGAAATACCGGTAGAGGATTCAAGGAAAAATGAGGATCTGGATGTAGAGAGGCGTGTGTGTGATTATATCGCAGGTATGTCCGACCGCTATGCAATAAATATTTTTACAAAACTGTTTATTCCATCCCCCTGGCAGGCATGAGAAATAAAAATGAATAAAATTTCTTATATTTTGAAGGATATTTGAATTGCATGTCGAATAAATTTTAATTCGGCACGTTAATTTGCAATTACTGAGGTATCTGGATGAGAATACTTGTAGATGGAGATGCTTGTCCTGTTACTGCTTTGATTGGGAAAATAGCAGCCCGGCATGGAGTCGGTGTTGTTTTTTTTCACAGTACATGTCATCACAGCAGCAATTCTGATGGTAATGTCATGGAAAAAATAATGGTTGACAATGTATCACAGGCAGTGGATATGGCAATAATTAATAAGGCAGAAAAGGGAGATATAGTTGTGACCGGAGACTTCGGACTAGCATCCCTCGTACTTGGCAAGAAAGCTTATGCCGTATCCTTCAGCGGGATGATATTTAATGAGGGGAATATTGACCGGCTACTTTTTGAAAGGCATGTGTCGGGAGTCATAAGGAGAGGCGGCGGACGTACCAAAGGTCCTGCCAGACGAAGTGAAGGTGATGACAGGAATTTTGAAAAATCGCTTGACCTTCTAATTTCTCAAAACATGAAGGATATTTAGAATAAATGGAGAATAAATATATTAATTATTGATAAAAAATGCATTTCTAATTTAAGTAAAAAGGTGGATAAAGCGATGCTTTTCTCAGAAGATAAGATTTCTGAGATAATAGAAAAAAACGATATAGTGGATGTTATCTCGGAATATATGACTTTAAAGAGAAGCGGTAATAACTATGGGGCTTTATGCCCTTTTCATTCCGAAAAAACACCATCCTTCAGTGTGTCATCCTCGAAGCAGATATTCAATTGCTTTGGATGCGGTGTTGGAGGTAACGTAATAACTTTTATACAGAAAATCGAAAAAATTGGCTTTGTAGAAGCGGTAAAGCTGCTTGCAGAGAGAGCCGGTGTACAGCTTGAAGAGGAGAAGGATCCGAAGCAGCTGGAAAAGGCTAAGCTGCAGAAAGCCTTATATAAGGCGAATACTGAAGCGGCAAGGTTTTTCTACAGCAATCTCAATGCAAATGATAAAGCTTTGGAGTACCTCAGAAGAAGAGGTCTCAGCGAGACGATAATAAAGAGATTCGGTCTGGGATTCGCGCCGGATAAATGGCATGAGATGATGGACTTCATGAAAAGGAAAGGCTTCAATACTGAACTGTTATATAAGGCAGGACTTATTGTTAAGAACAAGGATGGAGAAAAATACTACGACAAGTTCAGAAACAGGATAATGTTCCCCATAATAGATCTTAAGGGAAATGTCATTGCTTTCGGAGGAAGGGTTACTGATGATTCAAAGCCTAAATACCTGAACTCGCCGGATACTCCTGTTTTTAACAAAGGTTATAATATTTACGGCCTCAATTTTGTGAAAAGAGTACAAAACCTTGAGAATATAATAGTAGTTGAAGGCTACATGGATGCAATCGCTTTGCATCAATTCGGAGTGGACAATGCTGTCGCTTCCCTTGGAACAGCCTTTACAGAAAATCAGGCCAAACTTTTAAAGCGTTTTTCCAATGAGATAATCATATCCTATGATTCCGACCTGGCGGGACAAACTGCCACGATGAAGGGATTATCCATACTGGAGAAACAGGGCTGTGTCGTAAAGGTACTGAGCCTGCCGACCGGCAAGGATCCTGATGAGTACATCAGAAAGGAAGGCATAGATGCCTTCCGGGATAGAATAAAGAAGAGCATTTCACTTATTGAATACAAGATAGAAAATTTTAAAAGAGGTTTGGACATAAATAACATACAGGACAGAATAAAATTTACAAAGGGCTTTTCCGAAATCCTGAAGGATGTTGAAAGCAACGTTGAAGTGGATGCTTATATTAAGAAGTATTCAAAAACAATGCAGGTCAACGAGACGGCACTTTATGCAGAGCTTAACAGACTCAGGGATGAGAATAAAAATGGAAATAATAAACATAATATATTAAATATTAATAAAAACGATTTGGAATTGAAAAAGGGTGAAGTAACAGCTGAGATTTATCTTTTGAATATATGTATTTATTATTTCAAGAAAGCAGAAAATATTTTTGTGCTTTTAGAACCGGCCGATTTTTCCAATGCTATACATGTCAAGATAGCCGGAATTATTCAGAAATCGGCCAGGGAGAAAAAGACAATAACAGCAGGTGAAATCATCGGTTTCTTTGAAAATGATGAGGAAAAGTCAAAGGTTGCGGAAATCTTTAGCCAAAGGCTGCCTGAAGCAGATATTGACAGCTTGATAAAATCTAGTGTGGAAAAGGTGAAACAATCAAAATTGGATAGAAGAATTCAGGAACTAATTGAAAAAATGGATGAGATATATAGTGCGGGAGAGATTGATTCAGCCAATAGAATTTTTGTTGAGATTAAAGAGTTGCAGAAGAAGAAAAGGTAATATCCGGAAGGGAGGGGATAACGATGAAAACAGAAGAACTTAAAATGACATATGTAAAAGAGCTGGTTGATAAAGGCAAGAAAAATGGTTCACTGACATATAAGGAAATAATGGATACCTTTGAAGAAGTTGAGATGGATCCGGAACAGATAGATAAGCTCTATGAATATCTGGAGACCAAAGGTATAGATGTTGTTGGTGCGATAGAAAGCGATATGGATATGCCGCCTCTTGATGAGGAAACCGAGGAAGTGGATCTTGATATAAGCATTCCTGAAGGTATTAGTATAGATGATCCTGTCAGGATGTACCTTAAAGAAATAGGTAAAGTGCCCTTGCTAAGTCCTGAAGAGGAGATTGACCTGGCTGATAAGATCAAAAGGAATGATCAGGATGCCAAGAAGAAGCTTACAGAGGCAAACCTCAGGCTGGTAGTCAGCATTGCTAAAAGATATGTAGGAAGAGGAATGTTATTCCTGGATCTTATTCAGGAAGGGAATCTTGGGCTTATCAAGGCTGTAGAGAAGTTTGACTATACAAAGGGCTTCAAATTCAGCACTTATGCTACCTGGTGGATCAGGCAGGCGATCACAAGAGCTATTGCCGACCAGGCAAGGACGATAAGAATACCTGTACACATGGTTGAAACAATTAATAAGCTTATAAGGGTTTCAAGACAGCTCCTTCAGGAGCTTGGCAGGGATCCTGTCCCGGAAGAGATTGCAGCTGAAATGGGAATGTCAGAGGATAAGGTGAGGGAGATCATGAAGATAGCTCAAGAGCCCGTGTCTCTTGAAACCCCTATAGGTGAAGAGGAAGACAGCCATCTGGGAGACTTCATACCCGATGAGGATGCACCTGCACCTGCGGAATCAGCCGCATTCACATTGCTTAAGGAACAGCTTATGGAAGTACTTGATACATTAACTCCAAGAGAGGAAAAGGTACTAAAGCTGAGATTCGGCCTGGAGGATGGAAGAGCACGTACTCTGGAGGAAGTAGGAAAAGAGTTCAATGTCACCAGAGAGCGTATCAGACAGATTGAAGCAAAAGCTTTGAGGAAGCTCAGACACCCAAGCAGAAGTAAAAAGCTCAAGGATTTCCTTGAATAAAAAAACAGAAAAAAAAACCATACTGCTATGAAATTTACTGTTGACTTTCATTATGAAAGTTAGTAAAATAATATTTGTCAGTTTGAGATTCCTCAATAGCTCAGTCGGTAGAGCATGCGGCTGTTAACCGCAGGGTCGTTGGTTCGAGTCCAACTTGGGGAGCCATTCTGGGCCTTTAGCTCAGTTGGTTAGAGCAACCGGCTCATAACCGGTTGGTCCGGGGTTCGAGTCCCTGAAGGCCCACCATTATGATAATAATTAACCTGATACACATTGGTATCAGGTTTTTATTTATGTCTAGGTGTTCCCTCCACTTGGAGGTGTTTTTATGTCACTCTCACAGTCCTGCTTTTCTATCACACTATTGATTACCTGCATGGTGTCAAGCTGATTGGACAGCTTTTCTGCTTCATCCTCCCATTCTTTAGTTGTTCCTCCCCAATTGAACTTCTGTATTACTTCAGGCTTCATATGAATTTTCTTTTTCATTAGTGTCACTCCCTTATATAATTCGCGAAAACAATATAGGTTTATTTTTCTCAATTTATAATAAAAAAATCAATAAAGTGTAGTATAATAAATAAGAAGATTTTTCAAGAAAAAGATAGGATGATGAATTTGATACTTTCACCAAGACTGAAAATTATAGCGGATAGCATACAGGGCTTTGATACTGTTGCCGATATCGGGTCAGATCATGCATATCTTCCGATATACCTGGCCGGTAACGGAATGGTGAGAAGCGCTATTGCGACTGATGTGAACAGTGGTCCTGTGAAGATATCAAAGGAAAGACTAAAAAGCTATGGCGTCGATGCAAGGGTCAGTGTGCGCCAGGGAGACGGACTCCGGGCTATAAAGCCGGGGGAAGCAGAAGTTATTGTCATTGCAGGTATGGGAGGTATTCTGATCAGGGATATATTGGAAAAGGGTACCAGGGTCGCTCAAAGTGCAAGGCTGTTGATCCTGCAACCTATGAGGGACTCGGATATAGTAAGGAAATGGCTGCTTGAAAACAGCTTTCACATAAAGGATGAAGAGCTTGTGAAGGAGCAGGACAGGATATATGAGGTACTTTGGGCAGTGCCTGCAGCTAAGGCGGGAAAGGCGGAGGGATTTATGCTTGTAGGCGACAGGATAATAGAGAAGAAGCATCCTCTGACCGCTGAATATATAGATAAAAAAATAGGTGAACTGGAAAAGGTGATAGCTGCCTTGAAGAACATGGACACAGAAAACTGCAGGGAAAGAAATGAAGAATGCAATGCGCTGATCAATTACTACAGGGAGGTGCTGAAATGGGTACGGTAAAATGCCAGACAGTGGCAGGCATATTGGATGAATTGGCTCCCAAAAGACTGGCTGAGAATTGGGACAATGTAGGCCTTCTTGTGGGGGACGGCAGGCAGAAGATAAAGAAAGTCATGGTGTGCCTTGATGCACCGGAATGGGTAGTTGAAGAAGCAGTTGAAAAGGACGTGGATATGATAGTATCGCACCATCCTTTGATTTTTAACGGGATTAAAAGGGTGAACACAGATACTGCCACAGGGAGGAAGCTATTGAAGCTCATAAAGAACAACATAGCCTTATACTGCCTTCATACCAATTATGACATTACAGCAGGAGGCTTGAATGATATATTTGCAAAAGAGCTGGGTTTTACAGATTCAAAGGTGATGGAAGAGACATACAGGGAGAAGCTTTTCAAGCTTGTTGTTTATGTGCCCGCAGGATATGAGGATAAGGTGATGGATGCAATGTGCAGCGCAGGGGCGGGCTACATAGGAAAATACAGCAGCTGTACCTTCAGAACAAAGGGAATAGGTACCTTTGAGCCCCAGGAGGGAGCAAAACCGTTTACAGGAGTTCAGGGCAGGCTGGAGAGCACGGAGGAATTCAGGGTTGAGACCATAGTGCCTGAAAAGCTGTTGAACAAGGTCATAAAGGAAATGCTCAATGCTCATCCTTATGAAGAAGCAGCTTATGACATATATGAAACAAAAAATGAAGGCCGTGTTATGGGGCTTGGGAGGATCGCAGAGCTTGAAAACGAAACAACGCTTTCAATGTATGCAGAGATTGTGAAGACCTCGCTTGGCGCTGATCATGTAAGATTTGCCGGTGATCCCAACAGGCCGATAAAAAAGGTTGCACTTTTGAACGGCTCAGGAAGCAAGTACATAAACAACGCCAGATTTGCAGGTGCCGATGTGCTGGTAACCGGAGATATGCAGTACCATGGGATCCTGGATGCTCTGGAAATGGGACTGTGTATAATTGATGCAGGTCACTATGCTACCGAGAAGATAATGATAAAGTATATAGCTGAGTATTTGAAAGGAAAATTTCAAGAGTTGAAGCTTGATGCGGAGGTTGTTGAATCAAGCTCAAATACTGAATTATTAAGGATTCTGTAGGAATGGTTTTACTATTCCTATTTTTTATTTTATATTTAATATAAGCAAGGAGATGGTTCGATGAATCTGCCATTACTTTACAAGCTGCAGGATCTGCACAAGGAAATGGATATAATCAGCAAAAAGCTCAAAGAGCTGCATGAGGCCAGGGATTTAAAAAAGCTCAGGGAAGAATACCAGAGACTCAGGGAGCAATATGATGAATACGAGGTAAAACTCAAGAAGAATGCTTACCGGCAGGAGACACGGAATAACGAAATAAAGAACCTGGAATATAATAAGAAGACCTGTGAGGGGATAAAGTTCAGCAGAGAGACAGACACAGTAAAAAAATTGGAAACTATTGAAAAGCAGCTTGAAAAGGTTGAGGAAAAGCGGCAAGAGGCAGAAAATGACATTATAGAGCTTATTAATGAAGCAGATAATATCAATAAGGAGCTTACTGAAACGAAAAAGCGCATGGCATTTATTAAGAAAAAATATCTGAACAGTAAGGAAAGTACTGAAAAACTGCTGGAGGAGCTGCAAGCACAAAAATCAGAGCTGGACCCCAAAATTGAAAGCATAATAAAAGAGGTCGATAAGGAAAGCTATGAAATGTACAGCAGACTGTTAAAAGCACATTCTGATCCTGTTGCCCGGGTGGAAGGTCATAAATGCAGCGGCTGCAAAATGGAAGTGTCCGATATGGATTACGAAGCCTTGAAAAGCGGCAGCGACCATATGAGATGCCAAAGCTGCGGAAGGCTTCTGTATTACAGCAGGCCGTAATGCGGTGTTTCATAATGTATTGCTGGTAAACCGACGTGGTATTTACATAACAGCTATATATATCATGTTGACTGTAGTGTACTTTGGTTATATAATAAGTATCTAGTGATTATTAACACAACAACTTTTAAAATTGAATAATTTATGAGTAAGCCAGATGATCGCGTGTGCAGCAATGCATACGAGGAAAGTCCGGGCTCCAGAGGGCAGGGTGCCGGGTAATCCCCGGTGGAGGCGACTCCAAGGATAGTGCAACAGAGATATACCGCGAAACAGCAGACTCAGGTCTGCTGCCGCAAGGGTGGAAAGGCGAGGTAAGAGCTCACCAGCGGTTAGGTAACTAACCGGCTATGTAAACCCCACCTGGAGCAAGACCAAATAGAGAGGCAGCTGAAGCGAAAGCTTCGGCAGGAACTGCCCGTTCCGCCTCCGGGTAAGGTCGCTTGAGCTTGTCGGTGACGGCAAGCCTAGATAGATGATCGTCCAATACAGAACCCGGCTTATAGACTTGCTCGTAAAAAACATCAAAAACACCAGCTTTTAAGGCTGGTGTTTTTGCATATAAAATTCATATTTCTGCTTATACATTGTTGCGGAGCTCTTCACCGCTAACAGAATTAATGAACAATTTTAAAAATTTCTAAAAAAATAAAAATTAAGAAGGAATTTTGATAAATTAATAGAATATATATTAGCAAAATGAAATATGATATATGACAAAAATTTATCATATCATATACCGCAAACTGAGTAAAGCCAATACATTTGGCATTTTATTTTAATAATAAATGTAAACGATTACATTATGACGCACAATACTACTCTTAGGAGGAAAAGATGACTACTATAGAGGAAGTTGCAAAAAAAGCGAAGGTTTCGACAGCTACAGTATCGCGGGTGATAAATAAAAACGGGCCGGTATCGGAAAAAACCAGGCAGAAGGTTATGAAGACCATAGATCAGCTTGGGTATGCACCTAATACACTGGCCAGAAATTTCAGGACAAGAAAGACGAACACCATTATTACGGTCCTGCATGATATTTGCAACCCTGTAATGGCAGAGATGATAAAGGGCATGGAGGATGTGGCCTATAAGAATGATTACTGCCTGCTTATAGGAAACTCAGGAAGTAATCCCGACAGGGCGATGGATTATATAAAGGCTTTACGGGAGAAAAAAGCTGATGGTGTTATCTTTATCACCCCCAGAATAAATGAGGACACAATAATCGAAATAAACAAAGTGGTTCCTGTTGTCCTCGTAAGTGACTATATAGAAAACTCACACATACCGTCGGTACGGGTGGATGATTATAATGCTGCATATAAGATGACAGAGTATCTGATAAATAACAGCCATAAAAAGATCGCATATATTGCAGGACCGCAGAATATAAGGATCGCTGCAGACCGGCTCAAAGGTTTCAAAGCAGCCCTGGAGGATCACAGGTTGAATTATGACGGCAGTCTGGTTATCATGGACAATTCCTCCTTTGAGGATGGCTACAGGTCGATGGGGGAAATACTTTCAAACACTGATGTTCCGGTTTCAGTAGTGGTATACAATGATGAAACTGCCATAGGTGCTTTGGAGTATGCCAAGGAAAAGGGCTACAGGATACCGGAGGAGATTGCTGTTGCAGGGTTTGACAATATTGGCATGGCAGGTCTGGTAAAACCAAGATTGACGACTGTGAATCAGCCCAAGTACGAGATCGGTGCGATGTCAATGGAAATTATGCTGGGAATGCTGCAGGGAATGAAACCGGAATGTGAGGACAATATACTGGATTACCAGCTTATTATAAGGGAAAGTTGTGAGCTCTAACGCCTGGAGGCGTTTAGATAAAATAATACATTTCGCATAATTGTTGTATTCAGAATTATTGCTGCAAATGTAATGAAAGGGACGATGTCTATTGATAAAGGCTATTCTGTTTGATTTTGACGGTACCTTGGTAGACTCCATGGGAGACCTGGCGGATATCGCAGCTGATGTGATCCTGAAGCATTACAAGCTTTCGAGGGACTACGGGAAAATGCTGTATAGGCTGACCTCCGGACTTCCCTTTTGCAGGCAGATTGAGATGATGTTCTGCGACTGTGAGAGAAACAAACTTGCTGTGGATGAATTTGAAACCCGTAAGAAGGAGAATTTCAAAGAACACAGGCTTTTTGACGATACGATCGAAACTATCGGATATCTAAGGGGAAAAGGGTATATGACAATAATCTCTTCAAATAATTTCAAGGAAGTTATAGAAGATTATTTAAATCCCAGAGGTTTGAAGGTTGATGAGGTTCTGGGCTTTAGCGGAGGGTTATCCAAAGGGAGAAGTCATGTTGAATATATCAGCGGCAGGTATGGCTTTAAAAAGGATGAAATAATTCTGGTTGGGGATTCCTTGAAGGATGCTGAGCTGGCAAAGGAATGCGGCATCGGGTTTATCGGGAAGACAGGCTTGAATTCAAAAGAAGGTTTTCTTGAAATATACCCGATGAAAACTATAGACAATCTTTCAGAGTTGAAGGATATCCTGTAAGAATGTATACGCCCATACGTCTGCTATATAAGCTTTCAATTACAGGTTTCTGGATTACCGCATAGACCGTACTGACAATTGTATGTTGCATCAGGCAGGCGAAAATGAATGGTTGCTGTTATCTGCAGATGGCTGTCACGGATGTGATGTAGGATGGATAGTGCGGTTTATCAAGTTGTAATCTGAAAATAAAAAATCTTATAACAAGAAGGGGGATAACATGAAAAAAAGTTTATTCAGAGTATTAAGCCTGGTTGTAGTTCTTGTAATGGTGGTAGCTGCTTTCGCAGGCTGTGCAAAGCAAGAGGCTCCCGCTCCTGCAGCTGCCGATGCGCAGCCACAGGAAGAACAAAAACCCAAGTCCGACACACTGACAATGTATTCAGCATTGGACGAAGCGGAGATACTGGTGTATCTGGAAAACTTTACTAAAGCTACTGGAATTAAAGTCAACTATGTAAGGTTATCAGCCGGAGAGATAATGACAAGAGTTACTGCAGAAAAGGATAATCCCCAGGCAAGCATATGGTTCGGGGGACCATCTGATACTCATGTTGCAGCCGGCAATGCAGGTTTATTGGAAAAATATGAATCTGCCAATGTTGCAAAGATACCTGAAACATACAGGGACAAACAGGGCTTCTGGTCTCCCATATATGTTGGTGCTATAGGTTTTGCATGCAACAGGGACTGGTTTGAAAAGAAGAATATAGCATATCCTGAATCCTGGGAAGACCTTTTAAAACCGGAGTTTGACAATCAGGTATCAGTTGCGCACCCTGGCTCTTCCGGTACGGCATATACCATTCTTGCGACTATGGTACAGCTTAAGGGCGAAGACGCAGCTTTCGAATATATGAAAAAGCTGCACAACAATATAATTCAGTACACAAAATCCGGTTCAGCACCTGCAAAGAATGCTGCTATCGGAGAGGCTGCAATCGGTTTAGCCTTCGCACATGACATCCTCAGGATAAGAAATTCAGAAGGATATCCAATTGAGCTGAAGTTCCCGAACGACGGAACAGGCTATGAAATCGGCGGAGTATCTCTCATAAAGAATGGTATTGCCGGTGAAGAGGACAATGCCAGAAAGTTCATCGATTGGGTAACAGATGTGCAGGCACAGGAACTGTCAGCAGTAACTAAGTCCTACAGACTTCCTGTAAATGTGGATTCAAAAGCTCCGGAAGGTGCCGTGACATTAAATGACCTCAAAACTATCAATTATGACAACGTATGGGCAGGAGAAAACAGGAAAAGACTGGTAGAAAAGTTCAGTGCTGATATAGCTTCAACCCCAAGCAACTAATCATCAGGATTTTTCAGGGGTGTCAAGTGCTGCTTGCACCCCTGAAATTATACAAGGAGAATAGTATATGAAAAATGACGATAACGGTTTAAGAGGAAAAATTGCAAAGTTGAATCCCTTTGGAAAAGAACCCCTTGTGACTTTAGTAATAATCACTATTTTCATCTTTTTGTTTATATTCATAGTATATCCGTTATACAAGATCCTGATTATAAGCGTGACTGACAGCAACGGCAAACTGTCCTTTGAGGCAATCGGCAGTGTACTTGCCAACAAGTATTATCTGCAGAGCCTTATGAACAGTTTAGGCCTGGCATTGGCGGTATCAGTTATATCATTATTTGTCGGATATATTTTTGCTTATGCGATAACGAGAGTAGATATGCCATTCAAACCATTTTTCAAAATGATGGCGACGCTTCCTATTATATCACCACCATTTGTTCTGTCACTTTCCATGATAATGCTTTTTGGAAGGAACGGTTTAATTACAAATAAATTATTCGGACTGGAAAATGTCAATATATATGGCTTCAACAGTCTGCTGGTCGTTCAGGTACTGTCATTTTTCCCGATTGCATACCTTACTTTATCAGGGATACTGGAGGCGATAGATCCTTCAGTGGAAGATGCGGCACTGAATCTGGGTGCACAGAGAGGAAGGATTTTCAGAACTGTTACTTTGCCGCTGTCCTTTCCTGGAATTGCGAGTGCGCTTCTTCTTGTTATGGTGCAATCCCTGCAGGATTTTAGTAATCCCATGGTACTAGGTGGAAATTTCCATACGCTTGTTGTGCAGGCATATGTTGAGATAATCGGAATGTACGACATGAAAAAAGGTGCAGTAATCTCCATAATGCTTTTACTGCCTACTCTTGCTGCATTCCTGCTTCAGAAGTACTGGGTAAGCGGAAAGTCCTATGTAACGGTTACAGGAAAACCATCCTATGAAAGACCGAAGCTGAACAATCCTGTAATCAAATGGAGTGCATTTGCATTGTGCTCACTCTTTACCGCAGTCATAATGCTGTTTTACGGAACAGTTATCTACGGCTCTTTCATTAAAATCTGGGGTGTCAACAACCAGTTTACCCTGGAAAATTACAAATATATATTTACTTTAGGTTCCGCACCTGTGAAGAATACCCTTAAGCTTGCCGCTTATGCGACACCTGTAGGAGGGCTGCTCAGCATGATCATTGCTTTCCTGGTTGTCCGGAAACAGTTTATTGGGAGAAAAGCCATGGAGTTTGTATCCCTGCTGGCTTTCGCCATACCAGGTACTGTAATAGGTATAGGGTACATATTGTCATTCAATCAAAAGCCTCTTCTGCTGACAGGTACCGGGCTGATACTCGTAATGGCCTTCATATTCAGGAACATGCCGGTTGGAATTGAATCGGGTACTGCAACCTTGAAGCAAATAGACAGATCCATAGAGGAAGCTTCTACAAATCTTGGTGCAAGCAGCTTCCTGACCTTCAGGAAAATTACACTGCCGCTAATAAAATCCGCATTTTTCTCAGGTCTGGTATATGCGTTCGTCCGGGCCATGACAGCTGTAAGTGCAGTAATATTGCTTATATCACCAAGATGGAACCTTGTAACCGTTTCAATACTGGCACAGGTCGAAAACCTCAGGCTTGGAGTAGCTGCAGCATATGTGATTATTCTTATAATCATGATGATGGTGGCTATCGGCATTATGGATGCACTTGTAAAAAGACTTGTGAAAAAGAAAGAAACTGCATAAGCAAAGAGGAGGGTCAATTATGTCACAAACAAAACAGAAAAATACTCAGAATGAATATAACGGCAACAATGTTACACTGACTGAACTGAAAAAGGTATTCACAAAGCATGATAAAAGCGGTGAACTAATTGCAGTGAATAAAGTAAGCCTGGAATTTGAAAGCTCAAAGCTTACAACCCTGCTTGGGCCCTCAGGCTGCGGGAAGACCACCATACTCAGGATGATCGCCGGCTTTGAGCAGGTTACTTCGGGAGATATAAGCGTGGGTGGAAAATCCATAGTAGATACGGCGCCAAACAAGAGAGACCTGTCAATGGTGTTCCAGAGCTATGCCCTTTTCCCGCATATGGATATTTTTGAGAATATCGCCTATGGCCTTCGTGTTAAGAAGCTGCCTGAAAATGAGATAAAGGAAAGAACAAATAAGGTTATAAAGCTGATGCAGCTGGATGGGATGGAGAAACGGTATCCCAATCAGATATCAGGAGGCCAGCAGCAGAGGATAGCACTGGCAAGAGCAATAGTAATAGAACCAAAGGTGCTTCTTTTTGATGAACCGCTTTCCAACCTTGATGCCAAGCTCAGGGAGTATATGAGGGATGAAATAAGGAAGCTGCAGCTTAGACTTGGAATAACAAGCATTTATGTAACACATGACCAGAATGAGGCAATGGCGATTTCGGATAAGGTTGTGATCATGAATCAGGGCAATATCGAGCAGTATGGCTCGCCACAGGAGATATACTACCACCCCAGGAACAAGTTCGTTGCCAATTTCATGGGTAAAGCGAATTTTATAAACGGCACTATTCAGGGGAAAGAGAGTAACGGGGTGTTTGTTAAAGTAGGAACTTACAGTGTTAAGGTCAATAATCCGGGATGGTATGATCCAAAACAGGGAGAGGATGTAACTCTTGTAATCAGGCCTGAGGCTGTAAAATTCTCCGGGAATTCTGAAGGTCTGGCCGGAAAGATCATAAGGGCAACCTTCCTAGGAAGCATTGCGGAATACGATATAGATATCCTTGGCAACAGCGTCTGTGTACAGGTATATAACCCGCAGCTTAACAATATATATGAAGCCGGTACTGAAGTGAGTCTGCTTCTTGACCCTGACTGCATAAGGATACTGCCTGCTAAAAGCGGTGAAGGCAATGAAATATAGGCTTATAGTATCTGATATAGACGGAACGCTGGTGAACAGCAGCAGGCAGATTGCAGAACGGACAAAAGCAGCCATACACAGTTTCCAGTCCCTGGGCGGAGTATTTGCCATAGCTACAGGGCGTATTGAGGAATCTGCACGGAAGTACTATGACGAGCTGCAACTGAAAACTCCGGCGATTTTATACAATGGGGCCAAGATCGTTGAGCTTGCGAATAATAAATGCCTTATGGAGAATGTACTGGAGGAGGAGCATTTCATTCAGGCTGTAAAGCTCCTTACTGAGATGGATTGCAGCGCTATAGTATACAGCTCCGGTAAAGCATATGTGAGGCAGATAAATGATACTATCAGGACTTATATGGAAAAGGACAATGTTTTGTGCATTCAGGTTGATGACTTCATATCATGTATTGAGGGAAAACCGAACAAGATCCTGATCATTGGAAACGACGGTATTTTTAAGAAATTCCTGGATGCATTTGAGTCTTCATGCAGCGTAAAGCCCAATACTGTAAAATCAGAAGCCGAATATCTGGAGATACTTCCGAGAAACACTTCAAAGGGAAAAGCTTTGAAGAATCTGGCGGAGCTTTTAAAAATACCTATTGAGCAGGTAGCTGCTGCGGGAGACAATTTGAATGATTATGAGATGCTTAAGGAGGCAGGGCTGGGAATCGCAGTAAGCAATTCAGCCCCGCAGCTTCTGGAAGCAGCAGATTTGGTTGCTAAATCCAATGACGAGGATGGTGTGGCTGAAATCATTGAACGGATCATAAAAGGAGAGTTATAGAATTTTGAATATATTAGGGGGAGCCGGTATATGGTGACCGTAATGGCTGTATTAACAATAGCTGTAGGATTTATTTTCGCATTCATCAATGGATTTCATGACGGATGCAATGTACTGGCATCGAGTATTTCATCGAGGTCGATCCTACCCAAAAAAGCAATGCTTATAGCATGTATGGCTGAATTCACCGGGGCACTCATATTGGGAACTGCTGTCGCAGATACCATAGGCAGAGGCGTTGTTTATCCAAACTATGTTCTGGCTGAAGAACCTGTGATAGGTGTGATTTTTGTACTTTCCACCCTGCTTGGGGGGATCGTATGGAATCTGATCACCTGGAAATATGGGATACCGTCAAGCTCTTCCCATGCATTAATGGGTGGGTTAATGGGAGCAGGAATACTTCTGTTCGGCTGGCATTCAATCAATTGGATTAATATATTGTTCAGGGTCGTTATTGTAATGTTCACTTCCCCCATTATAGGTTTTTCTATAGGATACTTATTCATGAAACTGGCCTTTGTACTTTTGAAGAACAGCAGTAAGGATATTAACGAGCATTTAAAAACGGTGCAGCATTTCAGTATGTTTTTTCTGGGAATAAGCCACGGAAGCAGCGATTCTCAAAAATCAATGGGACTCATAGCTCTGATATTGATGGTAACAAGCGGCGGCTCGGAATTCTACGTGCCCCTTTGGGTAAAACTGGGATGCGCAGCAGCTATTACGGCAGGACTTTCTGCCGGGGGCTGGAACATAATTAAAACAGTCGGAGACAGGATATACAAGCTAAAACCTATACATTCCTTCAGTTCACAGATAGCTGCATCAAGTGTGATTGCAGCAGCCTCAATATTCGGATCCCCGGTAAGCACCACACAGATAGTGATTTCAACTGTGATGGGTGTGGGTGCAGGAGACCGTTATAAGAAAGTGAACTGGAACACTGTAAAAAGTATAGGCGCCGCATGGTTTACAACAATACCCTCGGCTGCCGCAATATCTGCACTTTTGGCATTTGCAATGAGGGCTGTGTTTTAATTTTCAAAAATGACAGGAGGAAGAACAATTGGGAAAAGGGAATTTACTGGTCGGGCAGTCGGGAGGCCCTACTTCGGTGATAAACGCAAGCTTATACGGTGTGATTGATGAAGCAAGGAATTACAGTGAAATAGACACTGTTATCGGTATGCTTCACGGTATAGAAGGCGCTTTGAAAGAGGATTTCATCAATTTATCTGCGCAAAGCAGGGAGACTCTGGAGGGAATGAGGCTTACACCCGGAGCGGCAATAGGCGGCTGCAGGTTCAGGATAAACAACACAGATGCAGAGGATGCTGATAATAAGAAACTGTTCAGCATTTTCAAGAAATATAATATCAGATATCTTGTTTATATGGGCGGAAACGACTCAATGGATACTACCGATAAAATAAGCCGGCTGGCAGAAAAGATGAATTATGAACTGAAGGTTATGGGAGTACCCAAGACTATAGACAATGACCTGGTAGAGACACATCACTGCCCGGGCTACGGAAGCAATGCCAAATATGTGATAACTACTGTAATGGAGGCCGGCTTACATAACAGGAGCATGTATACCTCGGAGACAGTATCCATTCTGACAACTGTAGGGCGGAATACAGGATGGCTGCCGGCTGCCAGCATACTTGCAAAGAGGAGTCCGGAGGATGCGCCCCATCTGATATACCTGCCGGAAGTGCCTTTTGACGCGGAAAGATTCCTTGAGGATGTGAAAAAGACAGTAGCAAGGATCGGCGGGGCATTTATCGTAACAGGTGAAGGCCTTATGGATAAGAATGGTGAATATGTGAATGTGAATCAGAACAGTGTGGCTACAGATGCTTTCGGACATCCGGAGCTGGGTGGTGTAGGAGACTATCTGAAAGGTCTGATTGAGAACAGGCTTAAGCTGAGGGCAAGGGTAATAAAGCCGGATATAGCACAACAGGCAGCTATACACTGTGCATCCCTTACAGATATCAAAGAAGCGGAAATGGCCGGAAGAGCAGCTATCCGCGCATTTTCGGAGGGAAAATCAGGCTATATGGTAACCTATGAGGCCGAAGGCTCAGACTGCAGTTACAAATGCGGCACAGGGCTCGTGGAATTGCACAAAGTCGCCAATGAAGAGCGTAAAGTGCCTGCATGCTATATTAATGAAGAAGGTAATTTCATAAAGGAAGAGTTTGCTGACTATGTAAGACCTCTGATACAGGGTGAGGTAGAGCTCCGGACCGAGGGTGGCCTGCCGCTTTATACCAAGCTTGAAAAGCTCCCTGTAATCATGAAGCCTTAAATGTGTTATATGCTTTGAAAGGATGAAGGATATGAGCTTTTTTAAAAGCCTGTTAAGTGAAAAATCCCAGGAGGGGTTTTATAAGATGCTTACAAAACAATGCGAAATGACAGTGGAAGCAATTGATGAGCTATGTGAATATGTTGAGAATCCGAGCAAAAGTACGCAGTTGAAGATAACGCACCTTGAAAGGGAAGCGGATAATATCAGAAGAGAACTCATTTGCATGTTGGAAGCGGCTTTTATCACTCCTTTTGAAAGAGAAGACATATTCTCCCTGTCAAAGGCCATTGATGATTTGCTTGACTATTCAAAGTCTACAGTGGACGAGATCGAGATATTCGGGCTGGATACCAACAAGGACCTTAAGGACATGGTATATATTATCAGAGATGCTGTACTATGCATACTAAAGACCGTAAGGGTAATGGACAATCCCAAGAACAAATGCCAGGATGATATAATAAAAGCAAAGAAATACGAGAATGCAATGGAAAACCTGTACAGGTATGCATTGGTAAGACTGGTTGAAAATGAAGACATCAGATATATACTTAAGATGAGGGAGGTTTACAGGCATTTGAGCAATTTGGCGGACAAAATCGATATAGCCGCCGACATTCTTGGGAATATTATGCTGAAAAGAAGCTAGAGAGGGCTGCTGTGAAATAAATTATTTTGCAGCAGTCTCTTTTTGTTGTAAACAGAAGCCTGGGGCATTATAATGTAAGAGTTGAATCAATAATGAAAGGGTGCAATTCTGATGACAGCTAGAGCTTTAAAATGGAGTGCAATAATTGTAGTGCTGCTCTCGGTGCTGTTTCCTGTGGGAGCATATTTCGGAGTTGTTGCTGTTTTCATATTAGCCATAAAAGCCAGGAAAACAAGGCAGCTGCTATCTGAACTCTCTCTTGATACTCCTTTGCTGATAATGCTTTTTTCCGTTTTCCTGTCTGTAATATATTCCAGGGATATGCTGCTCAGCGTAGGCGGCGCTGCAATGATCTGCCTGAACATAGGGTTCTATCTGGTACTGGCTGTTGAATTGAAGAATATCAAGCGTCAGAGCTGCTATAATATACTGAACATAGCCTGTATTCTGGCATGCCTGTTCGGGATATATCAGTCCGCAAGCGGTGACCTGAATCTGCAGAAGAGCTGGGTGGACGAAAAGACCTTCGGCGTCCTTGTCAGGGTGTATTCTACCCTTCTGAATCCCAATATATTCGCTGCATATCTGGCTATGAACCTGTCCTTTGGATTGGCCCGGTTCCGGAGCCTCAGGGAGAATCTGCTCCTTACAATCAATATAGTGCTGTCATCCATTTGTCTGCTGCTTACTCACTCCAGGGGTGGTTTTGCCGCATTTTTCACAGCAATGCTTTTAATGTACCTGCTTAAGGGAAGAAAAATAGGGATAGCTGTATATCTGGCTGCAATGGCAGGGGCATATGCTGCAATAAATACTACCGCCTATTCCAATAGAGCCGCCCTGACGGCAATATATCAGGACAGCAGCAGCCTTTACAGACTGGAGATATGGAAGGCAGCCCTGAAAATGTTCTTTAATGACCCTGTCTTCGGACATGGAATAGGCACTACATGGTATTACCTTTCCAGTGGTTCTGAAAAGCTGTACAGGTACATACTGCACAGCCATAACATATATCTGCAGGTAGCTGCTGAGATGGGGATAACCGGATTAGCCGCTTTCACATACCTTGTAATAAGGAAGCTTTGGGAGGGCTTAAAGCTTCTCCGTAGAAAAACCTTAGGAGAAGAAAAATATATAATACAAGGCTTCATAGCATGCTCTGCCGGAATTGCCGTACACGGACTGGTTGATGCGGTGGTATTTGTACCTGCAATGAGTCTGATATTCATGGGGTATTATGCTTTGTACAGCAGTGTGATATCAGAGCATCGCGCAGAGCTGCCCGCCAGAATATCAGTACCCTCAGTGCCCAAATACGGAACTGTTCAATTACTTGAGGGCAAAGGTGCTCTTAAGCTGTTTGGCAGTAAACGTTCCCGTAAGGATAAGTATCAGAAAGAAGAAAGCAAGGCCTACCAGGCTTGATATAGTCATATTGTAGCTATGTATACCGTTTGCCGTGAGATAAAGATTGCAGCACTTGATCATTATGAACATTCCGATAAATCCGGCAAAGGGCTTAACAAATGCATTGAAAAAATCTATGCGTATCTGGTGAATGCGTTTCAAATCTGTCAGATTCCACAGGCATACCAATATGGCGCTTGCGCAGAAGCCTATAACATATCCGTATATTCCTACGGAGGGTATTGGAATTAAGAAATATGAGCATACAACGGATATAATGATATGGAGTATGGAGTTTTTAAATACCACATGCTGCATACCGACGCCATTCAGTACTGCAAACAATGTGAACTGCCAGTACTCGAAAACACATACGAAAGCCATCCAGAAAAGCATATTTCCTGCTTCAGGGCATTTGAAGAATATCCTGCACAGCTCCCATGGAAAGATTATGAAGAGGGAAGTGGAAGCAAGGGCTATAACTGAAGTGATTTTGAGAGAATCGTTGCATTTTTTGTTCATTGCGGTCCAATTACCTGCAGTATAGGAGGAGGCTATGGCCGGAACCAGTGTAATACCAAGAGAGGCAACTATGACAAAAGGATAGAAAAGCAGCGGCATCACCATGCCTGTTACCTGTCCGTATAGGGACAGTGCATTGGAGTTGCTGTAACCGGCAAGACGAAGCTGCATAGGTATAAGTACTGCAATTATCATATCCATGATGGTTGTAAGAGCACCGCTGAAAGACAGGGGAAGTGCCATCCTGAGTATTCTGCTTATGATCGTTATGGTTGAATCAGTCTGTGCATAGGACGCTGCGGCGGTCCTTTTCATTTTGTAGCTGGAGTATAGAAGAACTAGGCTTATAAGCTCACCTGCCGCCATCGCGGCCATCACGCCTGCACATACATATTCAATACCAAAGGGAAGCAGAAAATATGTAGTCAGAAGAAGACCTCCAACACGGATAAGCTTTTCCAGTATATCGATCAGAGCAGGGGGATTGACATCCTGCAATCCGAAAAAATAGCCTTTCAATACCGCACTTAAAGAAATAAAGAATACTGCAGGAGTGAATACCATAATGGAGAGAGATGTCCTGTGGTCCTTCAGTACGTGATCTGCAAGGTATTCAGCATTGAAAAATATGAAGGTGCAGAGGATAAGACTCCATAAACCTATAGTAATACTGCATATTTTTATTATCTTGTACATATTCCTGAAATTGTGCTTCGGCGCCTGTTCTGCCACCAGCTTGGAGGTTGCTGTCGTTATTCCACCTGAAACCAGTGTTATGAATAGAAAATATAAGGGCAGGACCAGCTGGTATACCCCTATGCCTTCAGAACCTATTGCCCTTGTAAGAAAAACCCTGTAAATGAAGTTTAGAGACCCGGTTATAAGATTTGTCAAGGTCAGAATAAAAGCGCCCTGTATGTAAGTAAGTTTCTTCAATGCTTATCCACTCCTCAAAAAACATCTATATTAAATATAGTATTTTGAGTGCCAGTACAATATTAATGGAAATTTATTCGAGGGTGGAGGGTACAGGGTTGCGAGGCTGCGAGGCTGCGAGACTACGGGGTAGGGGCGATTCATGAATCGCCCGTACAGGCTACGAAGCTTGGGTTGTAGGGAACGCATTGCATGCGTTCCGAATTGATAAAAAAAGGGCAGCCAGTATTCTGGCTGCCAGGGAAGTTGGATATACCTTGGTATCTATTATTCTTTTTCTATCTCAACTAATTCTCCGTTGGAGAATTTCAGAGTCAGCTCATCGTTCACCCTGAGGTCTTCAACCCTTGCAGTTTCATCGTCGATGACTACCTTGACATCTGAAGCTACTGTATAAGTCTTGCTTGAGCTGCCAACCTTCAAAGTGATTTTCTTTTCAGTACTGATGCTTATTCCTGTAAGCGTGCCTTCAACTTCTGTCAGGTTATCCTCTGCAACAACCTTTGTAACTCTTTCATCAATTATTTCTATTTCTACTGTCATACCTTTTTCAAGGTCAGAGAAATTCTCATCTTTATCATCGTTTACTGTTATTTCCGCATCATCTGGTATCGAGGGGGTAACAACAGAGCCGTTTGATTTTTTCACTTTTATTGTTTCGCTGCTTGTATTGAGTGAGTCTATGATTCCTTCAACAGTCACTGCTTCGTCCAGTTCAACGATTTTTATTTCAGACAGCTTGTTGTTATCCTCATCGACAAATCTTACTGTATCAATATTGTTGAAATTCTTGAATCTTACAACACTGTAAGGGTATGTTACAGCCTGAGTGCTGCTGGAACCTGAGGCCGGGTTTTCAGTATCAACTACAGCCTTTATTGTATATTTGCTGCCGTTCTGCAGCTTATATACATCTTCTATGTCAATTTCATAACCACCGGTATTCTTTTTACCCATTGCAGCTATTAGGTAGATATAGTTATCATACTCATAGGCCTTATAACTCTTGTTAAGCTTGAGGTAGTCAATCTGATCCTTCAACCTGCTGGACAGATCACTGTAATCAACTGCTTCGAAAGAAACTTCATTTTCTTCTGTCTCATCAACATCTGTGATCTCCACATCATCAAGCTCATCATCTTCATCATCAACGAATATTACATTCTCTATATCGTCAAAGCCCTTGAATTTCACCACGCTGTATGGATAGGTAACTGACTGGGTCACAAAGGAATTTGATGACGGTTCGTCGATATCGACTACTGCCTTAATTGTGTATTCGTCGTCGTTTTCAACCCTATATACCTTTTCAATATCTATATCATAGCCACCGGTATTTTTTTTGCCCATTGCAGCCAGAAGATATATATAACCGTTATATTCATAAGCTTCATAGTTTTCTGCGGACTTAAGGTCATCTACCTCATCCTTGAGTACCTGGGGAAGACTATTGTAGCTTACATTGCTGAATGATACTTCTGTTTCTTCAGTGTCATCATTATCATCAGCATCTTTCACAACTTCAATGAATATTACTTCTTTATCATCGTTTAATGTAAGCTGGAGAATGTCTCCTTCTACAAGGTCCTCAATAGTTTCAAATGATCCGTCCCTGTAAACCTGAACATCTTCAAGCACTTCATAAGTAACGGTGCTTCCTTTAACCTTCACAGTGATTTCGTTGTCATCAGCATCAGCCGATACAAATACTGTGCCGTTCTTTTTATTTTCAGTATCCGTAAGATCAAACTTACCTTCTGCCCTATCGAGCAGTACTGCCATTTCAGCTCTTGTTACAGGTTCATTGGGCTTGAAATTGTTATCGTTACCGGTCATTATTTTCAGCTCGTTTACGAGATACACATAACCGACTGATCCTTCCGGTATTGCATTACTATCCTTGAAGGACAGGTCTTCATCCATATGCTCCAGAGCTTCTTCAGTCTTTCCCATTGCCCTTATGATGTACTTTGCAATTTCGTGACGTTTTGCCGGTTTGTTGGGATTAAAGTCCTTTAGTTCCTCAGGAAGCAGAATTCCCTTTTCTATGGCAATATATATATATCCATAGCCCCAAAGAGGCATTACACCCTTATAATATGGGTGAACCTTTTTGCCTAAGCTTTCGGCTTCCTTGGCATCTCCGGTGAGTCTCATCACCATTGCCAGGGCTTCTACATGAGTGGTATTATTCCTTGGCGCGAACTTGCCCTGGCCTATACCTCCCAGGATTCCTTTACCGGTCATCTTTTCTATGGCATTCAGAGCCCAGGTAATGTTAGCGCAATCATCAAATTTGTATTTTTTTTCATTGTCTTTCTTGTCTTTCTCCTTATCCTTTGAATTCCCATTGCCTTTGCCGGGATTCATGAACTTTACAGATACCTTTGCACCTGCGGCAGCCTTATTAAAATCTGCGGCAAAAACTGTAGTTGTTAAGGAAGAGAGTGTGAATACTACTGCAATTCCTAGTGACATCAACTTTTTCTTCAACATAAGATTTCCTCCTCATCTCTTTCCACAAAGTGTTGGTTTTGTGTTTGATATAAAATTCGCAAGCAAATTATGAATTTAGGGAGTAATTTGAAAAAAAGTTAAAAATAATTTTTTTGTTAATAAAATAAAAGAAGGTGAAACATACGCTAAATATGGGATGACTGTACAGCTTACAGATATTTTTACTGTATTGACAACGATTCTTTATTATGCTATCTTAAATACAAAGATAACCTTTAATTTAGTCCTGTGAGGCTAGTAAGGTGTTGGTTGATAGTACTTATGGTTAAGTCTAACCTTCATGCCCGCAGGCGTGGAGGTTTTTTATTGTATAGGAAAGTTGCACTTTCCTATACAATAAAAAAGCTTGATTTAAATGCCCGTGCCAGAATTTCCTCATTACATTCGGAAAAGGCACATGGGCTTCAAATGCGGCTGTGCCGCATTTGAAATGTATAAAATGCACCGTAACCTTTAAATAATAGTCCTGTGAGACTAAGAAGGAGGAAAGTTACATGGGTTTAAAAGGAAGACATTTAATTGACCCCAATGACTTCAGCCTGGAGGAGCTTAATGAAGTCTTCAACCTGGCAGACAAAATGGTGGAGGATAGGGAGGCTTTTGGCAGCATCTGCAAGGGCAAGATCCTGGGAACACTTTTTTATGAACCAAGTACAAGAACAAGACTAAGCTTTGAGTCAGCAATGCTCAGGATGGGAGGTACTGTCCTCGGATTTTCGGATGCCAGCACAAGCTCGGTATCAAAGGGTGAAAGCATAGCGGATACCATACGTGTACTGAGTACTTATGCAGATGTTGTGGTTATGAGACATCCGAAGGAAGGGGCGCCAAAGCTTGCTTCAGAGTTTTCTTCCGTACCAGTTATAAACGGGGGAGACGGAGGGCATCAGCATCCTACACAAACATTGACAGACCTGCTTACAATAAGACGCTTTAAAGGGACCCTGGAAAACCAGAAAATAGCCTTCTGCGGTGACCTTAAATTCGGAAGGACGGTTCATTCCCTGATAAGTGCGATGTCAAGATATAAAGGTTCAAGCTTCGTGCTTGTATCGCCTGCTGAGCTCAGACTGCCGGAGCATCTGAAACTCAGCCTTACTGAAAAGTATGGTGTTACTATTTATGAGACTGAAAATCTTGAGGAAGTTATTAACCAGGTTGATGTGCTGTACATGACGAGAATACAAAAAGAAAGATTCTTTAACGAAGCAGATTATATGAGGCTTAAGGACAGCTATATATTAAGCAGAAACAAGCTTAAGAATGCAAAAGAGGATATGCTGGTCATGCATCCCCTGCCAAGGGTCAATGAAATAAGCTATGACGTGGATGCCGACAAGAGGGCGGTCTATTTCAAACAGGCTGAATACGGGATATATGTAAGAATGGCGCTGATGGCGCTTTTATTGGGGGTGAATGTCAATGTTAACGGTAAATAGCATAAACTGCGGAATAGTCATAGACCATATAACTGCCGGCAACGGTATAAAGATATTTGAGAAGCTCAAGCTCGATCAGGTCAATTTTCCTGTGGTGCTTCTTATAAATGTACCGAGCAGCAAGCATGGAAGGAAGGATATAATCAAGATAGAGAACAAGATAGATGTGGACCTTACCATGCTGGGACTCATTGACCCGAACATAACTGTAAACATTATTGAAAACGACAAGATAGTCAATAAGATGAATATCAGCATACCCAAAGAGGTGACAGGTCTGTTCAAATGCAAGAACCCCAGATGTGTCAGCAATTTTGACGAGTATGTGAGCCCCAAATTCAAGCTTGCTTACGCAAATGGCAAGATACACTACCGCTGTAGCTATTGTGAGGAACTGACGTCTTATACGATATAGATTAGATGCGAGATACGGGGTACGAGGCTGCGGGGCTGCGAGGCTGCGAGGTTTCGGGGCTGCGGGGTTTTGAGATGGGCTACGGAGTAAATAAGGAATCCCAGGATGTGATGTCCTGGGATTTAATTTTTTGATTTTTATATATCAATCTACATAAAAGTCGCCGTTTTCACAGATCTGTCTGTATTTTTCCGTGCAGTTCCTGATCGCCGATATTATTGCCTTTCTGGCACTGCCGTAATAATATTCTTTGAATTTATCCTCTATGGCTTCCTGGTCGTTCAGTGTACAGCCGGTCAGAAGCTCCTTCACAAACTTCCTTGTAAGCTCGGTCGCCAGTGAGCAATCAGCATCTACAATCAAGCCGGTCTGTTTTTCTACAACTATTACTACTGCAATTACCGAATACAATTCCTGTGCTGTGATTCCCTGCGGAAGCCTTGCATAACCTGTGATGAGTATTCTGCTGTTCTCCATAAGCGCCCTCCCCTATATTTATAAATGGGATGCTTATATTATAGCATAACTGCTTTCTGTTACATAGGGAGGATATACATTACTATTGTAAACAAAACCATGCCCAACAGTGCAAAGGGATAAGTGGCTCCATAGCCCGCAGCAGGGTCGTCGCTTCCAACGGCATCTATGGCTGCTCCAAGTCCGGGTGTGGAGGTCATGCCTCCGCAGATGGCTCCCGACAGCATGATCCAGTTGATTTTAAAAATATATCTGCCCACAAGGAATCCGGACATAATTGCGGCAAATCCGACAACCAGTGAAATAACAACAAGATATGCGCCTGAAGCGGCAAGGGCTTCAAATACCTTATAACCGTATTTCAGGCCTACTATGGCAAGGAAGAAAGCAAGGGACACCTGCCGGATGACGCCTAGTATCTTACTGTTCATTCTGAAACAGACAAACCCGATTCTGCCGATATATCCGAGAATCAAAGAACCAATGAGAGCACCACCGGTCGCACTCAGGCTGAAATCCTTGAAGCCTATTGCACCAAGCTTGATGACGACCAGGCCTATTGTATAGCCGAATATACATGCGATGATGAAAGCCAGCAGATCAAAGTCAACTTCTTTGATCTCCTTTACCGGGGAAGAGGCTCTTGCCTCCGCCATCTCCCTGCTGAAGGCCGCCTTTTCAGCTTCCACATCTATCTTGAAGATCATAGGGAAGAAGGTAACTGTAAAAATAACAATCAATACTCCAAAGGCGTAAGTAATCGCATAGCCCGTACCGACACCAGCCTCAGCATTTATGACAAACTGTTTTTTCTGTTCTTCCGTAAGCGATGTTACGGTTGAAGGCTCCAGGTTCTTATCTATGATCGATATGATCTCCGCAGCTTCATAAGTATCAGAAGGATTAAAAGCAGCAACCCGCTTTGACGCCTGCACATGTGCTGTTTCAATAGCTGCTGCGAGGCCCGGAGAGCTGGTCAATGCTCCGGTATATACACCTGTAATTTCATAGGGATTCGCATCCTCCATGAAAAGAGTCATGCCATAAGTTGCTGCAGCACCTATGAAGGTGATCAGAACACCAAGCAGGATGAATTTTGCACCATACTTTCTGATTACAAGGTTCAGATCCTTGGCAGCCAATAACCCGACAGCTACGACAAACAACACTAAAAACATGGTAAAGAAGCCGTTGTCAATGACTCCTGAATTTATCAGCTTTTGTGCTGCTCTGTGTGATTTATCCTCTGCGGATATCCCGGCGGCAAATCCGTAAATGAACCAGCCTATGACGAGTCCTGTGAACAGAGCACCCGAAGTTCCAAAACGGAATTTTCCGAATTTGATTCTACCGAATAAAAGACCCGTTACTACAGTGATGAACATCAGGACAAAGGGATCCATAAGCCATTCCACATAATTGAAACTCATAAATACACTCCTTTCAAATCTGGTGAATAGTCCAACTTATGATTAGATATAAATTAGAAATAAAAAGGCACAGCAAATAAATTGCTATGCCGTTTAATCGAGTACGTATCGGTGACTGGAAATCACCGGGTATTGATCTGGCTGAATATTTGAGAATAGTATAGCACAGGAGCAGGAATTTTTAAAGAAATATTTTGTATATGTACCATATATAGGACCGAAATATACTGATAAGAGAGCATAAAAAACAAAAATAACAAAAAATGTATTTACAAAATTTAATATCTATGTTACAATTACTATTAACACAAAACTGAATATAGCAGTGCGCTGAATTCTTTTGAAACGGGGGAACCAATCTTTGGGGTGAATCTCTATGTTAAATAGAGTAGGGTCAACTTCTTTCGATCCGAATCCGTCAGCTAACCTCGTAAGCGTAGGGAGAAGGAGATAAAAGCAAAGACAGTTATAGTCCTGCTGTAAATTGGGCTATTGTCTTTATTGCTGCAAGCATAAAGCTGTGGGAATCTCCACAGCTTTTATTATTCACATCTTCTTTTCTATGGGTCTGATCTGTAATATGTTCAAATTCTTGCTCACTCTACAACATTCTACAGCAAATTCATACAGGATTAGTGCTTGTGTTATGTAAAGCCTTTATTTCCCATACCCAAAATTATGTGGAAATGAATTACATTTTTGTCGAACAAGTACTGTCGAACCTGTAAAAATAAAGAATTGGGGGGAATGTAATGATTTATAGTATCGGCTTGATCATTGATAAGCCAAATATAGAAAAAAATAATACGGAGGTGGAGCACGCCAACGAACAAAAAGAAATAACGGCTGACAGGGTTTATGAAATTCTTAGCAAGAAGTATAGAACAGAGAAAATAATTTCAGATGAAAAAATAATAGATAGACTTATGAAAAGCGATGTAGATTTTGTTTTCAATCTCAGCACCGGTATCAGGGGAGAAAGCAGGCAGTCCCAGATACCTGCGTTACTGGAACTGCTTGGGATACCATATGTTGGCTCAGGTATCCTGGCTCACAGCCTGGCTCTTAACAAAGCGGTGGCAAAACAGGTTTTTCAGTTCCATAGTGTTTCCACACCGCCCTTCCAGGTATTCCACACCGGGAAGGAAGAACTGGATCAAAAGCTGGTTTTTCCGCTGATAGTTAAGCCTGCATGCGAAGGATCAGGCTTTGGGATTCATAAGGACAGTGTAGTATACAATGAGGAAGCCCTGTACAAGAAGGTCGGGGAACTGCTGCTGCATTACCAGCCGCCTGTTATCGCCGAGGAGTTCATTGAGGGCAGGGAGTTTACAGTAGGGGTGATAGGCAACGGAGTGAATAAAATGATTCTGCCTATTATGGAGATTGATTTTAAGGATATTCCTGAGGAGTACGGCAGGTTCTACACCTTCGAGGTAAAAACGGATTTCGGAGAGAAGACAAAATACTATTGCCCGGCGCCTCTCGGCAAAGAAACAGAACAGGCAATAAAGGAGAACGTCTCCAGAGCCTTTGACGCATTGGGCTGCAGGGATATTTCCAGAGTCGACGTCCGGCTCAGGGATGGGAAGCCCTACATAATTGAGATCAACAGCCTGCCGGGGCTTCAGCCGGTTTACAGCGACCTTCCGAAAATGGCTGAGGTGGCAGGCATGTCTTACGAAGATCTGATATTGCGGATACTTGATGAAGCAATAGCAAGGACGGAAGGCAGCAAAAAGTATAATAGTTAAAGGAGGAACCTATATGTTGGAGAAACAG
Organism: Clostridia bacterium; assembly: GCA_035627615.1. GTDB lineage: Bacteria > Bacillota > Clostridia > Lutisporales > Lutisporaceae > BRH-c25. The sequence continues at coordinate 66,308 of DASPLL010000087.1, forward strand.
AAAAAGCATCTTACCTTCGCTGTGATAGGCGGGGGCCATGGGGGACAGGGTATGGCTGCTTATTTGGCTTACTATGGTCACAAAGTGAATCTATATAATCGTACCATTGCAAAAGTGGAAAAGACATTGGAGCAGGGCTATATTGAGATGGAAGGCTGCATATCCGGTAAGGGGTATATGAACATCGTCACTGACAACATAGAGCAGGCAATTAATGGTGTTGATATCATCATGATTGCGGTTCCTGCCAGCGCTCACAAACAGATTGCCGGCCTTATAGCTCCGCATGTTGCTGCAGGACAATATATCGTACTGAATCCGGGAAGGACCGGAGGCGCACTTGAATTCAAAAACATCATCCGAAATATAAACCCCGGGAAAAACATATGCATAGTGGAGGCACAGACTTTGCTTTTCGCATGCAGGGTGATAGAGGACGGCAGAGTGGCAATGCTTAGCAGGAAAAACGAAGTGAAGGTAGCAGCCTTGCCGGCAATCAGAACAAAGGAATTTCTCAGTATAATCAATTATATAATACCTGAATTCATTGAAGCCGGCAGCGTGCTGGATACAAGCTTCAACAATATCGGAGCGATACTGCATCCTATCCCTACAATACTTAATTGCGGCAGGATCGAGAGTACCAAAGGTGATTTCCGGTACTATATTGAAGGGATCACACCCACTGTCGCAAAGATAATTGAGGAAGTGGACAATGAAAGGATGCAGATAGCCGATGCACTGGGTGCTGAGGTCATTTCTCTGAGGGAATGGCTGGGCTACACATATGATGCCTATGGAGAAACACTCTGTGAAGCTTTGTCCAATGTTAAAGGATATTGGGGCATCAAAGCGCCTTCCACCATGGACACCAGATATATATTTGAAGATGTTCCGCAAAGTCTGGTTCCCATCGCTGATATGGGCCAGTACCTTGGAATAAGGACGCCGACAATAAATTCCATGATCCATCTTGCATCCATCATCCATGACAGGGATTATTACAGGCTTGGGAGAAAGGTGGATGATATGGGACTTGAAGGACTGTCTGTCGACGAAATCAAGAGTTATGTGGTAAGTGGAGAAATATATGCATCGGGAGGAGTGGTTGCGTAATGAAAAAATATCTTGGTGCAGCTATCGGAAACTGCGTGCATGTCGGGGGAATAATCAATTTTCTCAGACTAGCCGAGCAGGAAGGTCACGAGACTTCCTTTCTGGGTCCTGCCGTGAGCATAGATAAGCTTGTTGAAAAAGTAATTGAAATAAAGCCGGACATAGCAGCAATAGGCTTTCGCCTTACTCCTCAGAATGTTGAGCCTCTGCTTTCAGATCTGGAAAGGCATATCCGCGAAAAGAGCCTGGAGAGCATTGAGTGGATTTTCGGCGGTACAAAGCCTGTGGCGGAGGTTGCCAGGAAATTCCCATACATCTCCGCTGTATTTGACGGAACTGAAGATCTTGATGATGTGATCAACTATCTGAGAGGAAAGAATCTGAAGGAAATGGAGATTTCCTATGCAGATAATATAATAGAAAGAATTGAAGGCAAATATCCATATCCGGTATTAAGACACCATTTCGGCCTGCCTTCTCTGGAAGCCACCATAGAAGGAGTAAAAAGGATAGCGGAGTCAAAGGTTCTGGATATAGTATCCATAGGGCCTGACCAGAACACACAGCAGTTCTTTTTCACTCCGGAGAAAATGAACAGGGATCTGGACGGCGCCGGAGGTGTGCCGCTGCGGAGTATTGACGACTTTCACAGCTTATATGAGGCTTCCAGAAGAGGGAATTATCCGCTGCTCCGCTGTTACAGCGGTACAGCTGAGGTATTCAGGTTTGCTGAGATGTTGAAGGATACCATCAATAACGCCTGGTGTGCAGTACCTTTATGCTGGTATAACGTGCTGGACGGAAGGGGTACCAGGCCTGTACGGGAATCCATAATTGAGGGGCAGAAGCTTATGAAGCTTCATGCAGAGTGGAACATACCAATTGAAGTTAATGAGGCCCACCATTGGAGCCTTCGCGATGCCCATGATACGATAGGTGTGGCAATGGCATTTCTGGCAGCCTACAATGCAAAGAAATCAGGTGTAAAAGAATATATAGCACAGTATATGTTCAATGTGCCGCCTGCAATGCATCACAAGATGGACCTGGCAAAAATGCTGGCAAAGGTCGAGCTGATCGAATCTCTCCATGAGGACGGCTTCAGAAGCTACAGGCAGGTAAGAGCAGGCTTGGCAAGCCTGAGTGCCGACCTGGATGTTGCGAAGGGACAGCTGGCCGCATCTACTTATATGGCTATGAGTATAAAACCTCACATCGTGCATGTGGTAGGCTTCAGCGAGGCAGATCATGCTGCAGGCCCTGAGGATGTCATAGAAAGCACAAAGATTGTCAGAGGTGTTATACGTTCCGTTCTGGACGGAATGGCAGATATGAGCCAGGACAGGGAGGTTCAGAAGAGAAAGAATGAGCTGCTGAAAGAAGCGAGGTTATTATTGGATACAGTAATTGAGTTATATCCTGAAAGTCAGGATCCATGGAGTGATCCTGTGGTGCTGGAGGATATCATAAAGCGCGGCATCATCGATGCACCGCATCTGAGAGGTAATCCAAGCGCCAGGGGCACACTTGAGACGAGAATTGTAGATGGAAAATGCATGGCTTATTCAAGAGAGCTTGAAAGGGTTGTGACAGAGAAGGAAAGGCTTGAAGAACTGTTGAACACCGGGGAGTGTAATACTGCTTCAGCATAATGCATGCTGCTGATCAATAGCTGACAGGTCGGAACAAAAGAAATCCCAGGTACCGGAAATTGCTGCCGGTACCTGGGATTTCTTGCGCTTAACATTGTAACATTATTCGTAAGTAAAAAATATTAAGAATATTTGGAGGAATTCGAGAATATTTGTAGAATATACCAGTGTCAGCATAATAAACAAATGTCCATATAATGGACACGCAACAGAAACAAAATATTAAAAAGAGGTGCGTATGGATGCCTGAAAGCAATGATACGGTACTGAAAAAGATCATTTCAATAATCAGGTTTTTAACTAAGAAGCCTTACTCCTTTACAGCTATTGAAATAAGCAGAGGGCTTGGGATAAACAGGAGCACCGTCCATAGAATATTGGCAGAGCTGATTGAAGAGCGGATGGTCATACAGAACCTGTCTACAAAAAAGTATAGTCTCGGACCAATGGCTTATCATATAGGCACATCGTATATGAATAACAAGGATTACCTGGTCCAGATCAAAAATATAGTAGATGATGTAGCTGAACAGACCAAACAGTCGGTGGGCTTTACTATCCTTGAGAACGGAAGTATTATAAATATTTACGAGGTGGAAAGCTATCAGCCGATAAAAATAGGATACAGACAGGGAGAATTATATCCTATCAACTGTGGTGTATATGGCAAGTGCATAATGGCTTTCTATGAGCCATATGAGGAGCTTAAAAAAATAGTTTATTCTATGGAGCTTGTCAAGAAAACGCCGAATTCCATAACGGAACCGGAGAGGCTCCTGGCCGAATATGACCTAATAAAAAAGCAAGGCTATGCAATCAGTGATGAGGAAGGCCTTTTGGGTGCAATAGGAGTGGGGGCGCCTGTGAAGGATTACAGCGGAAAGGTTGTCGGCTGCCTTGGAGTGGCCCTTGTAAAAAACGGACTTACAGAAAGTGATTTTGAGCTGACCAAAGAAAGTATAATCAAAGGGGCTCAGAGGATAAGCAAAATAATGCCGTAAAGGAGGGATATAGAAAATTAGGCAAATCATTAGGGAGGTGATATTCATATACCTATGTGCAAAAAAATGGAGGAATAGAAAGTGAAACAAATCTAAAATCTGGCGGTGATAGATGTAATTTCCACTTGCTATTCCACCCAAATGTTATCTTAAAGCATTACGCAAGAAATGTCAATTTAGTTATTAAGGGGGAATTTTAATGACTACTGCAACTAATCTTAATAAGCCTGAGAAGAAAAGGTTTAAAGTACCACATACATATGTAATACTGATGACTATCGTACTTATAGCTGCAATCATGACTTACATTGTGCCCGCAGGGCAGTATGACAGGGTTAAGGATGAAGCTACAGGCAGGACTCTGGTAGACCCTGCATCATATCATGTTGTTGATCAGAATCCTACCAAGTTTTTTGACCTTTTTAAAGCCATACCGACTGGAATGGAAAAAGCGGCAAGTATAATATTCTTTATACTGATAGTAGGCGGAGCGTTCCAGATAATAACAGCAACAGGTACTATCGAGGCTGGAGTAGGCAGGGCTGCTAAAGCTCTCAACGGAAAAGAAAAGCTGATGATACCCATGTTCCTGATATTGTTCTCAGTAGGAGGCGCAACCTTCGGAATGGCAGAAGAGACAATAGTTTTTGTCCCTATAGGGGTAGCGCTGGCAAGAGCCTTGGGCTTCGATGCCATAACCGGTTGTGCTATGGTAACCCTTGGAGCAGCCTGCGGCTTTAATGCAGGGATTCTGAATCCGTTTACGGTAGGAGTCGCTCAGGGTATAGCACAGCTTCCGCTGTTCTCGGGTATCGGCTTCAGGATAATATGCATGGTTACTTTCCTGGTTGTGACAGCCTGGTATATCATCAGGTACAGCGAGAAGGTAAAGAAGAATCCTGAAAGCAGTATAGTAGCCGAACTGGAAAAAGAAGACAGCGATACAAAGATAGATCTCAACAATATACCAGCCATGGAGCTCAAGCATAATCTGGTTTTATTAGTTCTGGTAGTAGGTTTTGGTTTTATAGTTTATGGAGTATTCAAATCAGGATGGTATATAGTTGAAATAGCTTCTGCATTTTTAGCAATGGGAATTTTCGCCGGATTATTGGGTGGATTAAAGCCGGATAAGGTAGCATCAGAATTCGTAGTCGGTGCAAAATCCATCGTATTTGGTGCGTTGGTAGTAGGTATCGCAAGGGCAATCCTGGTTACATTGGAAAACGGTGTGATCATAGATACAATAATCAACGGACTTGCCGCTGCAGTTCAATCACTTCCAAAATCCATATCAGTTGTTGGAATGTACATAGTTCAATTGATAATAAGTGTGATCATTCCTTCAGGAAGCGGCCTGGCAGCAACCACAATGCCTATCATGACACCGCTTGCGGATATAGTAGGTATAACAAGGCAGACAGCTGTATTGGCATATCAGTTTGCTGACGGCTTCACAAATTCCATAATTCCTACTTCGGCAGCTACCATGGGTTATCTCTCAATAGCAAAGATCCCATATGAGAAGTGGGTAAAATTCCTGGCACCGCTCATGACAGTATGGATAATCGCAGGTGCAATATTCCTGATAATTGCGAATGCAATGAACTACGGTCCATTCTAAACTACGGAAGGAAGGAAGACTAATGCTTGATACTGGAAATTTCTTCACTGAGGAAGAGCTTGTCAATTTGACGAGAAATCTGATCCGGATCCCGAGCCACAAGGATACTCAGGGGAGAGAGAAGTTAGTAGCAGAATACATACATGCTTTTTGTAAAAGTAATGGACTTGATGCGGAATTACAGCCTGTAGACGGTGTAAGGAGCAATGTTCTGGCATATCTCAGGGGCGACGGAAGCGGCAGGACACTTGTATTCAACGGCCATACCGATACTGTTCCTCCTTACAATATGACTGTCGAGCCCTTTGGAGCAGAAATAGTCAATGGAGAGATATTCGGCAGAGGCACCGTTGATATGAAAGGCGCGCTTGCCTGTATGCTGGTTGCAATGCTTGCGGTCAAAAGATCAGGCTGTAAGCTGAAAGGTAATGTTGTATTCACAGGGGTTATAGGTGAAGAAGAAAAAAGTGAAGGTACGGAATACCTGGTGAAATCTGGGTTGAAGGCTGACGGTGCAATAGTGGGGGAACCATCGAATTATGAATACGCAATAGGTCACAGAGGCCTTGAATGGTTGGAGATCATAGTAAAGGGCAAGGCTGCCCACGGCGGGGTCCCGAGTCTTGGGATAAACGCCATAGAAAAGGCGGCAGCCCTTATAGAAAGGATAAAGGAAAAGCTTTATCCTAAGCTTGAATCCAGATTCAACGAGTATATGGGGCCATCGGTCATGAACTTCGGAGTAATCAGAGGAGGGAATCAGCCGAGTATGGTAGCCGATTCCTGCAGTATAAGCATAGACAGGAGATATATACCCGGAGAGACAGTAGAAAGCGTTATAAAGGAGTATCAGGATATAATAGATGAATTAAAGGCAGAAGATCCGAAGTTTGATGCGGAAATCAGAAGGATTCCGGAGAATATGCTGACATTGGATCATCTGTATCTTATGACTCCGCCTGATGCACCGATCGTATCTGCAGTGAGGGAATCTCTGAAGGAAGTGACTGGTAAAGAGCCGGAAATCACTAGAAGGAGAGGCTGGACAGATGCCGCACTCTTATCCAATTTTGCAGGGATACCTACAGTCGTTTGCGGCCCCGGCAACATAAGCTATTCACATACCAAGGATGAAAGAGTGGCAATAGCCGATCTGGTAAATATGGTGAAGGTATATTTTGAAACAATTAAAAAATTCTGTGAAGTGTATGAATGATGAGGCTGCTGTAAAATAAAAGATTACGGATGGGTCAAGACCCATCCCTGCGTACTGTGTCGTAGGGAACGGTCTTGACCGTTCCGCATTTTGCAACAGCTTCATTATAAAGGGGTAACTATATGTATGATATTAAGCTGATCAATGGTAAAGTGATGGATGTTGATGCAGGGACAGAGAAGCTGTCTGATATCTGCATCAGGAATGGAAAGATAGAATTCATAGGCAGCAACGCAGGGGAAGCAGGGAAAGTCATAGATGTTGAAGGGAAGACCATAGCCCCTGGCTTTATTGACATACACATGCATGAAGAAGTACTGGTAGGGCAGGAAGCAAGAGGGAATTACGATATTGCCGACAGAATGCTTCAAATGGGTGTGACCACATGTGTCGCAGGTAATTGCGGCAACAACAGGCAGGGGATAGATGAGTTCTTCAGCTATATCGGCAGCTCGGGCAGTCCTGTGAATTATCTTAGCTATATAGGACATAACTATCTCAGACATGTTGTAGGTAATGATGATCGTTACAGGAAATCAACAAAAGCTGAAATAAGCAAAATGCAGCAGCTTGTAACAGAGGCGACGAGAGAAAACGCCATTGGAGTTTCTTTCGGACTGGAATACTCACCGGGTGCAGATACCGAAGAGGTGCTGCAGCTTCTGGAAGTTGTGAAAGGCCATGAGGTCATGCTGTCTGCTCATTACCGGAAGGATGCAAAGTATGGAATAGATGCCATCAGGGAACTGATATACATATCAAGCGAGACCGGCCTTCCGATGCAGATATCGCATCTTGGAAGCTGTACAGCATACGGTATGATGAGGGAATCCCTTGATGTTATTGAAGACGGGATAAGCGCAGGAATAAATATCAGCGCCGACTGCTATCCCTACGATGCCTTCAGCACATATATCGGTTCAGCCGTATTCGACGAAGGCTGCTTTGAATTGTGGAACAAATCCTATGATGCCATACTGCTGACTGAAGGGGCATACAAAGGAAGACGGTGTGACAGGGAACTGTTTTATAAGGTAAGAAAAGAGCAGCCGGACATGTTGGTTGTAGCTTTTGTAATGAATGAAAACGAAGTGGTGGAAGCATTGTCGGCTCCGTATGTTATGATCGCCAGCGACGGCCTGTTCAGAAACAGCCAGGGACATCCAAGAGGAGCAGGGACATTTCCAAGAGTCCTGGGCAGGTATGCAAGGGATGAAAAAAGATTTACTATTGCCGATGCTGTGAGGAAAATGACTGCTATGCCGGCAGATAGACTGGGACTAAAGACAAAAGGAAGAATAGCCGAAGGAATGGATGCAGACCTTGTGGTGTTTGATCCGGGTAGAATAATAGATACTGCTACCTTTGACAGTCCGATCAGTGCGCCGGAAGGAATAGACCATGTAATAGTGAACGGTTCGGTTGCTGTAAGCCATAAGAACGTCATTGACAACAGACTGGGGAAGGCTATAAGAAGAGCAGATATTCTGAAGGAGAGATGATTTTATGAAGGACAGATTGGTACAATATGCTGAGTCTATTAAAAATGAGCTCGTTCTGCTAAGTGAATATATCCTGGCAAATCCTGAGCTCGGATATGAAGAGTTCAAGGCATGCAAAGCCCATATGGATATGCTTAAAAAGCACGGTTTCAAGGTCGAAGAGGAATATCTGGGTATAAAAACTGCATTCAGAGCAGTCTTTGACAGTGGTAAGGAAGGTCCGACAATCGGATTCATGTCTGAATATGACGCCTTGCCGGGAATAGGCCATGGATGCGGACATAACTTGCTCGGTACTACCAATACGGGAGCAGGCATCGTACTCAGCAAGCTTATTAAGGACCTCAAAGGAAAGGTTATAGTATTCGGTACGCCCGCAGAGGAAACAAGCGGTGCTAAAGTCGAAATGGTGGAAAAAGGTGCCTTCAATGATATTGATATTGTAATGGAAGTACACCCGGGCAGCTTGCATTTCAAAAGCGGCACATCCCTTGCGATGGAAGCTGTTCAATTTAAGTTTACAGGCAAAGCGGCACATGCGGCCGCCTACCCTGAAAAAGGAATAAATGCACTGGATGCAGCAATCAACACCTTTGTTAATATAAATGCACTCAGGCAGCATATATTGTCTGATTCAAGGATACACGGTGTGATCACGGAAGGCGGAAGGGCAGCAAACATTGTGCCTGATCTGGCAATTGCACAGTTTTATGTCAGAGCAACCACCAAAGCCTACCTTACCGAACTGGTGGAAAAGGTCAAGAATTGTGCAAGGGGAGCTGCGCTGGCAGCAGGTGCAGGACTTGAGATAAGCAACTATGAGGCTTCCTATGATAATCTTGTTACCAATCAGGTCCTATCGGAGGTATACTGTAAGAATCTCATGGAAATGGGTGTTAAGGAAATCAACGAGCCGAGAAAGAGCTACGGTTCTCTTGATGTAGGTAATGTCAGTCAGATAGTTCCAACCATTCATCCATACTTTGGCATATGTGAGGAGGATATAGCCGCGCATACTGCTGATTTTGCCGAAGCAACCAGGACAGCACTGGCTTATGAATCAATGATACAGACGATCGGGGCTTTGGTTTTAACTGCAATAGAGATACTTAAGGACGATGGTTTGTTGCAGAGAATCAGGAAGGAATTCAGTACCGCCAGAAAATAGGTTGCCAGCAAGGAAATAGAATATGTAGAACAGAAGAGGGGGAATGTTAATGCACAAGCTTTTATTGAACCTAATCCCGACACTTTTGGTATACGGCTTGTTTCGTATAAGTTCTTCATATACAGGAATTTACGTAGCAATATTCACAGCTGCAGTCACCTTCATTATTTTTTATTTGTATGATACATTGAATAAAACGCTGTTAAAAAAACAAGTCAAAAAAGTTGCGGATGATCTGAAGAGAATCAACGAAGGTAATTTTTTCAGATCGCTGAAGGATGTTGAATCACCTATCCTGAGTGAATTGGCAAAGGAGATCGGCACTCTGCTTTTCAATCTGAAAAAGCTGCTTGCCGAAACATCAACAGGGGTAGAGAAAAATGCAGTTTTCGCAGTTGAATTTTACCAATCGGCAGAAGCGCTGGCCGGTGAGGTCAATAAAATAGTGGAGGGCAATAACGAAAGCTTTGAAAGTGTGTCAAAGGGCTTTGAGATCGCTCAGACAACACTGTCGAAGATGCAGGAGCTGGCTAGCGAAATTGATGTTATTGATGAAAGTGTACTTAAAGTAAGCAATCTAAGTCAGGATCTAAGCTGCAGGATTGAAACCGATAAAGCTCAGATCGACGGCATTGTAAAGCTTGCAAAAGAGACAGCCCTAAAGGAAAGTGAAAATGCCGGCAATATGAAGAAAATGGCGGAAGAAACAAAGAGGATAAAATATATTATAGGCAAGGTTTCGGAAATCGCAGAACAAACCAACTTGCTGGCATTAAATGCCTCTATTGAAGCAGCAAGGGCGGGAGAATTCGGCAGAGGTTTTTCAGTAGTCGCTGAAGAAGTTAAAAAGCTCGCTGATGAATCCAAACAGATTGTTGGCACCATACAGGCGGATGTACTGAACACAATAGAAACTATAGAAAAGACCGTAACTGCTTCAGAGATAGTGAATAGTGATATTAATACCATGCTCGGCAGTATCTCGGATACTTCGAATACCATAGGAATCCTGTTTGATTCGGTTTATGACATAAAGGACAGGATGCTGCAGGCTTCGGGCATATTACAGCAGCAGAGCAACTCGGTAAAGGAAGTGGCTGCTATAACCGAGGAGCTGACCAGTACTATTTCCGTTACTTCACAAGTGTCAGAGGTCAATCTCGCAACCACCGGTGAAATGCAAGCCAAGCTGGATGACCTGAAAAAGAAATCGGATAAGCTCAAGGAAACATCGGCAGAAATTGATAATACTCTGCAGGAGCTTATAGCCAAAGGGAAAATACTTGATGAAGATACTAAAAAGGCAATTGAGTTTGCGAAGCAGGAGCTGACACTCCTGTCACAGAACAGCGGATTGAAGCAGATGAGCCAGGAGCCGCTGGAAAAGATTCTGCTGGAGTATATGAAAACAAATAAGGGCGGCTTCAACATGTTCTTTGTACTGGATTCAAAGGGCATACAAAAAACCCGTGACATATGGTGCAATAACGATGACATGAGCAAATATGAGAGTTCACTTGGTTTGGACTATAGCGACAGGAAGTTCTTTTCAGATGCTGTGGCAAAAAGAGGGATAAATGTCACAGAGCCAAGATTAAGCTACCAGACATTCAATTTTGTCATTAATCTGAGCATACCCATATTTGACTCTGCCGGGCAGATCCTGGGAGTCCTGTCCAGCAGCAAAAAACTGAACTAGAGAAATTGCAGCAAAAAGAAACACCGTTTTCCTATTTGGAGACGGTGTTTCTTTTTTAGTAGAATTCAGATAGCTTTTCTAAAAAACCCGGTCTGTTTCATTGTCAATATAGTCCCAATCGATCTCATAGCCAAGTCCAGGTTTGGTGGGAGCATATACCATACCATCCTTCTGCACCCGGATGGTGTCTTTCATTCCAGCATCAAAAACTCCTTCCGGAACAGGCGATTCAAAGAAATCACAATTGCGGATGGCCAGCATAATGTGAAAATGGGCTGCCTGCACCAGCGTCGGTCCAAAGCTGTGCGGTTCATTCTTTATGTGATGGGCCTCGCATAGATGGGCTGTTTTTATCATAGGGGTGATGCCGCCTATATAATCGCCGAAGGTACGGACAATATCTACAGCTCCGCGTGTAATATATTCGGGGTAATCCAGGAAACCGATCTGATTCAGCTCTGTTCCGGCAATAGGAACATCCAGCTTCCTGCGCAGCATGCAGTGTCCTTCAATATCTTCCTCACGCAGGGGAGATTCATACCAATAATAATTCAACCTGTCCAGAACCCTGCCTACTCTCACGGCGCCGGCTCTGTCATAAGCACAAAGGGAATCCAGCATCAGATCCATATGCGGAAACTCCGAACGCATAGCTTCACAAAGCTCAATATCCCTATCCGGCTCGTTAAAGCCGTGAAGCTTAAGTGCAGTAAAGCCTGCATCCTCACATACATGTCCAAGCCTGACATATTCATCTACTGTCGAATAGGCTAAAGTGCTGGCATATGCGCGGATCTTATCCCGGTATCCTCCCAGAAGCTTATAAACGGGCAGTCCTAAAGACTTTCCTGCAATATCCCATAGAGCGCAGTCCACGGCACTGTTGAAAAACCTGTTGATTCTGAAGAAGGAACCGGTGAAATTCAGCTCGTAGTATATCCTTTCGCGATCAAGGGGGTCTTTCCCTATAAGCACAGATTTTATTAAATTGATACTGCTTTCAAGTGCCATGGGGTTCCCGCCTGTCAGGCTGGATACGCCGCAGCCTTCTATGCCTTCGTCGGTAATAACGCGAACGAAGCTGAATACATTCTTTTTAACTTCCCACTGGTTGTTATTTTTAATGGCGCCGAATGGTTTCAGCGCATGAACCTTTACATCTGTAATTTTCATTTATCAATACCTCTTTTTGAATAACGGGAAAAGCAATTGCCTTTCCCGTCAATATTATAAGAACATTACTACTTTAATGCGCCGACCTCTTTATAGAATTTTTCGGCACCCGGATGCATAGGAATATTTGCCGGGTTATATGCAAGATTATTTTTTTCGCCGACCTGCTTCAGATTGGTCACAACATTTGACAGATCTTCAAAACGCTCATAGATGAGCTTGGTCATCTGGTAAACCTCTTCATCCGATACATTGGCATTTGCAATGAGAGTGATCTGCTGATAAGGTGCATATAGGGGCTTATTGTAGTTCCATACATCATCAAAATCATACTCTACATATTCAAAGCCCGGCCACTCGGAAGCGAGGCGTTTAGCGGTAGCTTCATCCATCTGGAGCAAATGGGCATTGTCGTCGGACATGGCAAGGTCATCAAATATGGCATATGGAACGGGAGTGCAATTGAGAATTACGTCCAGCTGCCCGTTCTTCATTGCTTCAATACCGTCGGCAAAAGGCATGACCTTTACCTCGTAATCATCCTTGGTCAAACCGAAATAACTGAGAATGAGGGGGTCGTAATCAAAGGATTCGCCACCTGCCGGGCCAAAGCATACGCTTGCGCCCTTAAGGTCAGCCCAGCTTTTCAGCTCCGGCTTTACAGTAAAGCCGCGGAGATAATGCCTGTAAAGGCTGGCTACAAAGCGGACATTTTCCTGCTTTCCCTTATCGGAAAAGAAACGGGTTCCGGACATACCGCTGGATACAGTTGTAGCGGCGGTAATCCCGTACTGAGTTTCACCTGAGTTTGTTGTAAGTACGTTGCCATAAGTAGAACCGGGCTCAACCGATAAAGTGATAGTGCCCTTTGCATATTCGGAAATAGTACTTCCCATGGTCATCCATGACTGACCCGGTTGGTTGGTGGCAATCTTGGATTTAAAGGCCTGAGCTGTTTCTGCCGCCGGTGAACCGGAAGCAGGTGCAGGAGTTGCTTCCGGGCTGGAAGAACAGCCGGAAACCAATGTCATGCACAGAGTTACTGCTAATGCACACGCAAGAATTTTTACCTTTTTTGTTGACCTTTTCACATTAATACCTCCTAAATTTTATTTATACTGATTGGATACTACTTCTGTCTCATGTTTTTCACAATGTGACCTTAAGCTTCTGATTATTCCTGTATCTTACTTTGGATAAGACTGTTACTATAACTGTTATAGCAATCCCTGCGATTCCAAGGATACGGCTGGGGCTGAAAAGCATGATGGAAGTTGCAAAGCATAACAACCTTACAGGCATATTCATATTCTCAAAAAGGAAGCCTTCTATAGATACTGACAATACGTATGTACTTAAAACAGCAACCAGAATATCGAATAAGATTCCGATGTTAATGTCCAGCAAAAGCAGAGACGGGCAGTAAATAAAGATAAAGGGAACCATAAAACCTGCCGCCCCAATCTTAACGGCATTCCATCCTGTCTTCATGTAAGAAGAATTTGCAAGTCCTGCTGCGGCGAAAAGGGACATCCCGACGGGAGGAGTAATAAATGCCAGTGTTGAGTAATATACAACAAACAGATGGGCACCGACTGCGGGAACACCCATGGCAATAATGGCCGGTATAGTAATAGGAAGCTGGATGATATATGCCAGCAGAGAAGGAAGTCCACAGCCCATAATAATGGTGATCAGTGCTACAAGGAGCAAAAGCACAAACAGGTTGCCATTTGCCACCGACAATAGAATACTGGACAACCGTACGCCCACACCGGTTACGGAAAGAGCTCCCGATACAATTCCGGCCAAAGCGCAGGGAAGGGTGATAATTCTCATGTTCTTTGCTGATTTTACAAAGCATTGGACCAATGTTCCAGGGGTAAGCCATCTGGAGCGGTCACCGAAAAAGCTTACGGGGATGAGAGATACTGTAGCCCAGCTTACTGTAGCCAGAGGGGTATAACCCATCATAAGGGGAACAGCCAGTATCAATATGGGGACCAAAGTGAGCCAGCCGTCTTTCAATACTTTGCGGATAGGCTGCATCTCATGTTTCTCAAGGGGTTTCATATCCAGCTTCAGAGAATGGAAATGCACGGTAAAAAAGGCTGCTATGTAGTACAAAATTGCCGGTATAGCTGCACATAGGATGATTCTGGAATAAGGTACTCCGGCGTAGTCCACCATTGCAAAGGCAAGTACACCCATAACAGGAGGAAGGATCATGCCACCGGTTGATGCAACAGCTTCAACAGCTGCTGCGTATGCCGGTTCAAAGCCTAATTTCTTCATTAGGGGGATAGTGAAGGCGCCTGTCGTCAATACATTTGCTATCGGGCTTCCTGAAATGCTTCCCATCATGGCGCTGCTGACAACTGCGATTTTTGCAGGGCCGCCCTTTTGACGTCCGGCAATGCTCTTGGCAAGTTCAATCAAGGTATTTCCTGTACCCATACGCTCAATAAGCGTGCCGAACAGGATAAACAGGTATAAATAGGACGCTGCAACACCAATTGGTGTTGAAAAGATACCCATCTCACTCCAGGAGCACAGCTCGGTAATAAATTTAAAAGAGTATCCACCATGCTGCAAAATACCAGGGGCTAAGTTTCCAATAACCAGATAGACTATTGATAACGCTGCGATGATCGGCATAACCCAGCCAATGCAGCGCTGTGACAGTACAAATATGGTTATTACAAGGATAATACCGGTAATAATGTCCCGCTGGGTGAATCCAATGCCCCATAGACGGGTTTGATAATAGCTGAAATTTCCATAGAAAAATGCGTAGGGTATAACTACTCCTAAAAGAGTAATGCTATAAAACACTCTCGCAACAATATTCTTTGATTCCCGCATAAGTATAAGTGATGAAATGAGGAGTACTAACAGGAGATGGACTCCTCTTTGAATGTAGAACTCTTCGAGGCCGAATATACCTGTATAGACATGAAATAGACCAAGAGCCACAGAAAGTATGACAATCGAAGTATCTATGATTCTATTGAAGGTATTGTCATGTGATATAATAGGTATTTCAGTAACGGATTCTGCCACTTCTTCTTTGGCTTGTTTAAACTCTTCATAGCCCATATAACATTCCTCACCTTTCCTAAATATTCTTTGGTTTTGTGCTAATGGCAGCATTTTTTGTTACCATCGGTAATCCCTTACACAGGTATGGAAAACCTGCATCGGTGTCAGATCAACCCTATAAATGTCCACCAGAGAATCTCGGCTATGCATACGAGAACAACGACTATTGTTTGTGCGCTGCCGAATCTCAGGACATCATGTTCGGTATATCCGCCTTCATTTTTGCCCAGGCCGACCAGCAGATTTACATGGTGCATTGGCAAGACCCAATGAAGTACGATTGCCGTGTAAGCAATCATGGAACAGACGATTGGACTGATTCCTGCAGCACTACCCACTTTGATTATAATAGGGGTAATGGCTCCCAGTACGGCAATGGCGCTGCCGAAAACCAGATGAGAACACATACAGACACCTAAGGCGAAAAGGGCAAACAAGAGTGGATCGGATGGAAAAATCCA
This sequence comes from Clostridia bacterium, assembly GCA_035627615.1. Taxonomy (GTDB): domain Bacteria; phylum Bacillota; class Clostridia; order Lutisporales; family Lutisporaceae; genus BRH-c25. Next base: position 82,022 of record DASPLL010000087.1, read on the forward strand.
ATGGTTTATAATTGTTACGATCCAATCAATCAGTCCTGTTGCCTGGCTTACTGTACCTATGGAGATGGCTGCCACTAAAAAGAACAACGTGCCGATGTGAACCTTTTTCCATGCCTCGACATCCAGGATATCCCCAATTACGGGCAGACTCAAAGCTATACTGGTCCATAAGCCCACCCATCCGGGATGTATTCCGTGAAGGGATGCGGTCATCCAAAGAATCACTGCCAGGCAGATCCAGAAGGATACTTTTTTTTCATCCCAGCTCATTTTACCTAAAGAATTTCTCTGTTCGGCCAGAAAGTCTTTGTCTAAAGTAAATTCCCAGGGTTGTCTGAATAATAAGAGCTGTAATGTACAGGTCAGGGTACATGCCAGAAGTGCAGGTAGTCCCATATATAAAATCCAGTCGAAGTACCCTATGTTCACATTTGCAAAGCTGCCGACCAGCACATTCAAAGTGCTGTCTCCCGTTAACAGGATCATTGAAGAAGGTACCGAACCGGCAAAAATAGCCAAACCGATTTGCGCTTTTCCATCTTCAGGAAGCTCCGATGAATGCATGGCACAATTCATGATCGACATCAAAAGAAATGAACGGGGCCATGGATGGGGAATAAGTATGCTTAGCAAAGCACCAAGAACATAACAGCAAATAATAATACTGCGCCATGAATTGGCAAACCTGGAAAGAAAAAAAAGCGAAAATCTTTTTCCCAGTCCACTTTTTTCAACTGCATAAGCTAAAAGGAACCCTCCAACAACCAAATAAATTGTTGCTGTTGTCCATGGCTTGAATATCAACTCTGCCGGAACCAAAGATTTATCCAGGAAAATGTAGAATGAGCTTAACAGGCCAAGAGCTGTAAATCCCGGGCTGGAAACTCCCGTTACCCACCATACCATGGCTCCAAGAATAAGCGCAAGGCATTTCTGTCCATCAAAGCTTAACCCTGTGATGGGAGTATTCCAGAGTATAATACATAAAACAATGCCCAATACCATTCCGAGGGTTCTTATGGAAATAAGATTTTTCTTCAATGTAGTGCAAGATAGTATTTCTACAAACATCACCTCCCATGATACTGATAATACTTTTTAGATTTGCTGCAATTCAGTGGTGTTACATTAATTTATACAAACTAAATTGCAAGCGCTTGCAATTCTCAGTATTATGCTATCATGATATATTTTGCCTGTCAATAAAAATTTTGCATAATATTTTTATATTATGTAGTCGGTTGCCTTCCGTATTCCGTCATAATTTACTATATTTTAGAATATATACAGGTCTTCCCAATTACTTCTCAAAATAGGTTGCAAAATATTTGCAATTATACTATACTTAAGCTGGAAATGAATGATATGTTTTGAACGAGATTGCAAACGCTTGTTTTGCATTGGAGAGGAGGCTGCTCACCTATGGCTACACTAAAGGATATTGCCGATATTTGTAATGTCAATATTTCTACGGTTTCCCGCGCCCTGGCAGGAAAAAGCACGGTAAATCCAAAGACCAGGGATAATATACGAAATGTTGCAGAACAACTGAAGTATACGCCAAACCTCCCTGCCAGAGCACTTGCCGGTGGCACGACCAAAACCATAGGTCTGATTGTTTTGGAGGTGGACAGCAACTATTATGCAAAGATCATCAAATCTGTGGAGCAGGAGCTTCACAATCATGGGTATGTATTGATTGTCGGTATCGGGAATTTTGAGTATCAGAAGGAACTGGACTGTCTTAAAGCGTTTAACAGCAGACATGTAGACGGGATTATAATGGTTGGCCCCTTCAGTGAAGAATTCAACACTAATCTTCCTAATATGAGGGAGATGTTTTTACAGCCTTCAGTTATCGTACAGGCCAATACACAATGCGATTTTGCCACTCATATCACTATGGATGACCGGACGGGCATTTTTGCCGCTGTCAAACATTTGATTGATTTAGGACACAAAAGATTGGGCTATATTTCGGAGAGGAATTCCAAAACCCGGCGTATAAACGGTTTCACAGAGGCCTTGACAGCTTATGGACTGGAATATATTCCGGAATATGTTAAAATCGGGAAGGGCCGGTTCGAGACCGGCGGCTATGAGGCTATGAACGAAATGCTGGATCAGGGCACACGCCCGACTGCAGTATTCTTCAGCTGTGATAATATTGCACTGGGTGCTACCAAAGCCATATATGAACATGGCTTAAGTATTCCTCGCGATATTTCTCTCGTTGGGTATGATGGAGTTAAGGAAGCTGCCTATCTGCCTGCGGCGCTGACAACAGTTGTCCAGCCTGTGGCTGAGATGTCACGGCTGGCTGTTCAGCAAATCGTAAGCCAGATTGAAAGTAACGACCGTACTGCAAATCTGCGCCTGTCAGTACAGCCTCAGCTGGTTGTAAGGGAATCCAGTGCTCCGCCGGCTGAAGCCTGATTAATAATAATTGACAATTATAGGTAATTAAATTACTATATTATAGTGATTTAATTATTTTTTTGGGGAGGTTTTGTTGTGTTAAGGGGTAAAAATGTCAGGTTGAGAGTTATTGAAAAGGAAGATATTCCTGAACTCATAAGGATCAGGAATGAGGAGGAGGTACTTATACACCTTCGCTCGAATATTCCCCAGCCGACTTCTGTCCATGCTGAGGTGCTGGATTATGAAGAAAAAAGTAAAAAGAAGCACAAGGATGAGGCAGAGTTTACTATCGTGAAGCTTGACGGTACGATTATAGGCAAGTGCGGCACCATGCACACCCGGTGGAAGGACAGTGAGACTACAGTACACATATATATAGGCGGCAGCGAAAACAGGGGGCAGGGATTTGGGACTGAAGCCATGCTGCTGCTTCTAGACTTCATATTTGAGCAGATGAACCTGCGGCGTGTGAAGCTGTATGTATTCTCCTTCAATGAAAGAGCGATAAAAAGCTATGAAAAAGCAGGCTTCAAGGTTGAAGGCATATTGAGACAGGAGCTTTTCAGGAATGGAAAGTATTATGATGTGATGCAGATGAGCATATTGAAGCATGAGTATGATGTTCAAATGAAGGGAGCTTTTGGAGATGCTGTTTAGTGGTGAACTGGTCAGACTGAGATCCATAATTGAAGACGACCTGAAATATGCTGCAGGATACCTGAACGACCCGGAAATCATTCTTCTTCTTGATGATGATGCTCCCATACCTACTTCCCTGGAGAAGCAAAAGGAATGGTTCGCTGAATACCTGAAGGAGAAGGATATTTCAAAGGGTCTGGAGCTGGCCATTGAGACTGTAAAGGAACGCAAATACATAGGCAGCTGCTTTGCGCATCATATGGACCTAAAGAACAGGCATACACTGGTAGGAATATTCATAGGGGACAGGGAATACCTGGGTAAGGGTTACGGTACTGAAGCAATGATGCTGCTGATGGATTATCTTTTTGATGAGGTGAATCTGAATAAGATTTCCCTGGATGTATTCTCCTTTAATGAGAGAGCGATAAGGAGCTACGAAAAACTGGGCTTCAAAGTTGAGGCGATAGGCAGGGAGGCAGTTTTCAGATTCGGCGGCTATCATGACCTTTATGCCATGGGTATACTGAGAGAAGAATATCACGAATTGAGAAAAAAGTTTTAAAATAAGAGCACCCCGTAAAGGAGTGCTCTTATTTTATGATATAAATATTATCTACCGGACATGCTTCTTTCAGCCTGCTCGATTAATCTTTTAACCATGTTTCCGCCTACTCTGCCTGCATCCCTTGCTGCGATGTCACCATTGTAGCCTTCTTTCAGATTTACACCTACTTCAGTAGCTATTTCAAACTTCATCCTGTCAAGAGCAGCTGCAGCCTGAGGTACTACTTTCTGATTATTTCTTGCCATTTATATCACCTCCTGATATTATGTTTTACTGAAACGAGAATAATATTAGTGTTATATTATTGATTTTGTTCCATAATTAGCTTGCATTCAGAATACAGATATGATATAAAATAATTAAAAGTCAAAGAAAGTCAAAGTCAAATAGGAGGTAAAAATACATGGATATAAACAAGCTGACGCAGAAGGCACAGGAAGCGGTCTTCGAAGCTCAGAGCCTTGCTGTGAAGCACAACCATCAGACTATTGAAGAAGAGCACCTGCACTTTGCAATAATATCACAGAACGAAGGCCTGATTCCGAAGCTGCTTTCAAAAATGAACGTGCCTTTTGATTTTTATTATAAAGATGTTTCAGACCTTCTGGAAAAAATCCCGAAGGTTTACGGAGCTACGGCTGTCTCACCTTATGTTTCCAGAAAATTTGAAGAGCTATTCATTAAAGCTGATGAAGAAGCAAAAAAATTTCAGGATGAATATATTAGTGTAGAGCATGTATTTCTTGCATTAATCGATGGAACAAATACTCCATCGGCAAAAATAATCAAAAAATATGCGATTACCAGAGATAAGTTCTTAAGGGAGCTTTCATCCGTCAGAAGCAGTCAGAGAGTTACCAGCCAGAATCCTGAGGAAACCTATGAAGCGCTGAAAAAGTTCGGCCGCGACTTAGTGGAGGATGCACGCAGAGGGAAGCTCGACCCGGTTATCGGCAGAGATAACGAAATAAGAAGGATAATCAGGATACTTTCCAGAAGGACAAAGAACAATCCTGTGCTTATCGGCGAGCCCGGAGTCGGAAAGACTGCCGCTGTGGAAGGGCTGGCACAGAGGATTATGAAGGGCGATGTACCTGAGGGACTGAAAAACAAAACCGTTTTTTCACTGGATATGGGCGCTCTTATTGCCGGCGCCAAATTCAGGGGAGAGTTTGAGGAAAGGCTGAAAGCAGTCCTGAAGGAGATAGAAAAGTCAAACGGCCGGATCATACTGTTCATTGATGAAATCCACAATATAGTAGGTGCAGGAAGGGCAGAAGGGGCAATGGATGCTGGCAATCTGCTGAAACCGATGCTTGCAAGGGGTGAGCTGCACTGTATCGGAGCCACCACCCTGGATGAATTCAGGAAGCATATTGAAAAGGATGCAGCATTGGAGAGAAGGTTTCAGCCTGTGCTTATCGATGCGCCTGATGTGGAGGATACCATATCGATACTCAGGGGACTCAAGGAGAAATTTGAAATACACCACGGAGTCAGGATACAGGACAATGCCCTCATATCCGCAGCAGTGCTTTCAAACAGGTATATCAGCGACAGGTTCCTGCCCGACAAGGCAATCGACCTTATAGATGAAGCGGCCGCCATGCTGAGGACTGAGATAGACAGCATGCCCGGAGAGCTTGACGAGATCATGAGAAGGATAATGGTACTTACGATAGAGAGGGAAGCGCTGAAGAAAGAGAATGACAAACAGTCTGAAGAGAGGCTGGAGGCACTGAACAGGGAGCTTTCGGAGCTTAAGTCCTCGGGAGATGCAATGAAAGCCCAATGGGAACTTGAAAAAGAAAACATCAAGAATATACGTGAAATAAAGAAACAAATCGAAGAGACAAAATCTGAAATAGAAAAGGCTGAGCTGAAGTATGACCTGAACAGGGTAGCGGAATTGAAATATGGCAAGCTAATTGAACTGGAAAAGCAGCTGAACAGCGAAAAGTCAAAGCTTGAAAAGAAGCAGAGCATGGGTCAGCTGCTGAAGGAAGAGGTCACAGAAGAGGAGATATCGGAAATAGTATCCAGGTGGACAGGAATACCCGTGAAAAGGCTTATAGAGAATGAAAGGGAAAAGCTGCTCAGACTGGACGAAATACTTCACAGGAGGGTCATCGGTCAGGAGGAAGCGGTCTCTGCTGTGGCAGATGCAGTGATAAGGGCAAGAAGCGGTCTCAAGGATCCCAGGAGGCCGATAGGCTCCTTCATATTCCTCGGACCTACAGGGGTAGGAAAGACTGAGCTGGCAAAAGCCCTGGCTGAAGCGCTTTTTGACAGTGAGGACAATATAATAAGGATAGACATGTCTGAATATATGGAAAAGCACACAGTAGCAAGGCTTATAGGCGCACCTCCCGGATATGTGGGCTATGATGAAGGGGGACAGCTGACTGAAGCGGTCAGAAGGAAGCCATACTCGGTATTGCTCTTTGATGAGATAGAAAAGGCTCATCATGACGTATTCAATGTTTTCCTGCAGATACTTGATGATGGAAGGCTGACGGACAGTCAGGGCAGAACTGTGAACTTCAAGAACACTGTGATAATCATGACCTCAAATATAGGAAGCATGTACCTTCTGGAAGGCGTGGACAGGAACGGCGAACTGAAGCCGGAAGCTGAAGAGGCGGTCAATGAGGAGCTTAAGCGGCATTTCAGGCCTGAATTCCTGAACAGGGTGGATGACATCGTATTCTTCAAGCCTCTTCTGAAGGAGCAGATAAGAAGGATAATAGACCTGCTCTTTGAACAGGTGTCGCTGAGGCTGAAGGACAGGGATATTGAGATTACGCTCAGCGATAACGCAAGGGACTATATAATAAATAATTCCTATGATCCTGTCTATGGAGCAAGACCGATCAAGCGTTTCCTCCAAAGGAAGATGGAGACCTCCATAGGAAGGGCTCTGATAGCCGGAGAAATAGCAGATGGCGACAGTATACTCATTGATGCGGAGGCTGACGAGCTGATTTTTAAAAAACAGAATATTTAGGTTGCATTAAAGAAGCTTCAAGGAAGAATTAGGCAACCTATGAAATCAAGGTAAATGTTTTGCAATATTTGAATTTCGATGTAAGATGTTTATTGCAAAACATATAGCTTATAAAATTTGATTTGTTGGTTTATTATGCTATATTAATATATAGAGATTATCTAAGGAGGAGATGGAATGGGCAAGACATTTTCGGAAATAAATGTAGGGGATAAAGCCAGCTTTGAGAAGACCATCAGCGAGACAGACGTATACATGTTTGCCGGAGTAACTGGAGATATGAACCCTGCACATATAAACCACGAGGCTATGAAAAACACAAAGTTCGGTGGAAGGATAGTCCACGGCATGCTGACGGCAGGCCTGGTATCAGCGGTATTGGGAATGCAGCTTCCCGGCTCCGGAACCATATACCTTTCGCAGCAGCTCAACTTCAAAGCTCCTGTAAAAATGGGAGAGACAATAAAAGCTGTTGCTGAGGTAATAGAGAAGCTTGAAAAGGGCAGGGTAAGGATAAAGACTACCTGCTACAACCAGGATGGGGTTGAAGTGCTGGATGGAGAGGCACTTGTCATAGCTCCGAAATAACAGAAGGAGGGACTTTTATGGAGGCAGTAATAAGAAATCAAAGAGATGCAGTGCTTGAAAAAAGACCTAACCACAGAGAGGTATACGGAAAGCAGCTGACAGTAAATGCAGAAAACGGAAGGCTTTCAGCAAACCTTATAACAATAAAGCCTGAAGGCGAGATAATACCTCACACCCATGAAGTGCTTGAGGTCATATACATAATCGAAGGTGAAGCCTCGGTTTTGGTCAACGGTGCAAGACAAAAGGGAGAAGCAGGTACAATACTGGTAGCGCCTGCCGGAAGCGAACATGGAATTCTAAATACCGGAGACAAGGATGTTATCATGTACTGTGTATTTTCACCGGCAATCGCATAATAACTTTCAGGGCTGTAAGTTACAATGCTTATAGCCCGATTTTGTTTATGGTTACATTTTAATCCAAAAGCACACAATAGAAAAAACGGGCAGAGGTGCAATATGTTCGAGATCAGAATGACTGAAAATGAATCAGGCCAGAGGGTGGACAGATTTCTTAGAAAGTACCTTAAGGAATACACTCTTGGAGATATATACAAGCTTTTCCGGAAGAACAAGGTCAAGCTTAACGGAAAGCGGGTAAAGGAAAACCAGATGCTCAGCGAGGGGGATCTGCTGCAGCTCTACGTTGAGAAGCCGGAAGCCGGAGTGAGACAGGAGCTGAGCTTGCCCGGAACCGGAAAAAGCCTGGACATTATTTTTGAGGATGACAATATAATTATTGCAAACAAACCTGCCGGACTGCTGACTCATCCTGATAAGCCCGGGGACAGTGATACGCTTATAGACAGGGCTCTTTACCATATATACAGGAAAAAAGGGCATGAGCAGTCGGAGACCTTTTCTCCTGCCGTATGCAACAGGCTGGACCGCAATACAGGTGGAATTGTTATGATAGCCAAGAATTACAAAACCTTAAAGGCAGTGAATCATTCCATCAGGGAGAGGGGAATGCAGAAGCTTTACCTGTGCATAGCAGCCGGGAAAATGGATAAAAGCGGAGAGCTGAAAGGCTTTATCAGGAAGGATGAGGGAAGGAACATTTCTTCGATCCGGCAGACTGATAACGGAGACGGAAAGGAGATACACACCATCTTCAGAACCCTTGGCGTATCAGATCCGGTAAAGGAGCTTGGAATGCCCTTTTCTCTGCTGGAGGTGGAGCTGGTGACAGGCAGATCCCATCAGATAAGAGCTCACTTTGCAAGCCTGGGGCATCCCCTTGCAGGAGATCTGAAGTACGGGGATAAGGCTGTCAATGAGTATTTCAGGAAGCAGTACGGACTGAAGCATCAGTTCCTGTATGCGTACAAGGTGGCTTTTCTTGAAGTACATGAGGATATTAACTATTTAAAGGGTAAAAGCTTTGTAAGCAGGCTGCCGGAGAACTATTCAAAAATTGCCGGCAGGCTGTTCGGGATGGAGGGGATTTAATTGCTGGAAGCACTGGAGAAGAAGCTCACGAATATTTTGGGGAGTATAGAAGCCAGACTTGAGGAGAACATATTGTTCTTCAAGGAAATTGCCATAGAGTATGAAAAGAGCGGAAAGACTGCCGATGCCAGGGTATATGTCAGGGGAGACGAACTGGTCTTTGAGTTCAATAAGGCCAGGACCGTAATAGCTCCCTCTGAACTAACGGGTATTATATTGAAGACAGGAAAAGAATACGATAATTGTATGATCAATTATCATGAGAGAGGCAGCAGCATCGCTATAAGCACGGAAAAAAACAATGTCAGGGTGAAATACACCGACCGGGAGCAGGAGCCGGCAAAGCTGCATGATGATGTAAGTGCAAGGACAAACAGGACTTACCTTGTCAAAGCGGGTGAAGCCGACGCCGTACTCAAGGCCATCGGTATACTCACGGCCGACGGCAAGGTGAAAAACGACATGATAAGGAAATACAACCAGATCGATCACTTTGTCGAGCTTATTGACGGACTTATAAAGGAGCAGGGGAACAAGGACAACATCACTATACTGGACTGTGCCTGCGGCAAATCATACCTTTCCTTCGTGCTGAACTTCTACGTAAAGGAGAAGCTGAAGAAAAACTGCTATTTCATAGGCCTGGACATATCGGAGCAGGTTATAGAATCCTCAAGGAAAATAGCGCAGGACCTGGGTTACAGGAATATGGAGTTTCATCAGATAGACATTCAGAACTATCAGCCGGGAAGGAAGATAGATATAGTCATAAGCCTTCACGGCTGCGATACGGCTACGGACATGGCTATAGCCGCCGGAGTGAGATACGGGGCGGGAGGTATAATCGTAATCCCCTGCTGTCACAGGGAGCTCCTCAGCCAGTATGAATACAAGCCCTTCAGTGAGATCATCAAGTATGGGGTACTGAAGGCAAGAATAGCTGACGCGCTGACCGACGGTATCAGGGGACTGCTCCTGGAAGCAATGGGCTATGAGGTTTCCATAGTGGAATATATTTCACCTCTTGATACTCCGAAGAACCTTATGATAAGGGCTGTCAAAAAAAGCAGCAGGAACAGAAAGGCTTATGACGAATATCTGGACCTGAAGGAAAGCCTTGGAATAAGCCCTGCATTGGCAAGATTGCTCAACATTTAGCAAAATAGTGCATAACAAACACCTGCCTTGGAAAAATATAAAGGAGGTGTTTTTTTATGCGCAAAAGAATAGTCCAGGACCCCCTTGTAGCAATCGTTGATGCTGCAAGCTCCAAAAACTGCATCGAAGATGCATTGAATATAATAGAAGCGCCGTCCTTGATCAAACCGGGCAATACTGTGGTGATCACTGCCAATATGGTGGACAGCAAGCCTGCAAGCACCGGCACTGTTGTTCATCCCGACCTCCTGAGGAAAATAATCAGGTATGTAAAGAATTTCAATCCTTCAAGAATAGTTGTTGCAGCCGGCTCCGGCGGAGCACCCACACAGCAGGTTTTTGAAGAAATAGGCTTCAATAGGGTAATAAAAGAAGAAGGGATCGAGTTTGTGGACCTGAATTACGGTCCCTATACAGAGATCAGCCTCAATCATGATATAGTGCCGATGACTAAAATAAATAAACTATGTGAGCAAATGGATGTACATATTTCCTTTACACCCATAAAAATGCATAAAGAGGCTACAGTCTCCCTTGGAATAAAAAATGTGGCGCTGTCCTGGCCTCCTGCAGAGATCCACGGAATGCCCAAGAAGAAGCTTGGTATTCATGAGGATCTGCATAATTTCATTGCTGCAATGGGCGAGGTTATTCCGATAGATATCACCATCCTTTCAGGAATGAACGGTATGATATGGACCGGCCCCAGCGATGGAAAGGCTGTAAGCTCCAACCTTATTGTGGCAGGTACCGATCCCGTTGCGGCCGATGCAGTGGCTGCACGTATGATGGGCTTGCTGCCCCAGGCGGTGCATTATCTTTTTGAATTGTATAGGAGAGGCCTGGGCCAGGCTGACGTCAAAAGGATGAAAATGAAAGGAGTGCCTCTTATACAGGCGGAAGAGATATTCAGCATGGCAGCCTTGAATGAAAGCATAGCTATCGACAGGCCGGCGGTACTGACATTTCATGGAGACTAGTATTCATTATTAATGGAAAAAAACGGACATATGAGGAAAATAGCCGAATACGGAGGAGTTTCAGCAAAGTCTATAGGCTATCTCGAATAGGGACGGATAGAAATGATTAGAAATGGTTAATCGCGTTTTGGCAGGGTTGGAGAGCAAGAAATTGTTAACAAAATATTGTATAATATAATTAAAGAAACGTCAATGATAGTTTGACGAAAAAATAAATCAGTTACAAATTTAGGTTGTGTCGCACAGAGTTCCTTTATATATTATTTGGAGGTGTTGATCAAGAGAGAAAGGAAAAAGTTATTATTATCACAACCAAATTTGAAAGAAAGAGGTGTAATCATGGATAATAATAAAGTAATACTTTCGAACCTGAAAAGCTATCCAAAGATGGAAAGATTATTAAAGATTCAGGAAGAATTGGCCAACAACAAGATAATACAGGACGCAAAGGCCAATAATATTCAAGATGAAAGTTATACAGCAACAAATCCAATAATTTAAGTACCGGAGGTGCGGAGTGATCCGCACTTTTTGCATTTGTGGGTGCAAAGCCGGCTTGCTGACACTTTTTTCATTTTTATGATATAATCAGTAATATGAGAATATTATTTTGTGGGGTAAATATATGTCAATGAACAGCATAATCAAAAAGAGCTTCCCGGCACTGACGCACAGGGACTTCCGGCTTTTCTGGACGGGGCAGTGCATCTCTTTGATCGGCACATGGATGCAGACTGTGGGGCAGGCCTGGCTGGTGTATCAGATAACCAATTCTTCCCTTAAGCTTGGCATCATAAGTGCGCTTCAATTCACGCCGATACTTCTTTTTTCACTTCCTGTAGGAGCGTTCATCGACAGGCATTCCAAGAAGAGACTGCTTTTAATAGTGCAGACCATAATGGCATTGAACGCTTTTCTGCTTGCATTCCTTGTGTGGACGGGTATAGCTTCCTACTGGACTATAGCCCTTCAGGCGCTGCTTTTAGGAACCATGAACTGCATAGATATGCCGGTGCGCCAGTCGTATATGGTTGAACTGGCGTCAAAGGAGCATCTGATGAATGCCATCGCACTGAACTCCACTATTTTCAATGCGGCCAGGATTATCGGCCCTGCTATTGCAGGACTTGCCTTCAGTTATTTCGGGGCTACGGTCTGCTTCTTATTGAATGGATTGTCCTTCATTCCGGTAATAACAAACATATGCAGGATTAAAAGTGAGGGAAGGGCCATAAAGGAAAGAAGCGGAATAAAAATAAGCCATGAAATATTGGAAGGTATAAAATATATCGCCTCCAATCCTGTCATTAACACCACAATACTAATGCTGGGCTTCAGCAATTCCATAGTAATGAATTTCAATATACTTATTCCGGTAATGGCCAAGACGGTATTGAACGGAGACTCCAGAGCCTACGGCTTCCTGATGACTGCATTGGGGCTTGGCGCTTTCACAGGCGCGCTTCTGCTGGCGGTTACCAGCTACAAGGGCTTGAGGATGAAGCTTTTGATGGGGGCTTATCTGAGCTTGAGCATATGTGTTTTTGCAATAGGCTTTCAGACTAAATTTCTGTATGCCTTTTTGCTGTTCATGCTTGCAGGCTGGTCGATGACCTCTGCTCTGTCCTCCTCCAACACCTGCGTGCAGACCAACTCCCCGGATGAGATGCGGGGAAGGATCATGAGCGTATACTCTCTGGTGGTGGGAGGAGCAGTACCTATAGGCAGCATTTATGCCGGTACGATGGCCCAGAGCTTCGGCTCCGGTTTTACCTTCAAAGTAAGCGGAATAGCAGGTATTGTGTTCATGCTTGGGGTTATAATATTAAGGTACAAACTGGTCGTGAACCATAAAGCCCGGATTATTGGCGCATAAAAAAGCATAGAGGGGCATTGAAATGCAAAAGCAATATATAGTGAGCCAGGGAGAAAAAAAGATATTCATCGCTGAATATATGTCTGAGTCTCTCGGCTATTCTTCAAGGCAGATAAAGAAGCTGCTGAAGGATAAGAAAGTACATATAAACGGGAAGGCTGCATACCGGGATAACAGGCTGAAGACCGGAGACATACTGGAAATCGATATGACTGAAGAGGGCAGGCAGGGCATAGAGCCAGAGAATATCGACCTTCAGGTGATATACGAGGATAAGCATCTCCTTGCAATGAATAAGCCGCCTTACATGCTTGTACACCCGACTCCGAACCACCCTGCAGGGACTTTGCTCAATGCAGCGGCATATCATTTCAGGGAGCAGGGTGAGGAAGTTGTGCTGCGCCTGCTGAACAGGCTTGACATGAATACCTCGGGAATAGTAGTGCTTCCCAAAAGCGCAGCAGTGCACAGGATGCTTGATGGGGGTATGAAAGACGGCAGCATAAAAAAATATTATACCGCAATAACAGAGGGGAGCATCTATCCGGAGAGGGGCATAATAGACAGACCTATCGGAAAGGATGAGGCAGACCCTATAAAAAGAAAAGTCACAGACGATGGACAGGAAGCAGTCACCATATATGAAACGCTTCGCAGCTCCAGGGGCTTTTCTCTGGTACGGCTGGAGCTGGTAACAGGCAGGACACATCAGATAAGAGTGCATCTAAGCTATTTGGGGTGCCCTATTGTTGGAGATACCTTATACGGAAAGGAAAGCAGGCTTATCGGGAGACAGGCTTTGCACGCCACGGATATGGAGCTGCCGCATCCTGAGGGTAAAGGTATATTAAGACTGCATGCCGGGCTTCCCGAAGACATGCTCAGGCTTGCCAAAGAACTGGAATTGGAGTGACAGGCTTTTGAAGAGCTATAATATATATGATATTGATAAGGAGCATGACGGCCTGACCCTTCGTGAATATCTCCGTGAAAAGCTCATGCTGTCCAGGAACGGCCTCATTAAGGTGAAGAAATCAGGCTCCCTGAAGGTGAACGGACAGACAGCCCATACGAACAAGCTGCTCAGAACAGGGGACAGGGTGGAATTTGCGCTCCCGGACAGGGGCTCCGAAAACATCCTTCCGGAATACATGGAGCTTGATATAGTATTTGAAGATGAATACATGATAGTGATAAACAAGGCGGCAGGTATTCCGACCCATCCTTCCAGGAACCATTACATGGGTACACTGGCAAACGGGCTTATGTACCACCTGATGGAGGAGGGCAGGGACATAACCATAAGGCCTGTCAACAGGCTTGACAGGAACACCTCCGGCCTTGTTCTGTTTGCGAAAAGCTCCCAGATTCAGCACCTTTTGTCCCTGGAGGGCAGTAAGGCAAATACGACAAAGGAGTACCTGGCTATAGCACAGGGCTGGGTTGAGGCTGATTTTGGCACAATAGACGCTCCCATAGCCAGGGAAAAAGCACAGTCCATAAAGCGAGTGGTAAGAGAGGACGGGGACCGGGCGGTCACACATTACAGGGTACTTGAACGGTATGAAGATTTCAGCCTGCTCAGTATCATCCTGGAGACCGGCCGCACACATCAGATAAGGGTGCATATGGCGCATCTGGGGCATCCGCTTATAGGAGATGAGCTGTACGGCGGAGAGCAGGAGAAAATAAAAAGGCACGCACTGCATGCCTACAAGCTGGAAATGCTGCATCCTGTATTGCATAACAGCCTGAGCTTCAAGGCGGAGCTGCCGGAGGACATGCAGCTGCTCATCAGAAAATATTCTGAAGACTGAAGGCTTCCTTTTCTGGTATATGCTTTATAAGGGTCCTCAAAGAAGACATCCGTGAGAGTGCTTCATTTTTATCCCGGGTTTTTACATAGGCAGCAAGCTGTGCCAGGGCCAGCTCTATACTGTCGATTTCATAGTGATCTACAAGCATGGACCAGATAGAGCTTACCTTATCCCATTTGCTGTGGAATTCACCGAGCTTTTCCGAGGCAGCTTCCCAATTCTGCTTTTCTATATCCTGCTCAAGCTCCGAAAGACTCTGAGCAAGCCTCTGGGACTCTGAACCAAGTGCAGACAGGGTAAAACAACTGCCGGCAATAATAATTACTATAAGAGCAGCAATAATGATCAGAGGTTTCAATTCGTACTTTTCCTCCTCAGTTTTTTGTGGAACTCCCTTTTAGCTGATAGACAAACTTCTTCTCAGGATCAAGATATGCAAAGAAAACATCCTTTGCCGAGCTTATCTTGTTTCTCTTCAGTTCCTTTGCAAGCCAATCGTTGCTGAGCCCCACCTTATGCAGGTTATCCGAATTTATCCTGCCGTCTATTATGACTGTTACAGGCAGATGCTGTGCATTTGGCTTGATATTCATATCCTTTACAGTGACAGGCTTTTTTTCCGGTTTGGGAATCACACTGAGCTGTCCGCTGGTCTCCAATATGGCATAATCTATATCCTCAAGGTTGGAGAAATTCTTGAGCCTTAATTGCTCCAGCAGGTCGTTCAGATTATATCTGATCCTTCTGAGCTCCTCCTCCATTATCACGCCCCGTTCAACAAGAATGCTGGGCTTGCCGGATATAAAGCCTCTTGCTTTTTCGCTTTTCATTGATATAAAGGAAAGAAGCTCCTCCATTATGAAAAGTGTCAGTATAGGTACTATCCCATTAATAAGAGGAATGCCTACATTCCCCATTGGTACTGCAGCCAAATCTGCAATTATAAGGGCCACAACCAGCTCTGAGGGCTGAAGCTGCCCTATCTGCCTTTTCCCCATCAGCCTGAGAATAAATATAATGACAATATAAAGAATCAGTGTTCTTGCAAATGCTATAAGCAATGTACGCACCTCACCGGTATTATTGATTATATAATCCCCACAAGTTAAAAAAATATTAAATATGGCAAAGGAGGTTTATTGAAGCGGTAATAAGTGGTAATATGAATTTAGGAAGGATGCTTAGCTGTACAAAAAAAGATCTCCGGGAATCCGGAGATTTAAAAATATAGGTTTAGTGCCTTACACCCATTGAAATATTGTGAAGTGCTTCACCGGCTTCGTTTTCAAAAATATTTTCCACTGCCAGGTCGCCGATCGCAACTATACCGACAAGCTGGTCGGATTCTACAACCGGAAGCCTTCTCACCTGGTTCTCAGCCATTATGTCGGCAACAGTGTGAACATCCATTTCAGGAGTAGCGCATCTGACATTTGTGGTCATGACCTCAGAGATTTTCTGGTTGGCGCCTTCGCCTTTCGCCACTCCGCGAAGGATAATATCCCTGTCGGTAACAATGCCTACTACCCTGTTGTTATCGGTTACCGGGACAGAGCCTACATTCAGCTGTCCCATTATGGAAGCGGCTTTTGTAACTGTATCGTTTGGTGTGACTGTGCTGACGTCGGTGGTCATTATCTGTTTAACCTTCACAAGCATCATCCTTTCATGTTTTGTTAAGGTGTATCTTAACGCAGGAATTGTATATGTTTGTATAAGGCTTTTGAGAAAAAATTGCGAGCCTATAAATAGCTTTACCTTTATAATATTTTTTAATAGTCAAAAAAAGCAGAAAAAAATGAAACAATTTCTATTTTTTTGTGTAATATACTGTATAACCTGGGGGTGATGCTGTGCATGTAGAGGCAAGCATTATTGCTCGATGTAAAAAGTATGAGAAGGCTGCTTTTTTCGAGCTTTTCAAAACCTATGAAAGATATTTGTATAAGCTTTGCTTCAGCTATGTGCAGAACGAGCAGGATGCCCTGGATCTGACCCAGGAGGTTTATATAAAGGTATTTAAGAACATATCGGCATATGATGATAAGATGCCTTTTCATCCGTGGTTCAGAGCGGTTGCTGTCAATACCTGCATTAATTTTAAGAGGATCCGCCGGCTTGATTCGGTATCGCTCAATGATTCGGAGGAGGACAGCAAAGCCCTGGAAGAGGTGGTAGCAGCCAAAAACGATGTTGAATCGGAAGTGTTGGACAGGGAATTGGGGCATATGATAAGAGAAAACCTGGAGTATCTCAAATCCAAGCATAGAATGGTGCTGGTTCTAAGATACTATGAGGGACTGAGCTATGAGGAAATTGCAGCATTGCTGAAGGAGCCCCTCGGTACAGTAAAGACAAATATCCACAGGGCAAGAAGCCTTCTGAAGGAAAAGCTGGAAGCTGCCCTGAGTAAAAGCTAGTGCCTCGTAACGTATATCCCTTCTTGAGCATGCGAGGCACTGAATCAATACTGTGATTATTAACACTATGAAAGACAAGAAAGTTGTTGTGTTAATAATCACTAGGAGGTGTGGAAATGAGCTGCGGATTTGACAGGAGAATAATCCAGAAATATGCCGACAACACCATTGACCCGCTGGAATTCATCTTTCTGAAGGAGCATATCAACTACTGCGGCGAGTGCAGGAGGGAACTGGATATGTACATGACCCTGGAAAATGAGCTGGAGAAGTTTTTTGATGAGGATCCCGGGACCAAGGACCTTGACCTCCTGATAGCAAATCTGGTTGATGACTGCATGTATGAGCTGAACAGAAGAGAAAAGCTGAAGTATGCGTTTAACAAAAGCGTGGAACTAGGAAGCCACATCGTAGAGAATTCAGTCAAGTTTGTAGAATACATACCCGGAAGCAAACGGATGGGCAAAGGTGTAAAAAAGACAGCATCAAGTACGCGCAGCCTGCTGTTGACTCTCGTTAAGAAAAGGGTTGGAAAGCTCTTGAACAATATGGCCAATAATATAACCTGGGGGTAAACCCGATGCTGGTATTGCTGATAATATTAAAAATTATACTATATTTGCTGTTACTCATCCTGGGGCTGCTTATGCTCCTGATAATCATACCCTTCAACTATTCAGGCCAGGTACTGGCTGCCGGAGGCTTCAAAGTGCAGCTTTCCTTCGGCTGGGCCTGGAAGCTCCTCGGAATAAACGCCGAAATAGAAGGGGAAGCTGTGGATATAAGCCTGAGGGTACTGGACAAACGGGTATACAGGCTGAAGAACAGGAAGCCGGAAGAGGCAGAGAAGCAAGCTGAGCAGAAGCCTGAAAAAGAGGAAAAGGAAAAGAAGCGGGGAAAAGGGCCCGGAATAAGGGACTTTGCAGATAAGGCACTGATAAGGGAAGTACTTGATTATATCAAAAGAGTCCTTGATATCGCAAAGCCGAAGTATTTTCACCTGTACGGCACCTATGGCTTTGATGACCCGTCACTGACAGGAGTCGTATGCGGCGCCACAGGGATAATAAGAAACCTGATCCCCAATGCAAGACTCAACCTGACCCCGGACTTTACCCAGGAGATAATAGACCTGGACCTGCGCGCCGAAGGCAGTATGACGGTAGGAAGCCTGGCTTACCAGACCTTGAGGACTGCATTTAAAAAGCCGGTCAGAAGAATATTATTCAGAAGGAAAAAAAGTTGAAACTTTTTTAAAGCATATGTGTAATTAATATATATAACATAATGTGAATAATTAGAGGAGGATATAAGACATGGAAGGTAAAACACCTGTAAACGAAAGCTTGGAGACATTGTTCAGCCATCTTGAAAAATTCCTGAAAACAGAAACAGTCATCGGAGAACCAATAGTAGTAGGCGAAACCACATTAATCCCGATCATCACCGTAGCCTTCGGCTGCGGCGGCGGAGGCGGCGGCGGAAAGGACGAAAAAGGCAATGACGGCATGGGAACAGGAGTAGGCGTAGGCGCCAAAATATCTCCCGACGCTGTGATAGTAATCAAGGAAGACGCAGTTACAATGCTTCCCGTAAAGAGCAGATCAAACATCGAAAAGCTGGTCAGCATGGTTCCTGAAATAGTTAAGAAGATCAAGCTCAAGAAGGATGATAAAGGCTGCTGCGTTGAGGATAAGAACGATTAGTAGGTGTTGCCCGGTATCAAAGTGATGATGCCGGGCTTTGAAGTTTTTGGAGCTAACTACCAGCGGTGTCATCCTGAGGGAGGATCGACCGAAGGATCTATGATTGAACGATATTCTGCTTATTAGATGTTATTATGATATGAATTAATGAATTTTACCTGGGTAATAGGTAAATAATAGTATTGAACACATGTCTAAAAAATGTTATAATGTCAAAGTAACATGGGTGGTTAGCTCAGTTGGTTAGAGTACTACGTTGACATCGTAGGGGTCGCTGGTTCGAGCCCAGTACTACCCACCATATTGTAGATTAGCCCCTTATTCATTGATGAATAAGGGGTTTTTGGTTTTTTGATTTTATTCATCTTCTTTATATGAATGGTATGATTTGGTATATGAATGGTAGAGATATGTCAGTTTATGTAAGAGGGAAATGGTGAGAGGTGTCAAATAATGCAAGTGAATGGGATTAATTTGAGCTATAACAAATTTATTGAGTAACAGGATAATAAGTAATAAGTATTGGACTAGCTAATGGCTGACTAAATTTTTATAAGGCATCAAAATCCGAGATTTTATTTATAGTTCTACATGAAAATAAGTTGATAAGTTGACAGACTGGGAAAGCTCCGAAAAATACAAAAATCTAAAAACTGCATACCGTATATAGTATTTGAATATACACCTCTATACTTTATTTGGTATATTGCGAGTAGGCAGAGATCATTTTTCGGAGCCTTCACTGGCACCCAAACTAGATTATAATGGCCGGAATAATAAAAAAACAGCAAAGGCTTATTAGAGTAGCACTTGTGTATCCATATAAACACATAAATGGGTATATGGTCCAGATAGTTTGTTGTATTGTATTCAATGTGAAAAACTAAGAATTATTAAGTAAATGAAAGAAAATGAAAGATTATAGAGGGAGATTTAGAATATGCCATATGAAACTACACTGATAAGACTTCTAAAAGTAAAAGACGAAGAATTATATGGGAGGCTATTGCATATTGGTGAATTTGCAAAACCGCTACTGAGCTATACCCAAGGGAAATTCCCCTTTTACACACCACATGATTTCTTCCATAGCGAAATGGTGCGAGAGAATTTGGACTGGATTATCCCCGACACAATTAAGGAGGGTATGAACAGCTATGAAATATTTTTTCTTCTTGTTGCTGCATGGTTGCATGATTGGGGCATGATAGGAACTTCAGATGAAGACCCTATAATAATCAGAGAGAACCATCATATCAGGACTGAGGCGAATTTCGAAAAATTTTATAGCAAACTCACTTTGTCTGAACATGAAGCATTAATTGCTGGAAGAATATCCAAAGGGCATCGCAAAGTGGATCTTTACTCAGATGAATATAATGAAGTGATTATTGGACAAGGAGTACGTGTGAGAACAAGATTTCTGGCAGCTCTTCTAAGGCTCGCAGATGAGACAGACATAACACACAGTCGAGCACCTGAGATAATATACTACACCATCAACCCAAGTGGTAACTCCGAAGAAGAATTTAAGAAACATTTATCTATATCTGGTATTGGTCAACTTGATGAGAAACACAAAATATACATATCTGCAATTGCCCGTGATCCAATGGGTGCAGAAGCTATCCGCAAACTTGTTATAAAGATACAGAACGAGCTAAATACTGTCAAAAGTATTCTTTCGCAGAACGGCGTTGCAATTGATACAATTGATCTCAGGTTGGAAGCACGAGGGTTTGTTGATAAACCAATTGGTTTTGAGATTAATGGAAATAAAATTGTTGAACTTCTTATTGGCAAGCACCTGTATGGTAGATACGATGTTGCATTAAGAGAATTGATTCAGAATGCAATGGACAGCTGTTATACTAAAAGTCTTTTAGAAGTCCAATATTCACCAGAAATCTTAATTGAGAAAGATGAAAACAGTTTAACTATAACAGACAACGGAATCGGTATGGGCTTCCACGAAGCCAAACATTTTCTGTCCAAAGTTGGGGATACATTCTATCAATCTGAAGATTTACGTTCAATGCTGAAAAATAAATCCTATGATCCTATATCAAATTTTGGTATAGGAATCCTGTCAACATTTTTAATTGCAGATAGATTAATTATAGATACTAAAAAGGATGGACAGGAAGGTTGCTTATTTACTATTACTGCCTTAGGACAAAAATGGAAATATGAGAAGGGATCTATGAAAAAATCTGGCACCAGTATAAAGTTATTTTTAAATTCTACTGGGAAATCATTAGATCTTGAAAATTCTTTAAATCAGTATTTCATATCCATTGATATACCCCTATGGATTCGCATTGATGGGAAAAAGACTTCTCAGTTTATTAATTTTTGGTCAGGCGAAGAGATAGTTAAGCGTTTCTTGAAGGAACAGTATACAGAGGATAATATTGAAGTGAAGACTATTGCTGAGATTGACTCACCTGAGTTTAGTGCAATTTTAGTAGAATGCAATGACTATTTGATCGAGCAGTTGGTTGTTTTCAATCGGGGTATTTTTGTTAAGAAGTATAGGGAACATAACTTAGATGGTAGATACGCTGTATTTATTAACTTAAAGAAAAGCCTTGTAGATTTTCATATTTCAAGAGAAGATATTATTCAAAATGACAGATGGTATGCTATGCTTCATAAAGTGTATAACAGTATATTAAACGAAATTCAAAGAATTGACTGTGATAATGCAGATACATTCATATGGCGTCTATCTGATATGATTGAATATAGATCATCAACGAAAATTTCTAATGAAGGGTTATTCGAAGATCAACCTCTTTTGTTTAGTTTTTACGAAAATGCACCTTTTCCAGTTGTTTCAAAGGAAAAAATTGAGTATTCCACTTTACCTAATATACTTAGAGCCAATGATAATGTCTTTTTCAAATCAGCTTCAACTCGATACACAGATGAGGCTGAATTACTTCAAAAGTTTTCTCGGAATGCTAAAGTAGTTTTTGTACCATATCGTTTGCCGGCTTTCAGTGATAAAAGAGGTGTTGAACAAGATGTTACTGATTTTGTGAAGTACCTATGCATTCGATATGGCAAAGAATATAGAGAGAAAGATCTGAGAATGGTGCTTTTAGAAAACGCCGTTCAAGATAAGAATGAGTATAAGTCAATTTGTCCCAGCAATGTTCGATTTGCCACTTTTGGTAATCTAAAACCATTGGTTGTTGTTCTCGAATTCCCCCTTGTATCAGAAAAATTTCCTTACTTGGGGTGTGCATATTGGGGCAATCAACTTTTGTTTTGGGAGCTAATAGACTCAGAGAGAAAGACTGAATATAGCCATGCTTTTGAAGCATTCAAAGACAAAAGATATGAATGTATTAAATTAGTAAAAGAACATATTGTTCTATTAGACTCATCGGATACGTTTATTAATTCAATTCTGAAGAATGAGGCAAAATTTACATATGAACAAGCCGCGTTGGTTTCTAGATATTTTAGATATTTATCCTATCTACCTTTGATTGTACACAATTTCGAGAGTTGTCAGATGATTATTGAGGTTCTGGATAAATTGGAAAAAGAAATCGCATTGGTGATCTCTATCGACCGTCCACAGTGCATATTTAGTAGAATGAAACCTGATAGCTCAATATACACTCAATATTTTAATCGCTATGGAATGAATTATGAAGTGGTTGATGTCTAGGTGTTTTGTCTGGAGTCATAAATTTCCTGAATAATGTAACAGGAAGACTATGTGTGGCTGGGAATTAATGAATAGTTTGCGATATCTCGGGAGTATATGGTGCTAGGTAAGCCTCCGGAAGCATTGAGGACAGTCCGAAACCACTGAAAAAGTCACTTTTTTCTGAAATATAATTACTGAAAACTATGATTGAACCCCGAAATACTTAAAAATAGCAGTGCAACAGGTGCCAGATACCGAACAAAAGAACTTAATTGAAATATCCTCATATAATTACTGCGAAATATGATTAAGTTTAAGGAGGATGCAGGGTGAAAGCTGAAAATACATGGAGCAAGATAATTGCTCAGCTAAAGGAAGCTTCCATGGAGATAGCAACGGTTCCAAGTAATAATAGAGAGCCATTATGGTTTCATGTTTGTGTGGAGAATGGAAATTTATATGCTGAGAACTCAATTAGTCACAAACCTTCAACTAAGATGTCTCAAAGAAGGAAAATCTCAAAAAAGGATTTTGAAACTGTGTTTTCCTACTATCATCGCTGGGCAAATGGCGAAAGGTATCTAAGGCAAGAAGTAAGAACACTCTCAAGGAATACTGCATATATTTTTGCGCTAATTGCACATTTTGAATAATATTTTATGATTGGAGGAATATAGATGCCCAATACACATTGGTCAAAACTGAACAATCTACAACTTGGCAGATATGCAGAGTATTATGCAAAGATAGAATTTGCTTCAGAGGATAGGTGCCAAGGTAGGTGACGAAAAGAAGCTTGTAGAGCTGGTAGAAAAAGTAGAGAAAAATCTGGGGCTGAAACCGGAAGAAATCACAACAGACAAGATATATGGAACAATAAACAACCGGGCATATTTAAAAGATAATGAAATCATTGCAAATATAGATTTCTATGAAGAGTCCAGCAGGGAAGTGGAATACTACGGTTTAGGAGACTTTACGATATCAGAAGACCTTAAATCAGTTACGTGTCCGAACTTAGTAACCACGGAAGAACATATCTTATCATATGACAAAACGGAAGATAAGGAATTGAAGATATTCAAATTTGATAAAAAGATATGTCAGCAATGTCCATTGAAAGAGCAGTGTTTATACAAGGACAAAACCGGAAAATTTTATAGACAAGGAAGAAGGCTGGAAGTACCCCTAAGATATGATGCGGTATTACGAGATAAAGAAAGGGTAGAAACGAAGGAATTTGAAGAAGCCAGCAATAAACGATATAAAGTGGAAAGAAGATTTGCGACAATGGTGAGAAACCATGGTCTGCGAAGATGCCGATACTTACGTCTAGGTAGGTCAAAAATACATATCACTTTATCAAACATGGCATCTAATATAGTCAGGATGGTAAATCTTCTTTGCCAGCCTAGCCTTGCTATACAGCAAAGCTAAAGAGCTCCGGTAAAGGAGCTCAGTAAAGGGCTGTAATTGTTAATATATGCGAGCTAGTGGCAGATGTACTACCATATAAAGGAATATTTGCAAAGATCTAATGAATAATCATTCGTGCCAGCGGAATCTTTGAATTTTTATGACCTTTTTTCAGCGGTTTCCCTGGCACCTGAATGTACTTGTGTTCGAATGGAGGTTGTATTTTATGAAAAAAACCTTATGTATGATAATGGCGATTGTTTTGTTTTTTGCAGTACAGTCTTCTACTGTAATGGCGGCGGACACGACGGGGCCTGAAGTACAAAGCAGCACTCCGGCTAACGGAGCAAAAGGCCAGGGAAAATACAACTATATTGTGATCCGGTTTGATGAGAACATTCAAGAGGGAAAAGCTATCGGCAGCATCAAACTGACAGATTCAAACGGCAGTGAATATGGATTATGGACGCCTGAAACCGTCAGGAATATGCTGGTAATCGAGCCGCGTTATCAGCCTGATTATGGCGCCGATTGCACATTGTCAGTACCGGCAGGTGCCGTAAAGGATGCTGCAGGCAATCAGCTTCAAAAGACATTTACGCTGAAATACAAGGTTGAATATAAGGGAGACATTGTAGCTTCGACTGAATTGGATTATGTGCCGAGTGAGAGCGGAAGCCATACACTTACTGCGGAGGATATAAAGCGTCTTATACCCAAGCAAAAAAAGCAGGACGGTCAGGATAGTGAAGGAAGCAAGGACAGTGATGACAAGTCCCTTACTAATGAAGAGTTTCTGCAGAAATACGGCTATGATGTGCAGAAATATATCGATACCGCAAAAGGATATATGGAGTGGAGAGAAAACATCGATTATGAAAAATTTGTCACTGCTAAGGGAAAGGATGAATACAGAGAAGGCTATCTAAAAAACTCTGATGGTCGCTCCGAAGCCGACTACTTAATCGAAAACACCATTGAGAATAAGCTCGTAAAGAAATCCGTATTTGTGACAAGCAGCAGCTGCATTTTTATGGATGATGACGGAAGCGTATGGCTTAGGGGAATAGAATACTTTACATATCAGAATAAAAACACCGGTTATAAAAACGACATCAAAACGGGGATAGAATATAAAAGAGATGTTAGCTTGATGATTTTAAAAGCTTCTTCACCTTCGGCCCATACTAATGGATATTATGTCGCTATGCTAAGAAATCATAAAATAAACAAGGAGGGGCCTGTTTTCACAGTATCCCCAAAGGTTGGGAATGTTCTGCCCGGAGATATCATTACTATAACGGCAGCCGATCCGGATGGCATTCTCGACATAAAATATTCCTTACAGGGCGCTAATGTATATGATACGAAATTTTTTACAAATTCAATTACTGTAAGTGCGCCCAATAATCCAGGCCGCCACAGGTTGGATATTTCCGGCCAGGATCTTATGTTTGCCAGCGGTGATGATGTATCTGTATACTTCAATATTGTTGATCCTGAGTCTGAGCTTAAAGAAGAAGTTTCGTACATGCAGACGGGGATGACCGGTGTTAAGGCTGTTGAAGCTGATACGGGCTATACAGTTGCTCTTAAGGAGGACGGCACACTCGTGGGCTGGGGCAGTGCTGCTGCCCTTGATGTTAAAGGCATGTCCGGTGTAAAGGATATTGCTGTAAGCGGAAGTTATACAGCGGTATTAAAGGAAGACGGGACAGTGTTTGTTGCAGGGTCGCAGACTAAAACATATGATGCGCCTTCCGGCCTGAACAATGTAAAGGATATAGCGGCTGGGAAAATGCATTTTGCGGCTTTAAAAAATGATGGAACAGTAGTTACCTGGGGGTACGATTTTGCTAAAAGTTCAGTTCATAAAATTCCTTACGGCTTAACAGAAGTTAAGGAGATAGAGGCCGGGGATGATTTTACAGTTGCATTGAAGGAAGATGGTACCGTGGTTTTCTGGGGAAATGACTGGGATGGAGTATATAATGTACCTGTTGGATTATCTGGTGTTAAAACAATTGAAACCGGGGATAAGTTTATTATTGCCATAAAAGAGAACGGTGATATTGCAGCCTGGGGATACGACGCCGATAAAGTTCCGGCAGGCTTGACAGGCATCAGGTCCGTATCGTTCGGTGAGAGTCACACTGTAGCCTTGAAGGAGAATGGAGAAATCATTGCCTGGGGAAATAATGAGTCAGGTCAATGTGATATACCGGAGGGCTTAACGGGAGTGAAATCAGTTACTGCCTGTGACGGTTTTACCGCTGCTGTCAATGAAGACGGAACTTTGACGGTTTGGGGTGAAAATTCCGACCCTGCGAGTTTTCTTCCTCAGGAGGGAAACAAAGCAATTCAGGTATCCGGGGGAGAGAGCCATACTATGGTCCTGAAGGAGGATGGCACGGTCAAAACATGGGGCAGTAATAGTTATGGACTGCAAAAGCTGCCAAAAGAGCTTAAGGATATTAAGTCGGTTGCTGCAGGCTGGGGCTTTTCATTGGCTTTAAAGAAGGATGGTACAGTTGTCGTATGGGGTGATAACCGCAGTGGGGAATGTACAGTTCCGAAAGGTTTGCCCAAAGTAAAGGCAATCGCTGCCGGTAAGCATGGAGCAGCCTTAAAGGAGGATGGAACCGTTGCAACGTGGGGAATTAATGGACATAAGCCGCCGAAAGCTTTGACCAATGTTGTGGCTATTGCGGCCGGGTCTGCGCATACTGCGGTAATGAAACAGGATGGTACAGTTGTGGTCTGGGGAAATAATTATCAGAAGCAGTGTAATGTTCCCAAAGGTCTGTCAAAGGTGAAAGCTATTGCAGCAGGTTATAACCATATGGTGGCTCTGAAAGAGGACGGTACGGTGGTTGCATGGGGAGATAATGGACAGGGACAATGCGATGTCCCGAAGGGCTTGTCCGGTGTAGCTGCAATTGCGGCAGGTGAAAACCATACCGTAGCCTTAAAGAATGATGGGACTGCAGTGTGCTGGGGAAATAATCAACAGGGCTATACAACAAAATCATTCCCAGGTCAGAAGATTACAGGTATTTCATGCGGCAGGAGTACCACGAACTATTTGCTTGAAGACGGCACAGTAGTAGGAACGGATAGATCATATGGCGGCTTTTATATGCCGTAGGGACAGGGCAGGGTGACAGGTACCTTGTCCCAAAGTTGGGATGCTGAGGTGTAAAATTTATGACTGCTTGCAATAAAATTTCAGAGGCAATCCAGCGGTTTGGAGAAGATTATACGGTGTTTGTTCAGGATTCCGTTTATAAAAAAATGTGTACCGGGTACAGCGGTTAAGAGGTTATTTATGATTTGTTTCGTAATAACCTCTTATCTTCTGTACCCGGTACAATATGATATCGCGTTATTGTACTTTGCAGCACCGATAACCTAAAAACCTTTGCACCTGGCACTACAACATTTTGACAATAGTTTATGGGTGCCTGACACCATAAAACCTGCTGCTGGGGGGCTTAGGAAGCCTGTAGCACCATAAATTGTGAATAATGTATTAAATCTTTATGAATATTTTTTAACGGCCATTTATCAAGGCTTGCGGCCGGTAGAATTATGTAAACAACACCCTCTGAATGATTGAAACCGTATGTAGAAAAATGTAAAATGTAAATATGCGGGATAAATTTTCCGGAATTTATCTATATAGTACGTACAAAAAAGTAACCGTTCATGTCCTGCCGGTCCCACAAGTGTTTTTTATGAGTGAGAAAAAAATATGAGGGGGTTATCAAGAAAATGAATACAAAGGTTATTATTTCCCTGGTGCTTTTATCTGTACTTCTGGGTGGATTCTATTTTGTCCAACAATCCGGGATCAAAGTTCTTGAACCTAAGACAGTCACTTTTGAGTCATTGGATAAACTGACGATTACAGCAGACCTGTACATGACAAACAAAAGTAAAGCGCCCTATATCATTCTTTTTCATCAAGCAGACTACAGCAGGGGAGAATACATAGATATTGCACCCAAGCTGAATAAAATGGGCTTCAATTGCCTGGCTGTTGATCAGAGATCCGGGAAGCGGGTAAATGGAGTGGAAAACAGCACGGCAAGGCAGGCAAGGGTACAAAAATTAAAGACTACTTATAAGGAAGCCCTGCCGGACATGGAAGCGTCATTGAATTATGTAAAAAATGAACTGAAAGCAGAAAAAATAATTATCTGGGGCAGCTCCTACTCATCGGCCCTGGCATTTGTGCTGGGTGAAAAATATCCGGATGATGTAAAAGGAATTCTGGCATTTTCACCCGGTGAATATATGAAGGTAGAAGACAGAAAGATTGAGGATTTTGCAAAGAATATCAAATGCCCTGTATTTATTACCTCTGCTAAGGATGAAACAGATTGGAAATCCATGTACGATAAAATACCATCAGACAATAAGGCATATTACATACCGGATTTTCCGGGGAAACATGGTTCAAGCGCATTATGGGACAATTATGATAAGAGCAGTGATTACTGGGATAATGTGAAGAAATTTCTTGATACTTTAAAATGAATGATATGACTAAATAATTAGGACAAGAAAGCAGAGGGGACAGTCCCTTTTGCTTTTTTACAATAGCAATCCCGCCACCAATTATATATTTTATTAGATGAGTTATTTTAAATTTCATGTTAAGGAGTCAAATGGATAAAAATTACCTTTTTGACCACTATAAGAAATATTGGTATATATTTGCCTATTCCATATGATATAATACTTTAAGAGGGGCGTGATTCATTTGGAAGATAAAATTTTTGAACTCTTAACAAAAATGTATTCTGAAATGACTGAACAATTCAAGGAAATAAATAACAAACTTGATAATAAGGCAGATAAAAGCGACATTGTAAGGATGGAGAATGATTTAAAGCCAAAAGTTGATGCTGCTCTAGAGGGTTACAAAGTAGTATATGAAAAACTTACAACGCTTGAAGAGAAGGTTGATATTATAAACTCCAGGGTAGAAAAGCAAGATGTTGAAATCAGAGTTATTAAAGGCGTTAAAAATATGTAAGTGCCAGGTTTAAGAGCCTGGCACTATGAATTTTACCTTCAAAACAATGCTGAAGCGGTTTCGACCAGCCTGATAAATTCTATCCGGTAGCCTTCCTTATCGTCTCCCATAGCTTCCCTTGCATTGGCTAAAACGCTTTCAAAGCTTGCACTGCCTTTATATTCCGAATCCCTGAGCAGCAGTCCGAATTCGGCAACTGCCGCTGCGAACCTGAAATTACCGGAGGCCTCTGCTTTATAATCCTTTTCAGTTATGCTTTGAACCAGCAATTGGCTTTCGTCTGCTTCAGGCAGCTTATATCTCAGCTTGACATTCATCCAGTCATTACTGTCCTTCAGAGAAACCTGCTGGAACTGCAATTGGTCTACACCGGCCGTATTTTCATCTGAGCCGGCAGGTACTATTTCATAAAAGGCTGTGACAGAATGCCCTGCTCCCAACTCACCGGCATCCTTCCTGTCGTCATTGAAATCTTCCTTGTTCATTACCCTGTTTTCATAGCCTATCAGGCGGTAAGCCTTTACTTTCGCAGGATTGAATTCTACCTGAAGCTTAACATCCTTGGCAATGGTGTATAGTGTGGAACCGATCTCATTTACAAGCACTTTTTTTGCTTCAAACAGGCTGTCGATATAAGCGTAATTGCCGTTTCCCTTGTCAGCAAGCATTTCCATCTTGGAATCCTTCAGGTTGCCTGTTCCAAATCCGAGTACCGTCAGGAAGATGCCCTCCTGTCTTTTTTGTTCAATGAGTCTGGTCAGTTCACCTTCGCTGCTGACACCTACGTTGAAATCACCGTCGGTAGCCAGTATTACACGGTTATTGCCGCCTTTTATGAAGTTTTGCTGTGCCGTTTTATAAGCAAGCAATATGCCTTCTCCCCCTGCAGTAGATCCGCCTGCTTCCAGCCCCTCTATAGCAGCAAGTATCTTATCCTTGTTATTGCAGGAGGTCGGTTCCAGGACCATACCGGCAGAGCCTGCATAGACAACTATTGATACTTTGTCATTCTCACCCAGCTGGTTTACCAGCATTTTGAAAGCTGATTTGAGCAAAGGCAGCTTGTCGGGATCCTGCATGGAGCCGGAAACATCCATCAGGAAAACAAGGTTATTATTGAGCTTAACATCAGTCTCAAGCTTTTTACCCTGCAGCCCCAGCATAACAAGCTTGTGCGCGCTGTTCCAGGGACATTCCCCCACTTCCCTGGTGATCGAGAAAGGCGCATTTCCCTCAGGCTGCGGATAGTCATAAGTAAAATAATTTATCAGCTCTTCTATCCTGACTGCATCCTGAGGCGGCTTTTCTCCGCTGCTTATGAAGCGCCTTATGTTGCTGTAGGATGCCGTGTCGACATCGATTGAAAAGGTTGACAAAGGAGTATTGATACTCTCAAAAAACCTGTTGTCCGCGATGTAATTATATTCCTCTGTGTTGAATTCTGTACCTGATTCTGTTTCCGCTAGCATTTCATCATATGTGACAGTGATGTTGCTGCTGTTGTATTGTGGTGCTGACATGGCCGGCTGTGCTTCCGCCGTCTTTTTTGCACAGCCCGGAAACAGCAGCAATAATACAAGTACCAGAGCTAAAGACTTTTTCTTGAACCATACCTTTCTCTTCATAATTAAATTCCCCCTCATAAGAATTTAATTAATAGACGAAAGATATAGAAAAAAGTTCCATATTTCAGGTGCAGTTCACAGGTGTCCTAACAACGAACAAAAGAATTAAATTGGAAAATATAAAGTGCCAGGCTTTATAAAGCCTGGCACCGGTTTAGTCTGTTAAAGCCGGGATAATATGCTCCTTAATCAGCGTCCACCTATCACCAGGATTCATCAGGTGTGCCCCTGCGGTGGAATACTTGAAAGCTCCGATACTCCCTTATATCGAAGCGTTTTGGTAGAATTATGCATACAATCCCCAAAATTGGTTGATGCGGGATGTAAAAAGTAGTAATATTTAATATGATTTCCAGTATGCTGGAACTGACAAGATCATTGCATTGTGTCTAAATATAGCCGGAAAAAATATTATTAATAATTTTTGTATAAAAAAAGGAAGTCACATTTCCAAATTATACGTATATATTTAAGGGACTATTGTATGAACTATTGAAAGAACAGAAGGTGAATAAGTGGCTATCATTATTAAATTCACACTCAGGAATATCAGAGAAAAGAAGCTCAGGACGTTTTTGATCCTTCTTTCCATTATCCTGTCCTCTGCTTTGTTTTTTGCATCGACGGCTATTTCTACAACAGTGGAAAAGATGATAATGGAGCAGGTGCGAAAGTATATCGGCAGTGCTGATATTACAATAAGTGCGGGAGAGCAGTCAAAGACAGGCTTTATTTCTCCGAATTTACTGGATAATTACCAGGGAGGAGTGAAATATGCCGTTGGTATTGTGTATGGCAGCGGAGAGTACAAGGCAAAGGGTGAGACTGCCCAATTGACAATACAAGGTATTAACCTTGAAGATCTGGACAGGATGAATCCAATAATACTTAACCAGCAGTATGAACTGGAACCCTTCAAAGGAAATAAGGCTGTCATCGGGAAGGGAATGGCGGAAAAATACGGTTTAAAGCCCGGTGATTCAATGGGCATCAATATGCAGGGCTTCAAGAAGTGGTTTATAGTCTCGGGAATCTCGCAGCCTGTAGGACCTTTTGCAGAGAATGAAGGGAATATATATATTGTCGTACCCAGGGAAACAATGGCAAGCCTTTACGGTAACAACGGAAAGGTGCATGAAATATATGTAGGCCTTGAGGACCCTTTACAACAGGATATGATGGTGGAGGAGCTTACCAAGGCTTATCCCATGTACAGGGTCGGACCTACCATATCAAAAGCAATGGTAAAAAGCGAGACCCAGCAGATATCTGCAATGTTTCTGGTTATTGTTGCATTTGTTCTGATTCTCAGCATGTTTATAATTTATACCTCTTTCAAAGTGATTATGGCAGAGCGCCTTCCTGTAATAGGAACCTTCCGCAGCATCGGTGCAACTAAAAAAATGACTAACTGTGTATTAATGATTGAAAGCATGATATATGGAATTCTGGGCGGAGTACTGGGAGATATTCTGGGAATAAGCATTTTGAAGCTGATGATAAAGCAAATCACACCTCCATGGATGGCCGGCATCGATATTCAGGCATATTATACCTTCGGGCAATTGATCATGGGCTTTTGTGTCGGCCTGGTTCTGGCATTGATCAGCTCCTTTTTACCTATCAGAAGGGTGGCCAGGATTCCAATAAAGGATATTGTATTGAATTCCATAGAGAAGAAAGCTAAAAAGAAGCGGCGGAAGGCTGTATGGGGTATATTGTTCTTAGCCATAGCCATTATAGGACCCAGGGTTGTGCCCGAAAATATAGCAATAGCTGCAGATGTCATATGCATGTTCCTGCTGGTGCCTGCTGTTGTGATGCTTGTGCCCTATATAACAAATGGTTTTCTAAAGATATTTCAAGCTATATATCTGGGGGTTTTCGGGAATGAAGGAATACTTGCCGCTCAAAATCTGAGGGACAATAAAAACAATTTGAACAACATCATTCTATTGGGGATGTCCATTTCAGTACTTCTGATGATTAACACCCTGAGCCAGAGCATAATTAATGACATGGTAAATTACTACAAGGATTATAAATATGATATAGTCTTCTGGAACTGGCCTATGGACCGTTCCACAGAAAGCAGGCTTCTTTCCGTAGATGGAGTTCAGGATACATATGGGGTATATCAAAAATACGGCGGCACACAGGTTATGGGAAAAGATACGGAAATAATGAGTATATTAGGGATTAACAAGATCAAAACACTTGATTATATAAACCTGGACATTGAGGGTGATATAGACAAGCTGGTGCAGGAGTTGGACGAAGGAAGAAATATCATCGTTACCAATATATTTAAAGATGAATATGGAATTCGGGAAGGAGATTATTTAAAGCTAAAAACAGAAAAGAGTGTTCTGGAGTATAAGGTGGTAGGGTTTATGGAATCAAACCGCTTTGACGGCAAATATGCGCTTGTTGGCGAGCGTTACCTGAAATCCGATATGTCGGTGAAAGAGTACAGCGATATATACATAAAAATAGATAAAGACTCGGAAGAGGTAGTGAAAAACATTAAGGAAAGATTCAAAAATAGAGAACCATGGGTCAGATCAATGAAACAGATGATGGAAGAAAATATGGAAGCAAACAACAGGATTCTGGGAATATTCAATGGCTTTGGGATCATGGCTCTGGTTATCTGTGTTTTCGGTGTTTTCAACAATCTGATAATAAGCTTTATTGACCGCAGGCGTTCATTGGCTATTATGCGCTCAGTCGGAATGAATAAAAGGCAGACGCTGAAAATGATATTTATTGAGGCATTCACTGGTGGGTTGATAGGCGGAATGATAGGCATCATAATCGGGTTGCTGCTTGTAATGAATGTGGAAATGGTGATTGCGGCCTTAGGAGGCTCTATAAAGAACTTCATACATATTTCATGGATCTCACTGGCTGCCTCCATGACTGCAGGAGTTGCTATAACCATAGCTGCATCCGTAGGGCCTGCATTAAAGTCCTCAAAGCTCAACATAATAGAAGCCGTTAAATATGAATAGGGAGTGGGCGTATGGGAAATATCAACAAATGTAAAAGACGGAAGGGTGTGGGGATAATGAAAAGAATATTAATTACTGTATGCTTTATAGTAATGATCCTGCTTACAGCAGGGTGTCAGAAAAAGAATGCGGAAAGTACAATTGCCGAGCAGCCGCCGGAACAGGCAAAGGCTCCGGAACAGCGGACCGTTCAGGCCTTTGGAGTAGTCAAGACAAAACAGGTAAAAGGGATCATGCTGGACTTACCTGCTTCCATTGCAAAAGTGCATGTACAGGAGGGGCAGCAGGTAAAAAAGGGTGATGTATTGATTACACTAAGCTTAAAGGAAATTGAAGAGCAGATCAAAGAGAAGGAAGACTCCCTGAAAGTTGCCAGACTGGAATTACAGAAGCTTTTGGAGGATGTAGGTGATAAGAATAATGAGAATATCGATAACGATCCTGAAATCATACAGGCGAAAAACAATCTTGATAAGATTCAGATAGAATATGAGAAGCTTGAAAAGGATCTGAAGAATAAAGAAATCATGCTCAAAAACGGAGCTATACCGCAAAATGAATTTGACGATTCTAAAACCATACTGGAACAGAAGCAAAAGGAAGTTGAGAGCGAAAAGATAAGCTTGGAGGACCTGAAAAACAAGCAGCGGATATCAAATAATAAGAATGCACTGGATGTAGAAATTAAAAAGCAGAATGTAACTTCACTGCAGTCACAGCTTCAAACGTTAAATGACAAGATTGCGGAAAGCGGAATCATAGGCAATGAAATTATATGCGATATTTCCAACGGAGTCATTGAAAAAGTCAATAATGCTGCCGGTGACCGGCTAAATGCCGAAAAACAGGTCATGAGCATTCTTGATCTGGATACGTTGATCGTGCAGGCCAATGTGGCTGAAGACTTTATTAAGGATATAAAGGTAGGAAGCAAGGCAGTGATCAGTCCTTTGGCCAACCCGGAAAAGGAATATGAAGGAACGGTATCAAGGATATCCAATATGGCAGTGGTTGAAAACGGGGAAACAGTGGTGCCTGTGGAAATAGCCATCACAAAGGTTGATAATTTTCTGCTGCCCAATTTTAATATAAATATAAAGATTATTTTACCTTAACCAAGCTTGGTCTCGAATGCCAGGCACCTTTTCTCCCTAAAAGCTGGAAAAAAGGCTTCTGATGATATATAATACTTATGGAAGTTATATTCAGGGGAAAATAGATGTGCAATACAGCATGTTTACCTGCAAGATATTGTTAAGGCTGTCTGTGTCATCGGTAATGTGTATAAGTGAATACATGGCACGGAAGATAAAGAGGTGAGGATAACTTGGATTCGTCAACATGGATCGCAATATATCTGCCGTTGTATGTAATATTTTTCATCATAATCCCGCAAAGACGCAAGATGGAAAAGGCAGTAATTCTGAGAATAAGGAAGAGAAAGGAAGAAACAGCAATGACCAACGAGTTGATAAAAAAGTACATAGGTAAGGAATGCAAGATATCTACAGGTTCATTCGGGACAAACGTAGAAGGAAAAATACTTGATGTAATTGAGAACTGGCTTGAAGTTGATACTAGAAAAGGGAAAGAGCTTATAAATGCAGAGTTTATCCAGAACATTAAAATCAAGGAGATCTAGTGATTATTAACACAACAACTTTCTTGCCTTTCATAGCATTAATAATCACAACCTTGATTCAGTGCCTCGCATGCTCAAGAAGGGATATACTTCACGAGGCACTATTTGGGCTGGAAAGGTAATGAAACACTTAGGTTAGTCAATGACTAACCTTTTTTCAACCTTACCTCCGGGACCGTTATAATGAAGTGAATAGGTACTGCTTCCGGGCAATGGGAAGATCAATACGCCGATTGCCTGTTTATCCGGTTCCAAAGTAATTGGTTTCAAACATTTCTGCATGGAGTTTGTTGCTTTAGTATCATAACTGACAGCGGTTTTACCGGGAATTGATAACGTAAAGTCGCCAGGCTCTATTTGTGTGGCAGTTGAGCCCGAATTGACAAGCTTTATATATACCCATGTATATTGTAATTCTCTATCAGCAGGGTAAATGGGCCTGCCGAAATTGTGGATCACTGCTTCTGATTTCATTACTCTTGCCACTGCTATGCCCAGCATATCTTTGGTGTATTCGTATTTGCCCATGTTTTCCCTATCCATTTTCCCGCGTATCATTAATGCAGCAGGCATAAAAACTATAAGAATAATAAGCAGTACTGCAGCCTTCCTCATACTGATCACTCCTTAAAACCTGATGACATAATTATAGCATAAATTGGGAGCAGGTGTCAGGCCGGAGCTTTCCTGGGGCTTCAATACTGGTGTGTCAGGCATTTTAACAGGTTTTTCCGTTGATTGCTGGAAAAATATGTGATACTATAAAATGAGTGGGGCCAAGAATGCTGCAGTTCAGGGGGGTGACGATATGCTCAAGGTATTTCAGGTGTGTTTCGCAACGGGTGTTCTGTTTTCCATATTGACTTTTCTAATGGGGAGAATATCGGATTTTACTCATATGGGAGCCGATGCCGGAGTTGATTCCGGCTTTGATGCAGACACGGATATGAGTTTGGATGGGGATGCAGAGCTGGACGTATCTGTTTCGGGGGAAACATCGGAGCTTCCGGTTTCACCGTTGAAACCAATTGTTATAACGACATTTGTGACGGTTTTCGGTGGAGTCGGTATGATTTGTACAATAAATGGACTTCTACAGGCGGCGTCAGCAGTTATTGCATTGGTTTCAGGCGCTGCGGCAGCATTTTTACTACACCGCTTTATTGTCGTCCCTCTTTATAGGGCGCAGAATACCAGTGCTATTTCCCAGAAGAGGCTGCTGGGTGCCATGGCAAGGGTCACACTGGCAATCAAGGGAAGCCGGTTCGGGAGAATAAGCTACACTGTAGGCGGCAATACATACAGTGCTCCTGCAAGATCTATCGATAATGAGGATATTGAAGGGGGGATTCCGGTAGTTATTATAAATATCGAGAAAAACACTTTTTACGTAAAAAGGATAAAAGGAGGCTATTAAATGGATTTTGGGGCCATAACGATTGCTGTAACTATTGTAGGTGTAATAGTTCTGCTGATATTCAGCATTGCCCTTATGTGGCGCAAGGTTTCACAGGATAAGGCTCTGGTTGTTACCGGTCTTAAGAAAAGGGTGATCTCAGGCGGAGGCGGCCTGGTTATCCCGTTGTTTGAGAAAACTGATATTATTTCTCTTGAGAACATGAAAATAGAAGTGAGGATCGACGGTGCCCTGACAGGACAAGGTGTCAACATCAGAGCGGACGGTGTTGCCGTATTGAAGGTGAAATCTGATGAGGAATCAATATTGGCTGCCGTTGAGCAGTTCAACACCGGAAAAGAGAAAGAGACCATCGATGTGATAAAGGATACGGCAAAGGACGTATTGGAAGGAAAGCTGAGAGAGATAGTATCAAAGCTGTCTGTTGAAGAAATATACAAGGACAGAGAAAAATTCGCATCCCAGGTACAGGAGGTTGCTGCTGTAGACCTGGCGGAAATGGGCCTGGAGATAAAGGCTTTCACTATAAGGGACATTTCTGATGCCAACGGTTATCTTGAAGCTCTGGGTAAGAAAAGGATCGCCGAAGTAAAGAGAGATGCCAATATTGCTGAGGCTGAGGCAAATATGGAAACCAAGATAAAGACAGCCGATGCCACCCGTGAAGGTGAGGCGGCGAGACTAGTTGCCGAAACCCAGATAGCTGAGTCCACAAAGGAAAAGGAGCTGAAGGTACAGGCCTACAGGAAGGATCAGGAGACCGAGAAGGCGAAGGCCGACCTGGCTTACGAGATAGAAGCCAGCAAGGTGCAGCAGGAAGTGGAAGCGGAGAAAATGAAGGTCCTCATCGTCAAGAAGCAAAAGGAAATTGAACTGGCGGAAGAGGAAATGAAGATACAGATCGTCAGGAAGCAGAGAGAGATAGAACTGGCCGAGCAGGAAGCCCTCCGTATGGAAAGGGCGCTGGAGGCCACTATAATAAAACAGGCTGATGCTGATAAATACAGTATTGAAAAGAGAGCTGAAGCAGATAAGTACAGTGCCGAGAAGAGGGCGGATTCAGACAAGTACAAGGAAATACAAGGTGCAATGGCAGTAGCTGAGGCTATAAAGCTTAAAGGTCAGGCAAGTGCGGAAGCAAAACGTGCCGAAGGTATGGCAGAAGTCGAGATCATCAGGCTCAAGGGTATTGCCGAGGCTGAAGCTATGGCTAAGAAGGCTGAGGCATTCAAACAGTACAATGATGCTGCGGTAACGCAGATGATAATTGAGAAGCTTCCTGAAATAGCAAAAGCTGTTGCTGAGCCGCTTGCAAAAACCGAAAAGATCGTTGTGGTCGATTCGGGGAGCGGGCAGGGAAAAGGTGCTGCAAGGGTTTCCGGTTACGTTACGGACATATTGGCGTCACTGCCCGAAACCGTCAATGCCCTGACGGGAATCAACCTTAATGATGTTCTGAAAAGGGAAGATAAGCAGGAGATAAGAGAAGTTAAGATTGAAGAGCCTAAGGATAAATAGGAAGGCCATAGATTGAATAGAATATGATAAGGCGGCCGGGGTGTTTGTGAATTACTCCGGCCGTTTTTTATTTAGTTTTGGCAAAAAAGGGAACAATTTATTTTTATTTTCGCCTAATAGTGTTATGAAATGATCCGTTATATGATCGGCATGATCTCCTTTCCGGGAGTATTATGCCGGTCTTTTTTAAATTTCCTTATAGCCCTTTCCAGCCTGCCGATCCCCTCCAGGAGGATCTTTTCATTGTGCCTGGAAAAACAAAGCCTCATCTCTGTGTCCTCGACGGTCGCTGCGTAAAAGGCCTCGCCGGGGATAAAGGAAACCCCTTCCTTCAGTGCCTCCTGGAGCAGTTTTTTTGCAGGGATGCCGTCA
Source organism: Clostridia bacterium (assembly GCA_035627615.1). Taxonomy (GTDB): domain Bacteria; phylum Bacillota; class Clostridia; order Lutisporales; family Lutisporaceae; genus BRH-c25. The sequence goes on from DASPLL010000087.1 coordinate 120,371, forward strand.
TTGCTCCGGCACCACAGGTAGAAGCCGCCCCCGGGCTTCCGGAAAGAGAGTCTGTCGCCAAGGCTGCCGGTCAGGGCTTCAAACATGGTATCCCTTCTTGACTTGTAGACCGCCCGCATTTTTTCCAGGTGACCGGTCAGGTATCCCTTTCTGATGAATAGCGTAAGCAGCCACTGACCAATATTATTACTGTGTACATCCACGTATTGCTTTTCCATGACGACCCTATTGATCAGAGAAGGGTGAGCAGCCATGTATCCAAGTCTCAGTCCCGGCATGATGATTTTTGAGTAGGTGCTCATATATATGACTCCGCCATAGTTGTCCAGGGCTTTCAGGCTTGGAGGCGGAGCTTCCTCGTAATAATAATGGCTGTAGGGGTCGTCTTCCAGGATGACAAGCCGGTATCGGGCTGCAAGCTGTATCAGTTCTTTTCTTTCACCGATACTCATTACAGTACCGCTGGGATTCCGGAAGGTGGGGACACAGTACAGCATTTTAGGTCTGTAGCGGGTCAGGTAGTCCTCAAGTATTTCGAAGGGGAAGCTTTCTCCCACAGGCAGGCTCAGGAGCTTTGCCCCCATAGACTGGAAAGCCTGTATTGCCCCTACATAGGTAGGTGATTGGACGACCACATAATCACCGGGCTCAACAAGCACACGGGAACTCAAGTATATACCCTGCTGCGAACCTGCAAGGATAACAATCTGTTCAGGGGAACAGCCGGTACCGGAATCGCTCAGCATCCCGGCAACGGTCTTCCTGAGGGGTTCATATCCCTGCACAGGTATATGTCCGAAGTCCTGAGGGTCCAGTTCTGCAAAGCACTCATTGAACAGCTTCAAGAAGATTTCCGTGGGGTAATAGTCAGGGTCCGGCATACCGGCATCCAGAGAAATCCTGTTTGAAGGAACGCTGCTGACCATAAGCTCGCTCATCATTGAAGCCATTGAAGGCCGGGTGTTGGGCTTAAGTACCTGGGGCCAGGGGATTTCTTTACTGCTTTGATTTGCGTAGCTGCTGCTATTGCCGACATATGTCCCGCTGCCCTTCTTTATGATCACATAGCCCTTGCTCTCCAGGTGGTGGTATGTGTTGATGGCCGTGGTACGGCTTACCCTGAACAATGATGCCAGTTCTCTTTCGGCGGGAAGCTTTTCTCCTTCTGCCAACGAGCCGTCGGTTATCTTGTCCTTGATAAGGGCGGCCATCTGCAAATAATAGGGTGATGCGCCATCCAGCCGGACGTTTACATACAATTTGGATATATCCATTTTATCATTAACACTCCTTTGGTATCCAATTGGACTGTATTTATATATAATTGGATATTTATTTAGTTTATCCTCCTTTGTATAATAATTAAAAGAAAGGAGTTGTAACATTTGATGGAAAAAGAGCTACGCGAGATATGGAAGGAGGTATTGAAGGACTGCCTGCCCTTATCCGCCGGCATAATCCCCTTCGGGCTGACCTGCGGGATATTGGGCAGTACTGCGGGCTTTTCAACCTTTGAAATAACCTTCATGTCCATGACCGTTTTTGCCGGGGCTGCCCAGTTCATGGCCATCGCCATGATCAGCTCGGGGATAACCGGTTGGGCAACAATAGTCCTTACCACTTTTTTGATAAATCTCAGGCACCTGTTGATGGGTGCATCCTTATCCCCCTATCTGTTGAAGCTGCCGAAGCCTCTTCAATATATGCTGGCCTTCGGTATGGTGGATGAAAGCTACGCCCTGACTATCAGCAGGATTGAGAGAAAGGGCTACAGCCTCGGCTATCACCTGGGCGTGTGCTCTTTCCTGTATGTTATATGGAACCTCTCCACTTTCCTGGGGGCTTTTTTCTACCGTGTCATTCCCAACCCTCTGGAGTGGGGAATTGATTTTGTACTTCCGGCAACTTTTCTGGTACTTCTGATGCCCCGTCTGGCAGACAGGACAGCGCTGATCGTATGCCTGGTCTCTGCTTCCTGTGCAGTATCGGGTGCTTTGTTCCTTCCCGGCAAATGGTACATAATAGTGGCCGCTGTAGCTGCAGCCTTTGTCGGAGGTATGCTTGAAAGGGGAAAAAAGGATGAATCTTAAGCTTATCTCAATTATACTTGGTATGGCGGCAGCCACCTATATTACCCGCATTGGCTCACAGGTCCTCTTTGCCCGTACAGGTATGCCCAACTGGCTGGAAAAGTGGCTTAAGCATGTTCCTACAGCATTCCTTACGGCTCTCATTGTTCCTGCTATTCTGCTGCCCAAGGGGTATCTGGACATATCCCTGGACAACAGTTATCTGCTGGCTGGAGTTGTTGCCGCCATTACAGCATATAAGACCCGGAGTGTATTGGTCACTGTAGTTCTGGGGATGGGTGTTATGATAGCCCATATATACATAAAATAATATCTGCTAGATTTCCCTTGACACAATACTTTATCAGTGATAAGCTGGTAAAAAATTATATGGATGTGTAAAAAATGGCTTATATTTCTATGACAAAAACTAATAACTACCCGTGCCCGAGTTAGAGCATTTGTACCGTTAATAACAGGTGCAAGTGCTGTTTTGCTTGCGCCTGTGTAGTCAGAAAACTGTCGCTATGCAGGAGGATCTGTGTAGCGATTTTCATTTGTTAATGAAAGGATTTGATATTATGCTGATCAATAAACTGTTGGGTGAGAGGTTCAAGGAAAAACCAGCCGATGCGAGCTTTCCAAGCCATATTTTTCTTCTGCGCGGAGGATATGTGCGCCAGGTGACCAATGGTATATATACAATGCTGCTGCCTGCAAAAAAGATAGCAAGGAAGCTTGAGCAGATAATCCGTGAGGAAATGGACAGGATAGACGGGCAGGAGGTACTGTTTCCTGTGGTTTTGCCCGGGGAGCTCTGGAAGGAGTCTGGCCGGTTCGACAGCGTTGCCAATGAACTGGTGCGGTTCAAGGACAGAACAGGCCATGACATGCTGCTGGGGATGACCCATGAGGAAGCTGCAGTTCATCTGGCAAGAAGCGAGGCAAAGTCTTATACTAAATACCCATTTATGATATACCAGATACAGACCAAATTCCGGGATGAGCCTAGGGTAAGAGGTGCGCTTATAAGGGTGCGGGAGTTTACAATGAAGGATGCCTATTCCTTTCACACCACCAGGGAAGACCTGGAGAGCTACTATGAGAAGGCCTTGCAGGCCTACCACAGGATATTTGAGCGGGTCGGAATCCCCCAGGTCATTTCCGTTGGTTCTGACAACGGGATGATGGGAGGGAAGGTATCCCATGAATTCATGCTGCTGTCTGAGGTCGGCGAGGATACCATAGTATTATGCGAGCACTGCGGTTATAAAGCAAATATGGAGGTCGCCGTATCCCGTATCAGGCATGAGGCACATGAGGAGCAGGCTGTTGAGGAGGTATACACACAAGGAATAAAGGATATTGATTCCCTGGCCGCCTTCTTTAAGGTATCGGCGGACAGACTGATGAAAGCGGCGGTATTTTCGGTTGAGAACAGTAAAAAACCTCTGGTGGTATTTTTGCGCGGAGACTTGCAGGTAAATGAGGCAAAGCTGAAGAATATTGTCAGGGCAAATGTATTCCCTCTTACGGATTATGAGAATGTGGAGCTGTGCTTTGGCTTTATCGGGGCGTATAGGCTTGATGCAAAGGAAATAGATGTTCTGTATGATTCCTCCCTGGAAGCTGAGAACAATCTTATAAGCGGAGCCAACAAACCTGACTACCACCTTAAGGGCATCAGCATCAGAAGGGACATCAAGCCTGCACATTTTGTCGACGTCTCAAAGGTCAGCGAGGGAGACAGCTGTCAGGAGTGCGGCAGCAGGCTGACACTGAGCCGGGGCATTGAGGTGGGCAATATTTTTCAGCTTGATACAAAATATACCGAGAGCATGAACATGACCTTTACCGATATAGACGGAAAGCAGAGGCATCCTTTAATGGGCTGCTATGGAATCGGGATAGGAAGGCTGCTGGCAAGCATAATTGAAGCCAGCCATGATGACTATGGTCCTATCTGGCCGATGTCGCTAGCTCCCTGGCAGATCCATATATGCGTGCTGAATGCTGAAAAGGAGAGTGTACGCAGCACTGGCTTCGAGCTGTATGAAAGGCTGAGCCGGGAATATGATGTTCTGCTCGATGACCGTAACATTGCAGCCGGAAAGCAATTTGCAGATGCAGATCTGCTTGGTGCGCCAATACGGCTGATTGTCAGCAGCCGCAACCTGGAAAAAGGTGAGCTTGAAATCGTGACAAGGGACAGAAAGATTAAGAAGAATGTCAGGCTTCAGAATGTCTTTGATGAAATATCCGGGATAGTCCGTCAAATGTCATAACAATTCATTGGAAGTTGCATTGCTGCGCTGGCTCAGGATAAAAAACAATAGAAAATACAGGAGAAATCCTTATAACTGCTGAGGTTGCAGAGCAATATGGAATTACTGACATTGATGGCAGAAAGCCCAAATCCCAAAGGGCAGAGCTGTGGTGAGTTTAGTATGGTTTAACTCTTGAAAGCGTAAATTAGGCCGGTGCCGATAATATTATGGCTGCTTACCGGCAAAACTATCATATATCTTATTGACAAGCTGGTGAGTAGAATTTGGGCTGGACAATATTTATGATAGTTATTTGGCTGGCTGCTCTGGTATTCGTACCCTTAAAGCACTGGAAAAACTCATGGCCTATTGGTATATTCGGTATGGTGTGCATTTATGCTATAGACGGCACTTTGGTTTATCTGGGTGCTTTCAGATTCTGGGGTGAAGGTATTTATATATCCGGTATACCGCTATGTTACTGTATAGGCTATTTTCCGGGGGGAATCTTGTTCGATCACTTCCGTTCGCACGAATACATTAAGAGACCTCTTTATATTCTGATAACAGCTGCCGTATTGCTTGCTATGGAGCTTATCATGGCTTACTTCGGCTACTTTCAGCATCTCAGCTGGAATGCTTACAGGGCTTATCTGCTGAATGCAGGAGGCTTTACAATATTGATGTGGCTTTCGGAATGGATGGAGCAGGGGCGGAACTAGGGGCTGCCGCAAACTCGGATGGGTCTTGACCCATCCGTAATTTTTTTGTTTTGCAGCACATGATACTAAAAGTATGATATAATAATATCAAAGAATGATATTTTAATAACGATGATTAACTTATAACTGGTTGCACTCCTTTTGGAAAAAGAAAGCGAGGGTCTACCATGAAAAAGTATCGGCTTTTATCTCTTCTGCTGCTGAACCTGTTACTTCTCCTGTCTTTTGGATGTGTCAAAACCTTTCGTTATACCATCGGCTGTGCAGAAATCAAATCAGATGAAAAATTCACTTTTTTTGTTGCATCTGACCTGCATTATCTATCCGGGGAATCCTTTGACAACGGAAAAGCCTTTAATGAATTCCTGGCATCGGGGGACGGCAAGCTTGTTCAGTATTCAGGTGAATTACTTGATGCCCTTATCAGGGATATCAAACGTGAGCAGCCTGATTTCCTTATAATAACCGGGGATCTGACATGCAATGGTGAGAGGAAAAGCCACCTTGAGCTTGTCGGAAAGCTTGAGACGGTTGAAAAGGATGGGACCTGCGTCTTTGTCGTTCCAGGCAATCATGACGTACAAAACCCCTGGGCAAAGCAGTATATCGGGGATGAGGCGGCAAATGCAAATTGGATAAGCAGCGACGAGTATCTGAATATTTATGGGCACTTTGGTTATGATGACGCAGTATCAAAAGATACGGATTCTTTGAGTTATCTTGCAATGCCTGCCGAAAACACATGGTTATTGATGCTTGATTCTTCAGATTCCGAGGAGAATATGGGGAAACAATACCCGGAGCAGGGGGGAGTACTGACTTCACAGACATTGGAATGGGTTGAGCAATGTGCCGGACTTGCGACAGAAAATAAAGCAAGGCTTATTGCTGTCATGCACCACAGCCTGCTCGATCATAGTAAGATAATGAATAAGAACTATACTCTCAACAATAATGAGGAGGCCTTGAAAGTATTTCGCAGGTGCGGAATCGAGGTTGTACTGACCGGGCATATCCATATCCAGGATATTAAGACAGACCTGCAGGACGGAAACACGATCTATGACATTGGTACCAGCAGTCTGGCAGTATATCCGCATCAGTACGGGAAAATGGAATTTACGCCTGAACAGGGTTTTGATTATAGTACTATAATGGTTGACGTAGGTAAATGGAGCAGGCAGACACAGGTATCAGATGAATTCCTGCTGGATTTTGAAGCCTGTTCGATGGATTTTTTCAAGGAGCAATGCTGTAAAATGCATCAAAGGTGTTTGACGGCATTGGATAAGCTGTCTGAGGAAGAAATGAATGTAGTGCTGGAGACAGTAGATAAGATGAACGTAATGTATTTTGCAGGCTATAGAAATGAGGCCTTGAATGGTATAGTTAACACCGAAGGCTTTAGAGCACTCGAGGAGATTCCTCAATGTTTTACAAAGGATTATGCAATGAGCATGCTGAATGATGAGAGGGCAGATAATAATATCCTGCATATACCGCTGCACTACAATGAAGGGCAGGCAAGTGAGGAATAGGGGGCCTGCTGCAGATAATAAATGAATAGGGTATGTACAGATACAGTATGGCTTTTTGTGAGCTGTACTGTGTTTTTGTTTTTTATAGCTTTGTGAATATAAAGGGGAGGGAGGAACTATACAGATAAATAGGATATAAGTGAAAAATGCTTTATCAGTATGAGTCGTAATTTGCAGGGAATAGCTAATAAATACAAATAAGAGAAAATACACGCGGCAAATATACTATACATTATAACAATCTATTACACAGAAAACATATGACTTTTTAATAAAAACAAGGATATATATCAGTTTGTAAATACAATCCTTTAAGACTATAATTAATCCATTGCAATGAATTAATATTCCGGAAGGGTAAAGCTGTGGGTAAATATGAAGCTTTTGAGATCATAAGCATATATATCAGAGCAATAAAATTTCTGCTTGTGGTCTCAATAATTATTTTTTCTTTATTTTATAAAAATATTTCTTATGCTTTGGGGTTTGTTCTGGGCGGTACTGCATGTCTTTTGAATTTTAACTTAATGATCAGGTCGTTAGAAGGCATTGTAAGCAGAACAACCTATTCCAGGGCATTTTTTAATGGCCATTTTACACTGCGGCTGGCTGTGACACTGACAGTATTGACAGGGGCTATGCTACTGGAGTCTGTGAACCTTTTTACTGCTGTTGCAGGAATATTTACAATCAGGATAGTCATTGCCTGGGAAGCTATGACCTGGCATATCAAAAGCCTGAGGAGTCTGGAGTGAGGTAAGGCATGTATGAAATTGAGATTCTGGGAATCCAGGTGCAGATAGCACAGTCAGTAATCAATATGTGGTATATAATGGCTGTACTGACTGCGCTTGCTTTAGCAATAAACATCCATATAAGGCGCGGCGGCTTCAAGCTGATACCGGAAAGCAATATTCAAATAGGTATTGAGGCTTTTGTAGAATTTTTCTATAGTATTTCAAGGTCTACGATGGGAGAGAGAAACACAGGACTGGCGCCATATATAGCCACTATGGGCATATTCCTCATGCTTTCGAATCTTGTGGGGATGTTCGGAATCAGGAAGGTGCCGACGACTGATTACTCTGTTGCTTTGGGCTTTGCCCTTACGACATTCTTTGTAGTGCAGTCAAATCAACTGCGTGCCCATGGGCTGAAAAGCTACTTTAAAGAGCTGTTTGAACCCTTTCCTCTTTTTCTGCCGTTGAACATCCTTGAGAAGATCACGCCGCTGCTCTCCATGAGCTTGCGTCTATTCGGCAACATAACGGCAGGAGTTATTATCATGGAGCTTGTATATGGAGCACTTAGAAGCATTTCGATATTTGCCATGGCATTTATTCCCGTGCCGCTGCATTTTTATTTTGATATTTTTGATGGTTTCATACAGACAATGGTTTTTGTAATTCTTACGATGGAATTGACTGCTAATGCTACAGCTGAAGACTAAACGTTCATAATTCCGGTGAGGGGTGATAAAAAGGTTTGAATTCAATGTCTGGAAATTTGGAATTATTACTAAGTATTATTTTACCAACATTATTTGAGGAGGAAATAACATGGATCCAAAAGCATATGTAATAGTTGGCTGTGCAGTAGCCGCAGCAATTGCAGTATTGGTAGCTGCAGCAGCAGCAATTATGGAAGGCTTTGCAACTGCAAAGGCCGTTGAAGCTGTCGGCAGACAGCCTGAAGCAAGAAAAGAGATAGTATCTACACTGATCATAGGTAATGCTATAACTGAGTCCAACTCGATATATGGTCTTCTGATAGCCCTGCTTATAATCTTTGTTTTATCCGGCAGATTGGGTTAATGTCTGGGGCAGCAGCTTCAGGGGTAGTTGGAGGATCAATATATGCATGAGTCTATAGTAGATCTGAATTTGAACATGTGGACTATTATCTTTACTCTTTTCAATGCGGTAGTGCTCTATCTCATTTTGAAGCGGCTGCTTTTTACTACTGTTATGAATTTTATTGAGCAGAGGAAAAGCACTATACGGAACGAGATAGCATCTGCACAGAATTTGAAGGCTGAGGCAGGCTCTCTGAAGGAAGAATATGAGAACAAGCTCGCCAATATTGACGAGGAAAAGCGGGCTGTCATAGATGAAGCGAGAAAGATGGGCAGCTTTATGTATGAGAAGAGCAGGAAGGACGCAGAAAAAGAAAAGGATAGAATACTTAAGAGTGCGGAAAAAGAGAGAAACCTTATGTTTGAAAAGGCAAAGGAAGACTTGAAAAGGGATACAGCCTTACTTTCCATAGACATTGCTGAAGAGATACTGAAGGAAAAGATAGACAGGGATGCCGATAAGCAGATACTTGACAGGATACTGAAAGAATTATCTGATGTGAAGGTTTAAGGTGGCATTATGATTGAGATAACGAGCAAAAGATATAGTCAGTCTCTTTTTGAAGCCGCTCTGGATCAGAAAAAGCTGGAGCTGACCTTTGAGGAACTGGCAGGGCTGAAAATGGTAATGGAGGATAATCAGGCCTTCTTCAAGGTCCTTGAATATCCCTTTATTACATTAAACGAGAAAATTAAAATAGTGAATGAAGTGTTCGGCAAAAGCTTTGATACAATTATCTGCGATTTTCTGAAGATATTGATAGAAAAGGACAGAGTATATTTGCTGGATGAAATACTGGAGGATTTTGAGGAATTATACTATGATTATAAAAAGCTGCTGAAGGTACGGATAACAACTGCTTTTGAGCTGGATGAGGATTACAGGGAGAGGCTGAAAAGCAAGCTTGCGGAAATATTTGAGCAGGAGGTTGTTGTCGAGGTCAGTATAGATTCTTCAATTGTCGGAGGCATTTACATCAAAGCGAAGGATAAGATAATTGACGCTACTGTGAAAGGGAAGCTGGACAGGATGAAGGACAATCTTCTTTATGACAAAACTGAGGTGAGATAATGAATATTAAGCCTGATGAAATAAGCGGGATTCTCAAGGAAAGAATCAAGCATTTTGACCAAAAACTGCAATCAAACGATATTGGTACCGTCATACAGGTCGGGGATGGCATTGCCAGAGTATACGGGCTCAGGAACTGTATGGTAAATGAACTGCTGGAGTTTACAAACGGAATATATGGTATGGCATTGAACCTTGAAGAGGATAATATAGGCTGCGTCCTGCTGGGTCCCGACCAGGATATAAAAGAGGGGGACATGATCAAAAGCAGCGGCAGGATAGTTGAGGTTCCGGTAGGTGACGAGCTTCTGGGAAGAGTTGTTGATGCACTGGGCAATCCAATAGACGGCAAGGGTACCATAAAGCATACAAGACACAGACCGATAACCACAACTGCTCCGGGGATAGTAGACAGAAGGCCGGTCAATCAACCGCTGCAGACAGGTATTATGATAATTGATGCTCTGACTCCTATAGGAAGAGGTCAGAGACAGCTTATCATAGGAGACAGGCAGACCGGTAAGACGTCTATTGCTGTTGATACCATCATTAATCAGAAAGATAAGGGGGTAATATGCGTTTATGTAGCCATCGGGCAGAAAGCATCTACCGTTGCTCAGATTGTAGAGATACTGAGGAACAAGGGCGCGATGGATTATACCGTTGTAGTATCCGCAGCTGCCAGTGATCCTGCGCCTCTGCAGTATATTGCCCCATATTCCGGATGTGCGATGGCTGAGGAGTTCATGCATGGTGGGAAGGATGTACTTATTGTATATGATGACCTGTCCAAGCACGCAGTTGCTTACCGGGCCATGTCACTTTTGCTGCGCAGGCCGCCGGGAAGGGAAGCTTATCCCGGAGATGTATTCTACCTGCATTCCAGACTTCTCGAAAGGGCCGCGAGATTGAGTGAGGAAGCCGGAGGCGGTTCCATTACGGCACTGCCGATTATAGAGACCCTCGGAGGTGAGCTTTCATATATACCTACAAATGTAATATCCATAACCGATGGGCAGATATTCCTCGAAGCGGAGCTTTTCCATGCCGGAATAAGGCCTGCCATGAATGTTGGCATATCTGTTTCCAGAGTGGGAGGCAGCGCACAGATTAAGGCCATGAGAAAGGTTTCGGGAAAACTGAGGCTGAACCTTGCACAGTACAGGGAGCTTGCTGCTTTTGCCCAGTTCGGTTCAGATCTTGATAATGAAACAAGACAGGTACTGGAACAGGGCGAGAGGGTGGAAGAGCTTCTGAAACAACCACAGCATGTGATTATTCCTGTTGAGGAGCAGATAGTGGAGATATATGCGATATCCAACGGTTATGCCAAGGATATAAATACAGGTGACATCGGACACTTTGCAAAGGAGCTTGTGGAGTACGTCAGGAACCGCTATGAAAGCATACTGACAGATATCATAGAGAAGCAGGATATGAAGGAAGATACGGAAAATATGCTGAAGCAAGCAATAGAGGAATTCAATAAAAAATTTGTATAGTAACGAGAGTGATATGATTGGCTGGTTTGAATGATGTCAAGACGAGGATCGTGAGCGTTACCAACACCCGGCAGATCACAAAGGCCATGAATCTGGTTGCGACAATAAAATATAAAAAGGCTAAAGAGAACACCGAGCATATGAGAACATACCTGAAAGCGTATGAAAATGTTGTGAAAAACATATACAACTATAGGATCGAAAAAGCCCGGAGCGAACTCACGGACATAAGGGAGATAAATAAATCCCTTGCTGTGGTGATAAGCTCTGACAGAGGGCTTTGCGGTGCTTATAATTCATCGATATTGAAATTCGCAGCTCAAAAAATGGAAGGGAAGGCTTTCAGAGTTATTACAGTCGGGAACAAAGCAAGGGATTTCTTCAGAAAAACAGGTCATGAGCTGCTGGAGAATTATGAAAACATAAGTGATACCGTAGAGTACCACGACGCGAGGATTATTGCCCTTAGCATCATGAGGCTGTACAGGAAAATGGAGATTGATGAGGTAATTGTATATTACAACAGATTTGAGTCTACTATAAAATACACACCGACAGAGCTCGGGATGCTCCCGCTGGTACTTGGAGAGCCAACAGGGGACAGTAATTATATTTATGAACCCTCCCCGGAAGATATCTTTGATGCAATAGCATCAGGGTATATAGTGAACCGATTATACACGATACTGCTTGAGGCTTCTGCCAGTGAGCACAGCAGCAGGATGACTTCAATGAGCTCAGCGACCGACAATGCAGATAAGATGATTGAAGAGCTGACTCTGCAGTATAACAGGGCAAGGCAGGCTTCCATAACAAATGAAATCTCTGAGATTGTCGGTGGTACCGAGGCTTTGAAATAGCAAAGGATGTGAAGGCAATGGCCAATATAGGCAAGATAGTTCAGATAATAGGACCGGTAATAGATATAAAATTTACTTCCGATAAGCGTCCTGCATTATATAATGCAATAATGATAAAAGACGGTGAAAAAGAGATAATCGCTGAAGTATCGCAGCATACGGGAAATGATACTGTAAGGTGCATATCAATGTCTGCTACGGATGGTTTGGTAAGGGGGATGGAAGCTTACGACACCGGGGAACCCATAAAGGTCCCTGTGGGAAAGGGAGTCCTGGGCAGAATCATGAACATAGTTGGCAAGCCGGTGGATAACAAAGGTGAGATAAAGGCAGATAAATATTCTTCAATTCATAAGCCGGCGCCTAAATTCGTGGATCTGGTGACAAATACAGAGCAGTTTGAGACGGGAATCAAGGTAATAGACCTCATCTGTCCTTATGTCAGAGGCGGCAAGATAGGCTTGTTCGGAGGGGCAGGGGTAGGCAAGACGGTACTTATAATGGAGCTTATAAATAACATCGCAAAGCAGCACGGCGGCCTTTCGGTTTTTGTCGGAGTCGGTGAAAGAACAAGGGAAGGTAATGACCTGTGGCTTGAAATGAAAGAATCGGGAGTAATTGACAAGACAGCACTGGTATTCGGGCAGATGAATGAACCGCCGGGAGCGAGAATGAGAGTTGCCCTTACCGGACTTACAGTGTCTGAGCATTTCAGGGATGAATACGGGCAGGATGTGCTGCTTTTTATCGATAATATTTTCAGATTCACCCAGGCAGGCTCAGAAGTTTCGGCACTTCTGGGGAGAGTACCGAGTGCGGTTGGATATCAGCCTACTCTGGCGACTGAAATGGGGCAGCTTCAGGAGAGGATAACCTCGACAAAGAGAGGCTCCATCACCTCAGTCCAGGCTGTATATGTACCGGCAGATGATCCGACTGATCCTGCCCCGGCTACTACCTTCGCACATCTGGATGCTACAACGATTCTTTCAAGAAGTATAGTTGAGTTGGGCATCTATCCTGCTGTACACCCCCTGGATTCCACCTCAAAGATACTTGACCCCGATATAGTAGGAAAAGAGCATTATGAGGTTGCTATAGGAGTTCAGGAGATACTTCAGAGGAACAAGGAGCTTCAGGATATCATAGCTATCCTGGGTATGGATGAGCTTAGTGATGAAGACCGGTTGATAGTTTCCAGGGCGAGAAAAATACAGAGGTTCTTCTCTCAGCCGTTCTTTGTAGGCGAGCAGTTCACGGGGATCAAGGGTAAGTATGTGCCGCTTTCTCAGACAGTGAGAGGTTTTAATATGATATTGAAAGGTGAATGTGATCATGTGGCGGAATCCGCATTCTTTATGGCGGGGACTATAGACGAAGTACTTGAAAGAATATGATGAGCTGGTGATATAGGTGGCGACGTTTAATCTGCAAATAATTACACTGGATGAAGTGTTCTATAACGGTCAGGTGGAGGTTCTGACCCTAAATGGAGTTGACGGGGATTTTCAGATACTTCCACGCCATGCGGACCTTATAGCTGTAGCAATGCCTGATGATATAAGGTTCATGACAGTGGAAGGCGAGAGGCACGCATTTATCAGCAGGAGTATTTTAAGGGTCATGGATGGAAATGCGACAATAATAGCGGATACTGCAGAATGGCCTGAGGATATAGATATTGAGCGGGCTCTGGAAGCTGAAAAAAGAGCTAAGGAGCAGCTAAGAGCGAAAGTAAGTGCGGGCCCCGATATAGCTAAGGCAGAACTGGCTCTTTTGCGGGCTATGGGACGTAAAAAGACATCAAAATACAAGATATGATTTTGCAGCTCAGACAAAACAGGCCCTATCCCTGCATGGCTGCAGGAATAGGGCCTGTCCGTTCAGGTTTCAGGGACGGAATATTATATATAGCATAATACCAATAAAAGCTGCAACGGCATTTACAATAAGTGTCTTGTTGAATCTGTCGCTTTTACGCTTGAATCTCATAAGATTTATACTGATGGATACCAGGCAGAAGAAGAAAAGCAGTACAAGCATCAGAAAAGCAAACTGCAGCATGCCGGTGTTCCAATTATCCTGAAGCTTTATTTGGAAGGCCTTGTCCATGTATGATTCGAAGCGGGGCTTTCCAACCAATACCAGAAATAGAGTTATTGTTACCAGTATCCAGGAAACGAATCCTGACCACTTGACCCATTTGACAAGTGTATCAGGGCCTTTTCGCCTGTCCAGCATAATCTCACCTCTTATAATTTCTTATCATAATTATAATGAACTATTATAAGGGAATCAAATAAATAATTAAGATTATATGGAAATAATAGAAAGTTTGGTATATTATAAAAATAAAAGCCGGTTTGAAGTCGCTGTACAAAATTATTTGTATATTTTTTTGTACAATATTCCTAAAATGCGGAAAGTATCCGGAATTGTGTAAAGTATGATCGGCTATACGCTTACAACAATATATTCGATTTATAAGTATTGTGATTCCGGAATAGTGTATAGTACGTAACACATTTTATACAGTATGGTTTGACTTCTGGGTCTAACCCATCGATTTATTTTGGCATATATATTGCAAACACATAAATTCATTAATTCCGGAGACGGGACAAAATTAAATAATTGTAAAGGTCCGTCTCCTGAATAAAGAAAAGGAGTTTTAAAAATGATAAGAACTAATATTGAAAATCTGGTAATACAGTCTGTTATGGGTGAGATAGCACACCCAAGGATGTCCAACGTCTATAAGATGAGCCAGGAGGGCACGGTCGAGCATTTGCCCGGCGGCGGTGCAATCACCTATAATGTGGGGATAGGAGACAGCGTATACGGTTGGGCAGTAGACCATATGGAGCCGGGAGTATCAATAAGGCATCCTGAAGACATTGAAAATACGGCACTGATAACTCTGGCCTGCATGGGAAATGAAGCCAGGGTGATAAGCGGGGATGGAAAGGGTATAAAAGGTTATGTGACCGGTACTCATGGAGGAAGAGACAATACAATGATCCATTTTGATAAAAAAGAGCTTGATTTACTCTGCATAGGGGATAAAATTCAGATAAAGGCACATGGTCTGGGACTTAAGCTTCTCGATTATCCCGACATCAAAGCCATGAGTATAGACCCTTATGTACTGCAAGCCATGGATATAAAGGAAAGAAAAGACGGCATAGAGGTTCCCGTGGTGGCGGAGGTTCCTGCGTATCTGATGGGCTCGGGAATGGGTGCAGAGACTTCCTATAAGGGTGACTATGATATAATGACAGGAGACAGGGATGAAATCAGAAGGCTGGGCCTGGATAAGCTGAGATTCGGCGATTTTGTTCTGCTCCGGGATTGTGACAATACCTACGGAAGAGGATACCTGCGCGGTGCGGTGACCATAGGTATGATTATCCACAGTGATTGCGTATGGGCTGGGCATGGACCCGGAGTGGTGACGGTACTCAGTTCGAAGCATAGTTGTATTTTCCCGAGAATTACTGAAAAAGCAAACATCGGGTATTATAAAAAGACTCTATAGGCGTGTATAAAAGTATGTCAGTCAAAGGTTGGTGAGGATATGCAGGATATGTTTAAAACCATCATTGATGAAATAGGCGAAGGAATCATTGTAATTGATCCGGAAGGTATTATCAAGTACTATAACAGGAAAGCAAAAGAGGTATTCGGAATAATATTCAATCATGGGATGGGTCATGAGGAAGGCCGTATAGAGAAGGGAGATACTGTGATCATAGCGGACTCGGGGCTCGGAGCTGATGACGGCGGATTGATGCCCGAGGATTTGAAATGTCTGGGAGTCAATCCCTCCGGCCTTATGGCAGGATTTCCTTTTGTTGTGATCGGTACCTTCGGCAGTAATCCCGGCAGTGCGATAATGAGGTATTCCGACAGGAGCGACTGCAGGCTGCAGTTGCTTGCCAGTGATAATATCATGAATGACAAGATATCTGTATCCTTGGATTCGGAAGCCAGGGTGGCGGTAATATCAGTGGGAGATTGCATATATTCTTACAAATACGGCAGATCCATAGGGCATATGGTAGTTATATGCGGAAGGACCGGAAAAATCAAGTTTTATCAGGCAAAGGGCTATACGACCAGAAGGGAGGATATCAAAATGCTTTTGAGCGGCAATACGTTTGCTGCAAAGGGAGATATGAATGTTGAACTGAATATCGACGGGCACAGCATTTTTGATATACATCCCAAGGAGTCGAATATCAATATCGTGGAATTCCTTGAGGCTGCCAAAGGCAAGGACATATCCTATACAGACCAGGTCAAGGAGATCAATGCAAGGCTGACCCGCTGTTCGCTTATCCCGCTGAAGCACGGTGACAGGGCGGAAGGTGCGATGCTGAAGGTGGAGGATATAAGCGAGCTTGACAATGTTATAAAGGAAAGAGACTATGCCATAGCTTCCCTTAACATGGTCGAAAGCAAGCTGAAGCATGGAGACGAATTCGCAAGGATAATCGGACAGAGTGACAGTATCAATACAGTGAGAAAACTGGCAGGAAAGGCTGCAGAAACTGATACCACAATACTCATCCTGGGCGAAAGCGGTACAGGAAAAGGTCTGGTGGCAGAGTGTATTCATAACAGCAGTAAAAGAAATAAAATGCCTTTTGTATACATAAATTGCGCATCGATACCCAGTGAACTGATTGAGAGCGAGCTGTTCGGCTATGAAGGCGGAGCATTTACCGGTTCTAAAAAAGAAGGGAAAAAAGGTCTTTTTGAAGCAGCGGATGGAGGTACGGTCTTCCTTGATGAAATAGGTGACATACCCCTGTTCATGCAGGCCAAGCTGCTGCATGTGCTTCAGAGTAAGAAGTTCAATCGCGTCGGCAGTACTGACTACATCAATGTCAATGTAAAAATCATAGCTTCTACAAATAAGGATCTGGAGAAATCCGTAAAGGAAGGAACCTTCCGTAACGATCTTTATTACCGGATAAATGTTTTTCCGATTTTCATACCTCCTCTCAGGCAGCGGCAGGAGGATATATACCCGCTTATTATGAATCTGCTTCCCAAAATATGCAGCAGGACCGGCATCAAAGAGAAAAAGATATCTGTGGATGTAATAAAGGAAATGCTCTCCTACGACTGGCCGGGGAATGTCAGAGAGCTTGAGAACATACTGGAGAGAGCGGTTAATATAACGGAAGGGGATACCATACTTCCGGAGCATACGAATATAAGACTTCTCAAAGGTATGGGAGAAAGCAATAATTCAACATATTCTCTTAACGAGGCTGTTGAAAGTGCGGAAAAGGCTGCGATTCTGGAAGCCCTGAAAATAACCGGCGGTAATAAAAATGAGGCCATGAGGCTTCTGGATATCAGCAAAACAAGCTTTTATGACAAGTATAAGAAGTATCGTATAGGTAAATAGCCTGATTATATGCTGAGAAAATAGAGTCCGTAAAAACGGAAATAGTACGAAAATACGGAAAATTTTAAAGAAAGCCGATTACTGCTGAAATATTGCGATATTGTATTGAGCCTATTCCGCAATGGCGGAATAAAGGGTATTGTGTAGAAACAGAATCATACTGGAAATGCGCTGCGGTTATATTAAGGACGAAGGCATGCTGCTCTGCGGACATGTCATTGAACTCAATACAACTCTGTCGCATTTGTTTTTTGGCATGAGTATTGCTATTATTTGAATGTAAGGGAAATGGATAATTTTTTGAATGCTTTTGGGAACATAAAGGGGGCGGAAAATTTTCATTGTATCACAGGTCTGATTTTGGCGATGGGGAATTATATAATAATATTTTTGACTCACTGACTTGGAGGGATTGATATGAGAAATGGGCAATTCAGCATAAATGAAAAAGGACATCTGGTATTTGCGGGCTGTGATACTGTCGAGCTTGCAGAAAAGTACGGCACCCCGCTTTATGTAATGAGTGAAGACGGTATACGTGAAAACTGTGGCAGGATCAGATCAGCACTGATGGACAAATATCCGAATACATTGGCACTGTATGCAAGTAAAGCCTTCAGCACTACTGCGATATATAAGATCATGAAGGAGGAGGGCTTCGGTATAGATGTTGTATCCAGCGGAGAACTCTATACAGCCTGCCAGGCCGGTTTTCCCATGGAAAAGGTTTATTTCCACGGCAACAACAAGACACAGGAGGAAATCGAATTTGGAATGGACCGGGAAGTGGGGTACTTTGTTGTCGATAGTAATTATGAAATTGATCTGATACAAAAAGAAACAGAGAAGAGGAATAAAAAAGTAAAGGTGTTGTTAAGAGTATCGCCGGGAGTGTCGGCACATACTCACGAATACATTTCAACAGGACAGCTTGATTCAAAGTTCGGCTTTCCGGTTGAAGGGGGAGAAGCCCTGGATGCCATAGGAAGGGTTCTTGAGTGCTCCGGTATGGAATTGAAAGGAATACACTGCCACATCGGCTCTCAGATATTTAACAAGGATGCCCACCGGGATGCTGCAAGGGTGATGATAGATCTGCTGCTGCAGATCAAGAAACGCTTTGGAGTTGAGCTGGAGCAGGTGAATATAGGCGGAGGCTTTGGTATCTTTTATAAAGAGGGGGATATGCCTCCTGCAATTGACAAGCTTATTTCATTGATAATGACGACCATTCACAGTCTATGCAGTGAAAACAATCTTGAGCTGCCTAAAATAATCATTGAACCTGGAAGATGGATGGTTGGTGAGAATGGAATAACTCTATATACAATTGGTTCAGTTAAGGAAATAAAGGGAGTCAGAAAATATGTAAGCGTTGACGGAGGTATGACTGATAATCCCAGAACAGCCTTATACCAGGCGGAATATGATGCTGTTGTGGCAAACAAAGCGGATGAACAGCCTGAAGAGCTGGTGACAATTGCAGGCAAGTGCTGTGAATCCGGTGATATCCTTATCTGGGACATTAAGCTTCCCCGTGTGGACCATGGCGACACACTGGCTGTACTGAGTACAGGGGCATATAATTATTCCATGTCCAGTAATTACAACCGTCTGAGGAAGCCTGCCATTGTATTTCTCAGGAATGGTCAGTCCAGAATCATCCTGAAACGTGAAACCCACGAGGATATTGTCAGAAATGATATGGAGTAAGCGGTATCATGGATGACACTAAGAACCTTTGACAATAAAAAAGCATATTGCTAAAGTGAATTATAAATGAACTCCATAACGGCACTGCATAATTCTTATGTGTAAAGCAGACTATACTGTAAATGTCCAAATTGCAAATTGCGATGAGTTGAGTATAATCTGTTGTAATAGACGAAACCTTGTGATATAATCAATTAAGATTGATCTGAGGTAAAATAAGTTAATAATGCAGTAATCCTTGATGGAGAGAGTAAATTGTGAAAGGCTATAAGAGAGGTGTCGCCACCGGCTGAGAGCGCACCGGCATTGCAGCAGTTGAAGTTCACTCCGGAGATTCAAAGCTGAATTAAGTAGGTTTTGACGGCTAATACCGTTATATTATGAGCGGTTTGCAGTTATGCAAACAAGCAGGGTGGTACCGCGGATAACCTTCGTCCCTTTTTGGGGGATGAAGGTTTTAATTTTTGTTAATATTAGAAATATGACCTTATGGAAAGGAGCATGAAAAATGAAGGAAACACTGGAAAAAATCAAAATGCAGTCTGTCGGTGAGCTGGAAGGCGTTCAGTCTCAGAAGCAGCTGGAAGAGTTAAGGATCAAGTATCTTGGCAAAAAAGGGGAGCTTACTCAGGTACTAAGAGGGATGGGGGGGCTGACCGCTGAGGAAAGACCGGTCATCGGACAGCTCGCCAATGAGATCAGGGATTATATCAATGAGAAAATTGAAGAAACAGCTTACTGCCTTAAGCGGAAGGACCTGGAGGCTAGGCTCAGGAGCGAATTCATAGACGTAACGATGCCTTCCAAAAGGAAAGCCCTGGGTAACAAGCATCCGCTGACCAAGGTACTGGAGGAAGTGACACAGATATTTATCGGCATGGGCTTTTCTATTGTGGATGGGCCTGAGGTAGAAAAGGCCTATTATAACTTTGATGCTCTTAATCACAGTAAATATCACCCGGCAAGGGACATGCAGGATACCTTCTATGTCAATGAAGAAATATTGCTTAGAACACAGACCTCTCCAATGCAGGTCAGGACTATGGAACAGCAGAAGCCTCCGATAAGGGTGCTGGTTCCGGGCAAGGTATACAGGAGAGATGAGATAGATGCAACACATTCACCGATGTTCCATCAGATAGAAGGACTGGTAGTTGACAAGGGCATCACAATGGCAAATCTGAAGGGGACGCTGGATGTGTTTGCGAAGAAGCTGTATGGTGAGAACACCAAAACAAGATTCAGACCTCATCATTTCCCATTCACCGAGCCAAGCGCTGAAATGGACTGCACATGTTCGGCATGTAAAGGCGCAGGCTGCAGGGTATGCAAGAATGAGGGCTGGATAGAGATACTTGGCTCCGGAATGGTACACCCCAATGTACTTAGAAACTGCGGTATTGACCCGGAAGTATACTCAGGCTTCGCATTCGGTATGGGGCTTGATAGGATAGCACTGCTGAAATATGATGTTGAGGATCTCAGGCTTTTCTTTGAAAATGACAAGAGATTCCTGTCGCAGTTTTAAGTAAGTATATGTGAAAGAAAGGAGATAAACTATGCTGGTACCTATTAAATGGCTAAAGGATTATGTTGATATAAAGGTTGACTCAAAAGGCTTTGCGGATGCAATGACCATGTCCGGCTCAAAGGTCGAGAGGGTCGAAGAGCTGGGAAAAGAGATTGAAAATGTAGTGGTAGGCAAGATATTGAAGATAGAAAGCCACCCTGCTGCAGATAAGCTGGTTATCGGTCAGGTTGATGTGGGAACTGAAGTCTTGCAGATAGTAACCGGAGCCGACAATATAAAAGAGGGAGATTATATCCCAATAGCCAAGAGCGGCTCAACATTGCCCGGAGGCGTGAAGATAAAGAAAGGAAAGCTGAGGGGCGTTGAATCGAACGGGATGATGTGCTCTGCCCAGGAGTTGGCCCTGGACCTTGACAATCTTCCTGAGGAATTACTGGATGGAATATATATTCTGGACAAGGAGTATCCTCTTGGCGCAGATATAAAGGACATACTCGGACTGAATGATACTGTCGTAGAATTTGAAATAACAAACAACAGGCCGGACTGTCTCAGTATAATCGGCATAGCAAGAGAAGCGGCTGCGACCTTTGGATGTGAACTGAAGTATCCTAAGACAGCTTTCAGTGAGAATTCGGAGAACATAAAGGATTATCTGGATATCCAGGTGAAAAACAGTGAATTATGCCCAAGGTATTCAGCCAGAATGGTGAAGAATGTAGTGATCAAGGATTCACCGGCATGGATGCAGGAGAGACTGGTAAAAGCGGGAGTAAGGCCTATAAGCACCATTGTTGACATAACCAACTATGTAATGCTTGAGCTTGGCCAGCCTATGCATGCTTTTGACTACAGAGACCTGGAGGACAAGAAGATCATAGTAAGGAATGCAGTGCCGGGAGAAACTATAAAAACTCTTGACGAGGTAGACCGCAAGCTTGATGAGTCAATGCTTGTGATAGCTGATGCTACCAAGCCTACCGGAATTGCAGGAGTTATGGGCGGCTTTGGCAGTGAAATCGAAGACGATACAACGATGGTTGTATTCGAATGTGCCAACTTTGCACCGGTGAATATAAGGCTGACCTCCAAGAAGCTGGGATTAAGGACGGAGGCATCCTCAAGATATGAGAAGGGGATAGATCCTGAGCTTGCAACGATGGCACTGGACAGGGCGTGCAGCCTGGTCGAGCAGCTGGGTGCGGGAGAGATCGTAGGCGGAAAGATAGATATTTATCCTGCTCCGAGAAAAGCCCGGAAGCTGAGCCTGAATGTCGGGAAGGCGGGAGCCTTCATAGGAGCCGGGGACATCACTGAAGAAATGATAGTAAAATATCTTACATCTCTCGAATTCAAGGTTGAGGCAAAAGGAGACCTGGAGGTAACAGTACCTACCTTCAGAGATGATGTAGAGGGTGATGCCGACCTGATAGAGGAAATTGCAAGACTTTACGGTTACGACAGGATTCCTGTCGATCTGATGGATACCACCTTTACTCAGGGTGGAAAGAATTACAGGCAGAATATAAGGGATATGGCCAAGACCAATATGGTTGCACAGGGCTTGTATGAAGTTTTGACTTATTCCTTTGTCAGCCCCGGAGTTTACAACAAGATAAACCTGAAAGCGGAGAATCCGCTCAGAAACGCTATAAAGCTCATCAATCCTCTTGGAGAGGATCAGAGCATAATGAGGACGACGATTATACCCAATATGCTGGAGGTAATATCAAGGAATTACAATAAGAAAATAGCCGAAGGGCAGTTCTTTGAGCTTTCAAAGATATATCTGGCTGATACTCTGCCCCTTGAAGGTCTTTCAGATGAAAGGGAGACTCTTACCATAGGCATGTACGGAGATGTGGATTTCTTCGATCTCAAGGGAGTTGTGGAAAACCTCCTGGAGGAGCTGAACATAGACAAATACAGGATATTGTCTTCAAACAATGACAGCATGCATCCGGGGAGGACCGCCGAGCTTCTGATAAACAACAAGAGGGTCGGATGCCTGGGTGAAGTCCATCCGGATGTGCTTGACAAGTTTGACATACCGGTGAGAGTATATGTCTCTGAGCTTAACTTTGAAGAAATAATCAGGCAGAGTGATATGAATATTAAGTACATATCCCTGCCCAAGTATCCATCGGTGGCAAGGGATATAGCAATAGTAGTAACTGAAGAGATCACAGCAGGACAGGTGGAAGAGATAATCAGGAATAAAGGCGGCAAGCTTATTGAAGAGGTCAAGCTTTTCGACAT
Organism: Clostridia bacterium; assembly: GCA_035627615.1. GTDB lineage: Bacteria > Bacillota > Clostridia > Lutisporales > Lutisporaceae > BRH-c25. Next base: position 143,181 of record DASPLL010000087.1, read on the forward strand.
ATACAGGGGAAGCCAGATACAGGAAGGCTACAAGAGCATGGCGTATTCAATAGTTTACAGGTCTGATGAAAAGACATTGTCGGAAGAGGATATTGCAAAGGTGCACAACAAGGTGGTAAATTCCCTTGTGAACCAGGTAGGAGCAGCACTGAGACAATAGTAAGTATATATCGTATTCACATTACAGAGCTTTGGATAGGATTAACCCCGTCGGGAAACCGGCGGGGTTTTGCTCTTCACAGATGCTGAATATAAAAGAACTTTCAGGTTAATCTATAGTAAACAGAGCTGCAAGAAAGTTAGCCAGGATAGGATGATGATAATGGAGATGGAGAGGCTGCTGGAAGAAAAACTTGAAGCTGAAAACCGGGTAAAGGATGGAGCCGGCTGGTTTTACTGGATAGCTGGATTATCCGTAATAAATACCCTAATTACTTTTTTTGGAGGCAACTGGAATTTCGTAATAGGGCTGGGTATTACCCAGGTGCTCGACGCCATAGCATATGAATTTTCACTGGAAGCAGGCAATATATTCAACTTAATAGCTGTAGCGATGGACATATTCATCGCAGGGATATTTGCTTACTTCGGCCTGCAGGCGGGAAAAAGGAAAAGATGGGCCTTCATATTGGGTATGGTGCTTTATGCCCTGGATGGGCTTTTGTTCCTGCTGGTAAGTGATTGGATGAGCATAGGCTTTCATATACTAGCATTATATTCTATATTCAAGGGGTATAGAGCAATTGGAGGGCTTCTGGGGCTTGAGGCAGAATTGGACTCAGCCAGAGTGGAATACACGGCAAAGGAGAAATCCGAAGAGCCCGGCGATGCTGATAAAATGGTGTGATTGCAGTAAAATAGATTTAATGAACAGGATAAATTTATGGACAGATTTAGCCTCACCGGTGAACCGGCGGGGTTTTGTTTTTCTGTATAAACCTGAAATTGTAAATGGGTATTTTTTGTGATAATATAATGGCAATATCTAAATAGTATATAATGGATTACAGAGTATAAATATACAAATATGGGAAAGTGAGGGGATTGGTATGCTTTTTAAAAGGATTATCCTTTCTGTACTGATTTTGGCCTTAATTACTTTTTCATTTTCGGCCGAGTATTCCTTATATGCCTCTGAATCTGTTCCGGAGCTGTCCATGAAGCTTGTGGGGCAGATCGGCGGACCGATAAAGTGTGTGGCTGTCAATGGCAGTTATGCTTATATCGGTGCAGGTTTAAGCCTTAATGCTATTGATATTTCATCCCAAAATGCTTTCAGTAAAATCGGCTCTTCAGAGGTTTTAGGAGGACTTGTGGAGGATGTGGTTGTTTCCGGTGGTATGGCATTCGTCGCTGCAGGAGAAGCTGGCGTCTATATCATGGACTTATCTGTACCGGAAAAACCGAAAATAATAGGCACATATGACACTGCAGGATTTGCAGAAAGAATAGCACTTTCCAGAGATTTTGCATATGTTGCAGATGGGCCGTCAGGTTTGTCAATTATCGATATCGCCGATGCAAAGAATCTAAAAGAGGTATGCTGCATTTACAGCCAAAACTATATATACGATGTTGTGCTGAAGGATAATCATGTATACCTTGCCGCAGCAGGAGCTGGAATTCTTGCAGCCGATATATCCGATCCCATCCATCCAAAAGCTGCCGGATACCTGGATACTCCCGGTTATGCATTTGGTATCGCTGTTTCAGGGAATACAGTCTGCATTGCCGACGGATGGGACGGGATGATCACGGCGGATATTACCAATCCCAATGAAATAAAGCAGGTTGGAAGCTATAAAACCCCAGGCTGGGCATTTGACGTATTTATATCTGGAAATATTGCGTATGTTGCCGATGCATACAAAGGACTCCGTGCTATAGATATCACCGATAGAACAAAGCCGGTGGAAACGGGATATTACGAAGTGTCCGGAGGTGATGCCCACAGCCTTGCAGCTGAAAATGGAGTTGTTTATATTGCAGACCGGAATACAGGACTTAATGCTGTTGATATGTCCCTGCCGGGCAAAGCCGTTCTAAAGGGTCAATACAATCCTCTGGGATTTGCCGACGATGTAACGATAGAGGGGAATCATGCATATGTTGCTACAGGTACCTACGGCGGACTCTGCATTCTGGACATCTCGGATCCGGACTTACCGAAAGAAATGGGGGAATATATCACAGGTGATTCCTATACTACAGGCATTGTATCCGCAGGAAAATTCGCATATATGATAACAAACTTGAGCAACCCCTCCGGATTATATACTGTTGAGGTATCAGACCCAGATAAGCCTGCAGGGATTGGATTCTGCGAAATACCCGGTGCTCCCCAGGATATTGTTGTTAAAGATGGAATTGCGTATGTTGTTAATGAATGGGGGCTTTACATTATAGACATCACCGATCCCATCTCGCCTGCCAGGCTTGGCTACCTGGACTTTGCCGCCGGAGACGATGCAAAAGCCGCTCAAGCTACATGGGGAGTTGCCGTTGAAGGGCATTATGCCTATGTTACACATTCTCAATATGGTGTAAAAATTGTTGATGTCACAGATCCCCGCAATCCTTTGATAATAAGCGAATATAAGCATGGGGCCTTCAGAAAATTGATTAGTGCCGCCATCAAGGACGGAGTTTTATATGTATCCGACCACCCTGACGTGCATGTCATCAATGTAAAAAAACCTCAAAGCCCTGTCTATACAGGTTCTTTCAAGCTCCCGGAAAAGGCTGAAAGGATTACCTGTGCAGGCAGCCTGATTCTTTCAGCAGACGGTACTTATGGAATGCAGTTACTGGATTCAGGGAAGCCTTTCAACCAGCTGCCGGAAGCTTCCGGCAGTTCGCAGGGCTATGCCTATGGCCTTGCTGTATCGGGAAATCATATATATGTTTCTTGCGGATATGGAGGAATACAAATATATGAAATAATGTCCGGCATTGGTCCGGATAGCCAGAAATCCACAGGAAGGACACTGGAATATCAGAAGCAGTATTCAGGAGATAAACTGGTATATGAAGAGGATATCAGAAATAAAAAGATGCAAAACAAGTTCACTTCTAAAGAAGAAGGCCCCGGTGATAAAAAGGAAATGACCGGCATTCGGGTTGACAATACTAAACCAGTCGGAAGCGGCAAGGTATTGAATGTTACCGCTACCGGAGACAGCGGACCGGGTACGCTTCGTCAAATGCTCGAATCTGCTGAAAGCGGCGATGTCATAACCTTTGATCCTGCAGTGTTTCCGGCACGCAAACCGGTTACTGTCTTACCAGATACCACGCTTCCGCCGCTGGAACAGGGAAATATCACAATAGACGCCGGCAGCTCCGGTGTCATTCTTGACGGAAGCCGCAGCAAGGATGGAGGGGACGGCTTATGCATCCGCTCAGACGGAAACATTATAAAAGGTCTGCAGATAATCAACTTCAGGAGCAGCGGAATCAGCATCGAAGGCCGCAACAACATAATCGGAGGGGACAGAACAAAGGGTAATGCTCCGACCGGAGAGGGCAATCTGATAAGCTGCAACGGTATTGGAATCGATATAAGAGGTCCGGGAGCCTTGAAAAACAAAATCATAGGAAACCTCGTCGGAACGGATGCCGGCGGTAAGGCAGTACCCGGCAAACAGAGAGACGGCATTTTAATCCACTATGGCGCTTCCCGGAATATTGTCGGTGGCAAAACAACCGGAGAAAGAAACATTGTCAGCGGAAACGAATCAACAGGAATTATCCTTGCCGATGCAGGAACAGAGTTCAATAAAATCACGGGAAACTACATAGGCACGGATATCGACGGCATTTATGCCCTCGGACAGGTGAGTGCCGGTGTTTTTATCCACTCTGGGGCAACTCGTAATACGGTAGGCGGAACAAGTCCGGAAGATAGGAACGTCATCAGCGGAAACAAACGTGCCGAGGTCTCAATTATGTCCGGAGCAAATAATAATGAGGTCACAGGCAATTATCTTGGTATTGATGCAGCAGGCAAAAACCCTATAGGCCCGTCTGTCATGGGATTATCCATAGAATGCGGAGGTATAGGCAATACCATAAGTAAAAATGTAATAAACGGAGGTATAATGATCTCCGACGCGAGAAGCAATTTTAACAGGGTAACCGGTAATTTCGTAGGTACAACTGAAGACGGTTCAATTGTCTTTAATACTCCCAAGGATGGAGTGTCTTTGAATGCATCACTGAATGCAGTGGGCGGAAGCGGGAAGGATGAAGGGAATGTCATATACGGTAACAACGGCTGCGGTATAAGTGTCGGCTTTACTGAAACGATAGATAACATAATCCTTGGCAACCTGATCGGTATAAGCAGGGATGGTAAAGCTGTACAGGGTAATGCTTCGGACGGGATTTGGCTAAAGGAGGGAGCAAGCCATACAATAATCGGAGGAGCAACCGCCTCTGAAATGAATATCATAGGAGGTAATAAAAATGGTATTAAACTGGGGTCAGGAGTCAAAAACAGCTTCATAATAGGAAACTGCATAGGAACGGACGAAAGCTATAAAGCGGTGTTTGCCAACAGTGGTGACGGTATACAAATTGAAGGAAGCGATAATAATCTTGTACGTGACAATTACATAGGCCATAACAACAACTCTCAGATAACAATCAAATCAGGCAGCAGCAACAGGCTGTACCGCAACAGGATTGACGGAAATCCGGGAGGCAAAGGCAAAGATACGGACAACGGCAGCGGCAGCCTGTGGGATAACGGCAAGGAAGGAAATTACTGGAGTGGATACAAAGGCAAGGATACAAATAAGGATGGTATAGGGGATATGCCGTATAAAATAGATAGTAAAGGTGTAGACAGGTATCCACTAATGACAGCACCGGCTTTACCATCGCAGAAGCATGAATAGGGTACTGGTAATGAATATCCGGTAATTTATAGATGAAGGAGCGGTGTGGGAAATGTTAGTCAGTACAAAAAAATCCCGTGTCATTTTTATCCTATGTGTGACTTTGTTGATTTTTAGTATGGTGTTTCCCGGTGTAAGCCCTGAAGCAGGTAATGCCGGTTCATACAGCGTGTTTGCAGCAGATATTAGTGGTGAAACTCAGGAAAAATCAGATCTGAAGCTGACAGGCCAGATAGGCGGGTCTACCAGGTGTGTGGCTGTCCATGGCATCTTTGCATATGTTGGCGTCGGTCTGCGTCTGGTTATTATGGATATCTCTGATCCTGCCAAACTGCTGGAGATAGGGGCTGTAGGACCTCTGGACTGTTATGCGGAGGATATCTCTGTAGAGGGGAATATGGCGTATATAGCCGCGGGCGAAGCAGGACTATATGCAGTTGAGATCTCAGAGCCTTCTCATCCGAGAATCCTCGGACACTACGACTCCATGGGTTATGCCGAAGGAGTGGCGTTGGACGGCGAGTATGCCTACCTTGCTGATGGCCCGGGAGGTTTGAGAATTATTGATATTTCAGACCCATCGAACATGAGGGAGGCCGGATCGGCATTCAGCTCAAATTATGCTTTTGACTCTGCAGTTCAGGGCAATTATGTATATATCGCAGCAGCAGGAGACGGGATAATGGCAGCTAAGCTTTCAGATCCGGCAAGGCCAATAGAAGCAGGTACTTGTGATACACCCGGCTATGCCTGTGAAATTATTGTTTCGGGTAATACCGCTTACCTCGCAGATGGTTGGGAAGGGCTCCGCGTGATAGACATATCAGACGGCAGCAGTCTGAAGGAGGTCGGTAGCTGCAAGACTTCCGGATGGGCTTATGACCTGGTTTTGACGGGGAATACGGTTTTTGTTGCAGACACTTTTTGCGGTGTCAGGGTGATGGATGTCTCAAACAGGTCAGTGCCTTTGAAGGTTGGAGGACTTGATATAACGAAAGGGCATGTAGGGAGTCTGGCAGTATGCGGGAATATGGTTTATGCAGCCGATTACAACAATGGATTACATTTTATTGATATTTCAAAGCCTCTGGAGCCAAAAGCATTGGGATTGTATAAACCGATAAGTATTATTAACGATGTAGCTGTAAAATCAGGCTTTGCTTTTGCTGCAACAGGAAATTCACCTGCTATGAGGATCATAGATGTAAGTGATGCGGGAAATCCTCATGAAATCGCGTCATATGATAATGATTCAGGAATCGCCCTGGCTGTTGCCATAGATAGGAATATCCTATGCATAAACGGCGTGAAGGACGGCAAGGAAGCTCTTCATGCGGTAGATATATCGGATCCCTTTGCCCCAAGACGGATAGCTTCATGGAAGCTGTCAGGCCCTCCCCATTATCTGGCTGCAGAAAAAGGAATTGCATGCGTATCTACGGAGTTTAGTCTGGAAACCTTTGATGTTTTTGATACAAATTATGATAAGCAGCCCGGAATTTATGATTTCACAGGCGGACTTGGGCGGGCGGCAGGCATGGATGCGGCTAATGGGGTAGCCATGTCGGGCAATTTATGCCTGATATGTCATAATAAAAATGGTTTGATGATATTCGATATCTCAAATGCGGCTAAACCTTCTTTTATTTCAAGCTTAAGGTCTTCCGGGATAAAAAAGCCCATGTCTGTAGCTGTAGCGGGCAATTATGCGTTTATCGGCGATCATGGACGAATGGTGGTGGCAGATATATCAGAGCCTGAAAATCCAAGGGAGGTATCGGTGCTACCAATTCCCGGTGTGGGAGAAAGGATGGCTCTTGAAGACGGTATCCTGTATATGGCATGTGGTAATGCAGGTCTTCAGGTTATCGACATACATGACCCTCTCAAACCGTATGTCATAGAATCCTTTGGACTGACGGGACGCGCTCTTGGGGTGGCTTTGGATAAGGATCACATATATGTAGCGGCAGGACAGGGAGGGATGTATATCTTCAACAGGCTGTGGAAATCAAAGGCGGCCAGGTCTGAGGATGAACTGGCACAAGCCGGCAAGGGAACCGGAGGCACTCATACATTAAGTATTCAGGCAATTATGGCCTTTACGGAGAAGTCTGCTGCAATTACAGGCAGCGATTTAACGGACCGGGCATTTGCAAGGGGTCAGGTATATACTGTCAAAAGCAATGCCGATAGTGGAAACGGCACCTTCAGGCGGGCGCTGGAAAGCTCTTCCACGAGAGATACCATCCTATTCGATCCTGCGGTATTCCCAACCGGGAACCCTGCCGCTATCAAAGTCATTAGTCCCCTTCCATATCTGGATAAAGGCAGGCTTACCATTGATGCAAGCAATGCCGGGGTGATACTGGATGGAAGCGCTGCGCCGAAGGGAACACACGGACTGGTGATCACATCTGATTACAATGTTATAAAGGGCCTTCAGGTAATTCACTTTACAGGCGCCGGCATCGGCATAGCCGGCGGGTCCTTCAATACAATAGGTGGAAACCGGATGAGCGGAAAGGGTCCCATTGGTGAAGGAAACGTTGTAAGCGGGAATACAATGGTTGGCGTGGGAATAGCTGATTGTATAGCCCATATAGCATCAGATGCCGATATGGGGGACTCTGCCCAGAATTGCAGCAATAACAGGGTTATCGGCAATTATATTGGGACTGATGTGACAGGCACAGTCATAAAGGACAGGCAAGGTACGGGCATATGGATATGCGGCGGAGAAACGGCAGGTAATATGATCGGCGGTCTGTCCGCAGGTGAAAGGAATATAATATGCGGAAATACCAGGGCCGGTCTGACATTGATAGGGAATACCTCCCGTAATACTATATCCGGTAACTTCATAGGTCTCGATTCCTCAGGAAGCAAGCCACTGGGAAATGAAACGGACGGAATATCCATAGAGGGTGGAGCGAATAACCGCATTGAGAAAAATGTAATAAGCGGAAACGGGCAAATAGGGATACTGATAGGGGATGTAGGAGCTTTCGGCAACGAAATCACCGGAAATCTCATAGGTACCGATGCTGCCGGTAATTTTGCTGTAGGAAATGGCACAGATGGAATTGCCGTGAACGAATCCTTCAACAGGATAGGTGGTTCTTCCCCTGAAGAGCGGAATATTATAAGCGGAAATGGGCAAAACGGTATCAAGATCGGATGGATAAGTACCACTGATATTATAATTACAGGGAATTATATCGGAACGGATGTGACAGGCAGCAAGCCTGTAGGCAACAGCTCCAACGGAATAACGATAACTGAAGGTACCCGCCATGCCTTTATCGGTGGAAACGGCAGGGGTGAGTGCAATTTAATCGGCGGGAACTCCGAAGCAGGCATAAGGATAGAGGGTATGGGTACAGATAATAATTTGATAGCAGGCAACCGTATAGGAGCAGGCATTGGCAGCGGCGCCGCGCTTCCGAATAACAAGGACGGTATCCTGATTGAAGGGGGACGGTCGAATCATATACGGAGCAATAGGATAGCATACAATAAGAATGCAGGTATGGAAATCCGTTCCGGAAGCAGCAACATGAGCTATAACAACAGCTTTATCAATAATGAGAAAAGCTCGGATAACGGCGGCAACCTGTGGGATAACGGTAAGGCAGGTAATTACTGGAGTGAATATAAAGGCAAGGATGCGAACAAGGACGGTATAGGTGATACTCCACATAAAATATACAATAATGGTATAGACCGGTATCCGCTTATGACAGCGCCGGTTTTATCAAACTGGCAGTACAAATAGAGCATTGATTGCAGGAATATGTGTCAACAGAATAGAACTTTAATAACAGGCTGCGGCCTGTTATTTTTGTGTTTGATTTCACGGATATTTCATTAAATGTTCATAAAATATTCACAATTATCCGTTGAAAGTTCAATATTTTCTGATAATATGGACATAGCAAAGAATGACTTTTTGTACATAATTTTACTTTATTTGTTGTTGCAGAAGGCGGGGTGGATCAGCTTGAGCAAGATAATAGAAGTGAGGGATCTGGTGAAGCATTTTGAGATCACTTCAACCAGGGGCCTGCATAAAAGCTATGTTAAGGCTGTAGACGGCGTATCCTTTGACATTCATGAAGGGGAGACCCTTGGGCTTGTTGGTGAGAGCGGCTGCGGCAAGTCTACCACGGGCAGGCTTATTTTAAGGCTTATAAAGCCTACTTCAGGGGAGATATATCTGGAGGGCAGGAATATCAACGATATATCCCAAAAGGAACTGAGAGGCATCAGGAAGGATATTCAGGTGGTTTTCCAGAATCCGTATTCTGCTCTGGATCCCAAGATGACAATTGAAGATATACTTTCCGAGCCTTTAAGTATACATAAAATTGTATTCAAGTACAATTACGATAAGGAAGTAAGGAGGCTCCTGGAGCTTGTAGGCTTAAGCTACAAGGACGCTAAGAAATTCCCTCATGAATTCAGCGGCGGACAGCGCCAGAGGATAGGGATAGCGAGGGCTATTGCCGCGAGACCCAAGTTCATAATATGTGACGAGCCTGTTTCAGCCCTGGATGTATCAGTTCAATCACAGATACTCAATCTTCTGGATGATCTCCAGAAAGAGCTTAAGGTATCCTATCTTTTCATAGCTCATGGGCTAAATGTCATAAGACACGTTTCCAACAGGGTAGGAGTTATGTATCTTGGCAAGATAGTTGAAATAGGTACAGTAGAGGAAATATTCAACACACCTGTGCATCCTTATACAAAGGCCCTGCTGTCCTCTGCTCCGGTTCCCGATCCCTTCAGCCAGAGGGAGAAGGAGGTATTGAAGGGGGAGATCCCGAGTCCTGTATCGACCCCTTCCGGCTGCAGCTTTCATACAAGGTGCAGGTATGCCATGGGGATATGCAGTGAGAAAAAACCGTTTCTGCAGAGCATTAATGAAAATCACAGAGTGTCATGCCATTTGCTGGATCTGGACAGCAGCTTCAAGGAGGAGATAACTTGATAAACAGGCTTAAATCTGCTTCAAGGAAGGTATTGTTATCAGCTCTTATATTTCTGATATTTGTTTATATAACCGTGCTGCTTTGCAGCATCCCGGGAGATTTTACCATCACCCTTGAGGATGGCAGCTTAACACCTTCACATATAGGGATTTTTATCATCAAGGACGCCAATGAAAAGTTCATTTCATTACTGAAGCTTGATCTTGGCGGAACCGGAAGGGACAGCAAATCCCTGAACTACCTGGTTACAAAAACAATGAAAAACTCTGTTACGCTGCTTTTCGGGGGATTGGTTCTGGCAGTGATTTTTGGGATACCCAAGGGAATCGTGGACAGCAAGCGGGACAGCACAAGCGGATCGAGCCTGAAGGTGCTGGGGACCATCATACCTATTTCGCTCCCGGATATAATGATTATTGCACTTTTGCAGCGTCTGGCAGTATTTCTGAATAAACAGGGGATAGAAATATTCAGGGTCGGGGGAAGCGGCACAATAAACCACATGCTGCTGCCTGTAATAGCCCTGTCTGTACTTCCTGCATGCTATATCGCAAGGATAACTTCAATGTCGATTGATAGCTGCTATAAGCAGGACTTTATAAATGCAGCCATAGGAAAGGGTTGCTCCCGCAACAGGATCCTTTGGAACCATGTTATGAGGAATGCCATGCCGTCAATTATAGACAGTCTGCCTGCAATCACTTCAATTATAATTGGAAATCTGCTTATGGTGGAGAGTGTATTTTCTTATCCCGGCCTGACTTATGCACTTGTTAACTTTTTTGCTGAATATGAGAGGGATGGTATAATAGCAAGCATTATTCTGATTGGAATAATATACTTCCTTCTTGAAGCTGTCTTTAACCTGCTTAAGTGGATAGTAGTCAAGCCGCTCAGGGAGGGAAGCCTATGAAGCCGGATCTGAATTTTAATAAACTGAACATACCTTTGATACTAGGGGTCATTATCGTTGCTGCATTAATAACCGCAAGTATTTACCCGGAATTTTTCACCCCCTCCGATCCATATGGCCAGGAGAGGCTGGATTTTGTATTCATAGGAGGTGAACTGAATATTTTTGAGCCTCCGGTAAAGCCCTGCACAGAATATCCATGGGGCACCGATGCATATGGACGGGATATGAAGAGCCTGATATTCTATGGCTGCAGGCTTACACTGCTGACAGCGGTGCTGATAGCTGCAGGAAGGCTTATAATATCACTTCCCCTTGCCATATTGGCGGGGTATGGAAACAGACTGTCCATATGGTTCATAAGGCAGTTCGGCATAATGTTCAGCGCATTTCCATTGATAATTGTTGCCATGCTTTTGAGCAGGATCAAGCTCCTGGAGGATATTTTCAAGGAGCCTGTAAATGTAGTGGCCTATATCCTCATATTCTTCGGCTGGAGCCGGCTGGCGAACCTTCTTAAGGAAAATGTGGAGGAGATACTCAACCAGGATTTTATTGAAGGTGAGATAGCCATGGGGAAGAACAGGCTGGAGATTGCCCTGCAGAATATTATACCACATCTGATCCCATCTATTGTTGTACTGATTTTCCTTGAAATAGCACAGGCGCTGCTGATGCTGTCGCAGGTCGGTGTATTCGGACTTATCATAAGCGGAGGGACTATTGACGCAGCAGGAGACTTCCGCATTCCCTTTGAAGTGGAATGGGCGTCACTTTTGACAACACCCCAATGGCCTCTTTCCATAGGCAGGTATTGGCTTGTGCTTTATCCGGCGGCAGCTTTTTCCGTAAGCATAGTAGGGTTTAACCTTCTCGGGGAAGGATTGAGACTTGAACTTAATAAGAGAAGCTCCAGGATAATTTCATGGATAAGAGGGATACCCGGTTTTCTTTCACCTGCCAGACTGATTTATGAAATCAGGAATATAGACGCCTACAGGGCAAATGTCAGAAGAAAGCTGGCATTTTATTCCGTAATACTTGTACTGGTTTTCTTCCCCCAGGCAGGCAGCAAATACAGGTTCGATACAGTAAATGCCATGAGTACCATCAATGAGCTTTCCAGGCCTGAGTATGCAGGAAGAAAAGCGGGAAGCGGCACCAACCGGCAGCTGGCGGAATATCTGGCCGGGAAGCTTAAGGCTTATGGGATTCAGCCTTACGATGGAAAATACCTTCATGAGTTTCCAATGGAAAAAGCCTTCAATATAAAAAGCTCAGCCCTTTCGGTGACCGGTGAAGCTTCAGGGATGACTGAGCTTGAGTTCAGAAAGGATTATTACATCGTATCTCCCGTTGATATAAACGGTACATTTGAATTCCAATATGTCACTATGAAGGATCTGGGGATATATCCCTTCGAAAGGCGTAATACGGAGCACCTGAGGGGGAAAGTACTAATCATTGACGTAAGAGGGCTTGACGGCATGACGGTCAGCAGGATTGTAGGACATATCAATAAAAATGTAAGGCCTTTAGCGCTATTATACATTCTGGATTGGGAAAGTGAAGAGGTCATTAAGAAAGAGACTGTTGACAGGAGTGCCGCCGAGGATACAAGAACAATCAATATTGCAGTGTCCTCAAACAAAGGCGAGGAGCTTCTGAGAAAAGGAAAATCAGAGATTTCACTGAATATTGAATGCGAGTATCTCAATAACCCCATAAGCACAAGCGTTGTAGGCTTTATTCAGGGAACAGATGAAAAATTAAAGGATGAATTTATAATAATAGGCAGCAGCTTTGATTCGGTCGGCGATGATGAAAATATGAGGTATCCCTCCTCCATGGAAGCGGGAGGGACAGCTATTGAGCTTGAGCTTGCGCGGGTACTGGGAAGCAGTAAGGAAAGGCCGGAGCGGACTGTGATATTCGCATTCTGGGACAGCTCCCAGACAATAGAAAGGGGCTCCAGGCACTTCTTATATAAGTATTATAGGGTAGGATACAGGAAAGCATTTTATATCGATCTGAAAAATTTCGGTTCTGAAAAGACAAGGAATCTGATTGTAGATACCACAAACACTCTTCCGAAGGAGTACCTTGCACAGAACTATATCAAGGCTCTGAAGAAGCATGCAAGAAGGAATGATGTCAGGATAGTCTACGGGAAAGTAGGCTCGGCTGCTACTCAGGATATACTTAAATCGGATATGAATTCTATTATTATAGACAGCGAAGGTATAGATGAGGAAATAAGAACGGCAAAGGACGATCTGGAGGGCATTGAGGCCGGTAAGCTCAAGGAACCGGGGCAGATGCTGGTGGATACGGTTTATGATATGGTTTGCGGGGGTATAAGATAATGGGTAGCTTGTTTGAAGTAAAGGATCTGAAAACCTATTTCATGATAGACAGACAGGAAATCAAGGCGGTAGACGGGGTGACCTTCAGCCTGGACAGGAACGAGACCCTTGCTATTGTCGGTGAGTCGGGAAGCGGGAAAAGTGTAACTGCACTTTCGGCAATGCGACTTATAAAGCCTCCTGGAAAGACTGTAAATGGAGAGATACTGCTTGACGGCAAAGACCTGCTGCGGCTGTCGGAAAAGCAGATGACAATGATCAGAGGGAACAGGATCTCAATGGTGTACCAGGAGCCTATGACCTCCCTTAACCCAGTGATTTCGGTAGGGGAACAGATAAGGGAAGCTATAACGCTGCACAAGCATTCCTCAAAAAGAGAGTCAAGAGAGCGGGCTGTAGAAATGATGAATCTGGTCGGCATCCCTGAAGCAAGGCTGAGATACAATGAGCTTCCTACGAAATTCAGCGGAGGCATGCGGCAGAGGATAATGATTGCAATGGCTATAGCCTGCGATCCGGATCTTTTGATAGCAGACGAACCTACAACAGCGTTGGATGTCACCATACAGGCCGAGATAATGGAGCTTCTGAGATCAATGAAGAATAAGCTCAGGATGTCCATGATACTTATAACCCATGACCTGGGCCTGGTAGCGGAAAATGCTGACAGGGTACTTGTGATGTACTGCGGCAAGATCATGGAGGACACATCTGTAGCGAGTCTGTTCAGAAATCCCATGCATCCCTATACCGTAGGATTGATGCAATGCATTCCCAGTATTGACACAAAGGTATCCAAGCTGAATGCTATACCCGGATATGTACCTCATCCGTCCCAGTATCCAACAGGCTGCAGGTTCAGCAGCAGGTGCAGCAGAGCAATGGATATATGCGGGAAAGAGCTTCCTGAGCTTGTTGAAATAGAGGAAGGACACAGGGTAAGATGCTGGTTATATTCGAAGGGAGGAGAGGCATGATGAATACCAGGTTAAAGTTAAGTGTGCTGATCGGAATAATTCTTTTGATATTTATTATAGGCTTGACAAGTTATATTGCAGCTGTGCCGTCAAAGCACAGGAAGATAGAAATAAGCACCGCCCGGAGGAAGAACCTGGCCCAGACAGTAAATGCAGAAGGTGTTGTGGAGCCGAACAGGAAGCAGGTGATAAAGCTGGATACAGCTCAAAAAGTACTGGAGGTACTGGCTGCTACCGGACAGGAAGTAAAAAAGGGAGATATGATATTGAGGCTGGACAGCTCGGACAATCAATACAAGCTGAATGTCGAGGAAATAAATCTGAAGCTGGCGGAAAGAGAGCTGGCAAAGCTTCTGAGAGATGAGAAGACAGACAAGAAGGATGTGGAGTATTCCTACAGACAGGCGGAAATCGCTGCTGCTACAGCGGAAGCTGAGCTGACCTCCGCGGAGAAAACCCTGGCCGCCGACAAGGTGCTTTATGAAAAAGGGGCCATATCAAAGATCCAGTATGAGGAGTCGGAGGATAATGTCAGAAACAAGGAAAATGCATTGGCAGTCAAAGCCATGGAACTGGACAGGGCTTACCAGACCATGGCAAATTTTGATCTGGACAAGGAAGAGCAGATATTTAAGCTGAAAAGTAATATAAGTCTTGTGCAGGAGAGTATAAACAACTTGAAATCAAAGCTTGATGCCGAAACAAGGGCAAATATCGACGGCAAGGTCGTGAAGCTGGATATAGAGGAAGACCAGTACCCGACAGAGGAAAACTCCGAGATATTGATATATGATATGTCCAGATATATAGTGGATATAGAGCTTAAGCAGCAGGATGCCCTTTACATTAAAGAGGGCATGAAGGCGAAGATAAAAGTGAAGGGGATGGAGGAGAAGGAGTACAACGGCACTGTATTTGAGGTCGATGAGATCGCGACAGCTTCAACAAGCGGGAGAGATGACTCCAGGATAAATGTGAAGATGAGCATAGATGACCCTGATGAAAGTCTGAAAATCGGTTATGATGTAGAAGTGAAAATTGAACTGAATATAAAGGCAGAAGCGGTTGTTGTTGATTTTGAGTCTGTCATAGAGGACAATGACGGGAAGAAGTATGTATATTGTGTTGAGAATGACCTGGCAAGAAGAAGGACAGTGAAAACGGGGATAGAAACAAGCTTTGAGGTGGAAATCACCGAAGGGATCATTCAGGGTGACAGGTATGTGGTAAATCCTCCTGAGGATATGCAGGAAAAGAATTCGATGAAGATCTGGGGTTGGAGGTATGAGTCAAAATGATTCATGAGAACGCCAGAGTGCTTATAAGAACAGAGAGTATGAGCAAGTATTACAAACTGGAAAACGAGACCGGTGGTGCGGTAAAAAACCTTGATATGAGGATCCTGCAGGGCGAATTTGTAGTCTTGGAAGGCTTATACGGGAATCAGAAGGATGTATTTTTCAATTGCCTGGGGTGCCTGGAGAAGCCTGATGAAGGAAAGTATTTTTTTGATTATGAAAATATAGCCCTCGCCAGGGATGAAGTACTGGACAAAATAAGGAAAAACAAGATAGGCTACCTGTTCAGGGATTTCAAGCTTATTGCCGGGTTGACAGCGGCAGAGAACATTGGGATCCCTATGCATGGACTCAATATATCGAACAGGGAAAAAAGGGACAGGATAATGAAAGCCCTGGAAGATCTGGGAATGGAGAAATACGCCGGGGTGAAGGTGAGTGCCCTTTCCGACGCCAGCAAACAGCTGGTTTCTCTGGCAAGGGCAGTTATAAACAATCCGCTCATGATAATTGCGGATGAACCTGCTGCAAGCCTGAACAGCAGTGAGGAGCACAAGCTTATGGAGCATTTGTTCCGTTTGAATAGAGAAGGTATCACCATAATATTGCACGCTCCCGGGAAAGCACTGACAGATTTATCACAGTGCAGACTGCTCTCATTTAACAACGGAAGGCTGCTGAAGGGAGGGCTTATATGAAAGCTGCGGTCTTAAAGGAAGGAGCCAGATATTTCTTATCTGCTTCAGGAATAATAATAGGTATTTTTATACTGACTGCAGTTCTGGGGATAGCTGAGGGAGGAAGGGCAGTACTTAATGAAAGCTTCCGGCAAAGCGGGCTCAGACTGTATGATATAGAAATCAGTGATAAGGGCGCTGCTTCAGAGGACTATCTGCTGCCGGAGGATGGAAGGCTGCTTGAGAGAAAAATGCCTGAGGTAAAAGGCACCATACCTGTATTGGAGCTTCAGGCACAGCTAAAGTCCTACAAAGCATCGGGATCCTCCCGGATATTGGCAGTTAATGAAAAATACCTGCGGTATGCCAACCTGGAAATGCTTGGGGGCAGCTTTATTAGCAGTGTAGATGTGCGGAAAGCAAATAAAGTTGTTATTATTGATGACCTTACTGCATTGGAGCTTTTCGGTACGAAAGACATAATAGAACAGAAGCTTGACCTGGTGGTAGGAGGCAGGAAGGTTGAATTTGCAGTCGCAGGAGTTTTCAGGAACTTCAACAGAAATATTGAAACATTGTTTGAGGAAGAGGTTCCCGGTATGTGTCTTATTCCGGATAGTGTACCGGAGGAGGTCTCCTTTGATTTCGGCATGGAAAAGCTTATTGCCCTGGTAGACAATGGTGTGCATAAGGAAGAGGCGGCCATAAGACTTGCCCATGTGCTGGAAAAAGAGCATGGGGTAACGGAGGCGTACAGTATAACTGAATATGTACAGCTGTCCCAGGTATCGGCTTTTACAGACAAATATCTTGTTTTTGCGGTGATAACAGCAATAGTGGGGCTGATATCAGGGGGCATAGGAGTGATGAACAGGATGCTCCTTTCAATACAGGAGCGGAAAGTGGAGATTGGACTGTACAAGTTTTACGGGTCAGGGATAAAAGAGCTTCAGTATGACATTGTATACAGAACGATGGTCATATGCCACGGCTTCGGTATGCTCGGTCTGCTATTGGGGATTCCGGCAGGAAATTTCATCGGAAGTTATATTAATATCCGTACAGGCTTTTCCCTTTTGACTATTTTTGTAACTATTACTGCTACAGCCCTTGTCGGTATCCTGAGCAGCTTACCCCCTGCATTAAAAATAAAGCAGGTTGATGCGGTGGGGGTAATCCGTGGAGAATGAAGAAGTTCATAAAAAGAGGTGCATATTAGAGTGATATGCATCTCTTTTTATCATGTCTTCTTATTTTGCAACATTAATTTTGCGTATTTAGAAAAATTTAAAGGGAAAATTTGATTTTTTGAAGAATACTATAAAGATATTAATGAGACTTGATAAATCCCAAAGGAGTTGTAATATATGACAGAGAAGAAAAAAATAGGGGTTAACATATTTGACGCCGAATATGTCATGGTTACGGAAAAACCTGAAGAATATGTTCTTGGGCTTGCAGATAAAGTTGATAAGATCATGAGAGAGATTGCGCGGGGCAATTTCAGATATAATTCGACAATGGTGGCAGTGCTTACTGCGCTGAATCTGGCCGATACCCTGTACAAATCACAGGAGGATTACGCTGATGCTTCGGAAAAGCTTCAGAATATACAGGGTGAAATGCAGCGGCCTTTTGAAGAGCTTAATGAACTGAGGCAGGAACTGGAGGCAATCAAAGAGCAATATACCAAAACGCAGAGCGAGTATACAAAAGCACAGATCGAGCTGGGCAAGATAAGCAGGGAGTGGGCAAAAGCACAGGAGGAGCTGCGGGATCTGAGATGCGAGCTTGATGTTTCAAAGGAGACAATAAACGATGTGCAGGGCAAGCTGTTTGAAAACCAGATCGAGCTTCTGAAGACAAAAAAAGAGCTGGATGATGTAAAAATAAAAAGGATAGATAAAAACAGGAACAATAGGGTAAATAATATATAGAAACGGGTTACGAGGTTTCGAGGCTGCGGGGTTTCGGGGCTACGAGGCTTCGGGAAAATTCGGGTATTCCTTATGGGTCTGGGAGGACGGGAACCGTGTCTTTCCGTGGTATCCGTTCTCAAGCCCCGGGGCCATGCAAAATATATTAGGATGTGAACTTAATGAATAAAATAGAACTGCTAGCGCCTGCCGGAAATTTCGAAGCATTAGCTGCTGCTGTTGAAAGTGGTGCTGATGCTGTTTATTTGGGCGGGAGTAAGTTCAATGCAAGGGCATATGCAGACAATTTTGACGGGGAGACACTGGTCAAGGCTGTCAATTATGCTCATATAAGAGGTGTAAAGATATATATCACTATCAATATACTGCTTTCTGACCGTGAGCTTGCAGAGGCTCTGGATTATGTAGGCTTTCTATACCGTATAGGCGCTGATGCGGTAATAGTACAGGATATAGCACTTCTTAAGCTTATTACCAGTGCTTTTCCCGATATGGAGGTACATTGCAGCACGCAGATGACAGTGCATAATATTGAAGGGGCAAGGTACTACTCCTCTTTAGGCGCTAAAAGGGTAGTACTTGCACGGGAGCTGTCCCTCGATGAGATCAGCAGTATAGCAGAAAACTCAGGGGCGGAGATAGAGGTATTCATACATGGCGCCCTTTGTGTCAGCTATTCGGGACAGTGCCTCATGAGCAGCCTGATAGGCGGAAGGAGCGGAAACAGGGGAAGATGTGCCCAGCCTTGCAGGAGGAAGTATTCACTGTATGATTTTTCAACGGGGAAAACAGAGGCAGAAAACCGGAACAAGCACCTTTTAAGCACCAGAGACCTTAATACGTATAACAGACTTAAGGAATTGGCAGAGTCAGGTGTGACTTCTCTGAAGATAGAAGGGCGAATGAAAAAGGCTGAGTACGTGGCTATAGTGGTGAAGCATTACAGGGAAGCCCTGGACAGTATTATGAGAAAGGGCGGAGCCGTCTCACAGGAGGCGGAGTATGAGCTGAGAAGCGCTTTTAACAGGGAATTTACTGAAGGATATATGTTCAATAAAAGGAATATGGATATCGTAAGTACAGAGAGGCCTGACAACAGGGGAGTGATGCTGGGAAAAGTGCTGGGACAGAAAGGTGATATGGCGTCAATTATCATAAAGGAAGGATACCTGAGTGATGGCGACGGAATAGAAATAATATCACAGAACGGCAGGAGCACAGGGACGATCATAAGCGGCATCAGGGTCAAGGGTAAGAATGTGAAAAGGGCTGAAAAGGGCGATATAGCGGAGGTATTCATAAGGGACAGAATCGAAGCCGGCTCCAGGGTGAGCAAGACCTTTGACAGCGTGCTGAACAGGAAGGCCAGGGAGGAGTATTCCTATGAAAACAGGAAAAAGATAAGGGTGGAGTGCAAGCTTATCATGAAGGCAGGGGAAAATCCTCTCATAGTTGTGAAGGATAGTGACGGATATACGGCAAGCTACACCGATGAAGAGAAGGTTGAGCCGGCGGTAAAAGCTGCAACACCCTTTGACAAGGTTATGGAGCAGCTTGGAAAAACCGGTGATACTCCTTATATTATAGAGGTAAAAGAGGCACTGATAGAAGATAACTGCTACATACCTGCAAGGCAGACAAATAGGATGCGGAGAGAGGTGCTGGAGGAGCTTTCCAGGAAACGCTCGCTTATGCATGACCGGCCGGTACTTCAGGTTAATTCTGCGTCGGTTATTGAGAATATACTGAAGGAGAACAAAGCGGCCAAAGCTGCTCCGGCGGAATACATAGCCGGAGTCAGGAATCGTGATGCAGCATTAAGTGCCGTAAACGCAGGAGCAGATACTGTCTATCTTCTGGGTGGTGCCTATGAGGGAGATATGGCGGCTGATGCCGTGAAGCTCGCAGATATATGCAGCAGCATGGGTAAAAGCTTATTCTATGTGCTCCCCAATATAGTACGGGATAAAGAAGCTGCACAGCTGAAAAACAGATTGGCTGTAATCGTAGAAAAAGTAAAGCTCCCGGATTTCGGGCTGGTAATATCAGGCGCCGGGCAGCATGAATTTGTGAGGCAATTAGGGATCAGCAGGCTGAGAACAAACTATAGTCTTAATATCTTCAATTCTGTGTCGGCAAATCATATGTATCAGGAAGGTGCTGAAGCCGTAGGGCTGTCTTCTGAGCTGACACTGAACCAGATAAAGGCAATAAGCTCCAGCTGTGCAGCACCTGTTGAAGCGGTTGTGTATGGGTATATGCCTGTCATGACAACGGAATACTGTCCGGTGTCGATGGTAAAGGACAGCTGCGTTAATGCAGGAGGTTGCAATAATTCAAACTATGGTATAATAGACGAGAAAAGGAAAGTATTCAGGATGATCAGGTTAAATTCCTGCAGGATACAGATACTGAACTCCGATGTGCTTTTTCTGGCTGAGGATCTGGACGACATAATAAGCAGCGGAGTTTCCAAGCTGAGAGCAGATTTTTATATTGAAAGCCCCGAAGAAATAAGCGGTATTATCAAGCTTTACAGGAATTACGGAAACATGGATAAAAATGATCGGCTGCTCTCAGAGAGAGTGAAGTCCGGAGGTTTTACAAAAGGGCATTTTTACAGAGGCGTCGATTGAAAAGGAGAGATTGATTATGGAAAATAGTGTCAGAGTCCTGCTGGTTGAGGACGAGGAAAAAATGAGAGAACTGATCAAGATAGCATTCAAAAAGGAGAACTTTGAAACTTTTGAGGCTGCTGATGGAAAACAGGGACTGAATCTTTTCAAGGCTAACCAGGTGGATATTGTAATACTGGACATTATGCTTCCTGAAATCGACGGCTGGACTGTCTGCCGGGAAATAAGACGATTGTCCAATGTTCCTATCATACTTCTGACTGCAAGAGGTGAAGAGTTTGACAAGCTTTTTGGCTTTGAACTGGGCGCCGATGATTATATAGTAAAGCCTTTCAGTCCGAAGGAGCTTATTGCAAGGGTCAAAGCACTGCTCCGGAGGTCTGAGATAAAGTGCTGCGATTCCGCATCATTTTTTCAGGTGGGAGATATCGTAATCAACAGACTTTCCAGAGAGGTAACGATATTTGAGAAAGAGATCATACTTACGAATAAGGAATACGAGCTGCTATATTTCCTGGCTACCAATCCCAAAATTGTTTTTACAAGAGAGCAGCTGCTCTTAAAGGTCTGGGGCTACGAGCAGTATGGAGATCCCAGAACGGTGGATACCCATATAAAGAAGCTCAGAGAGAAGCTGGGAGATCACAGCAGCTATATAAGCACCATGTGGGGTGTAGGGTATAAGCTAGAGGTACCAAAATGAGAAGCTATGGAATATCCTTTAAGCTGTGGGTGTCTACAATTGCCATGACATTGGCGCTCCTGACCTTCATATTGATATTTCAGACAGAATTTTTATATGACTTTTATTACGAGCAGGAGAGAGAACAGCTGGAGAAGGACTGTATACGTCTGTCCAATTATGTGGCCAGGGGTCAGTACAATTTTACCATACCCTATTACAGTGTGATGCGGAGAGTTAACGATATTATAATAGTTACCGGCAGGGATGGGAGAATAACATATGTGGAAGGCACAAACCAATATAAGCTGGGGAACCTTTTTGGCCTTAAATATATCGGTAATATTCTCAAAGGGGAAAATGTGTATGAGAAGGGTAAAATGATCAGAAATCCTTACTCGGTTTGGCCCAAGGAAATGGATACACTTCTGGTCGGAGTTCCTGTCAAGCAGATTGCCAGCTATACACAGGAAGCCAGACTTGGCAACAATGGATACAATAACGGAGAAGCTATAAAAAAGCCTGAAATAAGTGAAGCTATTTATCTGATTACTACCCTGGAGTATATGCAGACTACAGTGGACGCCATAAGAAATCAATTCATATATATTTTTGCTATTTCCATCGCCCTGGCATCCGCAATGTCTTATTTCCTATCGCAGAGCTTTTCTAAACCCTTGAAGCGGATAAATAATGCCGCACTGGAAATATCCAGAGGAAATTATGATATGAAAGTTAACCTGAGGTCAAGCAGAGAGATAAAAGAACTTGGAAATACCATGAACAACCTGGCCAAACAGTTATCAAGGGTCGAGCAGATAAGAAGGGAATTCATAGCCAATGTATCCCATGAGATCAGGACTCCCTTAAGCTATCTGCAGGGTTATTCGGAGGTGCTGCTGGACGGGCTTGTTGATACAGAGGAAGACAGGCAGAAGTACCTGAGGATAATAATGGATGAGACTGTCAGGCTTAAGAGTATGGTCAATGAGATACTTCAGCTGTCACAGGTAGAGGCAGGCTTCATTCAGCTCAAGCGGGTGCCTTTCAGTATGGAAGCCATGATAAGAAGGACTATTGACAAGCTGCTGCCATATGCATCCAAGAAGAATATTACTATTAAATTTGTAAATATGTCTGATGATGTTCTTACCTGCTTTGGTGACGAAAACAAGATAAATCAGGTGCTTATCAATCTGATCAGCAACGCGATCAAGCATTCCTATGATTATGACAGCATTTCCATAAGAGCATACAGGCAAAGTGATAATATTTACGTATGCATAAAAGATAATGGTGAGGGAATAAAAGAGGAGGACCTGCCCTTCATATGGGATAGGTTCTATACCATTGACAAGGATAAATCGGATATCAGCACAGGCCTGGGACTGGCAATAGTCAAAAACCTGATAAACGCCCATGGCTGTGAGATAAATGTATACAGTGTATACGGGGAAGGCTCGGAGTTCTGCTTCTACCTCCCCAGCTATAATGAATATTAGTCAGGTTTCGAGGCTGCGGGGCCGCGGGGAACCGGACTGTAGGGGCGACCATTGGTCGTCCGTGGCTATAAATAATTGAGGTGAATACATTGAACGAAAAAGCTTTGAGGATTTTGGAATACAATAAAATAATTGACATGCTGTGCGAAAGCACTGTTTCCGGGATGGGGAGGGATATAGCGGCAGAGCTGAAGCCTTCAAGCGATCTCAATGAGATAAAGGAGCTGCTTCAGGAGACCACGGAAGCTGTGAACCTGCTGCTTAAAAAGGGGAATATACCCATCGGCGGAGTACAGGATATAAGAGTTGCCCTTAAGAAGGTAAAGCTGGGTTCTACCCTGGATCCAGGAGAGCTTCTCAAGGTGGCTGATACCTTAAGGGCAGCCAGAAGGCTGAAATCCTTCATGAATGATGACAGAGGAGAGGAAAGCTTTCCAATAATCGAATACTATATTGAGACTCTGTCCCCCTATAAAAGCATAGAAGAAAGAATAGGCAGCGCCATAATAAGCGAAGAGGAGATTTCGGACAATGCGAGTCCGCTGCTGCACAGTATCAGAAGAAAGATCAAGGAAAAAACAGCTTCCATGAGAGAAAAGCTGAACCATATGATCTCCTCCCCTGCATATCAGAAATACCTGCAGGACCCGATAATAACCGTAAGGGGAGACCGGCACGTAATACCGGTGAAGCAGGAATTCAGGGGAAACATACCCGGCATAGTACATGACCAGTCGGCCAGCGGAGCAACACTATTCATAGAGCCTATGGCGATTGTTGAAATGAATAATGATATAAAAAAGCTGAAGCTGGACGAAGAGAATGAAATAGAACGTATACTAAAGGAGCTTACTGCTCTGATTGATGAGAAATACGACAGTATAAAGACCAATATGGAGATATTGGCAACTCTTGATTTTATTTTTGCCAAAGCCAAATTCGCACTGGAATTCAGGTGTACGGAACCAAGGGTCAATTCCGACGGGATAGTGAATATAAAGAAGGCAAGGCATCCTCTGCTGAAGGCTGAGGTCGTAGTCCCTATCGACATATATGTGGGGGAGACCTTTAACACACTGGTCATTACAGGACCTAACACAGGAGGAAAGACAGTCACCCTGAAGACCATAGGGCTTTTGACGCTTATGGCCCAGTCAGGACTCCATATTCCTGCCAATGACTACAGTGAAGTGGCTGTTTTTGATGAAGTATTCGCAGATATCGGGGATGAGCAGAGCATAGAGCAGAGCCTCAGCACCTTTTCATCCCATATGACCAATATTGTTTCCATTCTGGAGCATGTGACTTCCAATTCCCTGGTGCTGTTTGATGAGCTTGGAGCAGGTACTGATCCCACTGAAGGCGCTGCCCTGGCAATGTCCATTTTGGAGCTGCTGCACAAAAGGAATATAAGGACTGCAGCCACTACCCATTACAGCGAGCTTAAGATATACGCACTGACTACCGAGGGTATATGCAATGCCAGCGTAGAATTTGACGTTGCTACTTTAAGGCCTACTTACAGGCTGCTTATAGGTATACCCGGAAAATCAAACGCTTTTGAAATATCCAGAAAGCTTGGGCTACCTGACGGAATAATAAAAAGGGCAAAGGAATTCATATCCCAGGATGATATAAAATTTGAAGATCTCATAAAAAGCCTTGAGGATGACAAGAAAAAGGCCGAGGAGGAAAGGGATACAGCTGCCAGGCTTAAATTTGAACTTGAAAAGGCAAAGAATGAAATGGACAGGAAGCTGGAAAAGCTGGACTCCCAAAGGGATAGAATAGTAAGAGAAGCCCAGAGGGAAGCTCTTGAAATAGTGCGGCAGTCAAAAGAGGAAGCGGAAGGGCTTATAAAAGAGCTCAGGGATGCTATCCAGAAAGAAAATGAAGAAAAGGCCGCAATGATAGAGAAGTCAAGGCTTAAGGTCAGACAGCGGGAGGATGAGCTGGAGGACAAAATAGGAGAAGCACTGTTTAAAAAGACCAGCAGTGCACCTCCAAAGAATCTAAAGACAGGCATGACAGTAAAGATAGTCAACCTGGACCAGAAGGGCAGCGTACTGACGCTTCCCGATGATGAAGGCAACCTGACGGTGCAGGCCGGTATAATGAAAATTAACGTGAATATAAATAACCTCAAGGTAGTTGAAGAGGAGCAGGAAAAGCCGAAGAGAAGCGGTAACGTAAAGGTAAGCTCAGCTAAGGCAAGAGCTGTTGCTACCCAGATAGACCTGAGGGGGCAGACCCTGGACGAAGCTCTTATGAATGTGGATAAATACCTGGACGATGCATATCTGGGCAGCCTGCCCCAGGTGACCATAATACACGGAAAGGGCACAGGAGTCCTGAGGGCAGGCATAATGCAGCTCCTGAAAAGTCATTCCCATGTGAAGTCCTACAGGAGCGGCGGCTTCGGTGAAGGCGGCATAGGAGCCACCATAGTAGAAATCAAGTGATGGAAGTGATTTTATGAATATACTGGTTAGTGCGTGTCTATTGGGCACAAACTGCAAATACAGCGGGGGGAACAACCTAACCCCAAAGCTCCTCGAGCTTATGAAGGAGCACACCTTCATACCCATATGCCCGGAACAGCTCGGAGGCATGACGACGCCAAGACGGCCCTCGGAAATACAGGAGGGGAATGGCATTCTGGTGCTGGTTGAGAAAGCAAAGGTACGGGATAATGAGGGCGAGGATGTAACAGAACATTTTGTCAAGGGTGCGCAGGAGTCACTGAACCTGGCTAAGCTATACGGATGTACCGCAGCCATACTGAAAGCCAACAGCCCATCCTGCGGCAGCGGAACCATCTATGACGGAACCTTTTCGGGAAAACTGAAGGAAGGAAGCGGTGTAGCGGCGCAGCTGCTTGTGGACAATGGAATAGCTGTTATGACGGAGCATGATTTTGAGGAAAAACTGAGAAGCCTGGAGTGATTCAGGTTTCTTTTTTTTACGATGAGCACTTATATGATTTTACCTGTTTGCTAAATAATGGTATAATGTATTAGTGATTATTTAACGCCATATACAAATATTGACGACACTATGTCGTGAGTGCGGAGACGTTCTACTACATGTGGCGGAAACGGGTTCGGCCATCCGGACCTCACATTAATAAAAGGAGAAATACTTATAATGATAAGCAGCCAAGATACAAAACAAAAGGGCATAGGAGTACTCCAATTATATATTTTAGTATTTTTTCTAGTATGGACTATCTATGAATTTAATTTTTCTACATACGATTATAGCAATAATATTGCTTTGTATATTATGGTAAGAAATAGTATCAAATATATAGTCTGGACAATTCCTGTTTTTGTATTTCTAAAATATGTGTATAAAGTTAATCCTATTTCATATCTAAAATTAAATGATAATGTGATAAGAGGAATAATATGGGGAATTGTTATTGGGTTTCTTATAGTTATATACCATATCATAAGAAATTATCTTATGGGAGGCAGCAAGTTTGATTTTAGTATTGATATATATACATGGATACATAGAATCATTCTTATAGGTTTAACAGAAGAAGTTGTTTTCAGAGGATTTATATTGCAGAAACTCCAAGAGGGAATAGAATTCAAGTATGCCAATGCTATATCATCAGTTTTGTTTGTACTGATACATTTTCCTAAATGGTATATGAGTGGAATACTGAGTATAGAGAAAACTACTTACTTTATTTTATATACAGCTTTTGTATTGGGATTTGGATTATTGCAAGGTTATGTATTGAAAAGAACAAAATCTTTATGGGCATGCATGATAATTCATTCATTTAACAACTTAATAAGTACGGCTTTCAAGGTTTAAAGCTTTTTAGGGAGCCGCGTCCATGCGGCTCTGGCTCTGCGGGTCTGCCACACATAGTAGAACAAAGCCCTCACGGTGCGGGACGAAGGGCTGGAGTAAGGAGCAAGCGTGCCTTGGACTGCCGGATGCATTTGCTTTGAAGCGGGAGCTGGGCAACTGAGCAGATGGAGCAATCTTATAGCTGTAAATGGGATTGCTTTCGCTCCAGTTGAAGAAGCAGATAATAGGCTTTGGATAAAACAAGAAGTAAAGATTGTTGATTAGACAGGGGGGAATAAGATGTTTTTTAAAGACCTAAAAACAGAAAGACTGATACTTAAGAATATTGACACTGCCGACAGAGAGTTTATATTTAGTCAATTCTCTGATGATGTAGTGAATAGATATTTATTTGATGCAGAACCACTAGCTGATATTCAAGGTGCAGATGAAATAATTGAATTCTATTTACCACCCGAACCAAGGCTACAGCATAGATGGATTATTGTTCGGAAATCTGATGGCGAAAAAATGGGTACTTGTGGATTTCATTGCTGGAACTTGAAAGACTGTATAGTTGATGTAGGTTATGACTTAAAAGAAAAGTTCTGGGGAAACGGGTATATGCGAGAATCCATGAGAGAAATCATCTCATTTGCCAAAGATAAGATGCATGTGAAAGAAATAAGAGCATGTATTTATATCGATAATCAAAGGTCTGTTAGACTCGTTGAAAGTCTTGGCTTTGTTATGTCAGGCACATATAATGAATTGTTTAGGGGTAAGGAATACTTACACAATGTATATTCACTTTATCTTCCCCAACAGTGAATGAGGGCCTGACGTTGTGGGGCAAGAGACGACACTCATGCAGGAAATGCCTGATGTATGAGGTAAAGTAAGAAAAAGATCATATTACATAAAATGGAGGACAATTTATGGATGATTTGTTTTTAATAGAACCAAGCAAAGAGTATCAGAAGAGTTTTCAAAGTTACACTCTAGCATACAGAAGAATAAATGATAATCATTACTTTAATAAATATAAAAAAGCGTTAGAGAGCTTTGATGAATTTTTAAATGACTTATACAAGTTCAATAAAGGAATAGATCTGCCTCAAGGGAGGGTTCCATTTTCAACATTTTGGTTAATTCATAATGATGAAGTTGTAGGAGTAGTGAGAGTTAGGCACATAGAGACAGAGGAAACCGGTCACATAGGTTATGACATATCTCCAGAGTGTAGAAATAAAGGATATGGAACACAAATATTAAAATTAGCCTTGAAAAAAGCCTTTGAGATGGGGATTAAAGATGCAATTTTAACCTGCAAAACTGATAATATAGCTTCAAGAAGGATTATTGAAAAGAACAATGGGGTATTGTTGGGAACTTTCTTTGCCAAAGAGAAAAATGAGGATATGTATAAATTCAGTGTTCAAACGGCTAATAAGCAGATATAAATAGTAATCTCTTTGAATTGGTGACATAGTAGATATCCCCATTTATACATCTGAGATTGTTGACGCTTGGATTTGTGAGTGTATGACAAATGAGAGGATACAGAAGTCATGAAGGTTAAGGGCACCACATTGTCTGGGTATTCTTATTTGTGGATTTAGTTATTTATAGAAAGGAAGCTATGATGTATATTGTTGATAAATTTTATGAACAAGCGCAAAAGGACTTGATGATAATCACTGGAAAATTACCATTGAATTCAGCAATACTTGATAATTGGGGTGGCGCGGTAAGGATTGTCTATGGTGCTGATTTTGTAAATAATTGCAACTCGGAATGCGAAAAATGTCCATTGTTTGAAATAGTAGGAGTGGATATGCCTGATTTGAAGCCCGATTCTTTTGTCACTACTTTGCGTCCAGCGAGTAAAGGTGCACTAGATGTTTTTCCATCAAAGCAAAGATATCTCAATTGCAAAACGTTAGAGCAATATCTTGGAGCTATCATAGCATGGCTAGTAGAAAAATGTGAAGATAATCAAAGTATAGTGGCTGAACTTGATTTGGCAAGGGGATTTAGAATACTGCTTGCAGAGAAAAATCCGGATTTAAGTGTCATTGAGAAAGCAAGTAAGAAATATGTGGTTGAAGAATCTCTTAAAAGAATGAAAGCTTCTGATAGCAGACGAGATTTTTTATATAGTTATGCGAAGGAAATCGGGTTGATCGAATAGAGGCTGCCGCATCGTGTGGTGGATTTGCCAGGGAAGTACAGAAAGGAAGAAAACTATAATGATAATGGAAACCGAAAGTCCTATTATAAGAAACTTTAGGATAGATGATTGGAAAGATTTATATGAATTTTTAATGAAGAGAAGAGTTAGCTAAGTATGCCAGGTAAGGCTTTGAGGCAGCCTTGCCTACGTCTGACGAAACCCTCACGCTGCAGTAAATCGGACTAGAGAAAGCAGCGAACATGCCTTGGATTACAGGATGCAATTGAAAATAACAGGGAGTGATAATGTGAAACCGGTAATGTCATGCATACTAAAAGCATCTCTTACTGTATTTCGTAATTGGGTAAAAAATTCCTCTTGCTTAATTTCAGTGTTCCTTGATACCAAAGCAACAGATTCCGAAATACAAAATGTCTATTTGAAACCTGTACAATCAATTGAGGCTGCAATACAGAATATGTTACTTGCAGCACATGAGCTAGGTTTAGCTACTTGTTGGATTGGAGAAATACTAAAAAATGAAGATAAGGTACGAAATTTACTAGGAGTTTCAAATGACCTGCAATTAATGGCTGTTATAGCTGTTGGTTATTCAGATAGAAAAAATTTTAAGTCCAAAAGAAGGGATATTTCTGAAAATATTGTAAGCTGGCTATAAAGGCTACCATATCCATACATCAGAGAGAATAGCATTATTCTTCGGCTTTTCTTGAATTAGATTGATAAACATCGTGAATATATTGAAAACGCACGAAGTTTTATAAAAGAGGTTTTTACAGGAGAACATGGAAATTGCCACCATTGTCATAATGATAAAGATGGTGTATGTAAATTCAGAAAAACTTATACACTTGAGAACAATTATATTGAAAAATGTAATGGTATAACCTTTGAATTTTGGGAGCCAAATTTAGAAAAGTTACCTGACTATATAGACTTATTGAAGGAGTTTTATTCTAAAAGGAAAACCAACATCGCTAAATGAGAATAATCTTTGGTCTGCATTATTTATATAAAAGCATTGATTATATTTCCAGATGAAAGAGAAATTGCGAAATTTCTTTCTGCTATGCATGGTAATCCTGTTTATACTTTGCATGATAATAAGAAGGAGCTTGAACGTTTGATATCGGAGAATTACAGAGATGGTAGTCTTTCACTAAAAGAGTGGAGATATATCTGGAAAGCGAGAAAACCAATGAAAGTGAGGAGGGGGAACAAGTGACATATGTTTATTTAATGCACGATCAGAGGCCTATAGATAATTATTTAATAAAGTGTCATGTAGAATATTTAAAAGAGTTAAATAGACAGGGTAAACTTATACTCTGTGGACCTTTCAAAGATTATCCCGGAGGAATAGTCATAATTTGTGCAGAGGATTTTATTGAAGCAGCAAGTATTGCAGAATCTGACCCGTTTATTGCGTCAGGGTGCAAATCTTTTGAAATCAGAACGCTAGAATTAGCCAACGAAGAGAATAATTACTTGCTTTAATAAATGAATACGGGGATTCTTTTTAGGTTCAAACTCCTATATGGAGCTTGTGGGCTATTTGATGAAAGCTGAAAGGAGTAGTATATGATTAAAACAGAACATAATAATTTTATTCATAAGTCCTTGGAGGTTTTAAAGTCTGATCCAAGATTTGTCGGAGTTGCAGCTGCCGGTTCCTATATTACAAAGGAGATGGATGAGTACTCTGATATAGACCTGGTAATAGCAGTCAAGCCGGAATCACTTGATGAAGTAATGCGTGAGAGAATGGAAATCGCGAAAAAAATGGGGAATCTGCTCTCAGCATTTACCGGGGAGCATGTTGGAGCTCCAAGCTTATTAATTTGTTTATACGCAGATCCTTTGCTTCATGTTGATTTGAAATTTGCTTCAATTGACAATATTGCTCACCGGGTGGAGGATTTTATAATTTTGTGGGAGATTGATGGACAGGTAAGTTCTAAATGCAAAGAGGTGGAGGCAAAGTATCCCAAGCCGGATTTACAATGGATCGAAGACAGATTTTGGGTTTGGGTGCATTATGGCGCAGGTAAAGTAGGAAGAGGAGAGCTTTTTGAAGCTATAGAGTTTATTTCTTTTCTGAGACAGAATGTAATTGGTCCTTTGATTTTACTACATAAGGGAAAGCAGCCGCGTGGAGTGAGAAAACTTGAATTTGATGCTCCGGAATATATTGAGAGATTAAAAGGCTCAATTGCGTCTCATGATAAGAGTTCATGTTGCAAAGCAATAGATATATTAATTGATTTGTATAAAGAATTAAGGGAAGCGCACCAATTCGAAGGACTTGTTCTGAGGACAGATGCAGAGAAAGCTGCCGTAGATTATTTTAGGTGTATTGCTGATAGCAGCTCCAGATTAATTTTCCCATAAGATAGAATTCGAAAAACTCATCTAAAGGTAATACATTAAAAATAATGTCGAATAAAGGATTACTTATTTTTTTACAAAGGAGAAGAAAGATGTTAAGGATTGAATTGCTAGAACGTGAGGATTGTAATAAAATTGTAAGCTGGAACAGAGGGAAGGATGCTGCATTTCTTGAACAATGGTCAGGAAGAGGATATGAATATCCTATTACAGCTGAGAAGATCATGGACAGGCTCGAAACAACAGCAAACAAAGAAGATGCAAAGGTTTTTATTTATAAAATTCTCGATGAGAATTCCGGCAGGATGATTGGAACCATTGAACTGTTTGAAATAGATACAATTAACGGAACTGCAAAGGTAGGAAGATATTTAATAGATGAGGCATATAGGGGCAAAGGTTATGGCGGCAAAGCATTAAAACAAATAGTTGATATGTGCTTCAACGAATATGGAATAAAAAAGCTATTTCTTAATGTGTTTGATTACAATACAGGAGCATTTGAGTGTTACAAGAAAGTTGGATTTTCTGTGGTATCACATGAGTTAAGAGAGAAACCGGATGGATATTTAGGCGTGTACAAAATGATGATTGAGAAGTCCGAATGAATTAATTAGGAAGCCTCATATGTGACGGCTTCTGAAGCTAGAGGCAAGCAGCTACAACTCATGGATGATGCAGCATCGCTAATTCTGACAGGTGGAGATACATGAGTGGATCAGATGCATTGTTTAATTTTATCAATAGCTGAAAGTGCCTGAATAATGGAGTGCCACATCGTGTGGGAAGGATAGTTTTCATAATTTCAGGGGATAGGAGTATATAATGATGTCTGATAAAAAGTTTGAACAGATGGCTGATTTTTTCAACTGCAGGGCTGAAACATATGATTTCCATATGATTGATGAGCTTGATTTGAATGTATTCTACGAAGAAATTGCTAAATGCATACCCAAAGAAAGGAATAATATCAAGCTGTTAGACTTAGGCTGCGGTACAGGACTTGAGCTTGAGGGGATTTTTAGTATTTATCCATATGCTGAAGTAACAGGTATTGATTTATCGGGCAAAATGCTCGATGTACTTAGAGAAAAATATTAAGATAAGGCAAATCAGTTAAGTCTTGTATGCCAATCATATTTTGATGTGGATTATGGAATAGAAGGTTTTGATATTGCTTTGTCTACATACTCACTTCATCATTTTAGCAGAGAATTGAAGCTGTCATTATATAAGAATATACGGGATACGCTTAAAAAGGACGGGGTGTATATTGAAGGAGATTATACAGTTAATACAATAGAGGAAGAGAATCATTTGATCGAGGAAAATGAAAGTATACGAAGAGAAAATGGAATAACTGATGGCTTCTACCATATTGACATACCATTTTCTATCCAGACACAATCGGACTTACTTAAGGAGGCTGGATTTTCTAATGTCGAAATAAAAAAGCAATGGGATAATACAACAATTTTCTTATGCCACAAGAGCTGATTTCAGGAGTCGGCACATTGGTACCCGAAGTCTCGCTGGGCATGGGGGCTATGATTATTCATTCTATGGGGGGGATTCAACAAATGCCGGATAGCAGAATTCAGAAGCTTATAAGTAATTTTAAGTCAAGAAATATTGACGTATTCTTTTTAGAAAGCTTTAGCGAAGTAAA
The DNA here is from genome assembly GCA_035627615.1 of Clostridia bacterium. Lineage (GTDB taxonomy): Bacteria > Bacillota > Clostridia > Lutisporales > Lutisporaceae > BRH-c25. The sequence continues at coordinate 176,131 of DASPLL010000087.1, forward strand.
TCATAAGCTTTTACAGATGATACCGGGCGATTGCACTGTAGGGATAGGCCATTCAATAACTGTACAAAATACTGGAATTGTTCAGAAACTAGTGGAAAGAGGAAATACTGTCTTTGATAAGACAATGTCGGCAAATAGAGAAGAAAGCAAACTGATAAAGAAAAAGGCGCTGACCGCTGACTGGTATATAACCGGTACTAATGCTATTTCTTTGGAAGGGCACATAGTTAATGTTGATCACAGCGGAAACCGGGTGGCTGCTATGGTTTTTGGACCTGATTATGTTGTAATTGTTGTTGGTATTAACAAGATAGTGGATTCACTTAGCGATGCGATTCAGAGAGCTAAAAATATCGCTTCACCTATGAATGCAAAAAGAGCAGGATTCAATCCGCCCTGTGTTGAGTTGAACAGATGTGTTGATTGCAAGTCAAAGGAAAGGGTATGTAATAGCCTTGTTATTATTGAGGGGCAGGAAGTGACAGGCAGGATGAAAGTATTTATTGTTAATGAAGGTGCAGGATTCTAGAGTATTTTGCCTGCGTATATATAAAAGAACTTTACTGCGGTACGAAGTACAGTTGCAGGAAGCAGGTACGCCCTGGATTGCAGCAGTAAATGCTTAGGGACGAGTTAAGCTGATAAACAAGTAATAATATTACGTGAATATTGGTGATGATGGTAATTTTATGGTTGAGGAGTGGCAAAAGGAGCTTTGAAGCTCTGGCTTGGGAACATCGGCTTTTATCCCGTGCATAGAGGTGAAGGAAATGGAAAAATACAGCCAAATAATTGAATGGTTATTACATGATTCCGATCCGTCTATTATGTATCAGGCGCAAAGGGACTTATTAAAAAAGCCGGATAAGGAAATACAGGAATACCAGATGCAGATTGCCCAAAAAGGCTGGGGGAAAGCACTGCTTGATAAAAGAAATGATAATGGGCATTGGGGAAATGGAATATATAATCCCAAATGGACATGTACGCATTATGTCTTATATGAATTAGTCCAGCTGGAGATAGAAAAAAGCAACGATAAATGCAGGCAGTCCGCTGAATTGTTACTTACATATCCGGTAGGAAGGGATGGGGGGATCAATTACGCAAGAACTGTTGAATACAGCGATGTTTGCATAAATGGCATGATATTGACTATTACAAGTTATTTTAATATACACAGCCCCGGAATAAATGAAATAATTGATTACTTGTTGAAGGTACAAATGAAGGATGGAGGATGGAATTGTGAGTATTTTCATGGTGCAAGACACAGCTCGCTCCATACGACAATAAGTGTGATTGAAGGCCTGAGAACCTGCCTGGACAATAGCTATACATATCAAAACAAAGCTATTGAGGAAGCTTTACAGAGATCAATTGAGTTTATACTGAAACATCAACTCTTCAAATCAGAAACAACCGGTGAAGTGATAAAGGATGAGTTCTTAAAGTATTTTTATCCCATACGGTGGAAGTATGATATCCTGCGCTGCCTGGATTTGTTCCGGAAATATAAAGTTCAATATGAAAAAAGAATGGATGAAGCCTTGGAAAGGCTCGGGAAATCCTGCAACAGGAATGGCAGATGGAAAGCCTGCAGTCAGGCAGGGAAAACTTATTATACCATGGAAAAGCAGGGAACAGAAAGTAAATGGAATACATTAAGGGCCTTAAGGGTTTTAATGTACTATACCATGCAGTTTAATCAGGAGAGGGGTTAGAAATTGGACAAAGAACAAGCCTGTTATAGGGCATTACTGAGGAGGAGCATTTATGAGAAAAGAATATCCGATTTTGGAATATGATGAGAATTCATGTGCTATGATTGACCCCCAAAAAAATATCAGCAGGATAGATATTCCTGAGAATGCTGTAATCTGCTTTTTTAATGATGTTATCGAAAAGTATAAGAACGAAGGGAAATTGAGGCATGTAACAGATATAAGGTCTGAAATGGGCTTGCACCCAATTTATGAAATGGATTATTCGAGGAAAAGGATCGCAGTATTTCATCCCGGTATCGGTGCGCCGCTTGCTGCAGGGATGCTTGAAGAAGTCATAGCTATGGGGTCAAAGAAATTCATTGCCTGCGGCGGAGCAGGTGTACTGGAAAAGGAACTGGCCGTCGGACATATTGTTGTGCCTGTGGCAGCGGTAAGGGATGAGGGTACTTCCTATCATTATCTGGCTCCAGGCCGGGAAGTGGAACCAAGTGCTGAGGGAGTGGAGGCTATTGAAAGGGCACTTAAAAACCACGGGTGCAAGTATTTATTATCAAAAACCTGGACTACCGACGCATTTTACCGTGAAACGGTTGATAAGGTCAGGCTGAGGAAATCTGAAGGTTGCATAACAGTGGAAATGGAATGTTCAGCTTTTTGTGCTGTTGCAAAATATAGGAATGTAATATTTGCACAGCTATTATACTGTGGAGATGATTTAAGCTGTGATGAATGGGATTCAAGATGCTGGAATGATAGAAAGGAAATCCGTGAAAATGTATTTTTACTTGCTGTAGAAGCAAGTGCCGGGCTATAAGAAGAACCGTTCCGTTATGGAACAGTTTTTGAGAGGAGAAAGTATGAATAACACTACAGAAAAGACCTTTGAAGCACTAATAAATAGAATTTCAAAAATCCAGGAGGTACAGTCGATTGGTATAAGCGGCGGTAAGAGCCCGCTTCCTGCAGCAGGGGAGGGTGATATCGACATTTTCATATATTGTGATAAGCTGCCTGAGCTTGAGAAAAGAGAAGCCGTTATTAATGAATTGGGTGGCTTACTGCAGGATAGTAAAATCAACGTTTTTCAGGGAGGACATTGGGGAAGCGGAGATTTTACATTGATAAATGGTGTTGAAACCTGGCTGATGTATTTTACTGCAGAGGAGGCCCTATGTGAGGTAGAGGCTATTCTTAAAGGAGAATGTCCTGATAAATTGGACAACTACTATTATCCTGTAGGCCGTTTAGCAATGCTGAAGAATATGAGTATCTTATATGACAAGAATAATTTACTGAATTCATTGCAGATCAGATTATCAGAGTATCCGGAGGAACTGTCAGGGATGCTTGTCAATTATCATATGGCAGAACTTGAAGACACAGAGGATCTGGAACGGGCGGTAACCAGAAAAGACGTGCTGTTTTACCACTTTGCACTGGATATCGCATTGGACCATTTTCTTCAAGCTTTATTTGCCGTCAACAAGGTATTTTTTCCGAGCCGCAAAAGAAGCCTGGAAATTATGAGTAATTTTAAAATCATACCCGTATTATGTAATGAAAGGCTGCTGGAGGTTATTAAATTGGGCAGCTATCCGGAGCACATCGGTAAGTCCTATGCTTTGTGGAGCAAGCTGGTCGATGAATTGAGGGTTTTATGTGATATGTAATTAGGAAACATATGAAGTACGGAGTACCGGTCAGGAGAATTAAAATAAGAGATTAAAGAGAGAGGATTGTACAATGAGGAAGCTGTTAATTATTCCGGTTATGATTATATTTGTTCTGTCGGTTACAGCATGTGGAAGCACCGGTATTACTAATGGCAATACCAATACAATCACTGAAGCTCAGTTGACGGATAAAGAGAAGATACTATTATCAATAGGAAGCAGTAAATATTTTGTATTTGATTTTAAGGTTGACAGTAAATATAAATGGGCTAAAGTATGGGTTGATAAATATGAGCATGGAAAGAAAGCAGAGGAGAGCGGAACTTTAATGGCAGATCTGTCGGAGGGTGAGGAAGGCATGATCATTGCTGCAGTCAGAGGAAATGGAGCAAGAATAAATGACTGGGTACTGGCAGTCAATTCTGGAGGAGCATTGAGTAAAGCTGAATCAAAAAATGTGTATGAGGTAGAAGAAGATTCGGCATACGCTTCTGTCATGTCATCCAATAAGTCAAAAATAGACATAAAAGACAAAGAGCTTGTATTAGCAAGTGCTTGCTACACAGTATCACAGGAGGGGGAATCATCCCTTAGTTCATTTAGCAATGGATTTTACGATGATCCTGAAGCGCATATGGAAGAAATAGCAGAATATGATATTGTTTATCTATTAAAGTGCAGGTTTTATAACACAGAAAAGCAGCCTTGACAAAACTGTTGAGTATAGATGATATATTTGCATGGGGGGATTATTCAATGAAGCGGGTTCAAGATAATTTGTTTGACGGGATAATTGCACTTCCTTCCTTTCCGGTTGTACTAGTTACTGTGGACAGGAATATTATGGCTGTGAGCTTCTGAAGGGATGAAAGCAGAAAGAACTGTCCCTATTGCTTTTATGATAAGCTGATATCAAAAACCAAAACCTTATGTGCCATTGAAGCTTAAGGGGCTGGTTTGATCAATAAACTGAAAGGTCAATATGATGTGCGCTGGAGCAGAACAGCAGTTCTAATGCTATAATTGGAGGACTGATTATGAAAAAGAAGAACAAAGGTTTTTTTAGTATAAGGACGGTAA
>DASPLL010000088.1:0-24969 GCA_035627615.1 Clostridia bacterium
ATACGAGATGCGAGAAAAGCTTTGGTATTTCTTACGGGTCCAGGTTCCCTTTTTTCCGATACCCTTAAGGAATACCAAGACCTCCTCGTATCCCGCATCTCGAATCTCGTATCTGTAGAAGATTGCTTCGCAATCTTCTACCAATGCGATATATAAAAAAACAGCCGTATTAATATACTGGCTGTCTTTTATATAGACACACTTTATTTAAGATTCTTGATGAATTTTTCTATTTTAGCATTCTTTCTCATTTCTTCCATCAGCTTCTCATATTCTGTGCTTTTCTTATCATTCAACAGGTTTCCCTTAAGTTGTTCCTTTATGTCTTCAAATTTGTCGAGCTTGTTGTCTTCAGCCTTTATAATGTGGAAACCGAAATCAGTCTGAACGATTTCGCTGATTTCTCCGGGTTTTAATGCGAATGCTGCTTTTTCAAAGGGCTCAACCATATCGCCTTGTCTGAAATAACCGAGATCTCCGCTGTTTTCCTTTGCGCTTGGATCTATAGAATTCTGCTTGGCCAGCTCAGCAAAGTTTTCACCTGCTTTTACCCTCTCAAGCATTTTTTCAGCCTCTTCCTTAGTATCAAGCAGAATATGGCTTGCCTTTACACTTACGAATTCATTCTGATGAGTATCATAATAAGCCTTTACCTCATTATCGGATAATGCGACCTTTTCAGTAAGCTTGTCAGTAAGCTTGTTGATAGTAAGCTCCTTCCGGACTGACTGCTTGAAGTATTCCAGGTCCATGCTCTGACCCTTCAAGAACTCATTGAACTTGTCTTCTGAATCAAAATATTTCTTGGCCTTATCAACTTCGCCGTTCACTTCTTCGTCAGTTACAGTTATACCAAGCTCTGCAGCTTTCTTAAGCTGTAGCTTTTCATCGATCAGCATGTCCAGAAGCTTCTCCCTGGCAACTTCATCGAACTTTCTTCCGTCAACTTCCTGCTCCCATACCGCAGTACCAAACTGCTGTTCATACTGGGCTTTGAATATTCCGAACATCTTGTTGAATTCTTCTTTTTTGACCTCTTCACCTGAGACCTTTGCTACTATCGTGTTATTGTCAACTTCAGGATTTACCCTGACCATTCCGCAGCCGACAAGAAATGCCGCCAATACGAGAAATGTCAAGGATACAAGAAGTATCCTGTATTTACTACTAAACAATTCTACATCGCTCCCCTACTTGTAATTTGAATCATTGTCAACAAATGGACACCATTAGATAATTATACCTTATATCACTCATTCTGAAAACTACTAATTTTTTCTAAGAACTCCTTCAGGAACTTAATATTTTCCTCCGGTTTGTCCTCGTCCATCCTTACTGTAAAATACGGCTGGCCGCTTGCAGTAAAAAGCAGCCTGTTCAAATATTCCCCGGCCACCCGTATTGCAGTCTGAGGCTTGATGCTTTTGTCTGAGTTGAATTTCACTATAATGTTATTTTTCTTCTGAGCTATGGATACTATACCACATTTTTTAGCCAGATGCTTTATATAGGATATGTCCAGAAGATTTCTCACTACCCCGGGCAAGTCTCCGAATCTGTCCTCTATCTCCTCTTCTATGTCATACAGATCCTCATGACTTCCAATGTACGCAATCTTCTTATATATCTCAATTTTTTGATTTTCATCGGCTATATAGATTTCAGGAATAAACGCGCTTACCTGAAGCTCTATGGAGGTATCTACCGCCTCGGTAACAGCTTCACCCTTAAGCTCCCTCACGGTATCCTCCAGAAGCTTTATATATAGATCATAGCCTATTGCCTCCATATGTCCATGCTGTTCTCTGCCCAGCAAATTGCCTGTGCCTCTTATTTCCAGGTCCCTCATTGCAATTTTGAAGCCGGAGCCGAATTCCGTGAATTCTCTTATGGCCTGAAGCCTCTTCTCTGCGACTTCATTAAGCACCTTATCCCTCTGATATGTGAAATATGCATAAGCCAGCCTGTTGGAACGCCCGACTCTGCCTCTCAGCTGATATAGCTGTGACAGACCCATTTTATCAGCATCATTTATTATTATTGTGTTTACGTTCGGTATGTCCAGCCCGGCTTCTATTATAGTCGTACAAACCAATACGTCGTATTCATTATTATAAAAGTCCAGCATCGTATCCTCAAGTAGCTTCTCATCCATCTGACCATGGGCTACCGCCACTCTTGCCTCAGGCACCATCTCCTTAAGCCTTGCAGCAACCTTTTGTATGCTTCTCACCCGGTTGTACAGGTAATATACCTGTCCTCCCCTTCCTATTTCCTTTGTTATTGCATCCCTTATGACTTCCTCATTATGCTCCATCACATAAGTCTGTACCGGATACCTTTCTTCCGGCGGCTCCTCAATTATACTGATATCCCTGATACCGATGAGCGACATATGCAGTGTCCTTGGTATCGGAGTCGCAGTAAGAGTAAGTACGTCAACATTTTTCCTCAGGCTTTTTATCTTCTCCTTGTGAGCAACTCCAAACCGCTGCTCCTCATCTATTATCAGAAGTCCCAGATCGTTAAAAACCAGGTCATCCTGCAATAGCCTGTGAGTACCGACTATTATATCCACATTGCCATTTTTGATGTTAGCGATTACCTTGCTCTGCTCAGCATGGGTCTTGAACCTGGACAGTACGTCAATATTTACAGGGAAGTTGGCAAATCTCTGCACACAGGTATTATAGTGCTGCTGAGCCAGGATTGTCGTAGGAACCAGTATCGCAACCTGTTTGTTGTCCATTACACATTTAAAGGCCGCCCTAAGGGCAACTTCAGTCTTGCCATATCCGACGTCCCCGCAAAGAAGTCTATCCATTACCCTTGGATCCTCCATGCTCTCCTTGATCTCTTCTATACAGCGCAGCTGGTCCTGGGTCTCCTGGTAAGGAAACATGTCCTCAAATTCCTTCTGCCACTTTGTATCCTCCGAAAAGGTAAAACCAACGGCCTGCTGCCTTTCCGCATATAGCTTAAGCAGATCCATTGCCATAGATTCTATGGCCTTCTTTGCCCTGCTCTTTACCTTCACCCATTCTGCTCCCCCCAGCTTGTTCAGCTTGGGACCCTTATCCTCCGACCCGATATATTTCTGTATCATGTCCATCTGGTCGGTGGGGATGTATAGCTTATCATTTCCTGAATACTTGATATGCAGATAATCTCTGGTGGTATTGTCTATCTTCAGCTTCTCTATGCCAATGTATTGTCCTATGCCGTGGTTTTCGTGAACAACAAAATCACCTACTTTAAGATCGGTAAATACATCAATGGCCTTTCCCTTTTTCTTTTCAGCGGACTTACGCTTGGAACCGAATGCTTCCCTGTCGCTTATCACAGCATATTTGACAGATGGAAAATCAAACCCGCTGTTCAGTATGCCGGGCAGAATGACTATATGTCCTTCTTTAAGCTCGATATCAAGCTCGTCCTTATATGCTGCATCTATATCCCTCTCTCTAAGGTCGGAAGCCAGCCGCAGCCCTCTTTCCCTGGCGCCTGCAAGTATAAGCACCCTGTATTTGCGTTTTTTCCATGCCGTGATCTCTTCCATCAGCATGGAAAGCTTGCCATGGAATGGGTGCATTGAACGGCTTGTAATGCTTATTGTCTTCTGGGGGTAAAAATCATCATTGCTCTTGAATAAAGCATCCAGGCAGATCCTCTTATTATCCTGCATTCTTAAAAGGATGTCCTCATAGGTGAATAGGGAGTCAAATTGTCCCGGTAAGACTTCCCCATCCTCCAGGAGTTGATTGAAATACTCCTGAAACTCAAGTCCCAAAGTCTCGCAGCGCTGTCTTACCCTATTGGGCTCATCTATAAATATGATGTAGTCCTTCATATAGTCTATGAGACTATGGTTCTTCCCAGGAAAATACGGGGAATACTTCTCGATTCCCTCAAAATGTATACCCTGGCTCAGCTTTTCTATATCCTCAGATATCCTTTCCTTAACTCTGGTATCTGAAGTTTTCTTTTTACGGTCATAGCCCAAGGCTCTGAGTCTCGAAGAAAGCTCTGCCTTGAGGTTTTCTGCTCCTGTGATAAACTCCTCCCCTGCAACAATGAATTCCCTGGCAGGAGTTATACGTATATTTTTTACTTTGCTCACCGAGCGCTGTGTCAGTACGTCAAAGTACCGGATTGAGTCGATTTCATCGTCAAACAGCTCTATCCTGACAGCATTCTGATGTATGGGCGAATAGAAATCTATTATACCCCCTCTTATGGAGAACTGTCCTTTTCCTTCTACCATGTCAACACGCTCATAGCCAGCTTTTATGAAGTATTGTTTTACCTCTTCCAATGAGACGGATTCGCCTATGGAAAGTTCCCTCACCATTGATGCAAAAAGCTCAGGGGACACTGTTTTGGGAAGCAGTGCCTCTACAGAAGCGCAAACAATGATATTTTTACCGCCAATTATATCATCATATGCCTTTAAACGATTCTGCATTATTTCTTTGCTTTTGGCATCAATCCTCCGGAACATCATCTCTCCGCTGGGCAGCAAGGTTGCCATATCAGGATCAAAAAATGATATATCCTCGTAAATCTTCTTTGAAAGCAGATCATTATGAGTTATGAAAAGGCACGGCTTTCCGAAATGCCTGCATACCAATGCAGCAACAATAGCCTTTTGAGTGTCGGAGATACCGTATACCTCTACAATACTCATATTTGCTTCAAGAGATGAAAGCAATTCATTAAGCTCTTTCATATCGTATAGAGGCTTCAGCATGTTATCGGTACTCAAGTTCTCACCTCCGGTAAAAGGTTAATTAACGAAATAATTGAGGTCAGATATATCATATATCGACCTCATCCTTTGTAAAACGTTTCTATTGAAGTCTTTCCCATCGGAAAAATGGTTATTCTCAGGAGATTCCAATTATTTTTCACTGTTATACTTATTCATTGCAGAAATCACATCATTTTTTATTATTTCCTCTAATGCCAGAGCAGATTTCTTGACAGCATCCTCCATCAAGGGTATCTCTTCATCTGAAAACCTGCTCAGCACATAATCAGCCAAATCCATATAATCCGGCTGTTTGCCTATTCCCACCCTGATCCTTGGAAACTTGTCTGTATTCAGAATATATATTATCGATTTCATGCCGTTATGGGTACCTGAGCTTCCTTCAGGTCTGATTCTGATCCTGCCCACAGGAATATCCACATCATCATAGACTACTATGAGCCTTGAGATGTCCTCCTTGTACCAGTTCACAAGCTCCAGTACGCTTTCTCCGCTCAGATTCATATATGTCTGGGGCTTTGCCAGAATCACTTTTTCCTGCCCTATCAGTCCTTCACCCAGCACAGCCTTGTGTTTTATCTTACTGATGCTGATATTATGGGCAGAAGCAAAATAATCCAGTACCATAAAACCTGCATTATGTTTTGTATACCTGTATTTGTCCCCTGGATTACCCAGCCCTACAATCAAATACATAAAAACCTCCAGTGCGTTCTATATCTTAATCAAACAGCTTGCTCAAGGATAAGCCTTCATAAATCCTCTTTATAGCTTCAGCAAACAATGATGCGACAGACAGTACCTTTATCTTGTCCACCGGTTTGTTCGCAGGAAGCGGTATGGTGTTCGTCACTACAAGCTCTTTTATAACAGAATCCTGAATACGTTCAAAGGCAGGCCCTGACAGAACAGGATGTGTGCAGGCAACATAAATATCCTTGCCTCCCATATCCTTCAGAACCTTTGCGGCATTTACCACAGAGCCTGCGGTATCAACAATATCATCAACTATTATACAGTTCCTGTTCTCAATATCTCCTATGATATTCATTACCTCAGAGACATTGGGCTTAGGTCTTCTTTTATCGATTATAGCCAGAGGAGCGTCGAGCTTGGTTGCAAGTGATCTGGCCCTGGTAACTCCTCCAACATCAGGAGAAACCACAACTATATCGTTGAGCTTTTTGTTAATGAAATAGTTCACTATAAGCGGCGCCGCATACAGATGATCCACGGGAATATCAAAGAAGCCCTGAATCTGAGGAGCATGAAGGTCCATGGTAATGACCCTGTCTGCGCCCGCGGCTTCGATCAGGTTGGCAACCAGCTTTGCAGATATAGGCTCCCTGGATTTGGACTTCCTATCCTGCCTTGCATAGCCGTAGAATGGCATTACTGCATTTATTCTGCCTGCTGAAGCTCTCTTCAATGCATCGATCATTATCAAGAGCTCCATAAGATTATCATTTACAGGGGCGCTGGTCGACTGGACCACGAAAACGTCCGCCCCTCTGATGGACTCATTTATACTTACACCTATCTCCCCATTGCTAAAAGTACTTACCTGAGCATCTCCCACCGGTATGCCAAGATTGAAGGCTATGTCCTTGGCCAATTCTTTATTGGCATTACAATTCAGGACCTTTATGCTCTTTCCATGTACATTCATTTCAATAGAAACCTCCCAAAAATTATTTGTTTTCTCTTTCAGCTACCCAGCCCTCTTTGTTCTCTTGTCTCGCCCTTCCAATGGCAAGACTATCTTGAGGCACTTCCTTCGTCACAGTAGTGCCGGCAGCAATATATGAATTTGAGTTTATCCTGACCGGTGCAATCAGATTTGCGTTGCAGCCTATGAAGGAATTGTCTCCTACATATGTCCTGTTCTTATGCTTTCCATCATAGTTGACAAATACAACACCACATCCCAGATTTACATTATTGCCCACATCCCCATCACCAACATAGGTTAAATGGGAAGCCTTTGAATGATCACCAAAATTGGAATTCTTCATTTCAACAAAGTCGCCTATTCTCGCATACTTTCCAATCTTGTTGCCTGGTCTTATATATGCAAAAGGGCCGACAGTAGTACCCTCTCCTATAGAGCTTTCAAGTACTACGGAGTTCTGTATGCTGACTCCTTTTCCAATTTTGCCGTCCCTGACCCTTGTATTGGGACCTATTACCGAGTCCTCCTGAATCACTGTAGTTCCCTCAAGTATGCAGCCGGGATATATGGTCACATCCCTCTCTATCCTTACGGAAGTCTCTATATAAGTGTTATTCGGATCTATAATAGTCACCCCGTCCAGCATATGCTTTTTCGCTATCCTGAGTCCCATGATCCTATTAGCCTCGCTCAACTGATATCTATTGTTGATACCCATTATTTCTTCACTATCGCCTATTTTATAGGTTCCGATCAAAAGATCCTTTTTTCTCATTATGCCTATAACATCAGTAAGATAGTATTCCCCCTGGGCATTGTTGTTATTTAAATGCTTCAGGGCTTCCTTAAGCTCTCTGCCGTTAATCAGATATATACCTGAGTTTATTTCTTTTATAAGCCTTATGCTGCTGTCGGCATCCTTGTCCTCGACAATTGCCTCCACCAGCCCTTCTTCATTTTTTACTATTCTCCCGTAGCCTGCCGGATCCTGAAAATCGGAAGTCAGTATTGTCGCACTATAACCCGCCTTCTTATGTACCTCATGCATTTCCATAAGCGTCTCCGGCCTGAGAAGCGGCGCATCGCCATATAGTATGAGGATATCACCGTCTTTAATATATTTCTCCGCCTGCATTACTGCATGGCCGGTACCAAGCTGCTTTTCCTGCAGCACAAATTCAACACCCTTTACTGCTTTGCTGACCTGATCTGCTCCGTGACCTATTACAACTACGGGCTCTATATCAGAAAGCTTACGGGCGCAATCTATAACATGTTCCACCATTGGGGCTCCGCAAACCTTGTGCAATACCTTAGGCACCTTGGAATACATTCTCTTTCCTTCCCCGGCGGCAAGTATTATCGATGTAATACTGTATACATTACTCAACATATCACCTCTTTCAAGTTATATTCCCACTCTATTTTAACATAATGGATTCTCAGAAAAAAGGATTATATGTTTCGCACTAAACATATTACATTGAATTCAAATAGTGCGAAACATTTTCCTTGATTCATATATCGTGAAAAATACATGTTTGATAACACAAAATCAGACGCTTCAACTGATTTTGTAATGATAAATCTTTTTCACGATATATATAGTAAATATTTCGACGGAAGTCGGATTTTTTACGCCCACAGCAGAAGAATAGCCTTAGTATAGTTTGTTTAAACAAAAGCAAACTATTCCAAGGCTATGACCCTATAAAAACCTTAGACTTATGTCCAAAGGTTCGACTGAATTTGTCAGTGAGCCGGCAGATATTATGTCTACTCCTGTCTCTGCAACAGCCCTCACATTTCTCTCTCCCTCCAGGGACATATTGCCCGAAGCTTCCAGCAGTACTCTCCCCTTTGCGATATTTACAGCTTCTCTCATCATATCCAGTGACATATTATCCAGCATAACTATGTCGGCTCCTGCCGCTATGGCTTCCATAAGCTCCTTTATCGATTCCGCTTCCACCTCTATCTTCACTGTATGGGATGCATTCCTTTTTGCTGCTGTCACCGCAGGGGTTATACCTCCTGCAGCTTTTATATGGTTGTCCTTTATCAATACCATATCTGAAAGATTGAATCTATGATTATGGCCTCCTCCGATCCTTACCGAGTATTTATCCAGTATCCTGAGTCCGGGAGCTGTCTTCCGCGTATCAACAATTTTAGCTTTGTAATCCGATACTCTTGAAACAAATCTATCAGTCATTGTAGCTATGCCTGACATCCTTTGAAAAATGTTCAAAGCAGTCCTTTCACCCTTTAAGATGCTCCTTGCATTCCCGTCTATAGAGGCTATGGTATCCCCTTTAGCGGCTCTCTGGCCGTCCTTCATAAAGGCTTGAAACAGAATGCCTTCATCGACTATTTCAAATACCCTCCTGCACACTTCAATACCGCAGACTACCCCTTCCGATTTAGCAATAAAATTACCCTTTATAACTGCTGTTTCAGGAATGGTAGAGTCAGTTGTCACATCTCCCCAGCCCAGGTCTTCTTCCAAGGCATTTTTAATTAATTTATCGATAATCATGTTATCCAACAAGGAAAACCCTCCCAAACATATAAGTATCCATTTATTCGCTATCTGTCCTATAATGACTGCCGCAGTTATTCTTTCTTGCAATGGCGCTCTTCAATATAAACGATGCGATATAAGCAATATTGATTGTCTCCATCTCGTTTACGCTTTTTAGCTCAGCTTCCTCCAGACCACTTATTATATTACTTATCCAGGTAAGGACCTCTTCCATATCAGGACCGTTTCTCTCAATCCCCACATGGGCATCCATCTTTGTCTTTATCTCACTTCTTATCCTTGCTGCATCTAAAGCCTTCCCAGTTTTCCCGGAAGTATTCGAAAAATGTACAGTTTTCAATTCAATTCCTTCAATACAGGTATTAATATCTCCTGCACATCTTCTTCCGAATACCAGCCCCTCCAACAGTGAATTGCTGGCTAACCTATTGGCTCCGTGAACTCCTGTATTTGCTGCTTCCCCGCAGGCATACAGGCCCTGGATATTTGTTCTTCCCATAAGGTCGGTTTTTATGCCGCCCATAAAATAGTGCTGAACAGGAGATACCGGTATATAATCCTTAGTAATGTCCACACCTTCCTTCAGACACCTGTCATAAATAGTAGGAAATCTCTTCCTCAGATAGTCGGCATCCTTGTGGGTTATATCCAGATATACCCTATCGCTGCCTGTCTTTTTCATTTCAGAAAATATCGCCCTTGATACAATATCTCTCGGCGCGATTTCTCCCAGCTCATGATATCTATGCATGAATCTCTCGTGGTTCACATTGAGCAGTATTCCACCCTCACCTCTGACAGCCTCAGAGATCAGAAACCTGCTTCCTTCCTGATCCGGTTTGAAAAAGGCCGTAGGGTGGAACTGGATAAACTCCATATCGGAAAGTACTGCACCTGCCCTGTATGCCATGGAGATTCCATCACCTGTTACCACTTCCGAATTAGTGGTATTCTTGTATACCTGCCCTATTCCTCCGCTGGCACAAACAACGCTACGGCAGTACAAAACCTTTTTTGCAGCATCTCTGTCAATACCTTCTGCAATCAACACCCCGACACATCTGTCCACGGTAACAAGAAGATCTATCGCAAAACAGTTCTCTTTTATTGTTATATTATCTTTTTTCCTGCATACCCTGAGAAGGGAATCCACAACTTCCTTACCTGTGGCATCTCCAAGAGCATGTACAATCCTGAAACGTCCATGTCCTCCTTCTCTTGTGGTCGTAAGGGTTCCATCAGAGTTCCTGTCGAAATTCGTCCCTAATTTGCATAGTATGTCTATGTCTTCAGGAGCTTCCTTGACAAGTACATTTACAGCTTCCTCATAACAGTGGCCTGCCCCTGCCTTTATCGTATCTTCAAAATGATATTCCGGCAGGTCATCTGCGCCTATGGCAGCTGCAATTCCTCCCTGAGCAAGATAAGAATTGTTCTCGTCCATAGTCTCCTTGCTAAGGATACACACCTTCAGACTGGGATCCAGATTGACGGCCGAATAGAGTCCTGCAATACCGCTGCCGATTATCACCACATCCCACTTTTCGCTCTCGATTTTCCGGGTATCGAAATTCATCAAGTATCTCAGCGGCATATAAATACCCCTCCTATTTTATCTTCAGCATCTCTTCCAATGATTTCAACGCTTTAATTCTTATATCTTCCTCCACATGAATCTCGTGCTGCATATATAGCAGAGCATCACGTACATCCTCAAGTCTGGTCTTTTTCATATTAACACATATCAATCCGGTTGAGAGCAGATAGAAGTTCTTCTCCGGGTTCTGCTTCCTGAGGATATGAAGCACCCCTTCCTCAGTCCCGATGATTATATCTCTTTCAGGTATCTCCCCTGCATGTTTTATTATCTCGGATGTGCTGCCAAGGAAGTCTGCAAGCTTCTGGACCTCAGGCTCACACTCAGGATGCATCAATATTTTTGCATTGGGGTGAAGCTGTCTTATCTTTTGCACTTCAGCTGCCTTAACTCTCTTATGTGTAATGCAAAAGCCCCTCCATAAGATCACTTCCTTGTCCTTCACCTTAGAAGCCACATAACTCCCGAGGTTTTCATCCGGTACAAAGATCACCTGCTTGTTTTTTACACTCTGAACTACCTTCAAAGCATTTGAAGAGGTACAGCATATATCACTTTCTGCTTTTACCTCAGCAGAGGAATTCACATAACAGACTACCGCTGCATCAGGATATTTTGCTTTCATTTCACGGAGCCTCGGCGCCGTTACCATATCAGCCATGGGGCATCCGGCGTTCTTTGCAGGTAGTAGGACTGTTTTATCCGGCGAAAGTATTTTTGCACTCTCTGCCATAAAATGTACTCCGCAGAATACTATTACATCACTGTCGGTATCCGCTGCCTGCCGGCTTAAGGAGTATGAGTCTCCTACGACGTCGGCTATATCCTGAACTTCAGGCACCTGGTAGTTATGTGCCAGTATAACCGCATTTTTCTCTTTCTTAAGCCTTAATATTTCATCTGCCAATGCGTTTTGCATATTGATCTACCTTCTTTATATACATTTATTACATATTCTTAGTAGAATATATCACTTATTATACCCTTTTTCAACATTGTATAGAAGGCTTCTGATTTAGCATTTTTTTTAACAAGGAAGCCTTCTATGAAACTCGTTTAACGGAGCATGACAGATTAAAGCGGAATATATGCTCCTACTAGTGCCTCGTAACGTATATCCCTTCTTGAGCATGCGAGGCACTAAATCAATGTTGTGATTATTAAAAAAGGCTCAATTATATATGTTGCTTTTATAAATAAGAAAAGAGCACTGACATATGCGATACAGCATATACGGATGCTCTTTCAGAATATTTACCTGATTCCTACCACTTTTTATGTTTCTTTTTATAAGGCTTTCCAGGATAGAAATATGGCCAGAAAGCAGGATATGGCGGGTACTTGTATTTTTTCTTCTGCTTCCAATGACCCGGATATTCATCTGACTCTTCACTGCTGTAATCGCTGTCATCCTCATCATACCAATCGGGACTTCTCATATACTCCATATCCATCCTCTGTTCCCCGGCATCAGGCATCTGCATCATCTGCCCCGACATCATCGGACACATCATTGGACACATCATCGGACAGCCATGCATCATGGGACACATCCCCCCCATTTCGGGCATTTCCATCTCGGGCATTTCCATATCATACATATCCATCTCCGGCTTTTCTGCCTTAGGAGCGGGTTTCTTCTTGTCTGTCATTTTTTTCACCCCCTTCATGATATCTATAATGTTTTCCACGAAATATATAATACATTCTATATATATAAAGAAGGGATCAAAAAAATGCCATTAAAGAAAACATCCACCTATTCCATAGGTGGATATCTTAAAATCATTTTATTCATTCTTTACTTTTTCATACTCTTCCAATATTGAGGTCTGCAGTCTCTCTCTTGTAGAAGAATTTATCGGATGTGCAATATCCTTGAATTCTCCGTCAGGGGTCTTTCTGCTCGGCATAGCTATGAACAAGCCCTCCTGGCCTTCTATAACCTTGATGTCATGAACAACAAATTCATTATCAAAGGTTACCGATACTACCGCCTTCATCTTACCTTCTGCATTAACCTTCCTGATTCTTACGTCCGTTATTTCCATTCTAGTTCACCACCTTCCGTCGTTCATTTTGTCATTTGAATAAGAATTCGTCATTTATTAGTTTTTTCCTTCTTTTTCTAACAAACATTTTTATAACAACAGAAGTAATTGCGTAAGCAATTACAACACACCGTTTCAACGAGGCGGGAGATATGCTCACCATCTGAAAATCCAAATTGGTATCCGCCACCTATAGAAGTGGGGGGACATCTTTTGCCTCGTTATAAACAATACATGATTCCGGCATAACCATTTACATAATTAACATTACCCGGATCACTACCCAATTTTCATAAGTACTATGCAAAATCACTTATTATTATGCAATTAAAGAAGTCTTATCAGTGATATTATCTGTAGTTTTGCTTTTTTTAAATCAGTCATAATTTTTCAATTTATAGGTCTTTATCCAAATATACATATATGCTTATGCTTCCGGGAAAATATATGAATCCGCTATGAATCTCCATATGTATATGGAAATTTATTGTTGCCTATTATCTGGTAACAAAAAATTGGCTATAATAATAATATGAATATTATATGATTTTTTTTAAACATATAGTATGATAAAAAATAGAAACATAAGTTGACACTATGTATATAAGAATGTAAAATCAATACGTTATATATATATTTCGCGAAAAACATTTTACTTTCTTAATTCAATTTCGCGAAATGTTTCCTTGATTATTATTGAATTCGCACTTTACCCTATGTATTACCCTAAATGCGTTCAATATTATGTTATATAATGTAATCACTGAAAAAGTTTAATTAATGCAATTTATATTAAGGAGTGTATCCTATGTTTTCCCTCAAGGATGTAAAGAATGTTCATTTTGTGGGTATTGGCGGTATAAGTATGAGCGGCCTTGCTCAAATACTGCTGGAGTCCGGCTATAATGTCACAGGCTCTGATATCAATGACAGCAACATAATTGACAAGCTCAGAAAGAACGGTGCCCAAATATATATCCCACACAACCCCCAAAATGTTGAAACTGCTGAGCTAGTGGTCTATACAGCGGCAGTGAAGCAGGATAACTGTGAGATTGTCAGAGCAAAGGAGCTAAGGATTCCTATCATTGATAGAGCCGAGTTTCTAGGGATCATTATGAAAAATTACAGCTACGGTATAGCTATTTCCGGCTGTCACGGAAAGACGACCACCACCTCAATGGTATCAATCATATTGAAAAATGCCGGATTAGACCCCACGATACTTGTCGGCGGTGAAATAGAAGCAATTGATGGGAATGTAAAGGTCGGCAACAGTAAATACTTTGTGACGGAGGCCTGTGAATATACCGAAAGCTTTCTAAAATTCTATCCTTTTGTCGCTGCCATTCTAAATGTAGAGAAAGATCATCTTGATTATTTCAGGGATCTGGATCATATAATATCGGCATTTGAGAAATTTGCAAGACTGGTGCCTGAGGATGGCAGCCTTGTTGTTTGCAGTGACAATGAGCATGCTCTCAATATCTCCAAAAAGGTTGACTGCAAGGTATTGACCTACGGGATAAAAAGCAAAGCCGACTTTTATGCAAGAAACATCAAGTACGACAACTTAGGGCATCCCACGTTTGACGTCAAGCTAAGGGGTAAAAGACTTGGCACCATCGTACTTTCCATCCCGGGAGAGCACAATGTGCTGAATGCACTGGCGGCTATAGCTATAGCCCATAATGCGGGTATAAAAATGGACATAGTGAAGAAAAGTCTCCAGGAATTCAGAGGCACCTACAGGCGTTTTGATATAAAGGGCACACGCAATAACATAACAATAGTTGATGATTATGCCCATCATCCTACTGAAATCAAGGCTACTTTACAGGCTGCCAAGCAATTCCCACACCAGAAGATATGGTGCGTCTTCCAGCCTCATACCTATACCAGGACCAAAACTTTATTCAATGAGTTTTCAGAAGCCTTCTATGATGCGGATAATGTAATAATCACCGATATCTACGCAGCAAGGGAAAAGGATACAGGATTGGTTAACCCGTCGGAACTGGTGGATAGTATAAATAAGTACAGTGCAAATGCTGTTTATAGAAATGATTTCAGAAGCATAGCAGATATGATTGTAAAGGAAGCAAAACCTGGAGACCTTGTATTCACAATGGGTGCAGGTGATGTTTTCAAACTGGGGCCTATGATACTGGACGGAATAGGATAATAAAGGGCAATATATGAAGTCTTCACGAAATCAAACCGTGAAGACTTTTTTATCAGCATTGCCGATACTATATGATTGATACTATAATATAATAGTGGATTGTCCACAAAGTACAATATGCTTTTCATACCGGAGGTCTCAATGGAAAAAACGAACCTTAACAATACAATCAATACCATAACTCACTGGAGTAATCTCAAGCTCAAGCTCGTATTCGAAGGAGTTGCGGTAGGGGTCTTTTCAGGCTTGGCTGTAGTCCTTTACAGATATTTGATAGAGCTGGCGGGACATTTTTCAAAACAAGTATATCTCCTGCAGCAAAAAAACAACCTTTTCATTCTCTTATGGCTTGCAGCCCTGATATTCCTGGGATATCTGGTGGGCCTGCTCGTAAAACACGAGCCTATGATAAGCGGCAGCGGAATACCCCAGATCGAGGGTTTATTGCTCAGATATTTCAATATGAATTGGTGGAAGACACTGGTAGGGAAATTTGCCGGTGGAGTAATATCAATCGGAGCCGGACTTTCACTTGGTAGGGAAGGCCCTTCCATTCAGATAGGAGCAGCTATAGCAAAAGGATATTGCAGAATCTTCAAAAAGATAAAGCTGGAGGAGAAATTTCTCATAACAAGTGGTGCAAGCGCAGGTCTGGCAGCAGCCTTCAACGCTCCGCTGGCTGGTGTAATGTTCTCTCTGGAGGAAATACATAAAAACTTCTCTCCTGTAGTCCTGACCTCCGCTATGGCGGCATCGATCACTGCAGATATGATTTCCAAGAATTTTTTCGGATTGAAGCCGGTATTTGATTTTCAGAATATAAACCCTTTACCTCTTGGACATTACTATTACATATTGATCCTCGGCATCATAATGGGCGTGCTTGGAACAGTATTCAATCATTCCCTTCTGAAAATCCTGAACCTTTATAATACGCAGAAATGGCTTCCTCAACATATCAGACCGGTATTTCCGTTTGTAATTGCAGGTATCCTTGGGCTTACCCTTCCGGAAGTACTGGGGGGAGGTCACGAGCTTATCGGTTCTATAGTCCATTATGATTTGTCCATTAAGCTGCTGCTGATAATACTCATAATCAAGTTCTTATTTACAATGATAAGCTACGGTTCAGGAGCGCCCGGAGGAATATTCCTTCCGATGCTGGTCATAGGCGCTCTGGCAGGAAACATATACGGCAGCATACTCTCCAATGTGTTCAATTTCAATCCTGTATATATCAAAAACCTTGTAATCCTCGCAATGGCCGGTTATTTTACCGCAGTTGTCAGGGCTCCGATCACAGGAAGCATACTAATTACCGAAATGACTGGATCTTTCAGTCATCTGCTTTCGGTGGCAATTGTTTCTGTCGTCGCTTATACAACAGCGGATATACTTGGCTCGAAGCCAATATATGAATCGCTTCTGGACAGGATGATCGATAAAGGGAGCAACAAGTTCCAGGGCGACAGTAAAACAAAAGTCATTATAGAAACTGCCGTATGCATGGGTTCCCTGCTTGAAGGAAAAAGGGTAAAAGAGTTGAAATGGCCGTCAAATTGTCTCCTTGTGTCCATTAAAAGAGGTGAAAAGGAAATAATACCAAAGGGTGATACCGAAATCTATGCAGGAGACTACATCATTACACTGGCAAATGAGAATAAAGCATCGGAGATAAGGGAAAGCCTTACATCCATGGCCGAAATACTTTCGGAAGATGCTTATAAGTAGTGAAAACCGATACCTCTCTATATAATTCAGAGGTATCGGTTTTTATATTATTTAGCCTTCTGCCTGTATATCCTTCCCATATACTGCAAACCATAGCATTCCTATAAGTCCGAAGGTAAAAGCAGTCATGAAGTTTGCCATCGGAGAGATATTCCATAGATAGGCACTGCTCAGGGCAGCAGCAGAAACTGCAATATCCCTTATAAGGTAATAAGTGCCGAAGGTCCTTGCCTTGGCATCCTCCGGAGCCAGATCCATTATCAGGGCTTTCCTTGTCGGTTCTCCAAACTCCTTGAGCCCCCTTATCACAAAGGCTGCCACAAAAGCCCAGAAGCTCCTTGAAAAATATACTATCAGGGGAAACAATGCAAAAAATCCGAAGGTAATCAGCACAAAGGGCTTTTTACCATATTTGTCAGCCATATAAGCTACCGGAATGTATACAAGCAACGCCGTCACCATCTCAATTGTAGTAAGGATGCCAAACTGTAAGGGTGAAAGGCCATTATTCTCAACAACCCATATTACCACAAATGCATATGGTATCTGCTCTGCAAACCTTATAAGAATATCGGATATCAGAAGGTTTCTGAGTGATGGACTTATATACTCAAAAGAATTCCTGAACCCTACGGGTTTCGGGTCTTTTGCCGGTCTGTCATCTTCCATGAAATAATACTGAATAAGCAAGGCTGCTATACCAAGGATGAAAGCAATGGCGAAGGCTATCCTTATACCCAATACCTTACCGTACATTCCGATTATTATACCGCCCACTACAGGGCCTAAAGCCATCGGAATCCTTCTTACCAGGGAATGCACCGATACACCCATTGTCCTTTTTCCCTTTTTTGCAGCCTTTGAGACCATACTCATTATTGCCGGAAGCGATATTGCAGTCCATGCAATAAAGAATACCGAGCCTATAAGCACTGCCTGCCAGGTGGGGATAAGTATCACAATGGCATAACCGAAAAGCGATATGAGCGTAAATATCATCAAGGCTTTCTTGTAGCCTACCCTGTCGGTTATGTATCCGCCCGGGAAGGAGTACAGAGCACTCAGCAGATTATCTATTGCATTAAGAAATCCAACGGCAAATGTAGACCCCCCTATTGCCA
Source organism: Clostridia bacterium (assembly GCA_035627615.1). GTDB lineage: Bacteria > Bacillota > Clostridia > Lutisporales > Lutisporaceae > BRH-c25. The sequence continues at coordinate 17,674 of DASPLL010000088.1, forward strand.
TGAGATACAGCGGCAGGAATCTTTCAGCCATTTTCTCTCCAAGCCCTATAAAAATCACCATAACGAGCATTGCGCCCATACTTTTATTCAAACCGAAAAATTCTAATAATTTATTACTGTTTGAGTTCATATTATTACACCTTTATAAGATAGATTATCCTCACAGAAGCTTCAGATGATTATCATTCCACAGAAAGCGCCCATAAATACAAAGATGCAACCGAGCCATACGGAGAATAACGCTTTCTGTATCTTTCAAACTTCTCCTTTGGAAGCTCCTTGAGATTATACAGCTTCATCATCCCCCTGCAGATCGCCAGGTCCTTATAACTCACCACATCGGGGCGGCAGAGGGAAAATATGAGCAGCATCTCTGCAGTCCAGACACCCACTCCATGAAGCGAAGAAAGCTTTTTAATTATCTCCTCGTCAGACAGGGTGTGAAGTGCTCCGAAATCCACTTCTCCGGATATGGCAACCGCTGCAATCCCTTTTATATACTCTGCTTTCCGCACTGACATTCCGCAGCCCTGAATTCCCGATAGTTCAGCCTGTGCGATACTCTCAGGAGTAATGCCTCCAAGCAATTCATTCAGTCTTATCCATACTGTATCTGCAGCCTTGCTGGAGATCTGCTGGCCCACAACACTTGAAACAAGTGCAGTAAAGGGATCGGGAGTGATACTGCGCTTAATCCTCCCAATCCTGTCAATGGCTGCACCAAGCTTCTTATCCTTACTTTTCAGGTAATCTATTTCCTTTTGACCATATTCAAATATATGCATTATTTCATTTTCTCCAGATCAAGCAATCTTTTTTTCAAATCAAGCCCCCCGCCGTAGCCTGTCAGTGACCCGTCTGCTCCTATGACCCGGTGGCAGGGAATGACTATCGGAATGGGGTTGCGGTTGTTGGCAAGTCCTACTGCCCGGGCAGCCTTGGGTTTTCCTACCTTTTCAGCTATTTCCCCGTAGGACGCCGTTTCGCCATAGGGTATTTCACATAAGGCCTCCCACACTTGCTTCATGAAGTCCGTACCGGTCGGTTCAAGAGACAGCGAAAACTCTTTAAGCTCTCCCCTGAAATAGCTTTCGAGCTGCACTGCTGCTTCTTTCAACAGCGGTGTTTCACTTAGCTGCATATCCTTTGGAGCTTCATCCTCCTTAAAATACACATTAGTAATTTTACCATCCTTTTCAGCTATGCCTATCCTGCCGATGTCAGATTCATAAAAAAATATTGGCATTACAAATTACCTCCGCTTTTTCTATATTCTTTTGGGGTATGTCCTGTTTGATGCTTAAAGCATTTATAAAAGTTCGATATACTCTTAAAGCCTGTCATAAATGCGATCTCTAAAATACTCGCGGCATTCTGTTCAAGCAATTCTGCGGCCTTGGCCACTCTTAATCCCGTGGCATATTGCGCAGGGGTTGTACCAAGCTTCTTCACAAAAAGTCTGATCAAATGGTTAGCGCTGACCCCAAGCTGTTTTGCTAAATGTCTCATTTCTATATTAATTGAATAATTTCCGTCTATTATTTGCTTAGCTTTTTTCACCAGCTCAAGGTCCGGTTCAAATACAGCCTTGTCCGGACAGCATCTCTTGCAGGGACGGAACCCTGCATTTACTGCACTCGTATTGTCGTCAAAGAAAACTACATTTTTACGGGCAGGAGTCTTTGCACTGCAGGATGGCCGGCAGAAAATCCCCGTTGTTTTCACTCCGTAGAAAAATAAACCGTCATAGCTTTTTTCGCTGCACACAACAGCCTTCCATTTTTCATTTTCAGTTATTTGCACGGATTTACTCATTTGTGTTCTCCCTGCCTGATAATTTTTATAATAATATTTTACTGAAAAAACGATTAAAAGTCTTCCTCAATTTTATCAAGTAATTTGTGATTTGCTTATGGACGTAATCCCTAAAACCTTCCCTATTTTTTTTGCAGCAGCTTTATCTTCCGTGCAAATATACCCTCTATATCTGAACTGCCAGTAAATCCTCAACCCTGTCACCCATATATTTATAGGAATCATAAACTCCCTGATTGTAGAACTCAGGCGCCAGCTCCTTGACAATGAAGTCCAGAATCAGGCTCGCAGCCAGGTCGCCCAACTCTTCATCTCTTTCCTTCAGATAATAGTTCTTTATTACAGAAATCATATCCTCACGTTTTTCCTTGCTCAGCTTGATTCTTGCTTTGTCTTTCATAATTTATCTCCTCGTCTTTTTTCAGCGCATACTCAAAATCATTGTCACCTGCCTGCCCGTCAATGTCCATAACATGCTCATCAATCAACATGATACCCCATAAGCAGCGCATCATAAAATACTTCATTAATAAGCAAATCTCTCGTAATTACTCCCTCCTGTACGAAGCCAAGCTTTCTATACACATTGATTGCAGTGTGATTATCCACCCTGACCCGTAAATCGATTTTTCTTATTATCCCTGTCTCTTTACTCCATTCAAGCAAATGCCTGATAAGCTCCGTCCCAATACCTTTTCCCCAATGTTCCTTCAGTACACTCACACCGAATTCCCCGGTATGTGCCGTTCTGGGTCTTGAACCACCCGAAAAATTCAGACTTCCGACTATTCTGCCGTCGATTTCGGCAACCAGATAAACAGCGTTGCTTCGTGCCGAAATACCAACCAGGAACTCCGTTTCCTTTTCAACACTTATTCCGAATTCTCCGGGTCCAAAGGTCAGGTTATCCGATTCACCGCTGATTGTCTCTACATATTCTACTATTCTGCCTGCATCAGACTTTTCTGCCTTCCTGATAATCAATATGTCTCCGCTTCTTAATTGCAGCTGCTTCATTATACTATCCCTCCTTCACATTTTCAATTTCATCCAGAAAGAATTTATAAATACAGTCTTAAACCCTGACTTTTCCATATTATTGTGACTGTAGAACCGAACTCCACATCCGTATATAATTTTTCCAAGCTCAGCTCTTTAGCTTCTTTATTCTATGTGCCAGCAGTGCCTTTTGGCTGCCCCTCTTTCTAAACTGCTCATATGTATAATCATTGGCTATGTATCGCGAGCCTATTCCTGCAACCTTTCCGCCCATATAGGATATATAATTGTGAAAGCTGGGACTGCTATTCAGCTTCTATTTTCAAAATCAATTCTTTAAAAAAATTTCCTATCTCAAGCATCTGCTCATCGGACAATTCAATTATCTCCCCGCTGTGTTCAATAAACTCCATCTTGCCTGCTTCAGAATAGTCAGGTGCCGGCTCAAATTTCTTTTCAATAATTTTATTTGCCGCAAGATCCATTTTAAAATACACATGAGGGCCATCAACTGCACCTGTAAGGGTCCCTGTGGATTTAGTCATACTGAAGGTCAAAGCATTTTCATCCGTGAGTATTGAAGCTCCGCCTTCATTTGCCGTCCCAAATTCTTCAAAGACCTTCAATCCTGCAATATACATCGCTCTGTCCTCGTAATTATAGGTAATGACATCTGCAATATCACCGTCAATTTCTTCATAATCACTTCTGCCTGAAATATTCTCATCAAAAGCGGCTTCCGATTCCTTTCCGGTCACCCCTGATGTCTCTTCCGGATCAAGCGCCGCTTTATGCGGGGCGCCGTTCCTTGAGCACCCGGCGGATATCAGGAAAATAACAACTAAAATTATGATACCGGTTTTACAGGGCATTTTAAACATAATTAAAATATCCTCCTTAACATAGCCATACTTCAATGATTTTTATCCTTGTGCAAAGTATTAACGGCATTGCATCATAACCTTTTTATCCTTCTGAAAAATTTAAAGGCGATTACCGCTATAATAAGTGCCGCTGCAGCCATCACAAGGGGATAGAAATACCCGAATTTATTCCGCATATTTCCTGCAACCTTATCCAGCAGCATGATTTTCTCATCTTCGTAAAGAGTGAAGGACAGATCATCCTCGGGTAAATCCGTCAAAGCTGCCGTATAAACATTATATCCATCGTACCGGAAGCCCTGTAGCTTACACTTACCGCCTTTTCACTGCCGGGAGGGAATTCTACGGTATAAACAAGTGTTATAATCCGCTCATAATCCTCCTGCGCCATAAGGTCGTGTTCAGAGACATAGCTTTCATTCAATGTAAAGCATTTATCAAGGGACGCTGCATGCAGGTTATATAATTGTGTATCTGGAACTGCATTTTCTTTTTCATATTCCTCAAAGTTTGACCCCTTATAAGGTTCATCACTGATAGTGCTTACAATATCTGCAAAATTTAAGCTTGCCTCTCTGGTTTCTTCCACAGGATTTCCATGACTGTCCACTACATTTCCAATATAAACTGCATAAGACAGAATACTGCCATCGGCAGTTATTTCTATATCCTCCGGAGAAAATTCCTGAGCGTTCCCACAAAAGGGAAAACCATCCGAACCGGCCGCAGCTCCTCTGTCGGGTTAACCATTTCATAGGTTGCCATAACCTTCCCGCTGATAGTAAAGTCGGGATCGTCACAATTGGAAAAATCAAAAACAAGCTTTTCGCTTTTTACTGAAATCGGAGAATTCTCTTCTATAGACATTACCTCTGAGGCAGGATATCCCTGCCAGAATGCAGGTCCAGAATTGGCAAATACCATTATTGAAAAGGAAAGAAGAGCAGCAGCTGATATTATGTTTTTTAAATATTTTCTCATTAAATCACCCCATAAATATGAGCCTATGATGATCACAAGTGCAATATTATCTCATGTGCTGTTGCAGTCATAATCTCAACCCCTCCGGCAATCGCCTAAAATGATTTGTCAATTACTCTTTCTTCAACGATCCTGACTTCTTTGACAAACGGCTCCATATTGATTATCTGCTCTTTAGTAAGTCCTTTTGCATCAAAGATGATCTCACCGGATACGTCCAGGTTGTCCCCCTGGGGAATAGTGCTATTTACCTTTATAGTGATATCACCGGCAGTTACTCTTTTAAGGAATTCTTCCGATAATACCGGTTCAATTGAGATTATTATTATATCTGCTGCATCATTGTTTGTTAAGGTTAAAGTATATTTAAAACTCTGCGTATCGTGATTATTTGTGTTTTCTCGTACCGCTCCAATACTTGAAGATATGTTGTTAATTATTATTCCTACCTTATTCGGGTCATCGCTCCTTGAACATCCCACAGATAACAGCAGAATAGCTGTTAGAATTATTATACCGGCTTTTCCAGTCATTTTTATCAAGAATAATACATCCTTTCCATGATTAATTCCGTTCCGCCATCCTCCTCCACGCCAATCGTCCAAAGAATGCCTATAAGCTCTGCCTCACCGTTATTATCGGCTATAACCAGCAGTGGACTTCCCATACTGCAGGTTTCCTTAAGCCATCCGTCTTCATCGACCTGCATGCCGCCGGCCAGAACTGCCTTGCTCATATCCTCAGGCAGCAAACGGTACTCAAGAGCATAAACACCTATTGGCTTATCTGCCAGTTCGTCGAAGCTCTCCACCATTTCCAGGCGGGTTATCTTGCTGTCAATGATTTTTACTGCCGGGTTTGATTCATAGGTGGCGATATCCCTGTCGATTATTTCCCGTGCAAAGCCTGTGATCTGGTCTTTCCCATCATCAGCAGCGTTTTTCATAATTTCAGTCTGCGTACAGGCTATACACAAGCCGGCAGTTAACATCATTAACAAAACCATGCTCAACAATATCATACTCCAGTGCTTTTTTTCTTCACACAAAGCGATACCCCCTATACAACTGCATCAATTATATTGTGTTTTACTTTTCTTCTATGCTGATCATTTCTTCGCAGTAATCTGCATAAGGCCTGAGCTTTTCATAGTTTCTGGAAAATTTCAAACGTGGTTCGATTTGCTTTATTAAAATATCTGTTGAATTTTCATTCATTCTTTTACATATGGTCCTTGTATCCAGCCCTAATATCTTACATGCCTCCAGGGTTGGACAGAAATTTTGGGAATGAAAGATTATCTCCCTATCAGACCTTTCCACAACAGGTGCTTCAGCTTCTGTAATGTTGAACCTGTTCAACAAAAGCTCATAGCCCGAATTCAATATATCATCACTTATAAACCTAAACCTTTCACGGTTTTCCTTAAACCATCCGACTCTCCTGTTTATTGAGTCAGTATTTAATTCATCAAAGGCTTTATCATCCGCATTCCTCAGTTTTTCAATTTCTGCCCTCACATCCTTCCGGTACAGAATTGAGCATTCCTGATTCAATATGTTCTCATGTATTTTTATATCAGCTCCTGCCCTTTCAAACAATTCATCACAGCTTATTTCTATCCGCTTTCTTTCCTGCCTTATTGCTTCCTTGATGGAATATCCGTAAGCAACTTCAGATATACCGGACCAGACTATCGCTGCGGCGCATATGGGACATGGCTCATGAGTCGATACTAAAATACAGCCTGAAAGGTTTTTGCCTAATTGACCTGACGCTTCCTTTATAGCGTTGATTTCTGCATGTGAGGTCGGATCATTCTCTGTATCTTCCATGTCATGGGTAGAAGAGATTATATGACCGGCTTTGACGATAACCGCACCAAAGCCGTCGTTTCCTTCACGCAAGCTGATTCTTGCCTCTTGTATGGCCAGCTCCATATACTTATCCAGTTCCATCAAAACCCCTCCCCCTAATTTTCTGCCGATAAAAGCTAAATATCATTGTATATTACCACAAATCCCAATCGATAATAAGGCTTTTGCTAATTAACTTTTTAAAATAATTTCCTTAATTCTTTCAACAGGCATTAATATCTCTTTCTCACAACACAAAACAGAATAATCTTTGCTGTTCAATATTCTGATGATACATAAAAACAAAGAAACGCAGTTTACTTCATGGCAAATTTCTTCCTTAAAAGGACCACACCCGCTCCTGTGGCGGAAAGTGCTGTATAAACAAATACCCATATAAGAAAACTATCATTAAACACAGTAAAAGTGGCAATAAACCATGCAATAAAAGTTACACCGACGACTATATAAATTTTCTTTATCAATATCTGACCAATTATCCCAAACAAGAATGATAATAAGGGAAAAACAAATAACACCATCAAAAATTCCATAGATTACTCCCTTTGAATTGTGTTTTTTTATTATATTAATCCGTCGTAAAAAACTAAGGATGCGAGATACGAGATGCGAGAAAAGCTTTGGTATTTCTTACGGGTCCAGGTTCCCTTTTTTCCGATACCCTTAAGGAATACCAAGACCTCCTCGTATCCCGCATCTCGAATCTCGTATCTGTAGAAGATTGCTTCGCAATCTTCTAC